>CAZNDH010000024.1:0-29382 GCA_964571765.1 uncultured Acidimicrobiaceae bacterium
TCCGAACACGGAAGTGAAACCCACCAGCGCCGATGGTACTTGGGGGGCGACCCCCCGGGAGAGTAGGTCACCGCCGGACATAAAACGCCGAGGGGTCACCGACTAGCGTCGATGGCCCCTCTTCTCATTGGAGTCGAATTTGTCCCGACCACCACGCAAGGGAGACAAGAAAGGGCACAGCCCCCGTTCCCGTCAGACTGGGGAAGGGGCTCGCCGCTCGGAGCAGGGAGGTGAGGACCGGGGTGCACGTGCCGACCAGAATCGGCGAGGCAGCGTAACCGCGGTCCCCAGCGGCCAACTCCCCAAGTGGGTGCGGGACGAGGTGATCCGATCCACCCCCAAGGACCGGCGCGAACCGGCCTTGATCCATCTGTCGAAAGGCATGCAACATTTCGCCGATGAGCGGTACAACTCGGCCTTGCCCGAGCTTCGCAAGGCCAAGGAGCTATCACCTAGGGCAGCCACCATTCGAGAGCTCCTCGGCTTGGCCGCCTACCGGGCCGGGTTATGGGAGGAAGGCCTCCGGGAGATGCGTACCTTCCGCCGGCTCACCGGCGACCTCACCCACACTCCCGTCGAGCTCGACAGCCTTCGGGCCCTGGGCCGGACCGAGGCCGTCACCAAGACCTGGCAGATGATCCAGGAGGGAGAGGTGAGCCCCGAGACCCAGCACGAGGCCAGGGTGGTCTATGCCTCCTATCTCCTCGACCAGGGCAAGCCTCGAGAGGCCTGGGCGGTGATCAAGCCTGGACGCCTGGTCGCCTCACCTTCGATGGCCGAGGTACGCCGTTGGTTCGTGGCAGCCCGGGTGGCGGTCGCCGCCGGTGACCGCGACGCCGCCCGCCGACTCCTCGACGCACTCGACACTCAGGAGCTCGATTTCGAGGGAGTCGACGAGCTGCGGGCGGCCATCCTCTGACCGGCGCCAATACCATCAGGCCGGTGACACGACCATGACATCGCCCGGGTTCAGGCAGAGCTTCGAGGACTTACTGGGGAAGAAGATCGAGCCGGTCGAGATCGACCTGGAGGACTTTGCCCGATTCAAGACCCTCTATGTGGACGAGAGAGGCATGATCGACGATGCCAAGAGGGCCGAGTATTACGTCACCTACCACTGGCTGGACCTTGGGCCGGAAGACACCTTCATCGACGTCGCCGCCCAGGACTGCCCCTTCGCCTTCTTCGTGAGGGACCATTTCGGGAGTCAGGTCTTCCGTCAGGACCTCTTCTATCTCAAGCGGGGAGTCAACGGGACAGACATCGGCGGAAACGCGGCCAGGATACCGCTGCCCTCCGGGTCCGTTTCCAGGATGGCCCTGCACAACTCCCTGGAGCACTTCGAGGGTAGGAGCGACATCAAGTTCTTCCTCGAGGCCCAACGCCTGCTTGGTCCCGGGGGTAAGCTCCTGATCGTCCCCCTGTTCATCTCGGAGGAGTACTCGACCGTCAGGAACGACGGGTGGGTCGACGAGCACGGTGTCAAGCATCTCTGGGGCAAGGGCGCTCGCTTCGCCCGTTGGTACGACCTCGCCCACTTCGAGAAGCGGATCCTCTCCCAGGCCAAGAAGCTGGAGCCGCATGTCTTCTTCGTGGTGAACGCGGGCGACGTGCACCCCCACGTCTATCCGTACTTCGCCATCTTCGAGAAGGTCTCCTGACGACGACCCCCTGAAAAATGTCGGGCGGATCCGTCATAGTGATCCTGACCGCACTCCCCGAGCGATAGAAGGGGAGAATGGAATGTCAAACATGGGGCTCGACCTCAACATGGTGGTGCTTTGCGGCCGCCTCGCCGCCGATCCGGAGCTCAGGGAGTTCGAGAGCGGTTCGAGGTTGATCCGTTTCCTGCTCACCACCCGCTCCGATCACCCCAGGCGTCGTGTCGACGTCATCCCGGTGACAGTCTGGGATCCCAACGACGACCTATGGGCCGATCCGGGGGAGAAGGGGCAACGTTTCTGGCTGTGCGGGTCGGTGCAACGCCGATTCTGGGAGGGAATGGAAGGTCGTCGAAGCCGGGTGGAGGTGGTGGCCGAATACGCCACCCTCAAGAGTTTCGACGATCTGGAGCCAGTGGCAGTCGACTGACCGGATCTGGTTGACCGATAGCCCGGGCTGGTCGCCCCGGTGGAGAATGGCTGCCTGCGACCAACCACGATGTCTCCCTGGAACAGGATCGCCTCGGGGGGTTTCTTCTCGCTGCTGTCCTAAATGGTGCTCTTCGGTGGTTTCGCCACCCACAGGAGCAGCGACGTCAGGGCGAAGAAGACCCAGCCGGAGATCGCCGGGGGTGGAAGAGGACGATCCGGCTGGAGTTCGACGAACAAGAAGCCAACGGACACCGTGAGACTCCACAACGGGAAGGTCCACATGGTCATCCAAGCCCACCGCTCTCCCCGACGGAGCGGGATCAGCACGATCACGCCCCACAGGATGCTCACGACCAGGAGCTGGAGCCCACCCGCCCTGGTCTGGAGATCGACCAAGCGGTGAACAGGTTGACTCAACGCACGAATCTCCTCAGGTGTGAGGCCACTGATTCCGACAGCTATCGCCGGATCGGCGCTGGCACCGGCGATGATGTCACCGAGGCCGAAGAGGCCGATGACCGCGACCAGCCCGAGGAGGAACTTCCAGCCATGTCGACTCCAGAATCCGGCATCCGGGTCCGGTCCACTTCCAAGTGCAGTAGGCCCCACGATCAGGCCTGCCCCGTCATCAGTGGGCCGGGCCGGGAGGAGTGTCTCGCCGCCGCGCGGCTGGTGTCGCCGGTTAGAAACGCCTCGGTTCGATCTGCGACGAACCGCGGGTCGTCCAGCCAGGGAAGATGGCCAGCTCCTGGCATCATCACCAATCGAGCACCAGGAATGAGGCCGGCGACGAGCAGGGCATTGTCCTGGCCTCCAAACCCATCGTCGTGCCCCCACAGGAACAGGGTCGGCGTCGCCACCTTTCCCAGCAAGGTCGCGTCCAGAGTGAGTCGGCCATCCTGAGCGAGGATCGAGGCGATCATTTCGCCGTCGTTCCGAAGGGTGTCGGTATGCGCCCCCAACGCCGCGTACCAGTCGAGGAAGACCTGTGGAATCAGGTTGGAGTCGAGACTGGCCCCGTGCCCGATCTGACGAAAGATGCTGCGGTTGACCAATTGAGTGGGAGGAAAGAGGTTCATCAGACTCCTCGCCGTCTTGGAGCGGATCAACCTCATGAACGATGGATAGACGGCACCGGGCACCAGGGCCGGGGCAGCCATCTGGACCATATGCCAGAAACGATCGGGGTGGGCTGCCGCCGACCTCAGGGCGAGGTGGCCACCAAAGGACGAGGCGACCACATGAGCCCGAGGAACTCCCAAGCTGTCGAGTACGTCGGGGACGAACCTGGCCCCGAAGTCGGCAAGGTTGGAGGCCATCACCGGGTACGGATCGCTCAACCCGGTTCCTGGACGGTCGACCAGGAGGCATCGAAACCCCATCAAGTGTTGGAGCATCGGGGCCCAGGTCGATCCTGAGTTGGGCCCTCCATGAATGAAGAGCACCGGTTCACCCTCACCAACTTCCTGGACCCTTATGGATGTGCCGGTTCCTGCCAGAACCACCCGGGTCTCGGTGGGCTCACGCCCCACCGACTTCCACAGGCGATCCTCTGCTTCGCGGAATCGTTGCTCGCTCATGTCCCGGCTCCTGCCTGGTTCACGATCAGGGTGGCGGTCATGGCTTCATGACCCGGCGCCAAGGCGAGGCCGAGGCGACGCCTCTGGCCCCGAAGAAACGGCACAAGCAGTAGGAATGAGGCCCCGATCACCAGCACCGGGGGGATGACGGCGCCTGCGGTGGCCTGCAGGACTACCGACCAGAGGACCATGGTGATCGAGGCACCCCTGCTCAGCCTCATCCACGGGGACGGGGGCATCTCTCGCTTGGCCGCCTCCGGGGTGGTTGTGATCGTCGTGGGCACGCGAACTCCTTCAATCTCGGGTGTCCTCCGAAGTTATGGGCCGCCATCTGGGATGGACACCCTGCCTGCCATACTCGAGAGGTGAGGAGAACCGGACTTGTCAGGCGTCGCCAAGTGGTGCGGGCTTCAATGGACAGCCCGACCGATGAGGACGGACAATGTCGTTGGTGAGACGTCTTGTCTGGGTCGGCGCAGTTGGCGCGGCGTTGGCTCTTGCCGCTGCCCTCTTGTCGATGCTCGGCCAGAGGCCGGTTCCCTGGCCCAACGTGTTGTACCTCCTGACAGTGCCAATACCCTTCATGGCGGTTGGCATCCACCTGATCTGGCGGCGAGCGGAGCAGCGAGTCGGATGGCTGATGGTGACAGGGACGGCTCTGACCACCGGGTTCGCCGCGCCTCTCGAGTGGTTGATCAAGACTCGATTTGGCGAACACGGCCTGGAATCATGGATGGCACCGGTCCTGGTGGTAGAGGCGCTGGTAGCGATGGTAGGGCTGGCCTGTTTCGCCATCCTGATCGGCCTGTTCCCCAGCGGAACACCGGTCACCCCTGGCCAGCGCCGGTTCGCCAAGGCGATGTGGTGGTTACCTCTTCCGATGCTCGGCGGCCTGCTGGCAAACAGGGAGGTTCTCGTCGAGTCCGTCGGCTACCAGGGGCTGCCGGCCCTGCCCAACCCAATCCACGTGGAGGCACTGGCCGGTATCGGGGCGGTGACCGGGTCGGTGCGCGAGATCCTGTATGCGGCGATCCTTGCGGGATTCGCCCTCCTCCTGATGCGTTGGCGACACGAATCGCCCGCCCGGCGCCTCCAGATCCGCTGGGTGCTCATCGGAATCGGAGCCGCCTTTTTCATTGGCGTGATCCCGATACTTCTCCGGCCGTTGCTCGGTGCGGACACCCTGATCCACGGCGGCATGCTGCTCAGCATCAGTGCGCTGGCACTGCCGATGATCCCGCTCTCGGTCCTGGTCGCCCTCGAGCAGCCCGTGTGGCTCGACCAGGACACAGTCATCCGCAAGTCATTCATCTACGGAGCCCTGTCGATCGGGCTGTTTGTCGTCTATGCCGGGGTGGCGGCTCTCCTCGGTCGAGCATCCGGAAGGGGTCTCCCCATAATGCTTGCGATACTGATCACCGCGACCCTGGCTCTTGGCTTCCAGCCGGCGCGAGGTCGGCTCCGGTCGATAGCCGACCGGTGGGTCTTCGACGAACCAACCGAGCCTCTGGAAGTCGTCACCGAACTCGAGGGGCCAAGCCGATCCGAAGACGAGACTGAAGAAGAAATCGGCGAGCATTTCGCCCACCTGGTTCGGGCCGCCGCTCGCCTGCGCTGGGTGGCGGTGTCCATCCAGCCCGGTGTCGAAGGTGTTGCGGGCAAGGTCTCAGCCGAAGCGGCGTTGAGCATTCCGGTTTCCAGTCAAGGAAGACAGATCGGGGAGATCCGGTGTGGGCCGAAGCTCACCGGCAGCCTGACAGTTGAGGACATCCGTCTCATAACCGCCCTGGGGCAGCAAGCTGCCCTGTTGGCGGCAAACCGGAACCTTGCGGGACGAATCGTCCAGGTCCAGGAAGTGGAGAAGAGGCGACTCGAACGCAACCTCCACGACGGGGCGCAACAGGAGTTGGTGGCCCTGGTGGCAAAGCTTGGTCTGGCTCGAACGCAAGCGAAGAGGGGTGTGTTGGATGACGCTGTCTTGCTCGAGCTTCAGCGCGACGCGCAAACCATCCTCCGTGACTTGCGGGACCTCGCTCAGGGCATACACCCTTCGGTGCTCACCGATGGTGGGTTGGTCGAGGCGGTGGAGGACCGCTGCAGCAGGCTCCCGATCGACACCCATGTGGCCGCCTCACCCGGCCTCAGAGCCCAGCGATTCGATGACGACATCGAAGGCGCAGCCTTCTTCTTCGTTGCCGAGAGTCTGGCCAACGTTCTCAAGCACTCCGGGGCATCTGAGGCGCACGTTGTGCTCAATCGCCGGGGAAGGGACCTCGAGCTGACCATTGCCGACAATGGGGTTGGCTTCGATCCGACGCGTATCGGGCAGAATGGGCTGGCGGGGCTCCATGACCGTTTCACCGCCCTGGCCGGTTCGTTGAACGTCGAGACCTCTCCCGGTGCGGGAACTGTCATCTCGGCCCGATTGCCGCTGAAAGCAGGCGACTCGTGATCGAGGCGATCGTCGCCGATGACCACTACCTGGTGCGCGAGGGGACCCGACGGCTGCTGGAGGCGTCCGGCGAGGTGAAGGTCGTCGCCGCGGTCGAGGATGGCGATCAGCTGCGTGGGGCCGTCGCCAGGCTCTCTCCAGATGTGGTGATCGTCGATATCAGGATGCCGCCGGACCATCAGATGGAGGGAATACACGTGGCGCATGAGATACGGGCCAAGCATCCGGCTGTCGGGGTGGTCGTTCTCTCTCAGCACGCCAACTCCCTCTACGCCCTGGAACTCTTCAAGCACGGCACCGAAGGACTGGCCTATCTGCTCAAGGATCGGGTGGGTGAGCTGGACGAGCTACTACGCGCTCTGCGCGAGGTCATCAGAGGAGGGTCGGTCATCGATCCGATGGTTGTGGAGGCCTTGCTCAACCGGCAGGTTTCTTCATCCGATCGCCTGCTCGACAGGCTGACTCCCCGCGAAGCCGAAGTGCTCGCGGCGATGGCCGGGGGTAGCTCGAACCTATCCATCGCCGAGTCGCTGTTCATATCACAGTCGGCCGTCGAGAAGCACATCAATGCGATCTTCGCCAAGCTGGGGCTGGCACCGCAGGAGACCGAGACCCATCGCCGGGTTGCTGCTGTGCTCACATATCTGCGGGCTCGAGACATCGGTGCCGCCTGACGGCCTTCGAGTCGATCGCGACCTTTTCCGACCCAAGTGGATGGTCGCCCACCTGACGGTGTTGGTGGTTGCCGTGGGGTTCGTCGCCCTTGGGCTCTGGCAGCTCGACCGGCACCAGGAGCGTCAAGCCGGCAACAGATCGGGGCAGAGCAGGCTCGAGGCTCCTCCAGTGCCGTTCTCCACCCTGGTCGAAGAGGAGCCGGAGTCGATCCGCTACCGGAGGGTGTTCGCCGAAGGAGAGTTCCGGGCCAAGGACGAGATCCTGGTCCGCTCTCAGGTCCATCTGGCCACCGCCGGCTTCCACGTGGTGACCCCACTGGTGGGGGAGTGGGGGGCGGTCCTGGTCAACCGTGGTTGGGTCCCGCTCGACTCCGACCAAGCATCCTCGTCGACTGCACCACCGCCCGAGGGCATGGTGACCATCGAGGGTTGGGTGGAGCCGAGCCGGGCACGACCACCCCTCGGTCCCGAGGACCCGGCTACCGGGCGACTCCGGGTGCTGAACCGGGTCGATATCGCCCGGGTTCAACAGCAGGTGGAGTATCCCCTTGCCCCGGTGTACCTGGTGATGATCGGGGGCGAGGGTGGCCAGCTCCCCGCACCGGTGGCCCCTCCGTCCTTCGACGACGCCGGGCCTCATCTGGGTTACGCAGTGCAGTGGTTTGGCTTCGCCCTGGTCGGATTGATCGGATACTTCTTCCTGGTCAGAAAGCGAACTCAACCCGGCAAGGCCAGGTCCTCGACCACCTCGTAGCCGGGGAGGTCGACGAGTTGGGAGGGATCAAGCCGGATCTTCGCCGTCCGGGAGCCGGCGCCGACCACCACCCAGTCGCGATCCATCACCCGGGAGTCAATCCACACCGGGATCCCTGGGGGAAGCCCGAAGATGGTGACACCGCCGATCTCCTGTCCGGTGAGCTCCCGGGTCAGCTCGGCCGGGGCGAAGCTCACTTTTCTCACCCCGAGACGACGTCTCACCAGCCCATTGACGTCGAGCCTGGTGTCGGCCAGCACCACACACACTGCGTCGTGACCCTCTGGCTTCCTCGAAGCCACAACGATGGCGTTGGCCGACCTTTGGAGAGGGATGCCGTACGCCTCGCAGAAGGCCGCAGTGTCGGCGAGGTCTGGGTCACAGTCCAGTTCGTCGAAGTCGATACCGAGACGTTCGAGATCGGCACGTACTGCATCGTGTAGGGGCATCCCCCCAGCATATAAAGGTGCATCGGCCGGCTGAGTCCTGCCACACTGAGCTGGTGACCGATCGGCCGCAGCGATTCGAGCACGATGCCTCCAGCTACGACGAGGAGACCTACGGCGAGAGCTGGGCCCCCTTCTACGACGAGATCTTCACCGTCGTCGAGGACTACACCATCGACACCCTGGAGGCCATGGCGGGCTCGAGCCGTCGAGCCCTCGAACTGGCGGTAGGCACCGGTCGGGTGGCCATCCCCCTGTCACGGAGGGGAGTATCGGTCACCGGGATCGACAACTCCGCGGAGATGATCGCCCGACTCCGGGAGAAGCCCGGGGGAGAGGCGATCGAAGTGGTCATGGGAGACATCGCCGAAGTCCCCGCGGCCGGTGCCTTTCCCCTTGTCTACCTGCCGTTCAACACCTTGTTCGCCCTGCTCACCCAGGAACGCCAGGTGTCCTGTTTCCGTAACGTCGCCGAGCATCTAGAACCGGGGGGTCGCTTCGTCCTCGACTGCTTCGTCCCCGACTTGGGCCGCTTCGACCGTTACAACACCCGAATGGCGGTGTCGAGCATCACCTCCAACAAGGCCCACGCCTACGAGATGTCGATCCACCATCCGGTCGAGCAGAAGGTGACCTCACACCACGTCCGTCGTCTCGACGACGGAGCCACCGTGGTGCTCCCGGTGACGGTGCGCTACGCCTGGCCCACGGAGATGGACCTGATGGCGGCCATCGCCGGGCTGGAGCTGGAGCATCGCTGGGGCTGGTACGACAAGAGGGCCTTCACCGAAGCCTCCAACCAGCACGTCTCGGTGTACCGCAACCCGGGCTGAGCCCGACTAGTGGTCGTGGTCTTCGTGTTCCCCGTGGTCGTGGCCGTCGTGTTCGGCCAGTTTGGCGCGGACCTCGTCCATATCGACCGCCTTGACCTGGCCGATCAGATCCTCGAACACGTGATCGGGGAGGGCTCCCGGCTGGGAGTAGAGGATGATCTGGTCACGGAACACCATCAGGGTGGGAATCGAGCGGATGCCGAACTGCATGGCCAGTTCCTGCTCCGCATCGGTGTCGACCTTGGCGAACACGATGTCCTCATGCTGCTCCGAGGAGCGCTCGAAGACCGGTGCGAACTGGCGGCAAGGACCACACCAGGCCGCCCAGAAGTCGACGATCACCGTGTCGTGTTCCTGGATCGTCTGGTCGAATGTCTCTTTGGTCAGGGCCACCGTGCCCATGTCGAAAACCTCTCTCGCCGTTAGGGAACATGCCAAGGAACCCATCGCGAGGGACGATTATTCCTCCTCGAGGGGCCCACCCGGGCGGATCGCCGACTCTGCGGCCTCGACAGCATCGGCGGGGACCAGTACGGCGACACCCTTCATCTGCAACATTGCGGGCACCCAGCCGCCACCGTCATCGGCCTGAATCACCGACGGGATCCCCGCCTCCTTGAGCAGGGCCACCAGCATCTCCGCCCCGAACCGGTCGGTCGAGGTGGCCACCACCTTCCACTCGGCACCCATTCACAGACCATAGGCAGTCCTGGTGCGGCCAACTACTCGGGTAGAGCGCCCATAATCCACGTTATGTCAAGTACCCCATCGGAGAGGCTCTGACACCTCCCCAACTCGGGCAGCCGTCTATTCGAGCTCGGTCTCCACACAGTCGGCCCGACCCACTGCCGGGCTGGGGTTGAACACCCGTCCTGGCTGATACCAACCAGTGCCCGGCTCGTCGGTCTCGAGATAGGCCCGGATCGCGGTCGCCAACGAGTGGGCCGCCGCTTCGACGTACTCGGCGGTGGCGAACAGCTCGGCTTCGGCGGGGTTGGAGATGTACCCCAGCTCGATGAGGGCGCTTGGCGTCTCGGGAAGTCGGATTATCCCGTAGGCATCGATCCCCCGGCTGTTCACCACAGTGATCACCCCGCTGTCAGGCGCCGCCGTCCAGGCGACATCGAACTGGTTGAGGGCTGCGAAGGTGTAATGGTAGAGCAGGCCCCCGAGACGATGGGACTCCGCCGAGTGGCTCTGGATGAAGACTTCGACGCCGGGCACCGGTGATGGCGCCGGTGTCGGGGCGTTGTGGTGGATGGATACCAGGACCTCCGCCTGGAGCAGGTCGGCCAGCCGCGTTCGCCCGCTCAGTGTGGTGGCATAGTCGTCGACCCGGGTCAGCACCGCGGCGATGCCCATCTCGGCCAGCACCTCCTGGGTGGCCAAGGCCACCTCGAGGTTGAGCACCTTCTCGGGAAGCCCGTTCCGCCCCTGGGCGCCGATGTCCCGATTGCCCCCATGCCCCGGGTCGAGCACCACCGGGGTTCGGTACAACGGCTCTCCCCCGCTCACCCGAGCCACGTTCCCGCACGGGGTGTGTACCAGGTAGCCGGAGGGCAGCACCAGGCGAATGGCTACCGGTACCCCGGTCGGGGTGATCAGCCCCAAGGGTGGTCCCTGGTGGATGGTTGTGGTCGTGGCGGGCACCACTGTGGTGGTGGTCACCACCACAGTGGTGCTGGTCGTCGACTCGGTGGGGTGGGCCACCGGCGGTGTGGAAATCACCATGGTGCAGCCGGCCAGCACCGCCAGGAGCGGGGCGGCGACGACATCCCGTCTCACCACGTCCCCGGAGACCTCATCATCGAACCGTCGTAACCTGGGAGCATGTTCGGCCCCCTCAACGGTGTCCGGGTGGCATTGGTGGCGGCGGCCGCCCTGGCCGCGGTGGTCGCCTTCGTCATTGGCCAGACCTGGGTTGGCCTGGTGCTGTTGATCGGCATCATCGGTCACGGCCTCGGCTGGGTATACCTCTATCGTCAGCGTTCGGCGAAACCGCCCTCACCGGGCTCATCTCCCAACCCTCTCGGCGAGTGATCCGGCGACCTCGCCGGCGCGCTCCCTGAGCCGGGCCTGATCGGCCATCGGCTCCTCCCCCGGCGTGGCTCGCAAGTCGGAGTAGAACTTGACCTTGGGCTCGGTACCACTGGGGCGGACCAGGGCCCTGCCCGACTCCCCCAGGTCGAACTGGATCAGCTCCTGGGCCCCCAGCCAGAAGGGACGCCCCTCATCACCTCGGCGATAGTCGACCACCCCGGTGACCTCGATCCCGGCCACCTCGTCCGGCGGGTCCTCAGCGAGATGCTCCACCCCTTCCAGCAGCTGGGACAGCCCCGAAATCCCCTCCCGACTCACGGACCGCTGGGCACTGGCCCACATGCCGACCTCCCGCCAGAGTTCCACCAGCCGGTCCCAGACCGTCATGCCCTGTCGACGCAGCACCTCGACCAGGTCACAGAAGACCAGGGCAGCCGACATCCCGTCCTTGTCGTGCACCGTCGTCCCGATGGTATAGCCCAGCGCCTCCTCATAGCCGTAGACGAATCTTCCCTCCCCCGCCTCCTCGAGGTGCATCCCGGCGTTGACTATCCACTTGAACCCGGTGAGAGTCGACTCGTGACGGGCTCCCCGGACCTCGGCCAGGTCGGCCAGCATCGGGCTGGAGACGATCGAGCTGACCACGATTGGCCTCGCCGAGGCATCGGTACTCCCCAGCACGAAGTCTCCGAGGACGACACCCAGGTCGTTGCCGCTCAAGGTAGTCCACTCCCCCGCCAGGGGAAGTGCCGCCGCCAGACGGTCGGCGTCCGGATCATTGGCGATGATCAGGTCGGCGTTGGCCCTTGTGGCGGTAGCGATCGCCAGGTCGAGGGCGCCGGGCTCCTCGGGGTTGGGAAAACCCACGGTGGGGAAGGTTCCATCGGGGGCATACTGCTCGGCCACCGGTATCAGCCCACGGTGGCCGGCAGCGGCCAGCAACCTCGACACGGTGTCGCCCCCACACCCGTGGATCGGGGTATAGACGATGCACAGGTCAGAGCTCACCGGATACGGGCGAGCAGCTTCCACCTCGGCCCGGTAGGAATCGAAAATGTTCCCTGGGGCCGTGGTCAACAATGGTGAGGACATGATTTCCTCGGCCCTTGGCACCTCGTTGGCCGGAGGAACGTCTCTGATCCGCCTGGCCACCTCGAAGTCGAACGGAGGGATGATCTGGGCGGCGTTGGGAGCGTAGACCTTGTAGCCGTTGTCCTCGGGGGGGTTGTGGGAGGCTGTGATCACCACCGCTCCACGTGCCTCGAGACGTTTGGCCGCGAAGGCCACCAACGGTGTCGGGGTGGGCATTTCGAAGAAGACCACGGGTATCCCGGCGGCGAGGAGGACGCCACATGTGTCCTCGGCGAACTGCCTGCTGGTGGGGCGGGCGTCATAACCCACCACCACTGGCCCGTTCCACGAGACGAGGTGGGAGGCCAGCCCTGCAGTGGTCCTGATGACAACGGCACGGTTCATCCGGGCCGGGCCCGGCCCCACTTCACCCCGTATCCCAGCGGTTCCGAAGGTGAGCTCGGATCCGAAGGCGGTTTCGAGGGCTTGGTGGTCCTCAGTCCGGATCATCTCCTCCACCAGGGCACGGGTGGCGAGGTCTGGATCACCCTGAGCCCACCTTGTAGCCACCTCGACGATTGACGTCATCGTGACCGTTGTTGCCAGAGCCAGGCATCGGCGCACATCTCGGCCAGGTCCCGGTGGGCCACCCAACCCAGCTGGTGGCGCACCTTGTCCACCGCTGCCCAGCTGGAAGCGACGTCCCCGGGACGGCGCTCCACGATCTCGTAGGGCACCGGTTGCCCGGTGACCTCCTCGAAGGTCTTGACCACCTCGAGCACCGTGTGTCCCCGGCCGGTTCCCAGGTTGAAGGTATGAACCCCGGGGGTGGCGGCGAGCCTGGTCAGGGCGACGACGTGGCCCTCGGCCAGATCAACCACGTGGATGTAGTCGCGTTCCCCGGTCCCGTCCCTCGTCGGGTAATCCCCTCCGAACACCCTCAGCCGGGGCAGGCTGCCCTCGGCGACCCGGGTGACGTAGGGCATCAAGTTGCTGGGGATCCCCGCGGGGTCCTCCCCGATCAACCCGCTGGGGTGAGCCCCCACCGGGTTGAAGTACCGGAGCAGGACAATGCTCCATGTCGGGTCGGCGGTGTGCAGGTCGCCGAGCACCTGCTCCATCATGATCTTGGTCCAACCGTAGGGGTTGGTTGCCCGGCCGACGGGCATCTCCTCGGACAGCGGTAGAACCGCCGAGTCCCCGTACACCGTCGCCGAGGAGCTGAAGACGATCGACCGGGTTCCCGATTCCGCCAGGGCTTGGAGCAGGGTGATGGTGCCGACCACGTTGTTGTCGTAGTACCCGAGCGGGTCAGCCACCGATTCCCCCACCGACTTGAGGGCAGCGAAGTGGAGACACGAGTCGAACCCGGTGGCGACCAGGTCGGCAAGGGCCGCCCGGTCCCGGATGTCGAACCGATGCACCTCCGGCTCGACCTCGGTGATCCTGGCCACCCGGGAGACCACCGAGGAACGGGCGTTGCCGAAGTGGTCGACGATGACCGGCTCATGTCCCGCCTCGATCAGGGAGACGACGGTGTGGCTGCCGATGAACCCGGCGCCACCGGTGACCAGGACACGCATCGTGGGACCGAAGACTAGGCCGGCATGCCTCAGGCAGCAGGCAGCGAGAGGACGAAACAGGAGAACCCTTCGCTGTGGCGGTAGGTGAGGTCACCGTCCATGAGCCGGGCCAGCTTCCTCGCTACCGAAAGCCCTAGTCCCACAGAAGTGGGGTGTTCGGGAGCCCTCCCCCGCTCGAAGGGCTTGAAGATCCGCTCCACGTCGTCGGAGCCGATCGGCGGCCCGCTGTCGCAGACCCGTAGCTCAACCCGGTCTCCGGCCTGCTCCACATGCAGGGACACTTCCTCGCCCCCGTACCGGAGAGCGTTGCTCACCAGGTTGCGGAGGATCTGGCGGGTACGCCGCGGATCGGCATTCACCTCTACCTCTCCCCCGCGCACCTTGATGGTGATCGGGTGTTCCACCACTTCGAGGACCCGCTCTGCCTCCTTGACCACATCGAAGATCTGTGCGACATGGCTGACCTCACCGACGTCCCCGCGATAGGCAACCAGAAGGTCCTCGAGCAGCCACGAGGCGTCCTCCGCCTGGCGGGCTATCAGCTCAGACATCTCCCGCCGGTCTTCGTCGGAGAAGGAGTCATAGTTGTTGGCCAGCTCCTCCCCCAGCCCGAGGACCACGGTTATCGGCGTCCTCAACTCGTGAGACACGGTGGCGATGAACTGGTCACGTGCCTTCTGGGCGGCCATCTTCTCGGTGACGTCGATCAGGGCACCGTCGTAGTAGATGGTGCTGCCCCGATCGTCCCGTATCAGGCGGGCGGTGTCCTGCACCCACACCGTGGAGCCGTCGGGACGCCTCAGCTCGACGTCGAACTCATGGACCACACCCTCGGTCTCGATTGCCTCCAGCCACAGCGACCGGCGGGACGGGTCGACGTAGACGTTCTCCACCCGGCGCATGCCCTCTTCCATCTGGGTGACACCGTCGAAACCGAGGAGGGTGGCGAGAGCGGGATTCCCGGCGACCAACCTGCCGTCGGGGGTAGTCCGGTACAGGGCTACCGGTATGTGCCGCACGAAGTCCCCTAGATCTTCCATCTCACTGCCTGGCTCCAAGCTTCCTTATCGGCATTTCGTCACCGGTTCTCCAGCCCTGTGGTGACTCCGCCGGTGTCCCCGTCGATCTCGATGGCTCCGCCGGGGATCGAGTCTGTGGAGAGCACCACCGGGCACACGGCCCCGTACAGCGCTCCGGCCACGAGCGATCCCACCACCAGGATGGAGTCCATCTCCCGGAGGACGATCCCCGCCGGGCCGACTCCGAGTCGGAGCATTTCGGCGAGCACCGACGACGAGGAGCTGGAGCCTCGCCCGTGGCTGACCACCAGGATACGCCCGGTCATCACCGCTCCGCGCTGGGGGTGGGCCGGTTCGATGATGGTGCCGGTCCGGGGATCTGCCCCACCCCACAAGGAAAGTGGCTCGTCGAGGATCAGGGCCTCGCCCCGGGCCCGGCCGGCGACCAACCCCCGCCTCATGACCACCATCGGTCGCCGGAGGTCACCACCTCGCCGGTCACCGCCGACTCGACACAGTCGGCAAGCGACCCGAGAGCCACGGTGACCCCGAGATTGGCCGGAGCGTAGAAGGCCAGTTTCCCCGAGTTGGTCATCAGGTCACCGGTCACATCCCCCATGATCGGGGTGATGTAGGTGCAGGTGTCGGTGACCAGGACCACCCCGGCCCCTTCGATCACTTCCACCAGGCGGTCCTCTTCGGCCCTGGCGAGGACATGGCGCGAGGTGTTGGCGTAGAAAGGAACCTTCATCCTTCGACCCGAGACCAGCCGTGCTAGCTCTGAGAGCTCGGAGAGTGACATGTGGGGCGTGCCCACGCTCACCGCCCCCAGGGTCCCCTCCCCGGTGGCCAGCTCCTCACGGGCCTTTCGTAATTGTCCCAGACCCAGCTTCGCGCTGGACCGGCGGGCCCCTCCGGTGGCGGTCTCGAGGTCGGGGGCCTCGGGGGTGACTCCCACCGCATGAAACATGGCCAGGCTCCCCGAGGAGGCGGCAGCCGCCCCCAAGCCCTTCAACCGGTCTTCCGAAGCCCTCTCATCCAGGCCCACGAGCACCGGGACCCGGTTGCCCACCAGCTTCCCCACGGTGTGCCCGATGAGCACGTAGGCCAACTCGTCGTCGAGCACCGGGTCGGGCACCTCCACCTCGATCACCAGCCTGGCGTGTCTTCCCTGGTCGGTGTGCAGGCCGGTGTAGGGGGCGCGGCCGGTGAGGGCACAGCAGATGTCGAGGAAATCCCCGTAGCGGTTGGTGCGGGCTCCCAACACCGAGTTGGCGAACACGATGGCATTGGACTCCCCCCAGGCGACCTGCTCCCCCACCTCGGGGCGCCCGGGGAGCTGGTATGGGGCACAGGTCCACGTCGGCCGGCAACCCAGGTCGACGTAGGCGTCCATGAGTCGCCTCGCCAGGACGGCGGTCTCTGGGTCGCCTCGGTACAGGTCGGGATGGATCAGGTCGAGCGAAGACACGTTGAGTGTGGTAGGGACGGCCACCTCACCCCCACCGTCGACCAGGGTGAGGGCGAAGTCCAGACCGGCGGTACCGTGGTAGAGGCACCCGTCGATGTGGGCGCCGGTGACATCGATCAGATGGGAGGCCTCCTCGGAGCGACCGACTGCGAGAAGTATCTCCATGGAGAGACGCGCTGCCTCGCCGTGGTCACCGGAAAGGACGGCCCGATCCTCGCTCGAAAGGTCCACGGCCGCGGTGTCAGGCCCCGAAGGGGAGCACGAGCTGGGGGTCGGGTCGCAAGTGGCGCTCTACCCCGTTCCACATCAGGTGATCCATGAATACCCAGGAGCGCCGGTGGATCGCCGAAGGCCCCAGCGCCTGGAGTGCTGCCTTGTGGATCGGGCAGGGATACCCCTTGTTGGCCTCGAAGTTGTACGCCGGGTACTGGCTGGCAAC
The DNA here is from genome assembly GCA_964571765.1 of uncultured Acidimicrobiaceae bacterium. Lineage (GTDB taxonomy): Bacteria > Actinomycetota > Acidimicrobiia > Spongiisociales > ZC4RG35 > ZC4RG35. The sequence continues at coordinate 16,456 of CAZNDH010000024.1, forward strand.
CTCCCGCATCATCCGGTCCCGGGTCACCTTTGCCAGGATCGACGCCGAGGCGATGGAGAGGGAGGTCTGGTCGCCCCTGACGATGCGGTGGGCCCCACCCACGAAATCCCAATTGCCGTCGACCAACACCTCTTCGGGGTCCATCCCCAGGCCTTCGAGGGCGCGACGGGCCGCCAACCGCTGTGCCTCGGACATTCCCAGGCGGTCACACTCCTCGGCGGTGGCGTGTCCCACCGACCAGAGCTGGCACCATCCGGCGACCCGGTCGAACAGTGCCTCTCGCTCCTCCTCATTGAGCAGCTTGGAGTCCCGCACCTTGTAGACCCGTCGGTCCCGGGGAACCACCGCGGCACCTACGGTCAGCGGACCCGCCCAAGAGCCCCGCCCCACTTCGTCGACACCAACGACGACCTGGGTCCCCCTTTCCCACAGGGCCCTCTCCACCTCCAGGCCAGGTGAACGACGTCTCAGGCTGGGTCGCAGCTTGGGTGCGGTGCCTTGGGTCATCTCCGCAGAGTAGATGGGCAACGGGCCGTCGCTACGTCTCAATTGAGCGAGGGGTCATCGGGGAAGGTGGAGACAACCGAGAGCAGGCCACTCTGGCGGCGGAGCACCTTCCTCCACAGGGTCTCGGGCTCGGCGAAGGGGTCGTCGGGGGCAGCGGGGACCACGAACCAGGAGCCGGTGGACAGCTCGTCTTCCAGCTGTCCGGCCGACCACCCCGAGTACCCGGAGTACACCTTGATCCTCGGGGAGTCGTCGTCGGGATCCTGGCTCAAGTCGACCAGCCCGAGACCTGCCACCCCGGCGTACATCCCGGATGAGGTGAGGCCCAGGCCTATGGCCACCTCGGGCTCGACCGGGCCCCCGTAGTGCACCATGCCTGGAGGCGTCAGATAGTCGGTCCAGGCGGGCAGATAGCCCTCCGCTTTTTCGGTGGTGACCCGGTTGAGCACCAGGCCCAGGGTGCCTTCCTCGTCGTGCTGGACGATGAGGACCACCGCCCGGTAGAAATTGGGATCGATCAGCCGGGGCGTGGCCACCAGGAGCTTCCCGGTCAACGGCGACGTCACCACGACATCGTGCCACACCGGGGAGCACAGGCGCGCACCGCTACGCTTCCGGGCGTGTCCCTGCCCTCGGTCCTAATCCACGACCACCTGGACGGGGGGCTCAGAGCGGAAACCATCCTCGAACTCGCAGACTCGGTCGGATACACCGAGCTCCCCGCCTCCGACCCCGAATCACTCGCCGCCTGGTTCGACCAGTCCAATGCGGGGTCGTTGGAGCGGTACCTCGACTCGTTCCGCCACACCATCGGGGTGATGCAGGACCGGAACGGGCTGGAGCGGGTTGCCTATGAGGCGGTGATCGACCTCGCCACCGATGGCGTGGTCTATGCCGAGATCCGGTTCTGTCCCGACTTGCACACCGGGAAGGGGCTCCATCCTGGAGAAGTCATCGAGGCGGTCAGCGGGGGGATGAGCCGGGGTGCCGCCGAGACCGGGTTGGAGTGGGGCCTCATCGTCGACGGCATGCGTCAGGGTGACCGCACCTTCGAGATGGCCCGCCTCGCCGTATCCAGCCGGGACCTCGGTGTGGTCGGATTCGATCTGGCCGGGCCTGAGACAGGCCATCCTCCTTCGGATCACCTCGCCGCCTGCCGCCACGTCCGGGAATCGGGCCTTCGTCTCACCATCCACGCCGGTGAGGCCGCCGGTCGCCATGGACCCGCCTACATCGCCGAGGCCATGGACCGATGTGGCGCCGAACGGATCGGCCACGGGGTTGAGTTGATCGCAGACTGTTTGGTGCGCGACGGTGATGTGGTCGAAGTGGGGCCGGTGGCCAGTCGAGTGCGCGACCGTCAGATCCCCCTGGAAATGTGCCCATCCTCCAACTTGGCCACCGGGGGCCTCGCCCCCGAGGAGCACCCCCTGGGCACCCTTCACCGGGCGGGGTTCAATGTCACAATCAGCACCGACAATCGTCTGATGAGCAACACGTCGATGTCGGCCGAGTTCGAATTTGTCCGGCGGTACCATGACTTCGAGCTCGCCGACCTGGCTCTGGTCACTCGCCGGAGCCTGGCCGCCGCCTTCTGTGACCACCCCACCAAGGTGAGGATCTGGGACGAGGTGATCGCCCCGACCTACCGCGATGCTGGTGTGCCCCTCACCGCCTGGCGGTCACCATGAGGGCTCTTGTCAAGTATCCCGACGAGGTCGGCCTCCGCATCGAGGAGGTTCCGATCCCCGAGCCGGGACCAGACCAGGTCCTCATTCGTGTCGACTCCACAGGGATCTGCGGCACCGACCTCCACATCTACCAGTGGGACGAGTGGGCCAGGTCCAACGTCCCCGCCCCGATGATCGTCGGCCACGAGTTCTCCGGACACATCGCCGCATTCGGGTCCAACGTCTCAGGGTTCACCGAGGGTGAGTTGGTCGGCGCCGAGGGACATGTGGTCTGCGGCCACTGCCGCAACTGCCTCGCCGGCCGACGTCATCTCTGCCAGGAGCCCCGTGGGATCGGGGTAAACATCCCCGGGGCCTTCGCCGACTACCTGGTGGTTCCCAAAGGGAACGTCTGGCGCCACCTCGACGGCCTCGACCCCGAGATCGCTGCCCTGTTCGACCCGTTCGGCAACGCGGTGCACACCGCGCTCAAATTCCCCGTCCTGGGTGAGGACGTGCTGATCACCGGAGCGGGTCCCATTGGGTTGATGGCATGTGCGGTGGTGTCCCACGCCGGTGCCCGCAACGTGGTGGTCACCGATGTCAACCGGTATCGCCTCGACCTCGCCATGAAGATGGGCGCCGACCGTGCCGTCGACCCCCGCACCGAGGACCTGGTCTCGGTCCAAGAGGAGCTGGGGATGACCGAGGGCTTCGACGTCGCCCTGGAGATGTCGGGCAACCCCGAGGCGATGGGCGATATCATCGCCAACACCATCCACGGTGCCAACGTCGCCCTCCTCGGCATACCCGGCGAGCCCTTCCCCATCGACTGGTCGACAGTGATCTTCAACATGCTCACCATCAAAGGGGTCTACGGCAGGGAGATGTACGACACCTGGTACAAGATGAACGTCCTCATCGAGTCGGGTATCGACCTGAGCCCGGTGATCAGCCACCGCTTCCCCGCCGAGCGGTTCGAAGAAGCCTTCGCCGCCCTTCAGGGCGGGGAATCGGCCAAGGTGATGCTCCGCTGGGCCCTCTAGGCCAGAGGCGATTCCGAGGCCAACCGAGCCTCGATCCATTGCACTATGTCGGCCACGACCTCAGGACCTTCCGGCTCGTTGAGGATCTCATGCCTCAGCTGGGGGTACAGCCGGCGCTCGAAACCGGGTAGCTCACCAAGCGGGGCGGTCGACTGGGGCGACACCAGCGTGTCGAGACCACCATGGGCGACCAGCACGGGCAGCTCGATGGTGCCCGCCCCCGTGCGCGCCCGCTCCATCGCCCCGAAGAACTCGACCCCGAAGCGGGGCGTCCCCTTGGTATGGACCAGGGGGTCGGAGAAGTAGGCATCACCAACCTCCGGGTCGCGGGAGAGCTGCCAGGGCTTGATCTCCTGGGCTATCGGCAATGTCGGGGTGATTCGGGCAAGCAGCGTCGCCGCCAGTCTCTGCCGTCTGGCCCCGGCGGCCAGGGCCGGAGCCGATACCACCAACATGTCCGGTGGGGTTCGTCCATCGATGACGTAGTCGAGGGCCAGGGTGCCACCCATGGAGTGGCCCATCAGGACCAGTGGGCGGTCGTTGGCGCCAAGCTCGACGACATGTCTCTCGACCTGGTCGAGGAACCGGCCCCAGTCGTCGATGTCGACCCGGCGCCCACCACTCCCTCCATGGCCGATGAGGTCGAAAGACCGGACATGGATCCCTGCCTTGGCAAGGAGCTCGCCGGTGCGCTCGTACCGTCCTGAGTGCTCGCCGATGCCGTGGAGGAGCACCAGGTCCGCCATCGGCTCACTCTCAGGCTCCCAGTCGCGGACCAGCTCGATCCCGATGTCGGGAGAAGGACGCGGCACCGCGGCGCTGCTCATCGGGTGGCGATCCTAGGGGCGAACGAGAATCGGGTCAGGTCGGAGGGGAAAGCCGACCAGGCGAGCGCCCGCTTCGGAGCGAGGACCCGCATGCCCCCGGCGATCTCGTCCGACCAGGCATCGGGTCCCGGGGCGTATTCCGGTCCATACTTGCGACCGTATTCGGCGGCGAGCCTCGAGCCGAGATCGCCGGTGACCGAAGAGGACGCTCGTGACAACCCCTCGACGATTACCACCCGCTCACCGCTCTCGAGATGGAGGACACACCCCGGATTCGACTCGACGTTGCGCACATGTCGAGTCTCGGGTGATCCGTCGTACCAAAAGGCGCCGTCGAGCCACACCCCCCAACGGGGAACCACGTGGGGTCGACCATCGGGCCTGGTGGTGGACAGCCAGTAATGGCGCGACTCGGTGAGCCATCCCTCTACCAGCGACCAGTCCAGGTGGCGAGGTGGGGCGGGAATGTACCCCTCGGGGAGTTCGGGGGTGTCGACGATGGTGGGCCGGGTCATCTGTGAAACGGCGGCTTGGCGATCCTGGCGGGGACCCATCGGGCGCGGATCTCCACCTCGATGGTGTCGTCGACCGCCGGCGGCGGAGAAACGTAGCCCAACCCAATGCCGGTTCCCAGCATCGGGCTGATGTTGCCCGAAGTGACCGTCCCCTCGCCACCGGAGCCGGTGCGGAGGCGGTGACCGTGGCGAGGCACCCCCCGGTCATCGAGGATGAAGCCCACCCGGGCCCGGGAGACCCCCTCCTCCTTTTGGCGCATCAGCGCCTCCCGCCCGACGAACTCGTGTTCCCAGGAAACGGCAAACCCCAGCCCTGCCTCCAGCGGGGTGGTGGTCTCGTCGATGTCCTCACCCCAAAGGCTGAGGCCGGCCTCGAGACGTAGGGTGTCCCGCGCACCCAGACCTGCAGGGGTCACCCCAGCCCCGGCGAGAGCATCGACAAAGTCCAGAGCCGTCTCGGGTTGGAGGCAGATCTCGGCCCCGGGTTCACCGGTGTACCCGGTGCCGGCCATCTCCACCCGGGAGCCATGCCACTCCACCGAGGAGCTTCTCATGCGGGATGAAACCGATCCAAGGATGGATTCGACGGCGGCGGGCGCCTCGGGGCCCTGGACTGCCAACATCACGGTGTGCTCCCGGAGGTCATGGACCTCCACATCCGGCTCGGTGCCAAACACGGCCATCACCCGCCGGTGGTTGGCCGCATTGGGCATCACCCAGAACCGCCCCTGTGTCCGCCACCACACGATCAGGTCGTCGATGATCCCCCCCTGGTCGTTGAGGATCATCGTGTACTGGCATCTCCCCGGACCGATGCGCCCGAGGTCGTTGCACAGCAGGCGTCGCAGGGCCCCGGTGGTGCCGTCACCGATCAGCGAGAACCGCCCCAGATGGCTCACGTCGAACCATCCTGCCGAGTGGCGAACGGCCTGGTGTTCGGAGATCACCGAGCCATAGCGGACCGGCATCTCCCAATCGCCGAAGTCGGTGAACCTGGCTCCGAGTTCCAGGTGCTTGTCATGGAGGGGGGATCGATTCATCCGGTGAGACGCTCGCCCCGCTCCTCGAGCCGGATCACCTCTGGTGGGCCGGGCAGCCTGGTGGGAGCGACCACGTCCTCGAGGTGGTCGGGCTCCTCGAGCCCATACTTGATCACCAGGTGAAGGTAGTCACGCTGGTAGAACACCTTGCACTTGATGTCTGGGTGGATAGCCCTCAGTTGGCGCACCTTGCGGTTCTTCTTGGTCACCAGCTTCTGGTTCATCGTCGTGATCTCGATGTAGAGGTCGTCGTCGGGCAGGTAGAAGTCGGGGGTGAACCACTTGATGGGCTCGCCGTCCTCATCGAACTGGATGGGGAAGCTGCGCGGCTCGTACTGCCAGGCGACTCCGTAGAAGTCGAGGAGGAGAGCGAACTGCCGCTCACTGTTGTGAGCGAACTCGACTTGATACGCCGTGAGACGGTCGGTACTCAGTTGGCTCCTGCCTCGATCACCCCGGCGTAGTCTGCATCCTCTGGAAAGAGCTGATGAATAGCCCCCTGGACCTCGTCCTGGACCGGGCCGATGGCAATGCCGAACACTCCTTGGCCCCGCCGAAAAACGTCGACCACCTCCTCCTCGGAGTGGGCGGCGTAGATGGTCTGCCCGTCGCTCAGTAGGGTGACGTCGGCCAGTGGCTGGTCGGAATCGAGCTGCTCCTTGAGGATCTCCACCGCCGAGCGGATCTTCTTCAGGCTCATCCCGGCGTCGAGGAGACGTTTTATCACTTTGAGCTGAACCACGTCGCTGAACGAATAGAGACGCTGCGAGCCCGAGCCGCTGGCTTCCTGCAGCGAGGGGACCAGCAATTCGGTCCTCGCCCAGTAGTCGAGTTGGCGGTAGGTGATTCCCACCAACTTGCACACCTGGGGGGCACGATATCCCGACAATTGCTGTGTCATCGACTCCTCCGGCTTACACCAGTGTAACTCCGCCTGGGGCAACCTAACCCCGAGCCGATGGCGATGTCAACGCTTTCCTGTGGAAAACTCCGCGATCACTCCTCGTCACCGAGGAAGTCCTCGACCGTGACCTCAGAGAGGAACTCCCGGAATCGGGCCACTTCCTCCTCCTGGTCGATCTCCTCGTCGAACTGGATCCCGGCCTCGTCGAGGACGGCGGGACTGGCGAAGATCGGGGTCCCGGTGCGCACCGCAAGGGCGATGGCGTCGGAGGGGCGTGATGAGACCTCGACCTCTGAGCCTTGTGCATCGAGTGCCAGGTCGGCGTAGAACACCGAGTCTCGCATCTCGGTGATCACCACCCGGATCGCCAAGGCGCCCAGGGCGTCGATCACCGACCTCATCAGGTCGTGGGTCAAAGGCCGGGGGGTGGTCACCCCCTCCAGGGCGGTGGCGATGGCAGTTGCCTCGGTGGCGCCGATCCAGATGGGCAGGTAGCGGGAGCCGTCCCGCTCCTTGAGGAGCACGATCGGCTGGTTGGACGGCAGCTCGACACGCACGCCGACCACCTCCAGGGCGACGAGGCGATCGATGTCGGCCATGCCTTCGAGGTTATCACCGGCCGGCGACTGCAAGCCTGACCTCGTCACCTTCCGGTCAAGGCGCTGGCCAAGATCGCCGGGTCCTTCATGAAGGCATCGGTGTCGAGGACCGCCCACACCGACCGGAGGTTGCGATACAGGCCCTGCCAGTCGAGACCGTATCCCACCAGGAACTCGTCACCCACCTCAAAACCCCGGTACTCGATGCTGACGTCGGTTACTCGCCGCCTCGACTTGTCGAGCAGGGCCACCGTCGCCACCGAGGCGGCGCCACGGTCGGCCATCATCCGGCGGAGCACCCCCAAGGTGAGACCGGTGTCGATGACGTCCTTGACGAGGATGACGTTGCGGTCGAACACCGGTGTCGACAGGTCCATGGCGATTCCGATCCTCCCCCCGCCTCCAAAACGGTTGAGCCCGAGGAAGTCGACCTCTGAAGGGATCGACACCCGCCGCACCAGATCGGCACCGAAGGGAACCGAACCGCTGAGGATGATGACGAATAGGGGGTCTCGCCCCGGGTAATCGGTGGTGATCGCGTCGCCGAGCTCGGAGACTCGGGATTGCAGCTCACCCTCGGGGATCACCTCGGCGGCGAAGTCGAAGGTCATGAGCCCAGCGTGGCGGTGAGCCAGTAGATCAACGCCCCACCCAGCCCGCGAGGAACCTCATCAGCATGACGGCGGGTGGTCTCCAGGGGAGGCGGGGGGAGTTGGGGAAGCTCGGCTGGTGGCCTCGGGATCACCGAAAGGAGACCTTCCCCGGCGAGGTGCACCTGTGCCTCGACTCCGGCGCTCACCATCAGCGGGTCATCGGACATGGTGACCCGTGGCGACCGGTACGGGATCCCGGCCAGGGTCCCGTAGACTTGTAAGTCGACGAACCCGTAGTCGAAAAGCGCCCTGGCGTCTTCGAAATGGGTGCCTCGCCCTTCGGTGCCCAGGACCACCGCATACAACGCTCGGCCCTCACGCTCCGCCGAGGCGACGAAGGTGAGCAGCGCCCTGGAGGTGAACCCGGTCTTGATCCCGGTGTTGCCCGGATACTCGGTGAGCATCAGGTTGGTGGAGGTGCCCACCCGGCGAGTTCCGTCAGGCGCGTCGGGGAATACCACCACCAGTGACCGGGATATGTCCCTGAACTCGGGGTGGGCCATTGCAGCTTCGGCGAGGTGGAGCATGTCCCTGGCGGTAGTGACATGGCTGGGGGCGTCGAGGCCGTGGGGGTTGACGAAGGTGCTCCGGGTCATACCCAGCTCGGACGCCTTGAGGTTCATCATCTCGACAAAGCCCTCGACCGAGCCACCGACGTGCTCGGCGATGGCGGTGGCGGCGTCGTTGGCCGAGTGGATCATCGCCGCCCTGAGCAGGGCACCCAGAGTGATGCTCTCCCCGGTCACCAATCCGATCTCCCGCTCTCCGGTGTCGGCGGCCTGCTGACTCACGGTGACCAACTCCGACTGCTCGTTGTTGTCCAGGGCGACCAGGACGGTGAGGATCTTGGTGATCGAGGCGGGGGCCCTGATCTCGTCGGCGTTGTTCTCCGCCAACACCGTGCCGCTGGTGGCGTCGTAGAGGATCCAGGAGGCGGCGCCTACCGCGGGGGGCTGCCCTCGGCCGTAGCCCTCGACGACCAGGCGGGGGAACTGGAATGGCGAGGCCGCGGCGACCGGAATTGCCACCGACAGCAGCACCGCCATGAGGACGGCTATCCCGATCGGCCTCCTCATGTCAGATGACGCCTCAACTCCAGGGCGAGCAAGGCCCGATGCATGGCGCGGACAGAGTCGGCGCAGTCCTCGAGCACCTCTCTAGCCATGGCCCTGGCGTCGGGGTTGGCTGCCTTGATCATCGGGGCGACCAGATGGGTGAGCAGATCGGCCTCCCGGTCGGCGGCCAGCCTGATCGAACGGAGGTGTCTGGGCTCGAGACCCTGGTCCATGAGCCGGCGGGCCTCGGTGGCGATCACCACCGCCTCCGGTGGATAGACCGTGGTCCCCGGCACCGGGCACACCAGGCCCACCGCGTCGAGGTCCTCGAGGTCCCGGGGAGTCAAGCCCGACTTCTTGAGAAGGGTGTTGTGGTCGACCGGCTCCCCTGCTTCGTCGATGGTCGGAGGCTTCTCTCCGGGCATCAGCTCCACCTCTTCACCTCTCTCCCACAGGGTGAGCTTCGACTTGATCACCTTGAGGGGGAGGAAGTGATCCCGTTGCTGTTGGAGGATGAACTTGAGCCGGGCCAAGTCGTCACCGTCGAACTGCCGGTACCCCGATGAGGTGCGGTTCGGGTCGATCAACCCCTGGCTCTCGAGAAACCTGATCTTGGACACCGATATATCGGGGAAGTCGTCCCGAAGCAGGTTGATGACCTCGCCGATGCTGAGGTCCCGGGAGTCAGCCATCACCGCGGGCCACGACGAAGTTGAACCGGCCGATGAGGACCTCGTCCCCGGCGGCGAGCGTCGCCTCGTCCACTCTCTCCTCGTTGACGTAGGTGCCGTTAGTCGACCCGCTGTCCTCGACCTTGACCGAGTCGGCGGTGACCACGAACCTGCAATGCTGGCGTGACACTGTGACGTCGTTGAGAAAGATGTCGCTCTCCGGGTGACGCCCTACCGTGGTGTTTCCTTCGCGTAGCAGATAGGTCACCCCCATGTTGGGCCCCCTCTCGACCACCAGGGCATGGCCCTTGAGACCTTCGACGTGGGCCGCTTCCTCACGGGTGAGACGTTGACCCTCCCGCTCCGGCAACGGGATGAAGAAGACCGTTGGATCGGTCTCTACCTCAACCTCAGGTTGGGGTCGGCTGGACTCGGGGGAGCGGTCGTCGGTCATGGGCCGCCGCAATCATAGGGAGGTGCCTCGACGCAGGGGGTATCCGCCTATTCGGTCAACTCACGGTACGCGGAGGCGTCGAGCAAGTCGCCGGGGAGCTCGCCGTCGAGGTCAAGCTCCACCAGCCACCCGTCGTCGTAGGGGCTGGTGTTGACCAGATCGGGCTGGTCGGCCACCGCTTGGTTGATCCCGGTGATGGTCCCGCTGAACGGGGCGTACACTTCCCCGACCGACTTGGTGCTCTCGATCTCGGCTATGAGGTCACCGGCGGATACCCGCCTCCCCTGCTCGGGGATCTCTACGTAGACCACGTCGCCGAGCTGGTCCTGGGCGTAGTCTGTTATCCCGATACGCACCGATCCCTCCCCCAACCTGCGGACCCACTCGTGCTCTGGGGTGTAGGAGAGGTCTTCGGGTACCTTCATCGGTCAGGTGCCTTCATCGGCGGCGGCGGACTCTAACCGACTGAAGCGACGCCCCGCATCCCCGATATACAGGAAGGCGACGTACCAGTAGATGGCCAGCCCTATCACTCCAGTGGTCCAGGCGAGTGGGAGCATCACCGCGGGGAGCACCCCGGCTGCTGCCAGGTAGAAGGCCGGGATCGCCCCATACAGGAGGAAAGTGGCCAGCTTGCCGGCATAGCGCACTTCGAGGGTCCCCAGTCCTCTGGCAGCAAGTATCAGGGCCACCACGCCCATGGTCGCTTCCCGGGCAAGGAGCGGCACCGCGACCCACGAAGGCACCACGTCGGCGATCATCCCGCCGACGACGGCTGACACGATCATCAGACGATCGGCCACCGGGTCGATGGCGGTGCCCAATCTGGAGACCTGGCCGAGACGTCTCGCCAGATATCCGTCCACCCAGTCGGTCCAACCGACGCCGAACACCAGCCAGGCGGAGGCGGCCACGTTGCCCAATCCGAGCAGCAACCACCAGAAGACCCCCACGCCGATCAGCCGAACAAATGTCACCAGGTTGGGGATGGTGAGGATGCGATCCTCAGGACGTGGTGTCACCCACCGAGAGTAACCGGCATCATTCCGGTTACCGGCTCGACATCGCCGATGCCACCGAGACGGGCCTGGAGCCCTCCGAGCGGGGTGGAGATCCGATAAGCGACCCGATCGCTCCGGAAAACCTCGGTGATCGAGGAGTGGCGGAGCAGCAGGTAGGGAAGGTCCTCGGCGAGGATACGCTCCATCTCCCACATCGCCTCCCTTGCCTGCTCACGGGTGAAGGCCGACTCGAAGGCGGCGAGCCGCTCGGTGAACTCCTCCGATGAGTATCCCGTGTTGTTCCACCGGCTCCCGGCAGCGAACAAAGTCCGGTAGAAGTCGGGCAGGGCCGGGTTGCCTAGTGTCCATCCGAGGAGGTACATGTCGTAGTGGCGATTTCCGCCCTCGTCAGGGGTGAACGCCAGGTCTACGACGGTGTCGAAGTCGGTTTCCACCGGACGAGCGTCGAACCCCAGCCACCCCAGCACCTCGGCGACCGCCTCTGCCTGCTCGGGACGCTCCGGGTCGTAGGCGTCTCCGGGGGTGAGGATGGTGAGTATCGGGGGTTCCTGGCCACCGATGCGCAAGCCCGACCCGCCCACCACCATGTCGCCGGTAACGGCGGGCTCACTCTCCCACGTGTAGCCCGAGCCCCTGAGACCGACCAGGGCCTGTTCGAGACGGTCGGCCAACGGCCCCCGATACCAGGAGGTGTTGGCGGCGGCGGCATCAGGGTCGTGCCAGGCCGAGTTGGCCGGACCAACGTAGGAGAAGGCCACCTCTCCCCCACCGGGAAGCTCCTCGCGATCGAGGAGCAGGGCCAGCGCGGCCCTGAAGGCGTGCTCCGACATCGGAGCCCGCTGCAGGTTGAACCCCAAGTAGCGAATGCCGTTGGAAGGGCTGGACACCACCTTGATCGGCTCACCCGGCTCGATCCCGGCAAGCTGGGCAGGAGTCAGCCCGGCTGGTGAGAGGATGGTGTCGATTCCCCCCTCCCGCAGCGCCGCCACCGCCGAGGACTCGTCGGGGAACACGTGGTACTCGACCACATCAGGGATGTCGTCACCGGGGTGTCCCGGGTTGCGGGTGCTCACCACAAGGTCTGCCGACACCTGGCCCAGGGCAAGCTGGCCACCTCCGACGTCGCCACTTCCGTCCAGCCGGTAGACCGCGTCGGATTCGAGGCCGATCACAGAGTCTGCCCAGACATGCTCCGGCATCACCGGTGCGGTGCCGGCGGCATGGGGCCAGACATGGAGGGACGGGCGGTCGACGAACTCGATGCGTACTGTCGTCTCGTCTACGGCGACGACCGCATTCACCACGTCGGGGTAGGCCTCAGCCCACGCCCCGCCCAGTTCGAGCGCTCTGGCGGTGTCGTAGGTGAACGCCACATCGTGGGCATCGATCGGCTCACCGTCACTCCAGAAGTGGTCCGAGCGGAGGATCACCTCCGCCTGCCAGGTCCCGTTGATCTCCTCGGCAGCGGGCATGTCGGTGGCCAGCTCGGGCACGATCTCACCGGACACGGGGTCGAGGGTGAACAGCGCCGGCTTGGTGGGTCCCAGGATGTAGGCATCCCACACCGATTCGCTGAGGCCGTACAACGCCCAGAAGTTGTTGGAAGTCAACCCGGCGAGGACCCCGATCCGATAGACAAACGGCCTGGGGATGGTGGTCGTGGTGGAAGGGGGCACCGTCGCGGTCGTGGTATCCGAGCCGGGCCCAGTAGCCAGGTCGATCGTCCGGATGTCCGCTGCGGGCCTCATCTGGATGACCGCGGCCAAGCCCACAAGGCTGAGGACCAGGGTGGCTCCGATGGTTCGAATTGGCAGTTCCCGCAAGGGTCGACCTCCCGACCCTTACAATCGGCAGGGTCGGTGGCCGCCTTGAAGGGGAACTACCCGCCGGGAACCGTCTACCATCACCCCTTCCCGGGCTGTGGCGCAGCTTGGTAGCGCGCTTGACTGGGGGTCAAGAGGTCG
>CAZNDH010000025.1:0-27790 GCA_964571765.1 uncultured Acidimicrobiaceae bacterium
GGCGGGTACCGGGCGATGTACCGCGCCCTGCGGTCCCGCAACGCTTGCAAGACCTGCGCCCTGGGCATGGGTGGCCAACTGGGGGGAATGGTCAACGAGTCGGGACACTTCCCCGAGGTGTGCAAGAAGTCGGTGCAGGCGATGGCGGCCGACATGGCTGGGGCCATACCCCCACAGTTCTTCGAGACCACCGACCTCAACTCCATGGCCCGACTCACCTCACGTCGGTTAGAAGCCATGGGACGGTTGACCACCCCCCTGTACGCCGGCCCGCTCGACACCAGGTACCGGCCAGTCTCCTGGGATGAGGCTCTCCATCGCATCGTCACCAAGCTGCGAGGCACCGAACCGAGCCGGACCTTCTTCTACATGAGCGGGCGCTCCTCGAACGAAGCCGCCTTCCTCCTACAAGTGATGGCCCGGGTTTACGGGACCAACAACGTCAACAATTGCTCCTACTACTGCCATCAGGCATCTGGGGTCGGTCTGGGGATGGTCACCGGTTCGGGCACCGCCACCGTGGTGCTCGAGGACCTGGAGGGCCTGGGGCGGGACGACGTGCTCTTCCTCATCGGGGCCAATCCCGCCTCCAACCACCCCCGGCTGATGACCACTGTCCACGCCATGAAGAGAAGGGGTGGCAAGGTGGTGGTGATCAATCCGCTGAAGGAGACCGGATTGATCCGGTTCAAGGTGCCCTCCAAGCCGACGAGCCTCCTGTATGGGAACCGGATCGCCGACGAGTACATCCAGCCCCACATCGGCGGTGACATTGCACTGCTCACCGGTCTGGCGAAACGGGTCATCGAAAGAGGGGCGGTCGACGAGGAATTCGTCAACAACCACGCCGAGGGATGGGACGATTTCAGACGTCTCGCCGAGGAGACCACCTGGGAGGAGATAACCAGACTGTCTGGTGTCGACCGGGACTCGATCGAGCGTGTCGGAGACCTCTACTCGAAGGCACCGAATGTGGTTTTCGCCTGGGCGATGGGCATCACCCACCACACCCATGGAGTCGACAACGTCAAGGCCATCGCCAACCTGGCGATGGCCCGGGGAATGCTGGGGCGAGCAGGCTCGGGGCTGTTGCCGATCAGGGGCCACAGCAACGTCCAGGGGATTGGCTCGGTGGGGGTGAGCCCCCAGCTCAAGAAGGCCGTCCTCGAGCACCTCGAGGCGGAGCTCGGGGTCATCGACCCTGGTGATCAGGGACTCGACACCATGGGCAGTGTGGTGGCCGCCTCAGAAGGCCGCCTGCAGGTGGGGGTCTGCCTCGGCGGCAACCTGTTCGGCTCCAATCCCGACGCCGAGTTCGCCGCCCGGGCACTGCAGCGGCTCGAGATGGTGGTCTACCTGTCGACCACCCTCAACACCGGCCATGCCTTGGGGAGGGGCAGGGAGACCATCATCCTTCCGGTCCTGGCCCGTGATGAGGAGGCCCAACCCACCACCCAGGAGTCGATGTTCAATTACGTGAGGCTCTCCGACGGTGGCCCGGCCCGACACGAAGGTCCCCGAAGCGAGGTATCGATCGTGGCCGACCTCGGTTCGGCACTCGATCGGCGTGGCATCCTCGACTGGGCCGGACTCCGTGACCATCGCTCCATCCGTAAGGCGATCGCCAGGGTGATTCCGGGGTACCAGGCCATCGAGGAGATCGACTCGACCAGGACCGAGTTCCAGATCGCCGGGCGCACCTTCCACGAGCCCCGGTTCCCCACAGACAGCGGAAAGGCGCGATTTCATGCTGTCCCCATCCCCGAGCTTCGGGGTGGCGGCGAGAGTCTCCGGCTGATGACGGTGCGCTCGGAAGGTCAGTTCAACACGGTGGTCTACGAGGAAGAGGATTACTACCGGGGCCAGGACCGGCGTGACGTGGTGATGATGAGCCCCGAGGACATCCAACGGCTCGGGCTGGTGGTCGACCAACCGGTTACGGTGAGCGGTGAAGCCGGTCAGATTCACGGAGTCCTGGTTCGGCGCATCGACATTCCCGCGGGCAACTGCGTGATGTACTACCCGGAGGCCAACGCCCTGCTCAGCCGTGTCGTCGATGGCGACTCCTTGACCCCGGCATTCAAGGGTGGGGTTGTCTCGGTTCTGGCTACTGCCGGGACCCTGGTGGGAGCGCCGACCCCCAACCATCCGGTGCCTATGTGACCGTGGGGTCGGCGACCGCCGTCTCACCGGTGGCCCGTTGCCGACGCTCCAGGAAATGGGCCAGCGGCGTGGACAGGGTCACGGTCCGGCTCCCCCAGTCGTAGGCCACTGCGGTTCCCGCGATCCGGTCGTGCCAGGCTCTCCGCTCCCGGCCGAAAACGATCCCGACCAGGCCCAGGAACAGGATGAGCGACAGCGGGAACGAGAGCACCCTGAGGATCGCCTGGCGTGCCTGGAGGCCGGGATTGCCCTCGGCGGTGACCACCCCCAGGCCGATGAGGGCCTTGCCCGGCGTCTTACCCACCACCACCAGGTCACCACCAGGTAGAGGAAAGCCCAGGTGGCGAGAAGCACCCCATAGGCGGCGCTGGTGGTGGTCGGGACGAACCTCGACCCCACCGACCGACAGGGTGAAGCCGGCGGTTATCACCAGGACATCGGCTACCGGCCGCAGAAGCCTGGTCAACGGACCGGCGTTGCGACCGGTACGCACACCGGGCGCCTTGGCATCATGTCGGTCGACCCAGCCGACCAGCCGGTCACGGTCTCGTGGCACACTTCAACGAGTGGATCTCCCGGTATACGTCGAAAGGCTCACCAAGACGTTCAAGGTCCCGGTGAGGGAGGGCGGGTTGCGCCAGTCGGTGAGGAGTCTCTTCCGCAGGGAGTTCCGCCAGGTCGAGGCGGTTCGTCACATCGACTTCCGCCTCGAGCATGGGGAGATCGTGGGCTTCCTCGGACCCAATGGAGCGGGTAAGACCACCACCATCAAGATGCTCACCGGTCTGCTCCATCCCAGCGACGGTGAGGCCCGTGTCCTCGGCCACCAGCCGTGGCGTCGCGAGAAGGATCTGCTCCGCAGGATCTCCTTGGTCATGGGTCAGCGCAACAATCTGGCCTGGGACCTCCCCCCTGTCGACTCGTTCCAACTCAACAAGGCCATCTACGGGATCCCGCAAGCCGATTTCGACCGCAGGGTCGAGGAGTACGTGGCCAACCTCGAGGTCGGCGACCTGATCACCAAGCCGGTGCGCAACCTCTCGCTCGGGGAGCGGATGAAAGTGGAGATCGTCGCCGCGCTGCTCCATGGGCCTGAGGTTCTCTTCCTCGACGAGCCCACCATCGGCCTCGACGTCTCCATGCAACGCCGTCTGCGCCAGTTCGTCCTCGACTACAACAGGGAGCACGGGGCCACCGTCCTCCTCACCAGCCACTACATGGCTGATGTATCCGCCATGGCCGAGCGGGTGATCGTCATCGATCAGGGCTCGATCCTCTATGACGGGCCATTGGCCGACCTGTCGGGGCGGTTCTCCTCACACAAGACGATCCGTGTGGAAGCATCCGACTTGGACGGCGACCTGACCCGGCTGGGGAGGGTGATAGAACGCTCCCCGTCCCAAGTGGTCATCGAGGTGGAGAGAGAGCAGGTGTCTGCGGTGGCTTCCCACCTGCTGAACACTGCGACGGTCACCGACCTCTCCATCGAGGAGGTCCCTCTCGAGGAGGTCATCGACCGGGTGTTCAGCGACAGGAGCGGGGACCGGTGACCACCCCACGCACCGAGTTCACTCTGGGGCGCTACTACCTCGCCGGCGCCCGCATCGGGTTCCAGAGGGAGATCCAGTACCGGGCGGCGACGATGATGATGCTCGTCGGCTTTCTCATCGAGCCGGTTGTCTACCTAGCGGTGTGGACCACGGTGGCCGAGGCACAGGGTGGCGAGATCGCGGGGTACACCACCGGGGCCCTGGCCGCCTACTACATAGTGTGGACTCTGGTCCGGGTGTACAACTTGGCCTTCGACCCCACCGCCTGGGAGTGGCGCATCCGAGAAGGTCGCATGAACGACTTCCTCAGCCAGCCGATTCACCCTTTTCACCGAGATGCCAGCTTCTTCATCGGGTCGAAGTTCGTCTGGACCGCCCTGTGGATCCCGGTGGCGGTGGTTCTCACCATCGCCTTCCGTCCCACCGTCGAGTGGCACCTGGTCAACATCCTCGGGTTCATCGTGGCCATCTGGGGCGGGTTCGCAGTCCGCTTCCTGATCCTCTACCTGATGGGCATGATCAACTTCTGGACCACCCGGGGTGCTGCGGTGTTCGGCATCATCGTCGCCGCCGAGCTTCTCCTCTCCGGACGGTTGGTCCCCCTCCAGCTGATGCCAAGGTGGGTGGAGTCGTTGGCCGCCTGGCTCCCATTCAAGTGGAGCTTCCAGTTCCCCATCGAGGTGCTCATCGGGCGGCTCAGCCCGGCCCAGATCGCCACCGGGATCGGCTGGCAGGTGATCTGGTCGGTTGGGCTCGGCCTGGCTTTCGTATGGGTTTGGCGCCACGCCATCAAGCGCTACGCGGCGGTGGGCAATTGACCCGCCCGGTAGGCGCAGCACGTCTCGCCGCCCTCCACGTCAGGTTGGGGGCCCTCAACGAGATGCAGTACCGGGCCAACTTCTGGGTCCAGTTGTTCAACTCCCTGATCACCCTGGGCACCGGGATCGTCGCCATCGCCGTGGTCTACAACCACACCGACACCCTCGGCGGCTGGGCTCCGCCCGAGCTTCTCATCGTCATGGGAGTGCACTTGATGATCGGCGGGGTGCTCCGCACCATCGTCCAGCCCAACATGTGGCGCCTGCTGCAAGACGTGGAACAAGGCACCCTCGACTACACCCTGACCCGACCCGCTGACTCCCAGCTGCTCGTCAGTGTGCGCGAAGTGTCGTTGTGGAACATGGTCGACTTGGTCCTCGGCGGGGGGGTGGTCGTTTGGGCGGTACGCCGGCTCGGCGGGGAGATCGGTTGGGAACAAGCCCTCGGCTTCGCCCTCACCGTGACCTGCGGGGCCCTGATCGTCTACGCCATCTGGGTGGCCGCGGCCACATTCGCCTTCAAGGTGGTCAGGATCGACACCCTGATGCAGCTTCTCACCGGAATCTATGAGGCAGGTCGCTGGCCGGTGAGCATCTACCCCATCTGGCTTCGGGGCAGCCTCACCTTCGTCATCCCCTTGGCCTTCGCGGTCACCGTCCCCGCCGAGGTCTTGAGCGGTCGCATCGAGGCTTGGTGGCTGGCCCTGGCAGTTGGGGTGACCGCCATTGTCATCGGGGTGGCCAGGGTCATCTGGAAGTGGGGGATCCGCAACTATTCCGGTGCCTCTGCATGAGCTGGGTCAGGCGCCGGTGACCGCGCCCCGGCTCGCCGACCCGACGAGACGGGCGTACTTGGCCAAGGCGCCGGTCGGGTAGCGCTCCGGGTGGGGCTTCCATACGGCCCTCCTCGACTCGAGCACCGCTCCGTCGACTGCGAGGTCGATGGTCCGTGACGGGATGTCGACCCGTATGAGATCACCCGCCTCAACCAGGCCGATGACCCCTCCCACCTCCGACTCGGGGGCGACGTGGCCGATGCATAGCCCGGTGGTTCCCCCGGAGAACCGGCCGTCGGTGATGAGGAGCACCTCCTTGCCCAGCCCCGCCCCCTTGATCGCCGCGGTGATCTGGAGCATCTCCCTCATCCCCGGCCCCCCCTTGGGACCCTCGGTGCGGATGACCACGACGTCACCCGAGTTGATCTGGTGGGCGAACAGGGCAGCGAGCGCCCCCTGCTCTCCGTCAAACACCCGGGCCGGCCCGGAGAACTCCTCGAAGGGAACCCCGGCCACCTTGACCACGCAGCCCTCGGTGGCCAGGTTCCCTTTGAGCACGGCGATCCCGCCCTCCGTGGCGAGAGGGCTCGACGGCGGGGCGATCACGTCTTGGTCGGCGTTGAAGGTGACATCGGAGAGGTTCTCCGCCATGGTTTTCCCGGTGACGGTGAGGACGTCACCTTCGAGCAGCCCTTCATCGAACAGGGCTCTGAGCACGACCGGAATGCCCCCGATCCGGTCGACGTCGACCATGTGGTACCGGCCGAAAGGCTTGAGGTCGCCCAGATGCGGGGTGCGCCGTGAGATGCGGTCGAAGTCGGAGAGATCGAGCTCGACTCCGGCCTCATGGGCCATGGCGAGCAGATGGAGGACGGCGTTGGTCGACCCGCCCAGGGCCATAACCGTGGTGATGGCGTTCTCGAAGGCGGGCCGGGTCATGACCTGGCGGGGGGTGACCCTGTCGTCGAGAAGCCGGATCACCGCTTCCCCACTCTGGCGGGCGTACTCCCTGAGCCGGGGATCGATCGCCGGCACCGTCGCCGACCCGGGAAGCGACATCCCGATGGCCTCGCCCACCGACGCCATGGTGTTGGCGGTGAACATCCCGGCACAGGAGCCGGCTCCCGGGCACGCCGCCCGCTCGATGGCGAGCAGTTCCTCGATGGTGATCCGCCCTTCCGACTCGGCGCCGATCCCCTCGAATACATCGACGATCGAGATGTCCCGTCCCTGGTAATGGCCGGGCAGGGATGAGCCCCCGTAGAGGAAGATGGCGGGGAGATCGAGGCGTGCCGCCGCCATGAGCATCCCCGGCAGCGACTTGTCACAGCCGGCGATGGCCACCAGGGCGTCGAAGCGCTCGGCGTGCATCACCAACTCGACCGAGTCGGCGATCACCTCGCGTGACACCAGGGAAGCCCTCATGCCCTCATGGCCCATGGAGATCCCGTCGCTCACCGCAATCGTGGAAAACACCAGGCCCACTCCCCCGGCGGTGACCACACCGTCCTTGGCGTGGATCGAGAGCTCGGGGCCGGTGAGGTTGCACGGAGTCACCTCGTTGCCCGCCGAGACCACCCCCACCTGGGGTTTGTCGAAGTCGGCGTCGGTGAGCCCGACGGCTCGGAGCATGGCCCGGGCACCCGCCTTGGCCGGTCCCTCGGTGACGTCCCCTGAGCGCAGTCTGGTGGGCATGATCGGCCGGATGGTAAGCCGGGTTTTGGCGGCCAGGTAGAAACGACGCACAATCCCCCGATGGCCACCATCTTCTACGACCGCGACAGCGACCCCGGACTGATCCGCTCCCGGAGAGTGGCGGTCATCGGTTACGGCAGCCAGGGTCACGCCCACTCCCTCAATCTCCGCGATTCCGGCGTGGAAGTCGTAGTCGGCCTGCGGGAGGGGTCGTCGAGTCGAGCTCAGGCCGAGGCTGAAGGTCTCACCGTGATGACACCTGCCGAGGCCGCGTCCTGGGCCGAGGTGATCATGATGCTGGTTCCCGACCAGCATGCCGGTGAGATCTATACCGACCAGATCGAGGCCAACCTCGAGGAGGGAGACACCCTTCTCTTCGCCCACGGGTTCAACATCCACTTCGGGGTGATCGACCCCCCCGAAGGGGTGGATGTGGCAATGGTCGCCCCCAAGGGCCCGGGGCACCTGGTGCGTCGCACCTTCGAGCAGGGTTCAGGTGTTCCCTGCCTTCTCGCAGTCCACCGTGACCATTCCGGTCGGGCCAAGGACCTCGCCCTCTCCTACGCCTCGGCGATCGGAGGCGGCCGGGCCGGGATCCTGGAGACAACCTTCCAGGAGGAGACCGAGACCGACCTCTTCGGGGAGCAGGTCATCCTGTGCGGGGGTGTGGCCGAGCTGATCAAGGCCTCCTTCGAGACCCTGGTCGAGGCGGGTTACCAGCCGGAGTCTGCTTACTTCGAGACCCTCCACGAGCTCAAGCTGATCGTCGACCTCCTCTACGAGGGTGGCCTCAGCTGGATGCGCTTCTCCGTCTCGGACACCGCCGAGTACGGCGACTACACCAGGGGCACCCGCATCGTCACCGACGAGACCCGGGAGCAGATGAAGGAGATCCTCGGGGAGATCCGCTCGGGGGCTTTCGCCAACGAGTGGCTGGCCCAGGCCCGGGAAGGTGCGCCCTTCCTCCTCGAGCAGCGTCAGGCCAACCGGGTCCACCAGATCGAACAGGTCGGCGCCCAGCTCCGAAAGCTGATGCCCTTCATGGAGCCAAAGACGGCACCCTGACGAGAAGGAGGATGTGTCCCCCCGGCCAAAGTGACCAGGAGCACACCAGGTTCGGCGATCGCCCGAGCTTTGAATCTTGACATGAGGCAGTCAGAGCGTTCATACTGCTCGTGACGTGAAGAGAGAGACCTTCCCCGCGCAGGCCGTAATTCTCCTCCGCTAGCGCGCGCGGAAAGTCTCTGCGTGCGCCGACCCTCCAGCCGGAGGGTTTTTTGTTACCCATATGAGCAACGAGCAGTTCACCGGATCCGATTCCCTCCTCCGGTCCCTCGAATACGAGGGAGTGGAGGTGATCTTCGGCGTGCCAGGCGGAGCGATCCTCCCCGCCTACGATCCGCTCCTCGACAGCCCGATCCGCCACATCCTGGCGCGACATGAGCAGGGGGCGGGGCACATGGCCGAGGGCTACGCGATGGCGACCGGCAGGGTTGGGGTGGCGATGGCTACTTCCGGGCCAGGGGCGACCAATCTGATCACACCGCTCCAAAACGCCAAGATGGACTCAACCCCGCTGGTCGCCATCACGGGTCAGGTGAGCACCACCGCCATCGGCAGTGACGCCTTCCAGGAGGCCCACACCACCGGGCTGGCGATGCACTGCACCAAGCACTCCTACCTGGTAACCGACGCCGACTCGCTCCCCGACGCCATCCATGAGGCGTTTCACCTGGCCTCGACGGGACGCCCCGGCCCGGTGCTGGTCGACATCCCCAAGGACGTGCTCAATGCGACCACGGCCTGGGCCAAGCCAACCCTGAGCGGTCTACCCGGATACCGGCCCACCTCGAGCGGGCACCCCCGCCAGATCAAGGCGGCGGTCGAGATGATCGAGGCCGCCGAACGACCGGTCCTCTACGTCGGCGGCGGTGTCATCCGTGCCGGCGCCGGCGCCGAGCTGGTCGAGTTCGCCGAGATGGCCAACGTACCGGTGGTAACCACACTCATGGGGCGGGGTGCGTTTCCCGACAGCCACCGTCTCGCCCTGGGGATGCCCGGGATGCACGGCCTCTACACCGCCACCACTGCCATCCAGAGGTCCGACCTGCTCATCGCCATCGGGGTTCGCTTCGATGATCGTGTCACCGGTCACGTCCCCAGTTTTGCCCCCGAGGCCCGGGTGATCCACGCCGATGTCGACCCCGCCGAGATCGGAAAGGTGCGTCGACCCGACATCCCCATCGTCGGTGACGCCCGGATCGTGCTTCGCGCTCTGGCCGAGAGGTTGGCCCGGGTCCGACGGGAGCACCCGGCTCCGCACAGGAAAGCCTGGCTCGGGCAGCTCGGAGCCTGGAAGGAGTCAAATCCCCTCGCCTACCAGCAGGATCCGGAGGGCCCGATCAAAGGCCAATACTTCATCGAGCGTCTCCACGCCATCACGAGAGGTGAGGCAATCGTCGCCGCCGGGGTCGGCCAGCACCAGATGTGGGCCTCTCAGTTCTGGGGGTTCGAGCGCCCCAAGACCTGGATCAACTCGGGTGGTCTGGGAACCATGGGCTTTGCCGTGCCGGCCGCCATCGGTGCCAAGGTGGCCCGTCCTGACGAGTTGGTCTTCGCCATCGACGGGGACGGATGCTTCCAGATGACCGCCCAGGAGCTGATCACCGCAACCACAGAGGACATCCCGGTCAAGGTGGCCGTCCTCAACAACGGTGGCTATGGAATGGTCAAGCAATGGCAAAACCTGTTCTACAACGGGAGGATCTCGGCCAGTGACCTGGGGACGGAGTTTCCCGACTATCCCAAGCTGGCCGAGGCCATGGGTTGTGTCGGACTTCGGGTGAACCATCCCGATGAGGTCGACGTGGCCATCGAGAAGGCACTGGCCATCGAAGACCGTCCGGTGGTCATCGAGGTGGTGTGCGACCCCAACGAGATGTGCTTCCCCATGGTCCCGGCCGGAGGGTCCAACGACCACATCGTGATGGGTCCGGAGGACCTTTGAGCCACCACACCCTCTCGGTGATAGTCGAGGACAAGCCAGGAGTCCTGGCCCGGGTGTCGGCAATGTTCTCCAACCGCGGGTTCAACATCCACTCCCTGGCGGTGGGCCCCACCCATGTCGAGGGGCGCTCTCATATCACTCTGGTGGTCGATGCCCCCGAGCTGGAGCAGGTCAAGAAGCAGCTCCACAAGCTGGTCAACGTGATCAAGGTCCAGGAGCTGGACCCGGGAGACTCCCTGGAGAGCGAGGTGATGATCGCCCGGGTGTCCTGTGACCCGGTGACCCGCGGCGAGATCGCCGACACCGCGGCTCTCTTCGGCGCCCGGATGATCGACCTGGGTGCCAACACAATCACCTTTGACATATCAGGGACTCCAAAGCACCTCGCCGCTTTCCTCGAGCAGGTGCGACCCTACGGGATCGTCGACCTGGCCAAGTCGGGCCGGGTCTCGATGAAGCGCCAATCGGAACTGACTCCCACCCCGGTTCAGGGAGGAGGCCGCTGATGTCTCGACTACCAATCCCCATCGCCGGGTCGCTCGGTCGACTCACCTAGCCGGACGGCGCCTCTCGGAGCGAAAAACCCGACCTACCACCCCCGATCATC
Source organism: uncultured Acidimicrobiaceae bacterium (assembly GCA_964571765.1). Lineage (GTDB taxonomy): Bacteria > Actinomycetota > Acidimicrobiia > Spongiisociales > ZC4RG35 > ZC4RG35. Next base: position 10,617 of record CAZNDH010000025.1, read on the forward strand.
GAACAACTGACACCAGGAGCCTCCATGACCAGCAACGACACCTCCCCAGAGCATGCAGAGACCTTCGACGAGCACCAGGGAAGGGATGCCTTCCGCCACACTCTGCGCCGGATCGGCGTCGAGCTGTCCAATGGGGCGTTCGACAAGGCATTCGCCCGCATGCAGCAGGCAGCGGACCGCGACGGTGCGGTCTCCGACGCCAAGCTCAATCTGATCGTCGATGAGGTGGTGTCGGGGACCGAGATCCTTCAGGGCGTGAACGACACCTTTCGATGAGCAGCTACCAGGTCTGCGTGGTCCCCGGCGACGGAACCGGCCCCGAGGTGGTCGACGAGGCCCTCAAAGTGCTCGATGCCGCCTCGGCCCGGTTTGGCTTCGGCTACCACGCAGAGCATCTCGACCTGGGCGGGGAGCGCTACCTGAGGAGCGGAGAGACCCTGACCGGGGCCGATCTCGAGAAGATGCGCACCAGTGACGCCATCCTCTTCGGGGCGGTGGGCCATCCCGACGTCAAGCCGGGCATCCTCGAGCAGGAGATCCTCCTGCGGCTGAGGAGGGAACTCGACCAGTACATCAATCTTCGCCCGGTGAAACTGCACCCCGGGGTGAGGAGCCCTCTCGGTGACGCCAAGCCCGAAGACGTCGACTTCGTCGTGGTGCGGGAGAACACCGAAGGTCTCTACGCCGGGAAAGGCAGCTTCACCGCCAAGGGCTCGCCGTTCGAGGTGGCCGTCCAGGAATCGATCAACACCCGCTTCGCCGTGGAGCGCTGTGTGCGCTTCGCCTTCGACCTGGCCATGAAGCGGAGCGGCCGCATCACCCTCTGCGGCAAGACCAACGTGCTCACCTATGCCTGGGACTTGTGGGACCGTGTCTTCGCCGTGGTGGGCGAGGAATACCCGGAGGTGACCCGGGCCTACGCCCACGTCGATGCCGCTTGCCTGTGGATGATCGAGGACCCTGGTCGGTTCGACGTCATCGTCACCGACAACATGTTCGGTGACATCCTCACCGACCTCGCCGCCGCCATCCAGGGCGGTCTGGGCATCGCCTCGGGGGCGAACATGAACCCGGCAGGCGTCTCCATGTTCGAGCCGATCGGTGGCACCGCACCCGGTTTCGAAGGCACCGGAGAGATCAACCCACTGGCGGCGATCGGGGCGGCGGCGTTGATGCTGGGCGCCCTCGGGGAGGACCAGGCACAGACCGCGGTCGAGGAGGCGGTCGGCGAAGTGGCCGGCTCGCTCCCCTCGTTGCGCGCCGGTGAGATGGGGATGTCGACCTCCGAGGTCGGCGAACGCGTGGCCCAATTGGTATCCGATGCCGGCTAGGACCCTCTTCGAAAAGATCTGGGAGACCCATGTCGTCACGAGCCGGACCCAGGATGAGGCTCGCCGAGCCGCTCTCGCCGAGAGTGGTATCGAAGCCGACCCGACGGGAAGACAGGAGCTGATCTACATCGATCTCCACCTGGTTCATGAGGTCACCTCACCCCAGGCATTCGACGGTCTCCGCCTCTCCAGACGCAAGGTGCGCCGCCCCGAGCTCACCCTGGCCACCGTGGACCACAACGTGCCCACCACCGGCCGGGAGCTTCCCAATCCCGATCCCCTCTCGGCGCGGCAGATCGAAGCCCTCCGGGTGAACACCGCAGAGTTCGGGATCCCCCTGTTCGACATTCTCGACAACCGCCAGGGCATCGTCCATGTCATTGGCCCTGAGCAAGGCTTGACCCAGCCGGGGATGACCATCGTCTGTGGCGACAGTCACACTTCCACCCACGGCGCCTTCGGTGCGTTGGCTCTCGGTATCGGGACCTCAGAGGTGGAACACGTCCTCGCCACCCAGACCCTCCGTCTCGCCAGACCGAAGACCATGTCGGTACGCGTCGACGGTGAGCTTCATCCGGGGGTCACGGCCAAGGACGTCATCCTGGCGATCATCCACCGCATCGGTGTGCAGGGTGGGATCGGCCACGTCATCGAATATCGGGGTGAGGTGATCGAAACCCTCTCCATGGAGGGGCGAATGACGGTATGCAACATGTCGATCGAAGCCGGGGCTCGGGCCGGGCTGATCGCCCCAGACCAAGCCACCTTCGAGTACCTGCGGGGTCGCCCCAAAGCGCCACGAGGAGAGGAGTGGGAGGCAGCCGTGGAGCGCTGGACCGCCCTTCCCTCAGACCCCGACGCGGTCTTCGACAGTGAGGTCACACTCCACGGGGCCGACATCGTCCCCTACGTCACCTGGGGCACCAACCCGGCCCAGAGTGTCCCCGTCGACGGGAGGGTGCCCGACCCGGACGAGATGCCCGAGCAGCAGCGGGAGGCGAGTCGTCGGGCCCTGGCCTACATGGATCTCCGGCCGGGTACCCCGATCAGGGAGATCGCCCTTGACCGGGTCTTCCTCGGCTCGTGCACCAACGGCCGGATCGAGGACCTCCGAGCCGCTGCCGAGGTGGTGGCGGGCCGCAGGGTCGCCGACGGAGTACGGGCGATGGTGGTTCCCGGATCGGGTCTGGTGAAGCGTCAGGCCGAGGAGGAGGGTCTCGCTGAGGTATTCATCTCCGCCGGGTTCGAGTGGAGGGACGCCGGCTGCTCGATGTGTCTGGGGATGAACCCCGACATCCTCCAGCCTGGTGAGCGTTGCGCTTCCACGTCGAACCGTAACTTCGAAGGAAGGCAGGGCCCCGGCGGGCGAACCCACCTGGTGAGCCCGCAGATGGCAGCCGCTGCCGCCATTGCCGGCCACTTCGTCGACATCAGGGAGGTGACCGGATGAAGGCAGTGGAGATGGTGCAGGGTCGGGCGGTTCCCCTGGATAGGGCCCATGTCGACACCGATCAGATCATCCCCGCCAAGCATCTGAAGCGGATCGAGCGGACCGGTTACGGGCCACTGGCCTTCGAGGCGTGGCGGACCGACCCCGACTTCGTCCTCAATGATCCCGCTTATGCCGACGCCACCATCATGATCACCAGGGAGAACTTCGGGTGCGGGTCGAGCCGGGAGCACGCCGTCTGGGCCCTCCAGGGACTGGGTATCGAGGCCCTGGTCGGGGTCAGCTTCGCCGACATATTCGCCAGCAATGCCTTTCAGGGCGGGCTGCTCACCGTAGAGCTCCCCGAGGAGGACATCGACCGGTTGATCGAGTTGACCAAAGCCGATCCCACCACCGAGCTGGTGGTCGACCTGTCCGAGCAGATCGTGCGGACCAACGACGGCACCTTCGAGCGTCGCTTCGACATCGATCCCTACCGCAAGTACCGGCTGGTTCGTGGGCTCGACGACATCTCGATGACCCTCGAGTACCAGGACGACATCGCCGTCTTCGAGACCTCCCGGGTTCCCACACCACAGACCTGAGCCCTCGCTCCCGGTCACCCCGTTCACCGGAGGCCGACGACTCGAAAGGGGTAACGCCATATTTCTGGGATGGGCCCTCACCCCGTTCTGACGGATCCTCCCCAATTCGCGGAGAGGGCAGTACGAGGCTTTCTCCGACCGCCGGAACAGGAAGTGCGGAGTTCGAAAATACAGGTGAGCGCGCCGAGCTAATACTCATCGGGATCGTCGAAGGGCTCGGCGGTCAGGGCGAGGCGATCGCTGATCCAGGTGTCGATCTCGGACCAGATGTCGAAGAGCCAGGTCTCCTGATCCTCGGGCGGGGGGATCTTCTCTGCTGGTACATGCCAGATCCTGACGTGGACCTCGGTGCCGATGGGCATGCCCCGCCAGATGTCTCCCATGCTCTCGAAGGTCTCCAAACCGGCATGCCCGACAAAGAACACGTCGGTGTCGGGTGGAGCCGCCGCTAGCGCCGTCTTCGCCCCGGTCGACCTGGGGGGGAGGGTGTTCTTCAGCGCTTCGGCTCGCTCGGCGAGGTCGGGGCGCCCGATCTCACGAAGCTTCTCGATGGAGCGGACGTGACGCTTGATGGTGTAGTTGCCTCCTTCGGGAAAGATGACAAAGGCATCATCGACCTCCATGCTCGCTGCCATCGAGGAGATCACCCCGAGCAGCTGGTCGCTCTTGCGGTTGGCCCGGACGAAGGCGCTGGGCAGGCGGTTGAGGATCACGTCGATCGCCGGGTCCCACTGGAGAAACTCCTTGAGGACGATCCGCGGCCGCCGTCTGAAACGGTTGGCCAAACCGTCCATGAGGAGAAGGGAGTCGCCGGGCCCGGCGTGACGGCTCAGCACCAGGGCCCGCCGTATTCGGACATCGGGGCCGGTCCGGGGCATCGGCCCCTCGTTGACCAGCTCGATCTTGAAGGTGAACTTGGCCGAGGCCACCACGCGGCGCAGCATCCAGGCGAGCAGGGTGTGGTGGGCGGCCTGCCAGAACGGGGAGCGCATCCGCCACCCAAAGCCCGACCCTACCCAGAAGACGAACATCACGACCAGGGCCAACGCCTCGACCGCCAGGTAGAGGAAGAGGAACCAGACGATGCGAAGGATCCGCCACCTGCCCGGAACATACCGGGAGATGAAGGCGGCGACCGGCACCACCACAGGGAGCGAGACTGCGGCTGCGGCCACCCCGAGCACCACGGCCGGTGCCAGCAGGAGCCGACGGATCGGCCGCGGCGGAGGCTCGAGCAAGGGTCAGAGCCCTTCCAGATACTGGTTCGCGGCACGGAACGCCACCTCGATCAGGGCAGCGGTGTCTCCGGTGTCCCGCCATCGGAGCTGCCGGCGGTCGTCGAAGGCGACCGGGTTCCCCGAGGGGAGGACGTGGACCTCGACTCCGGCGGGAAGGTTCTCCAGGGTGGTGGTGAAGCGGTGACGACGGGCGATCTCGAAGGAGATCAGTGCGGACTCGTAGAGGCGGCGCGGGGGCCGCAACGGAGCCTCCACCCGACCCACCTGGAGGACGTACACCACCGAGGAGCCCAACTCGACCGCCCGGGTGAGCGGAACCGAGTTGACCAGCCCACCGTCGTAGTAGTGCTCCTCCCCAATCCGGACCGGGGGGAAGAGAGCAGGCACCGCCGAGGAGGCGAGAAGGGCCTTGACCAGGGGACCAGAGCTGAACCAGCGCTCGGCCGCCCGTTCGATCGAAGCGGCGACACACTGAAAGGGGATCACCAGGTCCTCGATCCTCTTGGTGGCACCATGGAGTCTCTCGAGAAGGGCCCTCATCTCGGCGGTGTCGTGGATGGCCGGCCTCAGGGTGGCCATGTTCCTGTACCTGCGCAGACCGCCCCGAAAGAGCTCGGCGCCGGAGACCTTCTCCCAGAACCCGCTGAGCCGTTCCACCCCACCCGGTCCGGGGTCGTCGGCGATGACCGAGCCGTTCAGTGCCCCGATCGAAGTTCCCAGCACCAGATCGGGAACCACCCCCGCCTCGACGAGGGCCTTGAGCATCCCCACCTCCACCGCCCCCCAACGCCCTCCCCCGCCGAGGACGAAGGCAGTGGTCAATTCTCCTCCTCTATCCACCACTCGGTGAAGTCGTGGCAGCGGCCTTCACCACTGAACCTGATGACGAAGAGGTTGCGATAGCTGACCGGGACATCGGGATATTCGGTGCGCCCGGTGATCACCGCCACCTCGTCGGTCTCCACCAGCGGTGCCCATTCGAACTGCCAGTTGGTCTCGCCCTGGTCCCGCGCCTGCCACCGACGGACTATCTCCTCGATGCCGTCCCACTCCCCTTCCGGGGTCTGTGGGTCGTATACGGCGCCCTCGGTGAACAGGGCGGCGATCTCGTCCGGGTCGTTGCTGCTCCAGGCCTGGACGTATCCGTCCATCCAGTCGTCGAGTCGTTGGCTCACGGTAGGGAAGGTAGCGCCCGACGGGTACGGTTGGCCGCATGCGTCTCGCCGTTGGTCTGGTGCTGGCAGTTGCCGGGGTGGTGTGGGTCCTCCAAGGGCTCAACGTGTCCTGGGCGCCGCAGAGCTTCATGACCGGAGACTGGCGGTGGGTCCTCGTCGGCCTGGTCGCTGTCATCGGTGGGGTGGGGTTGTTGGTGGCCGGCCGTTCCAAGGAATGAGCAGAATCGTGAGACGCCACGCCTCAGGCAAGGTATGTTTGTCCCTCGCACGACCCAGAAGGAGCACCTTTGTCCACGAATTTGTATGTCGGGAACCTCCCTTTCAACACCAGCGCTGACCAGTTGGAGGCTCTTTTCGCCGAGCACGGAGCGGTTGTCCGCGCTCAGGTGATCTCTGATCGGGAGACGGGTCGTTCACGTGGTTTCGGCTTTGTCGAGATGGAGTCGGACGACGCCGCCCAGGCGGCCATCTCAGCCCTCAACGGCCAGGACTACAACGGCCGCCGCCTCAACGTCAACGTGGCCCGCGAGCGCTCCCGCTAGCACCACCCGGCCAAGTCATCCTCCAGCTGGGCCCGGATCTTGGGTGCCGCGGGGTCGGGAGGACCTGCGACCAAACCCCCTGCTACCCCGACGGCCAGGTGATGGTTGTTGTCGGTGGCAGCGTCGTCGATGTTTGGCCCGCCTGGTCGGTCACAGGACCCTCGTCCCGTTGGCTGCCGGCAACCCAGACCCAAGCCCAGTCGATGTCGACCAGGACCTCGAAACAGTCCCCGTGGCCAGCCAGGGCCGGCATTTCGAGGCGAACCCATTGGTCTCCTAGGATTGCCTTCGCTTCGTCGGCGACCGCCATTGCCTGTTGGTAGGTCCAACAGTTGCTGTAGGACGCGGCCACGAGTGCGATTTCGAGCCGACGAATCCGGTTGATCAGATCGACGTCGAGGTCGTCGGTCAGCAAAAGGTGGGGATTTGTCTCCAGCTTCTCGGACACACAATCGGACTCCCAACCGAGGACTACCGGGAAGCCGGGACCATTCCCCGGTTGGCCGCTTCGCAGGTGGTATTCGTCGTCGGAGAAAAATTGGTCGTAGGTCGATGCAGGCCACACTCCCCGGCACACGGTCAGAGTCTCGGGGAGTACCTCCGGTCTGCCGTCGCCGTACACGATGCAATCAGTCGTGTACGTCTCGAGGGTGGCGTCGGAGGAGACCGGCAGGTCACGTGCCCGTGTTGCCTGTCCCGGGCTGCCCTCGTAAAGACACCAGACCACATTGCTCCTCAAACTGTGATTTCCGACTGCCTCGACGTCGGCTTGGCTGGCGACGAACCAGTCCGGGTCGATGACGAATTCCGGTTCAATCGAAACCGGAGCGATAGCCGTCGGCCCCGGTCCGATGGTGTTCCCAGCATCGTCTCCAGATAAGAGCCCGATCAAGGCTGGACCCCCGATAGCGAAGATCACGAAGGCGAATCCCGCAACCAGTACTCCAGTTCGTCCACGTGGCTTCGAAACAGTGGGTTCCAATACTGGGTCTTCCAATGCAGCAACCGTGGTCTTTTCTGCTACCGCCTCGAGCGTCTCTCGCAGACGGGCCTCTACATCGCTCATGATTCGAGCACCTTTCGCAGTGATTCCTGACCCCGGTGGATCAGTGATCGCACCGTGGCGGGACGGACATCCATCATTTCGGCGATCTGATCGGTGGTCATGTCCCCGTAATAACGAAGTACCAGGGCGGTCCGCCGCTTGATCGGAATACGGGCCAGAGCGACCCACACCTCATCGATCTCGGGTGGTAGCACCATCTCCTGATGTTGGGACCGGTGGGCCATCTCCACACGGCGACGACGGAGGATCGACCGCGAGCCGTTGACAACGGACCGGTACAGGTAGCCGGCCGGATCGTTGATCTGATCCCACCGCCGGTAGGCGGAGGCGAAGGCTTCCTGCACGACCTCCTCCGCAACTGCATTGGAACCGGTGATCAGATGGGCGACCCTCACCAACCGCATCAACTCGTTGCGGTACACGGTGGGGAAGTCGGAATCTCCACGGATCCGGCGATGATTCATCGCCAGGTCAGTCATCTCGTCGTCTCACACAATCACGACGCACCAGGTCATCAAAGTGTTGCACCCGAGAGTCCAGCCAGAACCGCCGAGGGAGTCGTCCGGCGCAACCGAAGAACCCTCGTCGCGGTGCACCGACAGTGACGTCACCCTCGAGCTGCTGCTTGACGTTCCAGGGGCTCGAAATGCTGCACCCTGGCTCTTCTGTCAGGATCCCTCAATGGGACGGCCTACGGTCAATGCCTCTCGCAGATCCGGGTCGAGGTCCAAGTAGGCACTATCGGGCAGGGCGCCGCCGGCATCGAGCACCTTGGAGAAAAAGCACCGGGCAGCCGCAGCCAAAATGACGTCGAATATGTCACGGTCCCCGAGACCGAGCTGTCGGAGCCTCTCGGTGTCCCCTTGGGTTACTGCACTGGCATCCCGGGCCAACTTGGCGGCAAACTCGACGACCGCCACGTCGACCTCCTCCAGGTCTGCCGAAGTGGGGTCCTCCGCCATGCGTCGCACCTGGTCGACCTCGAAGAACTTCTCGGCCAGAACCTTGCCGTGGGCCAGCGAGCAATATGAGCTGTGCAACTGGCGCGCGGCGCCCAAGGTGGCCAGCTCGTAGCGTCGCAGTTCCATCCCGCCGGCAACGGCAGAGGCCAGCTGGCGCCAGGCTTGAAACGCCTCGGGGTGTAGCGAAAACAAACGCGTGTAATTGGGCAGGTAGCCCATGCGCTCACGATCGGTGGCGTACATCTCGGCCACCTCCCCTTCGGCCGCATCCTGAGGAACCGTGTTGAGGAACGACAAGTACCCTCCTTTCTCAGCCATGCAGCCTATTAAGAGCGGAACCGAGCGGACCGCAGGATTGTCTACCGGCACATGCGGGTATTGTCTGGTCAAGCAAAAACAGGAGTCTTCATGAAGAACGTGTGGAAAGGTCTGACAGTGGGGGCGTTCGCCGGCGCGGCAGTCGGAATCGTTCTCGACGGCTTTCGTCATGCGGCTGATGCGTCGGCTCGAGCCGCGACAGAGGTAGGCCATCGGGCGAAGTCCGGAGCCAGCCACCTCGCCGAAGTAGTTGAGGAGAAAATCGACGACCTCGACATCAAGGACGTCGCCGAGTCGGCCAAGAAAGGCATCGACCAAGCCGTCGACAAGGGCAAGGACATTGCCAAGACTGCGCGCAAGGAAAGCAAGAAGGCGATGAAGCGCGGGCAGAAGGCCGCCAACAAGGGCATCGACCAGGCAGTTGAACGGGGCAAGGATATCGCCGAGACCGTCAAGGAGGGCATGGAAGGGGTCGTCGATCAGGGCAAGAAGGTTCTGAGCAAGACCTGACCTCTCGACTGTTTGGGATCACGGCGGTTTGGGTAGCAAGCCGACCGGCCGGGGACCTTTAGGGCCATCGGGGTTGGCGGGTGGACACTCCCCATCCCGAGGGCCCACCTCAGATAGCGATTCGACCCCAGAGATCCACCACGACCACTGTCGGTCCGTTTGGGCGGACTCTTTAGTTGGAGTCAGACCCGTTCCGCAAACCAGTGCGTCCTGGGTCGGTGACGAGTAGGCTTGGTCTTGGCTTTCAACAAGAAGGAGGAGCCATGACAACCACCGGATGGATCATTCTCATAGTCGTACTCATACTTTTGTTCGGCGGCGGCTACGGCTGGAGCCGGCGCCGTAGGTAGGCGAGCGAACTCACACTGAATCTTTCCGGTCGCTCCCGGGCATGGTCCGTCGGCGCGACCGGAGAGCGGAGTAGATCCGCACGGGCTGAATCCCCCTTCTGTAGCCGCGTGGGGGCGCTCAGTATCCGGTCGAAGGGACCGCGGATCCACCGCAGCCGAGGCCGTTCCATTGCCTTGGTTACCGACCCCGTCGGCATTGAGCTATCCGTATCCAGTCATGATCGCGACCGCGGTCAGGCAACCCCCATCCGGGCTTGTCTCCTGCGCCGCTCCGTACGGCGAAAGGACCGCGGTCTGATTCAGGTCCGTAACCGCACCATATGCTCGGTCATTCGAGCGGCGACCTCTTGGGGTTGATCGAACCAGAGCAGGTGCCCGGCGTTGGGATGGACCGCGATTTTGGCATCAGGTATCGCTTCCACGAAGCTCCGCCATGTGCTTTCGCTCCCCACTGGGTCCTCGGTTCCGTACAGCATCAGAACGGGCACTTCGATGTCCCCAAGTTCCTTTGGCTGAAAAGTCAGACCCCGCTTCCATCCCCCCGGCCCCAGAAACGATCGGACCATCTCCCTCTCGTTCACCCGCCATCGTGTCTCGTTTGTCAGTTCTACCTTCCAGGAGACGAACTGAGGTGGCATGCGGCCGTCCTCGAGGCTGGGACCGTGACCCAGACCCGTCGCCTGGGACGTCTCCATCCGGGCGGTGAACTTGGCCCTCGCCATGAGATGGCCCAACGGGGATCGGAGGAGTCTGATGAAGCGGGGCACTTCGATCTCGTCCACCAGAGGTCCCCCACCGAGAAGCGTCAGAGTCTTGACGAGGTCAGGTCTCGCCTGAGCAAGGCGCGAGGCCCACACGTTGCCGACCGATGCCCCCACGATGTGTGCTCTCTCCAGGGACAGCCACCGCAGAATCTCGATCAGCATCCCCACCGCGAACTGGCCGAACTCGCCAGACGGATATTGAACGGGATCACTCCCGCCCCAGCCGGGGCGGTCGATCACAACGCAGCGGAGGGCGTGGAGGTGGGCAAGCAGTGGGGCAAAATACGCACCCGGCCCACCCGTGCCGTGAACGAAGAGCACCGGCGGACCTTCTCCGACCTCCTGGACCCGAACCCGACCCCACGACGCTTCCAGGTGAAGCTCGGACGGCTCCAGCCCATAGGTCTCCCAGAAGGCGCGTTCGGCGGCCCTCCATCCCGTCTCCACCGAAGGGGTTCCGCTGCTCGGTTCGGCTCTCATGCTGTCCTCCGTCACGATCGCTGCGATTCTCCACCAGCCGGAGCTCCCGGGCTAGAACAAAATTTGGACTAGACCGGACACTCACACGAGGCGAGACTTGGTGGGTGCGCACCTACGGCCAGTACTGTCCTATCGCCCGCGCTTCGGAGATCCTGGCGGAAAGGTGGACCCCGATCATTGTGCGCGACCTCCTCAACGGGAGGTCGACGTTCGGCGAACTGGCGCAAGGTGCGCCCGGCCTATCCCGCACCCTCCTGGCCACCCGGTTGAGGCAACTGGAGTTGGTTGGAGTAGTGGAGAAGGAGCCGAAACCCAACGGCCGGGGCTGGCGATACGCCCTCACACCGATGGGCACGGAACTCAAGGATGTCCTGTTCAGCTTGGGGAAGTGGGGCGAGCAGTGGCTCGACCTGGCCCCCCACCACACCGACCCGGGAGTGGTGCTCCACTCGTGGTGGACGGTGTATCTCGCCAACGACCGGCTCCCGGGTGATCGGGTGGTGGTGCGCTTCGAGTTCCCCGACCAGCCAACCAGGGGCGGTCACCACTGGTTCATCTTCGACGGAGAAGATTCCGAGGTCTGCGCCACAGACCCCGGTTTCGACGTCGACCTTGTCGTGCGAGCCGAGTCGTTGGCCTTCACCGAGTGGCACCTTGGCCACCTCGAGTGGCTCACTGCCGTCCGAGACGGGCGGATCCACATCGAGGGCCCACCTCGGCTGGCACGAGCCCTACCTTCCTGGAACCGGCGAAGTCGTTGGGGGCAAGTAGGGCGTAGATCGGTTGAGGACGTGAGCCCAGAGGCCGTCAGGGAAAGGAGGTAACCCAGATGTCCGCAGTCGTGTTCATTAGCCACAGCAAGATCAAGGAGGGGAAGCTCGAAGCCTTCAAGGAGATGACACAGATGGTTATGCCGCAGCTCGAGGCAGAGAAGCCGGGTACGTTCATGCAGTACGGGTATCTCAATGAGGAGGGCACCGAGATCCATTTCGTCCATGTGTTCCCTGATGCGGAAGCGATGGATGCCCATATGGTGGGGGTCGCCGAAAGGTCCCAGCGAGCGTTCGAGTTCATCGAAACTCAGGGATTCGAGATCTACGGGACACCAAGCGATGAAGCCCTATCTGCTTTGCGACGAGTTCCAGGAGCTGAACTTGTTGTCAGGCCACTCGGCGTTGCGGGGTTCCTCCGTTCCAAGGGGTTGTCCAAGGGGTCCAGCCGGGGCTGACCGGCCGAATGCCCAGTGCCACCCGGTTTGGCCTGGTAGAGATCATTGAACTTTCGAGTCTCTCGTGGAAGGGCCCTCCTCCGCCTCCAAGGTGCAGGGAGGGCCCTTTGGCAGGTTTCCGAGCCAGAGCTGTTGGCTACGTCCCGGCTTGCGGATGGACCTTTCCTCCCGGATTGGATACTGGCGGGCACGGCAGAGGCCCTTGCGGAGTGAAGATCACCACACCTCCAGAGGCGTCTGCCACCGTCGCAGGCGATTGGGCGTTGCAGTGGGCCTGTGCCCATGCCTTGCTGATCGGCCCCGAAACCACGGGACTCTCCTTACTCGGTGGCTGCACCGTTTGGGAGTGCGCCAACGCGGGTGCTGCGGTCAGGGCGAGGAGCGCCACAGTGGCGATCCAGATGCCGATGAGACGTCGAATCCTGCCTCGATGCAGGGACGTCGCTCTACGAGTAGTACTCATCTGTTCCTCCTGTTGTGTGTCTTCGGGCCGGGTTAGCCGACCCTGTGGTCGAAGGTGGTTGCTAGACCTTCCTCGAACGCCTCTTGGCAAACTGCTACTTGGCGACGGTGGGGAAACGTTGGAGGTATCGATTCACCTCCTCCCAACCGCTTCTTGAGCATCCAGTCGTATCAAACACTCCCCCTCGGCAGCCGAACAGGCGGACGCAATAGGCGAGGCCTTCGGCGTGATGAGCTGCGAACAGCATGGACAGCTTGGTGCTGTTGTCTTCGTCCATGACGAGGGTCTAACCGATCTTGATACGCCTATGAGTTGTCCATCCGGCCGCAATCGTGACATGTGAGAGCCAGAGGCCCTCAGGCCGATCTGCCTTGGGGGAGGCGATATCCACTCCGTCGAGTCTGTTTCGCTCTGATTCGCGTCGTCATCCTTCCTGATTGTCGAGCCACTCGGCATACAGGTCGAGGTAGGCGGGCAGCTCGTCGCCGACCTCCTGCACCGCATCCGGGTCCAGGAGTTCAACGGCGCGGTAGACCGTCTCACCGAAATCTGGGCTCTCGGCTTCCAGGAAGACGACGAAGGTCTCCCACCATGGGTCCGAGCCGATCTCGGTTTCGGCCACCCTGCGGATCAGCCCATCTTGGATGAGAAATCGCAGGTTGGCCTCTGAAGGGGAAAAACCGCCCACTCGAATCAGGTCGTTGTTCCACAGGTGGTCACACCGGACCACGTGTCCACCACTCCCCTCCGACACTTCCTCACAGGTCACATCGGTGAACTCAAATCCCCAATCATCCCAACTCTGGAACACGAGGTCCAGGGTTTGATGACCGCGATGGCCGTAGGGGGCTTCGGTTGTGGTGAAGTCCTCAGCCAGTAGGTTCCGGGCGCGCTCGACGTCGTAGTCATTGCGGGCGTCGATGTAAGCCTCAGCGACCTCCACCGGAGAGGGCACCCCAGCAAATGGGTTCTCACCGGTGGTAATGAAGAGTGTGGCTACGCCAAGGATCAAAACGATGAGGGCTGTGGTCAGACCAACGGTCCAGCCACGTGGTCTCCTCACCGGTGTGGGCTTCTTGGCGTCTGTGATGGTGGTAGCACCCATTGGGTTCCTTCCCCGTCGCGTGTCAGCGGCTTCGGTCAACTCCGCTAGTAGGGCCGCCGGATCGGGCACCGGATTGGCCCTTCGCAACTGTTCACAGGCTTGATCGACCGGTCTCATTGGCTCGTCCCGTTTTCGAAGAGTGCACTCGAAGTGCCGAGTGAGTTGGAAGTGGGGTGAAGAACCTGGGCGAGACGTCTCTTCGCTCGCTCCAATCGCTTCTTGGCTGCATCGACTGAGACCCCGAGGCTGGCTGCGATATCGGGAGCCGCAAGGTCTTCCCAGGCGTAGAGCATCAGTATCTCCCGGTCCGACGGGCGGAGCCGGCGCAGCGCTGACAGGGTCTCACTGGCCTCGGCATTTCTGATGACCACGTCATCGGGTGAGTCGGCCGGCGCATACGCCAGACCCGTAACCTTCCCGGTCACTCGACGCAGACGGTGTAATGATCGATGGCGGTTGGCCAGTACCCCCCGGGCGACGCCGTAAAGCCACGGGCGCACCGTTCGCCAGTCGATGTCATCGACCCGCCGCGATGCCACCGCAAATACCTCCGCGGCGGCATCCTCCCCGTCGGCGTATCCGATCCTGCGGACGCAATATGCTAGAACCTCGGCGTGATGAGCTGCGAACAGCATGGACAGCTTGGTGCTGTTGTCTTCGTCCATGACGAGGGTCTAACCGATCTTGATACGCCTATGAGTTGTCCATCCGGCCGCAATCGTGACATGTGAGAGCCAGAGGCCCTCAGGCCGATCTGCCTTGGGGGAGGCGATATCCACTCCGTCGAGTCTGTTTCGCTCTGATTCGCGTCGTCATCCTTCCTGATTGTCGAGCCACTCGGCATACAGGTCGAGGTAGGCGGGCAGCTCGTCGCCGACCTCCTGCACCGCATCCGGGTCCAGGAGTTCAACGGCGCGGTAGACCGTCTCACCGAAATCTGGGCTCTCGGCTTCCAGGAAGACGACGAAGGTCTCCCACCATGGGTCCGAGCCGATCTCGGTTTCGGCCACCCTGCGGATCAGCCCATCTTGGATGAGAAATCGCAGGTTGGCCTCTGAAGGGGAAAAACCGCCCACTCGAATCAGGTCGTTGTTCCACAGGTGGTCACACCGGACCACGTGTCCACCACTCCCCTCCGACACTTCCTCACAGGTCACATCGGTGAACTCAAATCCCCAATCATCCCAACTCTGGAACACGAGGTCCAGGGTTTGATGACCGCGATGGCCGTAGGGGGCTTCGGTTGTGGTGAAGTCCTCAGCCAGTAGGTTCCGGGCGCGCTCGACGTCGTAGTCATTGCGGGCGTCGATGTAAGCCTCAGCGACCTCCACCGGAGAGGGCACCCCAGCAAATGGGTTCTCACCGGTGGTAATGAAGAGTGTGGCTACGCCAAGGATCAAAACGATGAGGGCTGTGGTCAGACCAACGGTCCAGCCACGTGGTCTCCTCACCGGTGTGGGCTTCTTGGCGTCTGTGATGGTGGTAGCACCCATTGGGTTCCTTCCCCGTCGCGTGTCAGCGGCTTCGGCCCGCCTTCCTTGATACGCCTATATGTCCACCCGCCCGCCAATCGTGACACCTGCGAGCCAAAGGGCCCTCTAGCCGAACTGCCATGGTTCGGAGTAGGCCAACCTCCGCCAGCGTCACTCGGGGGCGACGAGCCGGGCAGAACCAAACCGGTGACAAGTCGTCGATGACGTCACACTTCGAGTCGAAGACGCGCCACCCAGATGCTCGCTGAAACCAGAAACGCTGGCTCGGGGGTTACCAGTGACCGGGGACTGGACACGTGGCTTCGACGCCTAACCGTACTCAACCCCGATATTGCAGCCTCATGGGGGCGGTTGACGTGCGACGCTAATAGCACTCTCATGACCCACGCCTCCCAATTCGACGATATCGCTCAGGTTCGACAGATAGGCAAACTCGTCGAATTGATGGACGAAGCGGGCATTGACTTCTGGCTATCAGGGGGTTGGGCCGTCGATTTTCACATTGGTCGTGTGACCCGACCTCATTCAGACATCGACTTCATCGTGAAGCTGAACGACAAATCGAGACTCGGCGATCTTCTAGAAGGGGCGGGGGCTGCGCTTACCCGTAGCGATGAAGCGGGAAGTGTCGAATCGTTCGAACTGGACAACGGACAGATCGAGATCACATACGTTGCCAAAGACGGGAAGGGAAGTTACTTCACCCCCGGGTATGAGTCGTGGCCTTACCCAGAAGGTTCCTTCCCTGAAAAACCCCTGACGCTTGCAGGCATCACAGTCCGAGCCGTGTCCGCCCTCGGATTACTCGACATGAAGGAATGTTGGGAGGAGAATTTCGACGAGAAGCCACGCCCCCACGATCTAGCTGACATCGAAGCCCTCCGGAACTTGCTTGGAAGCAACTGAGCGGTCGATGACCGAGGTTGGCTCCTTCTCATCACAGGTCGCATGGTGAGCACTGATCCGAGTCGGGTCTCGGGAGCGACGATGCTCAAGCACAGGAGTGCTGACCTCGGACTGTTCGAAGTATGGGTGGCTTCGCTCGATGACTGTTGATATGCGCGTGACCAGGACGCTTCACACGTAGCCGACGGAGGAATCATTGGTTAAGGCGTTGCCAGCTGATCTCGCCCACATCCGGTGTTCCGTAGGACCACCGGTGGATGACCATATGCGGCGCATCCGGATCGAGCGAAACCAAGACCATTGCGCTCGTCTCGAGTCACGACAATCTCACGAGAGCAGCGAGCGGTGGATCAGGTGCGCGATCGTCTCATCATCAGAATGACTGCCCCGATCACAATCAGCCCAAGGCCGACCCACGTGAAGACCCAGACCGGGAAGTCCACGTCCTCGCCGAAAATGGGACCTCCAAACGCCCCGATGACGAGCGACACAGCTCCGACTACCAATACCCAAAGCCCGGTCCTGTCCACCGGTCACCTCCTCATGCTCAGACGGGGGCGAGTGCCCTCTCGTCATCATGGAACCTACCCCCGTCAGGTAGTTCGTGCCGTCGAATAGTCGCCGGCCCTCCAGAGTCTCCCCGGGGACGGTCCAACATCACCGCTCCTCGGAGGAAGGTCCGGCGCCGATGGGGTCTTGGTCAACAACAGGCGCCCAGCAGCCCCCAAGGCGAGCTCCGGTAGGCGAGATGTGCCACACACGGACCCGTCAACCGGGAGGGGCTCCTTACTCCGCAACATACGCCAGGCCACACGAGAAGTCGCGCCATGTTGCGTAGGGCGACCATGGTAAGCAAGCTCCCGATTTCCCCTTGTGTTTGAGGGGCTTCCCCTGGTCATTGCTCCGCGGGTAGGACTCGAATCTAAACCGATGGATTAACAGTCCCTCGGGACCCGTGCCGGCTCGTGACAGCGTTGCCCCGTGCGCCGAGTTGGCTACACCAACGGCTACAGCGAGGCCCAGGTTGGTCGCTGAGAGAGGCGCCAGCTAACGACTACGCGGGCCTGCAATAGACGTTGCAACAGGCTGACTGGTCCGTAGGAGACCACAACCTGTACCGGCGTCCTGCTTTTTGATTACAGCGCAGCGGATTCGGCCCAACCCACTGCATGTACCCATTTCTGACATGACACGTAGCGTGGCCGGCAC
>CAZNDH010000026.1:0-27650 GCA_964571765.1 uncultured Acidimicrobiaceae bacterium
GCGTGACCTCAAACGGAGACACGGTGAGAAGGCGGAACGCGTAGATCGCCGCTGCCACCACCACGAGCCCAACAATGATGAGCACGTGAGTACTTCGGTGATCGGTCACGCCAGCGGACTCCCCGGGTGCGCTTCTCAGCAGACCTTTTCGTTCCGGCTTCATGTCAACGACGCTACGGAATGTGCCGCCTGGAATCATCAGTGTCTGCACGGAGATCACACGCCGAGTATGCGCCGCGACAGAACCACTCTTCATGTGCGCCGCAGGGCCGGTGGTAGCTGGTGATTCAGCCGGGGTCCTCAAGCGGCAGCCCGTCCTTCGCCGGGGCGCCGTCGTGGATCGTCTGAACTGGGCTCACGATGGATTCGCCAACGGTCGGAGGAAGCCTGCGCGCCGAGGTGCCGATCCCGGACGGTTCCAGATATGTGCGGTTTCGTCCGAGATCAGTTGATATGCGCCTGCTCGCTCTGTCGTGGAGGCCGAAGACGGCGACCCGGGTTAAACATCGTGAGCCCACTCCCGAGGCATGTCCGAGTGCAGCTTCTCCTCAGGCAGGAGAACCCTCCCATGCCCAAGTCGCGATCGAGCCGATCTGATCCAGAACTCGGCGCCCGGAGCGAGCAGACTGGATGGCGCCGAATCTGACACGGGTCTGGCCGTCGCCCAAAATTGTCCGTCCTCAAGCCGAATCGGAATGGCGAAGAAGTCGACGCTCCACGTTTCCTCCAACACCTGTTTCGGGTCGGTCGACTGAACCGCACCTCTGAATATCCAACCTGCACCTGGAACTCCATAACTTTCAGCGACCCTGGCTTCGAACTGGATGTCGACCTGCACGCTGGGAGCACGACTCAGGATCGCTCGCAGCTGCTCCTCGATCTCGATCGACGACACATCACTCCAGAACTGAACCTCGGCGTTCATGTCGGCCATGCGGCCTTGCTCATAGAGCTGCCTAATCAGTGAGTCGATCGGCTCGCCGTATACTTCCAAGCCCCAGTCGACAATGTCGGTGGCCGGGTGATCGCCCTTCTTGCCGTTCGCCATGTTCCATCAGGTTCGTCGGTCATCACACACTACGTCCCAGGCGATCAGACCGAAACAGCGGTGCCGGATAGCGAAACTTCTCGTGCCACTCTCCCCCTCGGATGGTCCCGCCCATCACCGGAGATCGGCCAGAGAGCGAGCAAGAAGTGCCGCTCTCGCGCACTTCCGTACATGTTCGTTATCCGCCCAGAATTGTCGTTCTGCGCTAGTCCTCGCCGCGGGCGTGATCGCCGGGCGGGCTTGTCAGGCGGGTCGCCCCGACCGCCTCTGGGAACGAGATCAGCTCATTGGCGACGGGCTTGGGCGCGACCAGCAGGGCACAGTGCCCGACACCAGGCAGTTCTCGGACGCGCGCGTCGGCGAGGTGCTGGGCCGAATCGGTGAACCAAGTGTCCAGCCGGGTCTGCTGGCCCAGCAGGGCCAGAATCGGGGCATCGACTCCCGCCTCAACGTTCTTCAGACGCGCCGAACGTGCCCCAGGAAGGGCCACATCATCGAGCGACCGCAGAACGGAATGGTCATATCAGTCGTCAGACTAGGCCACACACCGGTGCTCTCCACTCAACTCTATGGCACAACCCAGGTGCTGGCCGAGACTCGTCTGCAAGTCTCTGACCAGCACCTTTGGTTGGTGCCCTGGCCCCTAGAGCCGCTCACACTGCTGGTGTCATGGGAGCAGGACGAACTCGAACACTCCGTTCCCCATTTCACCTGTCGGAGTGAATGCCGGCCCTGTGCAGATGATGGTCTCCAGGGCCTTCGCCGTCTTCTTCCCGACGGTGTTCTCGAAGATCACGTTGTTGTTCGCGTCGAAGATGGTCAGTGACCGGGGCACCACCTGTCCAATGTCCGAGAGCCAGCCCGGGCCGAGGGCTGCCGACGCGACCAGTTCCCCTTGTGTGACCGTAGCTGTCACGGTGACGCCGTCGCAGTCGAGCGGGAAGGGGAACTCGAACAGGCCCTTCCCGGGCGGGGTCTGAGCTCCTCCCGTCGCCGGCAGGGCCATTACCACTAACAGCGCAGCGGCAGTCGCCACTGTCCACTTCCTCTTCATGCTGTGCTTCATATCCGACTCCTTTCCCCAAGTTCACCCCCCGGGAGGCACACGCCTCGTGAACTGCCGGATATCGGTTGGCATGGTGCCCGCTGCTTATCAAGAGCCACTAAAGAGACCAGCGACAACAGCGCCCCGTCGAGATCACCCGTCACCGCGTAGCTCCTCCAGGGCGGGACATTCGTCGCCGAAGCTGAACCGGGCGCACTCGGCGGGGGTGAAGGCTCGGTGAAGGGACGGCCGCACTATCTCCATGAGCTCGTCCGGATCGAGGGTGTAGACATAGAAGCCGCCCGTCTGCGGGGTGACCGCAAGCCGGTGGTTGTCGATGAAAGCCACTCCCTGCACCTGGGACCCGACGTTGATCTCCTGGGTGACATGGCGGCCGGCCAGGTCCCACACCTTGACCAACCCTTCTGTGGAGCCGGTGGCCAGGAGGCTGCCGTCCGGGCTGGTCGCTCCCGACGACGCAGGCCCGGCGTGGGCAGAGGCGATGGAGTGGACCACCTCAAGCGTCTCGTCGTCGAGCCAGTGGAGGGCCGCCTCGCCCCCGTACAGGAGGCCACCGAGTCCCAAAATCAGGCCCTGGGCGGGATGGTGGTCGACAAAGCCGAAGGTCTCCCGACCGGCGGCGTCGTCTGCAAGAAACGCACTGCGGGTTTCATCCCAGGTCTCGGTGGAGTAACCGATGAGCAGGCCATCCCCGATGCAGGAGACCAGCAGCTCCTCGCCGGAGGCGGTGAACATGATCCGTGCCGGCCCCACCAGCCGGCACGGATTCTCCAACAAACTCACCAGCTTCCCTGACTCCGCCTCCCATACCGCCATACCCCGGCCGTGGAGGTCCTTTGCGACAACCAGGGAGGAGTCGGGGGACCACAGAAGCTGCTCGTTCCACACAGGAAAGGGAAGGGTCGGGAAAGGGGCACAGCCGGGTTGGTTCCAGGCCACGATCGCGCTGGCGGCATCCCAGGTACAGACACCCTCGAACTCGACCAACAGCTCGCCGCTGAGGAGTGTCCTGATCCGAGGTGGAGAGCCCCAGGAGCCATCAGCGCCGCCGGCCGACCCTTCGGGTGGCACTCCTACCTCCTGTCGCACCAGTCTCGATCCGTCCGCAGAGATGGCCACGTCCTGGCCGAAGTTGTCAAAGTGCGTTGTCATGAGCGCCCTGGAGGTCACGTCGACGACCTGGGTGACCGATTCGCCGCCGGGACAGGTCTCGTTGAAGGCAGCATGTCCGTCCACAATGCGAAGCGATTGGCCGTGGACGAACCCCCCGCAGCTCGACACACCCCAAACCTCACCTGGCGTGAGGTCGAGCAACGAGGATCGATAGGCGTCGATGTTGGTGACCAGCACCTGGCCGGCGTCGGTCACGGAAACCCTGCCGAATCCCGCGGTCGGGTAGGCGGCGGTCTCCAATCCCCGGATCGCGTCCCAGATGCGGAGCGTTGAATCGAAGCCGACTGAGTAAACCGAGAAGCCGTCTGCGGAGAATGCCCAGGGGAACGCAGCTTGGCCACCGTGGCCGGAGAAGGTCGCCACCAGCACACCCTGTCCGACGTCCCATACCTCCATGGGCCGTTCGCCTGCGATGAGCAGCGACCCGTCATGGTTCAACAACCTTGCCCCCGCAGGCTGAGTTGGCCGGGTCGCATCGAACTCGAGGACCCGATCCCCCGTGGCCAGCTCGACAACTGCTGTGACGAAACGTCCGTCCTCCATTCCTTCGCTGAAGGCGACGTACTGGCCATCGGAGCTGATGGTGGGCCCGATGCTCTCTGGGCCCCATTCCACGTCGGAAGAGAGCAGGGTCCGGTCACCGGAGGCGATGTCGACCAACTCGGCGGCGAACATGTGCCCGCCATAGAAAGGCGGCGCGCACTCCTCGGGGTGAAGGGTGGTCACCACCATGATCTCCATTGTCATGGCATGCACCTTGCCTCCACACCTTCCCAGGTCGATGAGACGAATCAGCTCGCCGCTCTCGACATCCCAGATGTGGATCCCCATCTGGTCGTTGGGAGAGGCACCGGGGGCGCCCGGCTCCGGCCGCCAGTAGGAACCGGAAACCACCCAGCTCCCGTCGGGGGAGAATCGGGCCTCGTCGAAGGCAATGCTCGGGTTGGTGGACTCCCACGACCAAACCGTCTCCCCTGAGTCGAAGTCGTGCACCTCCAGGTAGCCGAAAGGTCCCGGAAGGCTGGACGAAGCGACCAGGCGGGTTCCATCCGGGTGGACATCGGAGGTGAAGTACTCGGTGCGACGGGGGTAGTCGTACTGGTCGATGACCGGGTCGAGGGCGTAGGCCTGGTGGAGCACGGAAAGTGTGTCCGCGCTGGGCGCGGCCACGCGGGTGGAGGCAACGGCGAGCAGCTTGGCCAGCGCAGGGTCGGTGTCGAGGACAGCTTGAGCCGCGGCCGACAACTCGCCGGCCCGGGCCACCCGGGCTTCGCTAGTTGCTCGCTCGGCCTCGGCCTCAGCTCGCGCCTCGGCGGCGAGCGCCCGGTCCGCCTCGGCGCCCGCCCGGTCGGCTTCTACGGTGGCGCGACCGGCCTGGACCGAGGCCAGGACACCGAGAATGGTAGCGACTGCAGCTGCCCCGGCTAAGACTCCGGTGAGGGTACGACGCCGGCGACGCCTGGCCGCTCGCTGGGTCTCGTCCCCGTCCCGGGATGCCTGGAAATAGGCGGCCTCATCGACAGTGAGGGAGGCGGTCTCAGCCCAGCCGAGGTAAGGCGCCAACCGGTTTCCGATGAGCAGGTAGTCAGGGTGGCGGTCAGCCGCCTCCCACTCGCTCATGGCGGCCCGGAACCGTCGTCCCTGGATGAGGGACTGACGATGCTCGTTGACCCATCCGGCCAGTCGAGGCCACTCCCGCAGCAGGGCCTCGTGGGCGACTTCGAAGGTGGGGCCCCGGGTGACCGGGTCGCGGTCTCCGAGCAGCAGGCGCTCGGTGGTGAACACGTCGAGGACGGTGTCGAGGTCCGGACGCGGGATGCCGAGCGATTCCAGCTCACTGCGCCGGACCCGCCGGCGCGTGTCGTCTGACTCCTCGTCCACGGTGACCAGGCGCAACAGCACCTGACGAGCAGCCTCTTGCTCGACGGGTTGGAGGCTTGCGTAAACCGTCTCGGCTCGGGTAGCCAATGCGCCGGCCACACCGCCGACTCTCTGGTAGTCGGCATCGGTGAGCGTGGTGCTGGTGCGCTGCTCCACCAGCTCGGTCAGCGCATACTGGAGCAGAGGCAGGGCGCCGGGTTGGTCAGCGACTTCCTGGGCGATGCGGTGGGGGAGCCCGGGCTCCCACCGCAAGCCGACAGCCTGGGAGGGAGAAGCGATGATCTCGACGAACTCGGCTTGGCCAGGGGGGAGCACGGTCACCAGCCCGTCCCGCACCAGCGACCCCAGTCGAGCGTCCTGAAGGGGGCGGTCGTAGAAGTCGGCCCTAAGGGTGGCCACCACCCGTACCCGGCTCTCTTGGTGCTCGCCCGCCCCGACCAGCAGGTCGGTGAACTGGCGCCGTTGCTCGGGATCATCGACCAGGGTGTAGAGCTCTTCCATCTGGTCGATGACGACCAGCAGCTCATCGTCGGGCTCGGGGAGGATCTGGGCCACGAGTCCGGCCAGGCCTTGCGAGATCAGATCCTCCGGGCTGACGGCTCGCGTGAAGAGGCGGCTCAGACCTCCGGCGACAGACCCCAGCGGGTTGGAGCCGGGGGTGACCACGATGCGGAACCACTCCTCGGAACGGGGAAGGGCACCGTCGGCCAGGGCTGGCAAGAGACCTGCTTGTACGACTGACGACTTGCCCGAGCCCGACGGGCCCACCACCGTGACAAAGCGACGGTCGGCTACGGCCGACACCAGTGTGGTGACCAGCCCGTCGCGTCCATAGAAGTCGGCTCGGTCGGCTTCGTCGAAGGCCCGCAACCCCTTGTAGGGATTGCGGGTGACAACCGACGCGACCGGTTTGGGAAGGTCGCCCAGTCCCTGGTCCAGCTCGGCGAGGAGGGCAGCCGCCGATGGATAGCGGTCATGGGGAAGGGTGGCCATAGCGCGGGCGATCGCTGGCTCTGTCTCCTCGGTGGCGGGAAGGAGTGCCCTGGCGAGCATCCCGAAGGCATAGCGGTCGGCCTCGGGTGTGGGGCCGGTGACCGCCTCCTCCGGCGCCCGGTACTCCGGTGTCAGCGACACTGACGACACCAGCCCGGGATCCAAGAGCCGGGCGGCGATCCCGAAATCGGACAGGTAGGCGTTGCCGGAACTGTCGAGCAGCACATTGCCCGGCTTGACGTCGCCGTGGGTCACCCTCTGGGAATGGGCATGGTCTAGTGCCGATCCGACCTGGGCCAGAATGCGGCGGGCCGCGTCGACCGGGATCACGGCTCCACCGAGTGCCTCGGCGAGCGAGCCACCGGGGAGCAACTGGAGCACCAGGTAGGCGCCGTGGCCGTCGCGCCAGAAGTCGATCAGAGGCACGATGTGAGGGTGCGCCAGCCGGGCGATAGTACGTGCCTCCGCCTCGAAGCGGCGTACGAACGCCGGATGGTCGGCGAGTTCGGGGCGGATCACCTTGATCGCCACCTCCCGACCCACCGATGGCTGGTATGCCCGCCACACCAGACCCAGCGCCCCCTCCCCGATCCGGTCCCGCACCTCGTAGCCCGGCATGGAGAGGGCCTCGGCACGGTCGCCCAGCGCCGAGTCGGAGTCCAGCCGCAGGTCAGGGAAGTCGGCCGGCAAGCCGACAAACACCAGTTGCGCCACCCGCTCGACCGAAGCCATCCCCCGCAGCTCGTACTCACCCAACTGGCGAATCTGCACACCGGCCGGCGCCGACGCCGCCACCTCGGCCTGTGCAGCCGCCGACACCAACACCTGGCCGCCATGACCCGAGGAACACAATCGAGCGGCGCGGTTCAGCGGAGGCCCGAAAAAGTCACCGCCACGAGAGTCGGCTTCGCCGACGTCGATCCCCATCCTCACCGCCAACTCCCCCACCTCACCCCAATCGGCTGCCGCCAGGCCCTGCTGCGCCGCCTCCGCCGCCTCCGCCGCCTCCAACGCGTTTCCAAAGACCGCCAGCACCCCATCTCCCGTGTGCTTGAACACCCTTCCTCCCGCACTTTCGATGGCTTCGCGCAACACGCGGTCGTGCGTCGCCAATGCCACCGCCATGCTCTGAGGAAACCGGCTCCACGACCGCGTCGACCCGTCGATGTCGGTGACCAGAAAGGCGAGGCGTTGTGTGACTGTCCGCCCGATGCCTTCCAGCAGTGAACTGTCGTGCTCGAGTATCTGCAGCTCCAGGTTCTGGAGCTCGTGTGAGGGCTCGACCCCCAACTCCTCGGTCAGCAACGACTCGGTGGCCCGGTAAGCCCGCAGCGCTTCGGACTGGCGCCCCGACCGGTATAGAGCAAGCATGTGCTGGGCCCGGAATCTCTCCCGGAGTGGATGTTCCTCCGCCAACGCCTCCAACTCGGCGATCAGGGTCTCGTGGAGGCCCGCCGCCAGCTCGGCGTCGATCCGCAGCTCCACCGCCTCTAGGCGCAGCTCCTCGAGACGGCGGACCTCGGCATCCAGACCCGGTATGTCCACCAGGTCCGCATACGGTCGGCCCCGCCACAGGCCGAGTGCTTCCCGGAGTCGGCGGCTCGCCTCGACTGGATCGGTCGCCACCAGCCCTCGGGCCTCTCCCACCGTCTTCTCGAACCGCCAGGCATCAACATCATCATTCGAGATGTTCAGCCGGTACACGACTCCGGTGCGAACGATGACATCGCCAAGCAAGGCGCGCAGATTCGACAGGTAGGTGTAGAGAGAAGGCCGGTTGCCGGAAGAAGCCTCTTCCCCCCACACCCCCTCCAGGAGTTGATCCCGCGACACGGACCGGCCGACATTGGCGACTAGGACGGCGAGCACCGCCCGCTGCTTGCGGCCTCCCAGGTCGGCCTCGATGCCGTCCCTCTCGGCTCGGAGGAGTCCCAATACCCCTATCCGCACGCCGGTGTCGGTCGTGGTAGTAGTCATGTGGCAAGCCCTGATCCACCGCCAGAGTTGCCGTGGCAGGTCAAGGACCACTCAAACTCTATAGATCCACAAGCCGGGGCACGCCCGCCATGTCGCCGTGGGTCGCCCAAGCCCGAGGTCCGGTCAGCCTTCCCAACGGGTTCCCGGACGAATCGGGAACCTGGACCAAGGGCACGGGAAACACCGTCGGGTATCTGTAAACGCGGGATGGATCTGGGGTGGTACCGGTCAGAGCCCTGGCTGCAGAGCCCTGACCAGCACCTTTGTAGTCGGGACGGCGGGATTTGAACCCACGACCTCAGCGTCCCGAACGCTGCGCGCTACCAAACTGCGCCACGTCCCGATTGGTCGAGATTGTACCGACCGGAGACCACCAGTCGGCATCGGGCCCCCCAAGCCACATGACGCGTGCCGTAATTCTCTCACCTGGCCATCAGAAGCACCGCGACACCCTGAGCCATGGCCTGCCATGGAACCGGCCCAAGCCTCACCAACGAAGGTGCTCAAACGGATCCGGTTGATGGTCGGCGCGGCCTTATCCTGGGTAGGAACCGGCCGGTGCGGGAAGCGTAGGAGCGGTAGGAATCCCCAAGACCTTCGGGTGAGCCGAGCAGCTTCTCTTCGCCGGTGGCCCACCAGAGATGGCTGACCGTGGACATCGCGGCCACTCCCAGCATCAGGTAGCTCCGGAAGACGAGAGCAGTCCCAACTGCTATTGCGATCATCGCGGTGTAAATGGGGTGGCGAACATATCGGTATGGACCGTGGCTGATTAGCCGATGATCGGACGCAACCCCACTGAACGCGCCATACCCGCCGATCGCCTGCGCAGCCCAAAGCCCCAGGGAGATGCCCAGAGCCCACAGCCCCACCCCGACCACCTGCAGAATCAGATCGATGCCGGTAGACCAGTTCAACCATCCCGCGTACGCCCAGCCGGGAATGACCAGCGCCAACACCGGATAGACGAACGGAACGACCTGTGCGAGGTCGCCTCCCCGGTCAATGACGGCCGGGCTTCGTAGCCTGGCACGAAGCTCGAGATCGTGTCCGGGGCGTTCCAGTCGAGTCCACACCAGCCACACACCGACATTGGTGACAGCCATGACCGCCGCCAGAATCTGAATCAGTCCCCTTGTCACCTCGCACCCGCTCTGGGACTGGTCTGACACCGGCCTTCATGCGGGACTCCGGAGACCGGTCTGTGAAGACTCGACGACTCCATGAGAACCTTCGGTGCGACCACGGCCTCCCCAGATCGGTTGCCATCGACAACGAACCGATGGCCTCGGCGGCCCTGATCTGCTCCCTCCCTGCGGGGATTCGCTCCATCAACGACCGAACCCAGCCGAGGCGTTCCCGCTCCCAGATCGCAGTGCTCGTGACTACCCATCTTCCTCTGGTGGCGGTCCCTCCAGCTTCTTGACCGCCGGCTGCATCTCGGTTGTGGTGGGGAACGAACGGCTCCATCCCGAGCCGTCGACGATGCGTTGGGTCAACTTCCTCCACGCCCCGGGCTCCATCGGGGGCACCTCCCGGAACAGCTCGGGCACCACCTTCGCCCAGCCCACCGCCCGCAGGGCGAGGATCATCACCGTGCCGGTGAGCCCGACAACACCCAGAGCGGCAAGTAGCACCACCAGCCGCGGCAGGTCCAAGGCGAAGAACTCCCGGGCCGCAGGGCTCAGCACTGCCACCGCCAGCAGGGCGGTCATCGTCGAGATCAGGGCCTTCTTCCACGGGACCAGAGGACGGCTCACGATGGCCAGGGCAAACATGCCGATCGCCCCCAACACCACAGTGGCGGTGGTCCGAGACTGGGCGATGGTCGAACCCTCCAGGTCGGCCAACCAGTAGGCGGTGAAGGTGGCCAGGGTGGCCACCGTCCCCGTCGGAACGGCAAACTTGAGCACCCGCCCCACGAAGCCCGACCGGGTGCGACGGCGAGATGGAGCCAGGGCGAGGAAGAAGGCGGGGATCCCGATGGTGAGGCTCCCCACCAGGGTGAGATGGCGGGGGAGGAAGGGGAAGGGCAGGGCCGAGATCACGATGGCCAGCGACAGCCCGAAAGCGTAAATAGTGCTGGTGATGAACAGGTTGGCCACCCGCTCGATGTTGGAGGTCACCCTCCGGCCCTCCCCCACTATCCCGGGGAGGGTGGAGAAGTCGCTATCGAGCAGAACCAACTGGGCGACCGCCCTCGACGCCGGGGCACCCGAGCCGACGGCGATCCCGATGTCGGAGTCCTTCAAGGCCAGAACGTCGTTGACCCCGTCACCGGTCATCGCCACCACGTGCCCACTTGATTGAAGGGCCCGGATCATCTCCCGTTTCTGGCTGGGGTTGACCCTCCCGAACACCGACCCCTGCTCCATGATCATGGCCAACTGGTCGGCGTCCTCGGGCAGCAGGCGAGCGTCGATCACCTCGCCGATGCCGTCGAGGCCGGCCTGACGGGCCACCGCGGCCACCGTCGACGGGTTGTCGCCGGAGATGATCTTGACCCGGACCCCCTGGTCGGCGAAGTAGCGGAGTATCTCGGGAGCGTCGGCGCGCACCTGGTCCGCCAGGATCAAGAGACACACCGGCTCCAACCCGTAAGGAAGAACCCCCCCGGCGACCGGCGACTCGGAGCGGGCCAACAACAGCGACCGCTTCCCCCGCTCCGAGGCCTCCTCGGCGGACTCGATCACCCGGTCATCCATGGGGGCCACCACCTCGGGAGCCCCGATCACCCACGATCCCCGACCGATGAAACTCGCCCCGCTCCATTTCCGGGCCGAGGAGAAGGGGATCATCGAGCTCATCTCCCAGCGGGGGCTATCCGGAAACGACAGGGCTATCGCCTGGAGGGTCGAGTTGGGATGAGGTTCAGCCGCGGCCAGGGCGGCCAGGGCGTCGGCGTGGTCGCTGTCGGAGAGGGAGACCACCCCCTCGACGGTGAGCCGACCCTCGGTGAGGGTGCCGGTCTTGTCGAAGCACACGGTGTCGACCCTGGCGAGCCCCTCGATGGCCGGCATCTCCTGAACCAGCACGTTGCGCCGTCCCAGCCGGACCACCCCCACGGCGAAGGCG
Source organism: uncultured Acidimicrobiaceae bacterium (assembly GCA_964571765.1). Classification (GTDB taxonomy): domain Bacteria; phylum Actinomycetota; class Acidimicrobiia; order Spongiisociales; family ZC4RG35; genus ZC4RG35. The sequence goes on from CAZNDH010000026.1 coordinate 11,214, forward strand.
ATCGAGGTGAGCAGGACCAGACCTTGAGGAACCATGGCGACACCGGCGGCGACACCACCACCGAGACCCTCGAGAAAAGTCCCACCACCCCGGATCGAGCTCCACACGATGAGCACCAGCATGGGGATCACCGCCCAGCTGACCACGCCCAGGATCCAATTGATGCCGTCTCGCATCTCCGACCGGACCAGGGTGAAACGCTTGCCCGCCTTGGCGAGACGGGCGGCATAAGAGTCCCCACCAACCCGGGTGGCACGGTAGCGCCCCGATCCGGCGGCGACGAAGCTCCCCGAGAGACACTGACCATCGACCCCCTTGGGCACCGGGTCGGACTCACCGGTGAGCAGGGACTCGTCGATCTCCAACCCGTTGGTCGACACCACGACGCCGTCCACCGCCAGCTGGTCGCCGGGACGCAGCTCGATGAGGTCGTCGACCACGATGTCTCCGACCGGATGCTCGGCGGCCCTGGCATTGCGCACCAGGCTCACCGTCGGAGAGGCGAGCACCTCGAGGCGGTCCAGGGTCCGCTTCGCCCGAATTTCCTGGATGATGCCTATCGCCGAGTTGGTGAGGAGGACGAATCCGAACAGGGCGTCGCGCGGCTCGCGGAGCACGAAGAGCACGATGAGGAGCAGACCACCGAGGAGGATGTTGAACCGGGTGACCACGTTGGCCCGGACGATCTCGCCGATAGACCGGCTCGGGCTCTCGGGGACCACGTTGACCAGCCCGGCGGCGACCCTGCGGTGCACCTCGTCCCTGGTGAGCCCACCTTCGGGGGATATCAACTCCAGATTCGTCATTCCGACCCAGGATACGGTGCGGCCGCCTCATGGACATGGGACTAGCCCCTGGGAGAAACGTCCTCTTCGCATTGGATTTATGCAAGTGGCGGATAATCTGTAGGAGTACAGGAGGTGATGTATGACTGCCTATGACGCCAGGCTTCGTGTGCAGGGCACGGACGAGGCTCCCATCCGGGTTGTCATCGATCTCACCGATGATCGGATGACCATGACCGCCGGCGACATCGAGGTCGCCGACTGGTCGCGGGACGACATTCGGATCTCCGCCCTCCAGGACGGATTTCACGTCCGCGCCGAAGGTGAGGAGATCGTCCTCGATGTCACCGAAGACGCCCGATTCGCCATCGACCTGGGAATTCGTCAGGCCCATCCCTTCCTTAGAAGGAGGATGGCTGCCCTGATGCGCGACGACGCCGAGGTCTAGCCCTCAAACCAGCTCGGCGATCTGGACCGCGTTGAGCGCGGCCCCTTTGCGCAGGTTGTCGCCGACCACCCATAGATTTATCCCGCCGGGCTCACCTACCGTGCCCCTGACCCGGCCCACCAGGACGTCGTCGATCCCCGCCGAGTCGATGGGGGTGGGCACCCGGTCCTTCCAAACCGAGACCCCTGGAGCCGCAGAAAGCGCCGAAAACGCCTCGTCGGCGGTCATAGGGCGAGTGAACCGGAGGCTGGCGGCCACCCCATGGCCAACCAGCACCGGGACCCTGACACAGGTGGGCTCGACCAGGAGCTCGGGCAGGTCGAGGATCTTGCGTGACTCGTTGACCAGCTTCATCTCCTCGTCGGTGTAGCCCTCGTCATCTAGGGTCCCGGCAAGGGGGAGCACGTTGAACCCGATCGGCCTTCGGTAGAGCACCGGATCAATCTCAGGAGCCTCACCCCTGATCAAGCCCTCGACCTCACCCCGCAAGAGGTCGTGCTGGGAGAGCAGCTCCTCGACACCCTGCTGGCCCGACCCGGAGACCGACTGGTAGGAGGTGGCCACCAAGGACACCAAGCCGGCCGCCTGGTGGAGAGGGCCCGCCGCCATCATCAGGGTCATCGTGGTGCAGTTCGGGTTGGCGATGATCCCCCGATGATCCCGGACCGCCCGGTCGTTGACCCCCACCACCACCAACGGGACCTGGGGGTCCATGCGGAACGCCGACGAGTTGTCGACCACCACCGCCCCGGCGTCGACGAACCGGGAGGCGTGGTCCCGGGAACGATCGCCGCCCGCGGAGAACAGGGCGAGGTCGACGCCGTCCGGTTCGGACTCGGCGAGGTCCTCCACCACCACGTCGCCCCAGCGGGTGGCGACCAGCTGCCCCGCGGAGCGCGCCGACGCCATCAGCCTCAGCCGGGAGGCCGGGAACTCCCTCTGCTCCAGCACCGAGACCATGGTGCGGCCCACCGCTCCGGTGGCACCGACTACGGCCACAACCCGACTCACGCCCCGACCTCCTCGGCGACCGACGGGGGCTCGAAGGCCTCGTGGAGGGCGCTCACCGCATCCTCGACCTGATCGGCGCGGATCACACAGGAGATGCGGATGGTCGAGGTGGAGATCATCTCGATATTGATCCCTGCCTCGGCCAAGGTCTGGAACATACGGGCGGCCACCCCGGGGGAGGACCGCATCCCGGCGCCCACCACCGACACCTTGGCGATCTCGGAGTCCACATCCACCGCCTGGGCGCCGATCTGGTCGGAGACCTCCTTGGAGATCCGCTCCGCCTCGGCGAGATGGGCCCGGGGAACGGTGAAGCTGATGTCGGTGGTCCCCTGATGGGATACGTTCTGGACGATCATGTCGACGTTGATCCTGGCTGCGGCGAGTGTCCCGAAGAGGGAGGCGGCGATGCCCGGCTGGTCGGGAACCCCGGCCACGGTGACTTTGGCCTCGGATCGGTCGTGGGTGACCCCGGAGATGATCACCTGCTCCATGGACGAGCCGCGCACCCAGGTTCCCGGGTCGTCATTGAACGACGAGCGGACATGGATGGGCACCTCGTAACGTCTCCCCACCTCCACCGATCTCGACATGAGGACGTCTGCACCGCTGGCCGACATCTCCAGCATCTCATCGAAAGGTATCTCTTCCAGCTTCCGGGCGGCGGGGACGATGCGGGGATCGGCGGTGTACACCCCATCGACATCGGTGTAGATCTCCACGTGATCGGCCTCCAGGGCGGCGGCCAGGGCCACCGCGGTGGCGTCGGAACCGCCCCGCCCCAGAGTGGTCACCTCTTTGGTCACCGGGTCGACACCTTGGAAGCCGGCGACGATGACCACCTTCCCTTCGTCCAGCGACTGGCGAACACGCTCACCGGTGATCCGGGAGATCCGGGCCTCGCCGTGGGAAGAGTCGGTGAGGATCCCCGCTTGCGATCCGGTGTAGCTGACCGCGGGGACACCACGGGCGTGGAGGGCCATGGCGAGCAGCGCCATCGATATCCGCTCCCCGGTGCTGAGCAGCATGTCCATCTCCCTGAGGGGCGGGTGCTCGTTGACCCGGGCGGCGAGGGCGAGCAGCTCGTCGGTGGTGTGCCCCATGGCAGAAACCACCACAACCACATCGTCACCACCTTCACGGGTGTCGCGGATGCGGTCGGCGACGACGTTTATCCGGTCGGGATCGCCGACCGAGGTGCCCCCATACTTCTGAACCACTATCGCCATGCCAGTGACAGTTTGGAGTGTTTTCCCCCGGATTCGAAACACACCCCTCCTCCTCGCTGAGGTCATCGGGGGTTTGGCCCAACCCCCCGCCTAAAGTCCACGCCCCATGACCGACCGTCGTCAGCGTCAGAAAGAGCAGCGCGCCGCCAAACGCGCCGCCCAAAAGAAGGTGGAACAGCGTCGTGAGCTGACGCGACGCCTGGGCACCGCCCTGGTGTTCGGGCTGGTCGTGGTGGGCATCATCCTCCTGGCGACCCTGAATCGTGGAGGAGGTGGGCTGACCAGTGCTTACGAGCGCTTCCGCCAGCAGCCCACCGCCTGCGGAGCCGAGCAGCCACCGGCCCTGACCCCGATGACCTTCGAGGCGCCTGTCACCCAAGCCGACCTGGCCGGGGCGACCCGGGTGACTGCCAACGTCGCCACATCCTGTGGCGAGATCGTCATCGAACTCGACCGGGACTACCCCGAGACGGTCAACTCCTTCGTGTTCCTCGCCCGTGAGGGCTTCTACGACGGGCAGGCGTTCCACCGCATCGCCGAGGACTTCGTCGTCCAGGGTGGAGACCCCAGCGCCGACGGGACCGGCAATCCCGGTTATGTGGTCTCCGACGAGAGGCCGCCCTCGGAGTTCGAGTATGAGGAGGGGGTGGTCGCCATGGCCAACCGGGGGGCGAGGACCACAGGGTCCCAGTTCTTCGTGGTGATCGGTGACCGGGGCCGGTTCCTCACCAGCAACTTCAACGTGCTGGGAAGGGTCACCTCAGGAGAGGAGGCCTTGCGACGTATGGCGCAGATACCGACGATCACCTCACCGGGCTCGGCGGAGCAGAGCTTCCCCCAGGAAACGGTTTACATCGAGTCGGTGACCATCGAAGTATCCGGGGCTTGACCCTTACTTCCGTCATGATTCGGTTGGAATGGCGGTAGACCTCCACGTCCACTCGACGGCCTCCGATGGCTCGGTAACACCGGAACGGCTGGTGGTGATGGGCCTGGAGAAGGGTCTGGGTGCGATGGCGCTCACCGACCACGACACCCAGGAGGGCTGGGAGGGGGCCGAGGACGCCGCCCGGGGAAGTGACCTCGAGCTGATACCCGGGGCCGAGCTCTCCCTAGACCACCCCGGAGGGATGCACCTGATCGTCCTGTGGCTCCAGCCCGGCCCCGGACCGCTCCAAGACCGCCTGGCCACCCTCCGCCAGGGCCGGGCGGAGCGCAATGTCGCCATCGTGGAGGCTCTCCGCTCCCATGGGGTGGATATCACCGACGAGGAGGTGGCCGAGGAGGCCGGAGGCGGCACCGTGGGGCGCCCCCATATCGCCGCGGTGATGATGCGCAAGGGCTACGTGCCCGATATCGCCACCGCCTTCGAGCTGTGGCTGGGTCGGGGCCGGGCGGGATACGTGACCCGACCCCGACTCGATCCGGCCCAGGCGATCGGCCTGGCGCGAGAATCGGGGGCGGTGCCCATCCTCGGTCATCCCCACACCCTCGGAATCAGCCGGGCCGACGACATGGCCCGGGTGCTCGGGCACATGACGGACCATGGCCTGGTCGGCCTGGAGGCGATCTACCCGGCCTACCACCGTCACGAGCGGGAGGGGTACAGCCATTTGGCCCGGCGCTTCGGCTTGATCCCCAGCGGAGGGAGCGATTTCCACGGCGACTACAAGCCGGGGCTGGAATTGGGCTCGGGATACGGTGACCTCCACGTCCCCGACTCGGTGGTCGACGAGCTCAGAGAGCACGCCGCCTGCCCATGAGCCGTCCTCTCCGCCTGGGAGGCGCCGCCCTGGTGGTGTCGGCCAGCGTCCTCCTCTCCCGCCTGCTCGGGCTGATCCGGGAGGTGCTCCTCGCCTCCTACTTCGGGGTGGCCGTCGAGGGGGACCTCTACCGCCAGGCGTTCCTCATCCCCGACTACCTCAACTACCTCCTCGCCGGGGCCTACCTGAGCATCACCCTGATCCCCATCCTCAGCCGCCATCTGGAACGGGGAGACCAGGAGGCCGCCAGCCGGGCCTTCACCTCGGTGTTCCGCTTCATCACCCTGGGCGTCGTCGCCCTGACCACCCTGATGTGGGTGTTCGCCGGCTCGCTGGTGGCGCTGGTGTTCCCCGAGGTGGCCGACCAGGAGCGCTTGGTGGCGCTCACCCGGCTGGTGTTGCCCGCCCAGGTGTTCCTGGTCACCGGGGCTCTCCTCATGGCGGTGCAATACACCCACCGGCGCTTCCTCATCCCGGCGCTGGCCCCGTTGATCTACAACCTGGGGATCATCCTCGGCGGGCTGTTGGGAGCCCTCGCCGCAGAACCCAGCCCGGAGGGCTTCCTCCTCGGGGCGGTCATCGGGTCGGCGGTGGGCAACTTCGGGCTGCAGTACCTGGGGGCCCGGCGCACCGGCACCTGGCTGACCCCCACCGGGGGCGACACGTCGGTGAGGGAGTACCTGATGCTGGCCCTCCCGCTGATGATCGGCCAGTCCATCGCCGCGCTCGACGAGCAGTTCGTCCGATTCTTCGGCCAGGTCGAGGAGGGGGCCACCGCTGCCCTCTCCCTGGGCCGCCATCTCAACATGGTGCCGGTGGGCGTCATTGCCCAGGCCGCAGGGGTTGCCGCCTTCCCCTTCCTGGCCCGGCTGGCAGCCCGCGGCGACCAGCCGGCTCTGGTTCGGACCACCACCCGGGCGGCTCGCCTCACCCTGTTCTTCGCCTTCATGGCCACCGCGGCCATGGTCGCGGTGGCCTACCCCCTGGTGCGGGTGCTCTACCTGTACGGGCGGTTCACCGAGGCGGACGCCGGTCTGGTCGGCGGCATCCTCACCTTCTACGCGCTGTCCATCCCCATGTGGGGGCTGCACCAGATCATCTCCCGCCACTTCTACGCCAAACGGAAGATGTGGACCCCGGTGGGGGTGGGCACCGCGGTCACCGTGGTCTCCATCCCCATCTGGCTGGCCCTACGCAATGCCGCCGGAGCCGAGGGGATGGCCCTGGCATCCACCCTGGGGATGACCTTGTACGCCCTGGGACTGCTCGCCGCATGGTGGCGGGACTCCGGCCCGGGAGGGGTCCGCGGCCTGATCCCGGTGACGTTGCGCGGGGTGGTTGCCGCCGCAACGGCCGGCGTGCTGGGAAGACTGGTCTCCCACTCCCTCCTCGCCGATGGGCCGGCCACCGGCTGGATCAACCTGGGCGCAGTAGTGGTTGGTGGAGTCACCGCCCTGTCCGCCTACCTGATGATCACCCTGCTCCTCAAGTCACCGGAGCTGGGCCAGGTGCTGCGGAGACGGCAAGAGCCGGACCTCAGCGGCGATCCGGAATGATCGTTTGGGGCGCCAGCGTCGGAGCCTGCTGGGGCAAGGCCCGAACCCATGCCGGCAGCTCGGGACCTCTCGGTCGGACGCCACTGCGAGCTGCCGCATCCTCAGCGGCCATACGGTCGAGCACGATGGCGATCACTGCAGCCTCGAAGTCGCCGGCGCCACCCCTGATCTCGACACCCTCAACCATCGGCCTGCTCCACCAGCTCGATCAGGGTGCCCCCGAGGTCGCCCGGGTGTACGAAGGCGATCCGGGCGCCGCGGCCCCCGATACGGGGGGTCTCGTCCACCAGTCGGGCCCCTTGTGCCTTGAGGTGCTCCAGAGCGTGTTCGATCGAGGTCACGGCAAAAGCCAGGTGATGAATGCCTTCACCCTTCTTGGACAAGAAACGGCCCACCGGGGTTTCATCCGAAAGCGGCATGAGAAGCTGAACGAAGGAACCCCCCACCGGGATCATCGCCTCCTCCACCCCCTGCTCGGCGACCACCTCCCGATATAGCGGTTCGACCCGGTACCGGTCGGAGTACCCCTCTAGGGCGGCGTCGAGGTCATGGACGGCGATGGCGACGTGATCCAGGTTGAGTAGCTTCAAGATGCAGAGGCTATTCGACCTGCACATCACGTCGAACAGCCGTACTTCGGTGCCCTGATGTTCTCCCCACCCATCTGAGGAGTTCGTCTCGAGCACCGTTCCCGTCTCTCATGCCTGCCGCGCATACCGAGCACTGAGGACCGAGTGCCAAGTCCGGTGGCGCCCTCGGGACGTTCCAGGAGGAATGGCAGACCGGCATGGGTACCATCGACGGGGTGAACCATTCTGTGATCACCGCCATCGCCCGGACCCCGATCGGGAAGTACAACGGGGGGCTCAAGCCGCTCCGGGCGGCCGAATTGGGTGGCGTGGCCATCGCCGGGGCGATGACCCGGGCCGGGTTGGATCAATCCACGATCGACGAGGTCGTTTTCGGTCATGTCCTCCAGGCCGGCGAAGGCCAGATAACCGCACGCCAGGCAGCGGTCAACGGCGGCCTGCCGATGACGGTGCCCTCGCTGACCGTCAACAAGGTCTGCCTCTCGGGCATGGCAGCCATCGCTCTCGCCGACCGATCGATCCGACTCGGCGAGTCGAGCTTCGTGATCGCCGGCGGGATGGAGAGCATGTCCAATGCCCCCTACGTCACTCGTGAGCTCCGCTGGGGGGCCCGGATCGGTGACGTTGCCATGGTCGACGTCCTGCAACACGACGGCCTTTTCTGTGCCTTCGACAAATGCACGATGGGCGAGTCATCCGATCTGAAGAACAGCCGTCTGGGAATCGGACGCGGAGAGCAGGACGATTGGGCGGCCCGAAGCCACAACCGGGCCGAGGAGGCCACCGTCTCCGGTCGCTTCGACGACGAGATCGTCACCGTCAACATCCCCAACCCCAAGGGCGAGACCGTCGAGGTCGGGACCGACGAGGGCATCAGGGCGGGATCGACCGCCGACTCCCTGGCGCGCCTGGCACCGGCCTTCGCCAAGGGAGGGACGATCACCGCGGGGAACGCCTCCCAGATCTCCGACGGCGCCGCGGCGGTGGTGGTCGCCGAGCGTGCTGCGGCGGAGGCGGTCGGCGCGCCGGTCGTTGCCGAGATCCTGGCCTACGGGCAGATCGGCGGGGTCGACGCCACCCTCCACGAGAGACCCGCCGAGGCGCTGACGGTGGCGCTGAAGAAGGCCGGTCTGGAGCCCTCCGACCTCGACCTGGTGGAGATCAACGAGGCATTCGCCGCGGTGGCACTTTGGTCGGCCCGGCTGCTCGACATCCCCGAGTCGAAGGTCAACGTCAACGGTGGCGCGGTCGCCCTGGGTCATCCGCTGGGAGCCACCGGGGCCCGCCTGGTGGTCACCCTGGTCAACGCCCTCCGCCAACGTGGTGGCGGAATCGGCGCGGCCACCCTGTGCGGTGGCGGCGGGCAGGGCGACGCCATGGTGATCAGGGTGTCCGGCTGATGGCCGAGCCCATCGAGCGCAACTTCGGCCTCGACCTGGTCAGGGTCACCGAGACCGCTGCCCTCAGGGCAGCTCGCTGGCTGGGCCGGGGAGACAAGGAGAAGGTCGATCAGGCGGCGGTGGACGGGATGCGACTCCACCTCTCCACACTGGAGATCGACGGGGTGGTGGTCATCGGTGAGGGGGTCAAGGACAAGGCACCGATGCTCTTCAACGGAGAACAGGTGGGCACCGGCACCGGAATGGTGGTCGACGTCGCCGTCGACCCGGTCGACGGGACCGCCCTGACTGCTTCGGGTCTGCCCGGGGCGATCGCGGTCATAGCCATCTCCGAGGGCCGGGGCACCATGTACACCCCGGGTCGACTCGTCTATATGGACAAGATCGCGGTGGGCCCGGAGGCTGCCGGCCAGGTCGACCTCGAAGCGCCGATCGCCGAGAACCTCAGGCGGGTGGCCAAGGCACATGGCAAGGACGTCGGTGAGCTGCGCTGCCTCATCCTCGACCGGGAACGAAACCGGCCCCACATCGATGCGGTGCGCGAGATGGGAGCCAGGATCTCGGTGTTCCGGGACGGCGACGTTGCCGCGGCAATCGCCACCACCCAGGAGGACCACGAGGCCGACATCATGTTGGGCATCGGAGGCTCACCGGAGGCGGTGATCGCCGCCGCCGCCCTCAAGTGCACCGGAGGCGATCTCCAATGCCGGCTCTGGCCGCGGGACGAGGTCGAGCGTGCCGCCGCCATAGAGGATGGCCTCGATCTGGGCGAAGTGCTGACGGTGGACGACTTGGTCACCTCGGACAACGTGTTCTTCGCTGCCACCGGAGTCACCGGTGGAGAGTTCCTCGACCCGGTCGACTTCACCGGTGAGGACCATGCCACCACCCACTCAGTGATCATGAGGTCGAAGACCGGCTCGATCCGATACATGTGGGCACATCACGACCTGGCCCGTCTGCGGGAACTCTCCGCCGACGGCATCTTGGACTAGACACGTCCAGGCGCCGGTGAGCGCAATCGTGGCCAGATGGCTACATCTCGGAGCGGCCGGTGAGGGCCCGGCCCAGGGTGAGCTCGTCGGCGTAGTCCAGGTCACCACCCACGGGAAGCCCGGAAGCGAGGCGGGACACCTTCACCCCCAGTGGCTTGAACTCCCGGGCAATGTACATCGCGGTGGCGTCACCCTCGATGGTTGGGTTCGTTGCCACGATCAACTCGGCCACCCGGTCCGGCCCGATGCGGGACTTGAGCTCATCGAAGCGAAGCTGGGAGGGGCCCACCCCGTTGATCGGCGACAGTGACCCCCCGAGTACGTGGTACCGGCCCCGGAACTCCTGGGTTCGCTCAACCACCACGATGTCCTGGGGACGCTCCACCACACAGATCAGGGTGGGGTCTCGGCGGGTGTCACGACAGATGACACACAGCTCCCCGGAAGCCACGTTGTAACACTGGGTGCAGGTCGACACCTGGTTGCGCATGTCGCCGATGGCCGCGGCCAATCGCCGGGCGTCGGCCTCCTCAACAGAGAGGAGATGGAAGGCGAGACGCTGGGCCGACTTGCCTCCGATCCCGGGAAGTCGGCTCAGCTCGTCGATGAGACGCTGGACGGGCCCCTCGAACATCAGCCGAGCAGGCCCCCGAGGCCCCCGGCGAGACCCTCCAGGCTCTCATTGGCTGCCGAGGCGGCGGCCTCGGTGGCCTTTCGTACCGCCGCCACCACCAGGTCCTCGAGCATCTCCACGTCATCTGGATCGACAACGTCGGGTGAGATCCTCACCTCGACCAGCTCGGAGGCTCCGGTGACTACCGCGGTGACCATCCCTCCCCCTGCAGAACCCTCGAAGTGGCGCTCGGCGAGCTCGGCCTGCGCCCGGGCCAGCTGCTGTTGCATCTCCTGCGCCTGCTTCATCAATTGTCGCATGTCAGGCTGGCGGTTCATGGTCTCAGGGTAGAGCAGCCTGGCCTCTGACCGGGCGTACACCCTTGCGGTCTCCGCGATCCCTGGCCCCCCGTTCACGGGGGACCTACGGCGACTGCCAGGTCAGCGTCGAAGGCGATGGACGAGGTAACGGCCTCCCCACCACCGCCGGGGTGCGAAGGGTGCCCGAATGCCGTCCCGCCTCCGTTGGAGAGGTGGTGCCATCCCCGCCCTCACTCGTTCTGGCGGTCCCCCTGCTATTCAGGGGATAGGACTACTCGTCGACGACGCGGGCGCCGAGCTCGGAGGCAAGGAGGTTCTCCGGAGTGGTGGTCGGGCGATCCTCCAGCTGGTCGAGGTCGATCCGCTCGTCGCCGCCCTCACCCTGGGGGCCGGTGCGGGACCGGAACACCACCTTGACCTGGCCGCCGAGCAGGTCGCTGGCCTTGGTGGCCACGATCCTGGCCACGGCGTCGTCCTTCTCCAGCTGCTCCAGGTGAAACCCGGGGCTGACCTCGAGCACGATGGTCCGGCCTTCGACCGCCGCCGGGGTGGCCTCGCGAAACAGGGCCCACCTCCGCGCCCCGAGCACCTCGCTGAGACTCCCGAAGAGGCCGGGCCAGACCTTCTTCAACTGGTCGAAGTCGATCCCTATCTCCCTGTCCTCGGTTCCAGATGCTTGGTCGGCGGTGCCTGCGTCTTCGGCAGGCGCCTCAGGTTCCGCGGGTGTCTCGGTGGCGTGCGGCTGGGGCGCTGCAGGAGGAGACGAGGCGGCTTCTGCGATCGTCGTGGCTTCGGTGGGTCGGGTGGCGCGCCGCTCGAGACGATCCATCCGCGAGATGAGCGCCTCGGGATCGGTTGACGTCTCCGGGCGGGTCAGCTTGATCAGAGCCAGCTCGGTCATCAGCCGTTCCTCGCGCCCTTCCCGCAGCCTGACCAGGGCCTCGGCAAGGATATCGACGGCGCGAAGGACGTCGGTCTTGGGGACGATCCCCGCCGCCGCCTTCCACAACTCGTGGATATCAGGTGCCTCGTCGGAGATCTCCGCCAGGTTGGGGGCGTACTGGGCGAGGAACACCCCCCGGAAGAACCCGATGGCCTCGGAAACGAACCTGCGGAGATCGACCCCCTCACCGGCCATCGTGGCAACGAGTTCGAGCGCCGATCGGGCGTCGTTCTCGCCGATGGCCCGGGCCAGCACCATGAGGGCCTCCGAGTCAGCCAGTCCCAGCGCCCGTCGCACCCCCGAAGGTTCGACCGTGCCCGAGCCAAGCGCGGCCACCTGCTCCAGTAGCGACAAGGAGTCTCGCACCGAGCCGCCGGCGTGTCGGGCGATGCTGACCAGGGCAGCCGGGTCGGCCTTGTAGCCCTCCCGGTCGGCCATGGTGGACAGGTAGCCGGCCAGGTCTTCGGCGGGGACCGGGTGGAAGTCGAACCGCTGGGTGCGGCTCCTTATGGTGTCGAGCAGTTTGTAGGGCTCGGTGGTGGCCAGGACGAAGTGGACGTGGTCGGGCGGCTCCTCGAGCGTCTTGAGCAGGGCGTTTCCTGCCGCCTTGGACAACATGTGGGCCTCGTCGAGGACGAAGACCCTCTTCGAGGTGGCTGCCGAGGCGACCGTGGTCACGCTGAGCCGGATGTCCCTGATGTCGTCGACCGAGTTGTGCGAGGCGGCGTCGAGTTCGAGGACGTCGAGGGAGATCCCCTGGGTGATGGCCTCGCAGCTTCCGCACTGATTGCACGGTGACCCGTCCTTGTTGCGGTTCTCACAGTTGAGGGCCTTGGCCAGGATCCGGGCGGTGGTGGTCTTGCCGGTCCCTCGGGGCCCGGCGAACAGGTAGGCGTGGGCCACACGGCCGTCGGCCACTTCGCGGGCCAGGGTGGTGGTGACGTGGCCCTGACCGATGACCTCGTCGAAGGTCTGCGGCCGGTACTTCCGGTAGAGGGCCTGGTACTCCAACGTGCCCCCCACCGTACCTGCCCCGAGGGACGTGTTGGAGGGGGAGCACCGACTTCGTCGGTGCGTTCCCGTCGGTGTGTGTGCTCAGCAGGCAATGGGAAACCGAAACGCTGCTCCAGGCTGGTTGCTCCTGGCGCTGGTGGAGTGCATGAGGAGCTAAGCGACCGCCACGGCCGAGCGGAGTGAGGTCCCAAGCCGTTTCACTTCGGCTGAGCGGCGGTCGATACTTCCCCCCGTGACCCAACCCCTGACCGAGACCGGGACCGCCTCCGGCGCCGCGCCTCCACCCGCGGTCTGGTCAACCGGCTTGACCAGAAGGTTCGGCAAGCACGTGGCCGTCGACCAGGTCGACCTGGCCATCCGCCAGGGTGAGTTCTATGGCCTTCTCGGACAGAACGGCGCCGGGAAGACCACCACCATCCGCATGATCGTCGGCCTGCTCCGGCCCGACGCCGGACGAGCCGGGATAGGTGAGTACGACACCTGGAGGCAGCCCACCGAGGTCAAGGCGCGGATCGGGGTCCTCCCCGAGGAGTTCAACCTGTACGAGCGTCTCACCGGGGCCGAGCTGCTCGACTTCACCGGGGCGATGCACGGGCTCTCCCGTGACGAGACGGTGCGCCGCCGCGACGAGCTCCTCGAGATGCTCGACCTCACCGAGGCGGCGGCCAAGCTGGTCGGGGACTACTCCCGGGGCATGCGAAAAAAGGTGGCGCTTGGAGCGGCGATCATTCACCGGCCCCCGGTCCTCTTCCTCGACGAGCCTTTCGAGGGAGTAGACGCGGTCTCCGCCCGTCTCATCCGCAACCTCCTCCGTGAGGCTGCCGCCGGGGGGACCACCGTCGTCTTCTCCTCCCACGAGATGCATCTGGTGGAGAAGCTGTGCACCCGGATCGGGATCATGATCCACGGCAGGCTCACCATCGAGGAGACACCTGACGGGCTGTGCCGGCTCACCGGCAAGGACAACGTCGAGGACGCCTTCATCGCCGCGGTGGGTGGCGAGGACTCGGAGATCTCGTCTTGGTACGGCACTTCGTAGGGCTCAAGTCCCGGCTCACCTGGAACGGGATCAAGTTCGATCGTCAACGTCGGTTTGGGTTTCCCATCGCCACCGGGTTGCTCACCTGGCTTGCCATCTGGCTGGTTCAACGTCACCTCGGGGTTGTCGCCGACCTGCGGGCCACCGACCCAGGCGCCCTCCCCGGGTATCTCGCCTGGACCGCCCTGATCGTCTTCGTCGCCTGGATCACCCTGCCGGTGATCATCTTTCCCCTCGACGAGAACCTCGACCCCCAGCAGTTGGCGTCGTACCCCATCTCGGACAACCGGCTCATCGTCGGACTGGCGGCGGCCAGCCTGGTGGCCCCGGCCACCGTGGTCCCTCTGATCCTCCTGGCGGTGAATGCCGCCGTCCTCACCGACGCCTGGTGGATGGCGCTGCCCGCGTCCGCGGTCTTCGTCGCGCTGCTGGTGGTCGCCAGCCAGCTCTTCTCCGCCTCGGTCTCGGCCATCCTCCGCACCCGGCGCGGCCGGGACATCGCCACCTTCTTCATCCTGGGCATGGCCGCCGGTGGGTTCTTCGCCTACCGCACCATCTCCGACGCGGTGTCCGAATCGGGGATGGCGGCGGCAGTGAGGTCGGTCCCGGTGATCGACTGGGCGTTGCTTCTGCCACCGGTGGCGGCCCAGCGGGCGATGCTCGAGGCTGCCTCGGGCAGAGTGGCCGGATCACTGCTGTACCTGGCGGCGGCAACATTCGGTCTCCTGGTCATGGCGGTCGCCTGGCGCAAGCTCCTCGGGTGGATGCTGACCACTCCCCGGGAGGGGAGCCGCCCAGCGGCCAGGGCGAGATCAAGGGGCATGGCCACCGGGCCGTGGGGGGTGGTGGCAACCCTGGCCCGCAAGGAGCTGCGCTTCTACATCAGGGACCCCCGACAGCGCCTCGTCTGGACAGGCACCGTGATATTCCTCGGACTGGCGGTGGCGGGCACGGTGATGGGGGCCACCGGGGTGTTCGATATCCGGGGAAGCGACTGGGCGCCACTGGCCGCCCCGATACTGGTCCTATTCGTCGGGCTGCCCATCGCCCTCAACCTCTTCGGCTGGGAGCGCAACGCCGCCAGCTATCTCTTCGTCCTCCCGGTCAAGCCCCGCCAACTCCTCCTCGGGAAGAACTCGGCGGTGGCCATCGCCCTGCTCCTGGAGACAACCATCCTCGCCGTGGGCATCGCCCTGTTCACCGGACAATGGCTGTGGATGTGGTTGGTGGCCCCACTCATGGTCTCGGCGATCGGCTGCCAACTGGCTGTGGGCAACATCGTGTCGGTGCTCACTCCGCTGCGCCTTCCCCGGGAAGGCACCGATGTGTTCGCCCAATCCACCGAACAGGGCTGCCTGGCGATCGTCGCCCAGACGGTGTCCTTCTTCGCCATCGGGGTGCTCCTGGTGGTCCCTGCCGCGGCGGTGGTACTCACCGTGGCCTTTGGCCGGGTGCTCTCACCATGGATCACCGTGGCCATCACCATCGGATGGGGGGTCGGGATCTACCTGGTCTCCCTGTTGGTGGCCTCCCGGCTCCTCAGACGCCGCCTCCCCGAGGTCATGGCCTGGGTGCAGATCACCTGACCCAGATCGCGATGGCCGTACGACCCCCGGCCACCGCGAAAGGCCCCCCTCCCCGGGTCAACCAGCAGAACTGAGCCGGTGTTACCGGTCTGTTTCACACTGCTGAGAGTGTGTTTCCCGATCGGCTCGTCTACTTTGGCCCGGATGCGCCTCGGGATCGACCTCGACGGAGTGGTGGCCGACTTCACCAGAGGCTGGATGCACTTCTACAACAGCCAGTATGGGACGGAGCTGGCCGTCGAGGACTCACGCGCCTGGGACGACGTGGTCCACCTCACCCACTTCGACGACATGGGCCAGTTCTGGGACTGGGCATCCGACCTGGACGGACGATCGTTGTTCTGGCATCTCGAGCCGTTCCCTGGCGCGGTCACAGCCCTGCGAGACCTGGTCGACCAGGGACACCAGGTGGTCGTCCTCACCCAGAAGCCCCGGTACGCGGTGGAGGACACCCACCATTGGATCGAACGGGAGGGGATCCCCGCCACCGAGATCCACATCATCAATGAGAAATGGGCAATCGACTGCGACATCTACCTCGACGACGGGCCGCACATCTTGCCCCGGCTCGTCAAGCATCGTCCCGACAGGACCGTGTGCCGTTATGTGCGGCCATGGAACGACCCGGTTCCGGGTGTCCTCGACGTGCACGATTTCGACGAATTTCGCGAAGTAGTCGATCGGGTAGCGTCAGAACTCGCCTGAAGGCTACTGTCGCCAGCGACCCAGCCGACCCCTCGGGAGCCCGGGGCACGCCCGGGATAGAGGGACGACCGGGTCTGGCTCAGTGAATCAAGGAGAAGACATGAAGAGATCAGCATTGGCGTTGATGGCCGTGCTCGCTTTGCTAGCCGCCGCATGTGGCGGCGACGGCGGAGCCACCACGACCACCGCGCCGGCTGCCACCACCACAACGGGGGCCGCAGCCACCACCACCACCGCCGACGACCCCAGAGCCGACTGGCCCGACAACCTGACATTCGGGTTCGTGCCTTCGCGTGAGGCCGAGGAACTGCAGGACCAGGTCGACATTCTGGCCGGGATCCTCTCTGATGCGCTCGACATCGACGTCGAGGGCATCGTCACCCCGGACTACCCCGCTTTGGGAGTTGCCATGGGTTCGGGTTCGGTGGACATCGGCGCGC
>CAZNDH010000027.1:0-24207 GCA_964571765.1 uncultured Acidimicrobiaceae bacterium
CATCTCGCCTCCAACGTCGTCGGCGGCGGGATCATGGTCCGACTGTTCACCGGAAGCGATCAAACGCTGTACTACGTCGTCTTCATCGTCACCGCCTGCCTTTTCGGGGTGGTGCTCAACAGCCGCAACGGATTGAGCATGGGCACCACGTCTGAGACGTCAATGCCGGTTGCGGTGACGAGTTGAGCGGAGGCCGACTCCGAATCGAGCTCGGGGGACGACTTTCTCGGTCGATGCTCGACGAGATCTCCCGCCGTTTCGGTGCCCCGGAGGTGGAAGTCCTCGACCGGACGACGGTGATCACGACAAGCATGGACCAGAGCGGCCTCCGGGCGCTGCTCGTCCTTCTGTGGGACGGCGCAGCAGACGTGCAGTCCGTGACCAGAGTCTCGTCTCCGACGGCCCCTCAATCCGCCGAATAGACCGCGGAAGGCGGTGTCTCTGCTGGAGATCGCTAGCCAGGTCTCGGTCTGGGAGCCAAGTTGGGAGCCATTCTCTGTGAACTGGTGTGGACGGCGGTGGACTCCAGTGGAACCGGAACCTGCAGTTCCGGTCCGCCTGGACAACGTTGGACACTCATGGACGCCGCTTGGAGATCTACGGATCAGGAGGTTGGGGGTTCGAGTCCTCCCGGGCGCGCCGGGTCGGCGTTTGGGACCTTCGGCCCTAACCGGTCGCCGATCGAAGGTGCATCGTTGTGGGCAGTAACGAAAGGCTGTCATGCAGAGAGATGTATACGTTCACAGGCAGGCCGAGCTGCCCTACACCTTCGGCCGGGACATCCTCCGGGATCATCCGGAAGTGTTGCTCTCCGGTGGCGTTGCCGGGGAAGCTCGCCACCTCGACCTCCAGGCCCAGGTAGGCCCGGTTCATCTGACCCGTCCGGTAGCTGTCGACTTTGGTGACTTTCGGGAGAAGTCCGACGGTCTGTGCTACCGGGACCTCAGTTGGGAGGCAGTCCGGGGTGCCGAGTTCTTCCCGGTGATGGAAGGCGAGTTCGAACTGTCCGAGTTGAGCTCCGGCCGGGTCCAGGTGTCGTTTATCGGCTGGTACCGCCCGCCGCTGTCCATGGTCGGTGCCGCCATCGACGCCGCTGCACTCCATCTAGTGGCGGAGCGGAGTGTTGAGGCGCTGCTCGACGACGCAGTAGCTGCGCTCGAGGAGGCCTGGGTCGAGGAGCCTCGATCGGCTGCCCACATTCCGAGCCTGTAGTCAGACGCCACCAGAGGGTCACGGCGTCCGACCGATCGATGTGACTAACAGTCACCATCCGGGTCATCGGATGAAGTTATCCGTCCGATGCGGATGGCGTTGCCCAACGGGTCGCGAAAGCATCGATGGTTCTGAGGAGCCCCCGGTGGAACGCCGACTCGCCGGCCGAAAGAGATGCCGGAAAGGACCACGGAGAAGTAGCTGAGGTGGGCTGGCCATGAATGGTTCCACCGGTGCCATAGACCACACGGTGGAGATGACGAGGCCAAGGCCACCGTAGCCGCACCCACTACTGCGCTCCGCTCCTCCGTGGAGGCGCCTCCCTGATGAAGTCGTCTTAATGACGCGAGACGCATTGGACCTAAGTTGTGAAGAGGTTCGGCATCCCGGCGTGCCCCTTGATCGAGGGGCAGGCCAGTGACGACGCCGCGCAACTGATCTGCAAACGGAAACGATCCGACCGCCGATCCCGCCTCGCGCGGTTAGGTTCCTGATGGCATGTCCGGAGAACCGACGACGAAGGCAGACACCGGGCGCCTCGGGGCGAGCACCGCGGCAATGTTCGCCATCGCCGTCATTCTCGGTGGCTCCAACTTCGTAGCGGTTCGGCTCAGCAACCGCGAGCTTCCCCCCTTCTGGGGTGCTTCCCTCCGCTTCATGCTGGCAGCGGCCCTCTTCGTCGGAATAGCCCTTGCCCTGCGCCTCGCTTGGCCCCGGGGTCGGCAGCTGATCCTGATCTGCCTGTACGGCCTGTTCAGCTTCTCACTCTCCTACGCCCTGATGTATTGGGCCCTGGTCCGGGTGTCTGCCGGCCTGGCCGCCGTGGTACTCGCCGCGGTGCCACTGGTGACCACCCTGCTCGCCGCCGCCCAGAAATTGGAGCCACTGAGCAGAAGGGCAGTGATCGGGGCGCTGATCGCCCTGGTGGGAATCATCTGGAAAACCGTCGATCCGTCGGGGATGGAGCTTCCCTTGAGCGGGCTGATCGCCATGCTGGCGGCGACCCTCACCGTGGGCCAGAGCGTCATCATCGGAAAGAGGATCTCTGCCAATCACCCGGCGATGGTCAACGCGGTGGGGATGGTCGCCGGATTCCCGGTCCTGTTGGCCATTTCCCTGATCGCCGGTGAGACCTGGAGTTTGCCTCAGGCCCCTGAGGTGGTGTGGTCGCTGGTCTATCTGGTGACCCTGGGATCGGTCGGCCTCTTCGTCCTCTTCCTGCTGGTGATCCGGCGCTGGACCGCCTCGGCCACCTCGTATGCCTTCGTCCTCTTCCCGGTGGTCACCATGCTGTTGGAGTCGATGCTCGACGATGTCCCTCTCACCTTCCGCGGGCTCAGTGGTGCCCTCCTGGTGATGGTGGGGGTGTGGTTTGGAGTTTTCGCTCGACCCCGAATCGGGGAGCCGACTCCGACGTGAGATGCCGGGGGTCTCGTGTCCTCCATCCTCGAAAGCTCCAAAGCCGACGAAATCCGGGTTGCCTGGTAGCCCCGTTCGAGAAGGGCTCGCGAGGGCACGCCGGTCAACGGAGGACAGACGGCGGCCTGTGACCAGTCGCGATGTTGGCGTGGAGGGGGAAGCGGAGCCCGTCTCCCTGGCGATGAGCCTCGAGGAGATCAACCATGTCTTGTTCCGCAGCCTCGACGAACTCGAGGAATGCCTTGGGGTTGGAGACGAACTCCGGGATGACTCCGGCGTAGCCATACTCGGTGTCGTGGACGAAGCGCTCGATCGACGGGAAGTGAGCCTCCATCGACCGCTCCGCCACGGACACACCCTGGAATCCGGCGCCTGCCAGCAGACCTGCAAGCTCGCCGGGGTCCGACAGCGAGAAGGGGGCGAAGGTGTCCTCCTCGGTGATCCCCAGTTCCCCGAGGTGACGGAGCTCGGCCGCGGCGAGGGCGGCGAACAGCGGCATACGGTCAATCGACTGCCACACGGTCACCGCCACCCTGCCGCCGTTCTTGAGAACGCGATGGAACTCGCTCAAAGCCGCCGGCCGATCTGCGAAGAACTGGAGACCGAGCTGGCAGGTGACCATGTCGAAGCTGGAGTCGGGCAATCCGAGGTCGGTGGCATCGTCCTGCCGCCATTCGATGGTGGCACCCTCCGGAGCGGGTAAGGCCCGGGCCGTCTCCAGCATGCCTGGGCGGAGGTCTGAGCCCACCACCCGCCCACTCCGCCCCACCATGGTGGCGACCTCACGGGCAACAACACCGGTCCCGCAGGCGACGTCGAGCACGTGGTCTCCGCGCTTGGGAGTGGCCAACTCGAGCAGTGCCCGTGCCCAGGGCCGGGCGACGTGAGGGACGAAGTGGGCCTCGTACATCTCCGCCGGGGAGGGCATCCGCTCGGGACTCACACATTTCTCCCGGTGGGGGACGACGTCGGGCGGCTGACGAGGGCAAGGATGATCCCAGCGATCCCGAATAGCAGTGCGATGACAAGAGCGGGGTGCCCGCTGGAGATCAGACCGGCGATTGCCCCAGCGGTGACCATTGCTTGACCCACAAGAGCCAGAGGTATACCGGACGGGTGCCCCTTCCAGAGGAGCCCGGCGACCGCCAAAGCGAACAGGCCGAACAAAAAGGGGGCTGCGGCGAACCTCCAGGGGATGAATCCCGGTGTGATCGACTCCCCGATCACCACGGTCAGCACCCCGAACACTACAGCACCGATCCCCTCGACCACCAAGAGGCTCACCAGGGCAGGGCGCGCCGCTATCACAACCCGATTCTGGCACCGGGATCGACCCGATGAGGGCCCGGCCCAGGTTGGGGGCCCCCATCTCGAACAGGCGCCGACTATTCGGGTTCGCCCCGTGACGACACCCCGGAGGCGACGACCGTGTTGACCAGCCTCTCCGCTGCCACGGCGAAGGGGGCGATGACCAGGCCGACATCGGACTCTCGGAGGCGGGTCGCCTCGATCTCGTCGTGTGCGGTGAACGCAACCTCCCCGTCGTACCCTGCGGCCCGCAATCCATGTAAGAGAGCCAGGTGGACGTCGGGCCCCCGCACCGTGCTGATCACCCAGCGCGCCTGGTGAAGGGGCAGAGAGAGAAGATACTCGGGGTCCTCGGCGTCCCCGTACCGCACCGCGATCCCTTTCTTCCGGCATGCCGCAAGGACGTCGGGGTCGACGTCCACCACCAACACGGCGAGGCCCTTGGGAGTGAGGCCCTGGGCGATCAGCGTCCCATGGCGGCCACCACCGAAGATGATCACATCGATATCGCCCTCGTGAACACCATGATGGTGCTCCCCTTGGTGAAGTCGGCTGCGCTCGAACATCGTGAGGTGCGGCGCCAGCCTTTCATAAGTCTGCTTGGAGTAAATGATCAGATAGGTGGACAGAGCGATGGTCATCAGCCCGACGATTGTCACCACCCCGAGGATCGAGTCGTCGATGTGTCCCACCCGGACTCCCAGAGCGACGAAGATCAGGGAGAACTCGGAGATCTGGGCGAGAGTGGTGCCGGTCAGGTACGACGTCCGTCTCCGGTACCTCATCAGGCCCATGATCACCATTACCAGGAGAGGCTTGCCCAGAAGGACGAACAGTGAGAGGACGACAGCCGCCACCCACTGGTCACCCAACTGATCCAGCTGGAGTTTCGCTCCCAGGTCGAGGAAGAAGAAGAGCAGCAGGAAATCGCGCAAGCTGACCAAGCGGGAGGCGATCGCCTCGCGAAAGGGTGTGGACGCCAGGGCAATCCCGGCGAGGAAGGCTCCAACCTCGACGGAGAAGCCCAACATCTCACTGACACCCGACAGCCCGATGGCCCAGGCTACGGCAAATAGCATCAGCAGTTCTTTGTTCCTGGCCACCTTCCCCACCAGCCAGGGGAGCACCCATTTCATCAAGGCGATGACGAACACCAGGAGCCCGACTCCGCGCAGTCCGACTGTGGCCAGCTGTTGCCCGATGTCTCCGTCGTTGGCGTCGCCAAGGGAGGTCACCATGATCAGAGCCAGAATCACCACGATGTCTTGAACGATGATGATTCCGATCGCAATTCGGCCATGGAGCTCGTCGAGCTCGGCCTTGTCGGAAAGGAGCTTGACGATGATGATCGTCGAGGAGAAGGTGAGTGCCACGCCGATGTACAGCGCCGAGACGGCATCGAACCCCAGAGCGATGGCTAGGCCGTAGCCGACGACAGCGGTGAAGCCCACCTGGCCCAATCCGGTGGCCATCGCCACCGGGCCGGTGGCACGGACCAGCTGCGGGTCGAGCTTGAGCCCGACCAGGAAGAGCAGGACGCCGATCCCCAGGCTGGCGAAGAGGTCCAACTCACTACCGGGGTGGACCCACCCCAGGCTGGCCGGTCCGACGAGGAGGCCCACTCCGATGAAAGCCACGATCAGGGGTTGGCGGAGGACGACCGCGATGGTCCCGAAGAACGCGGCCACCACCAAGATGGCCGCCATCTGAAGGAACGGGCTTTCCAAGATCGCCTGCAATCTACTTGCTGCTGTGTTGCCGCCCGGTCTCGGCGGGGAAGCCGGGGGTGATGAGCAGTTGGTGCTGCAACGCCCCGGTGCCCGTACTCTGTAGCGCTGCCGTGGGGAGCCAGGGGGCGTTGAAACGGGTCGGGGTAGAACGACATGGCGTCCGTACTTCGCAATTTGACCTCAAAGGGCAGAAGATGATCGATGTGGATTCGGTGGCCTCGGGCGCGGTGGCCGGCCGGAGCTGGCGTCGCAGAGCACCGACACTGGTGGTAGTCGGGATGTGCCTGCTCTGGTTCGCCTGGCTTGGCAGTCTCGCCCTGCATCGCTGGCACGGGCTCGGCTTCGGTGCATTCGATATCGGGATATTCGACCAGGGACTCTGGCTCCTCTCGGTAGGTGAAGATCCCTTTGTGACTCTGCGTGGTCTCCACCTCTTCGCAGATCACGCCTCTTATCTGATGGTTCTTCTGGTCCCGGTGTACTGGGTGCTGCCCGATGCGCGGATCCTGATTCTGTTGACCACCCTGGTCCCAGCCATCACCGGCTGGCTGAGCTATCGCATCGCCCTGAAGGAAGGGCTTCGACCCTGGCACTCGGTGCTGGTGGCGGCGACGGTCCTGGTGATGCCGGCGATGATGTGGACTCCGTGGGACGCCTTTCATCCCGAGACGGTGGCCATCGCCCTCCTCCCGGCCGCCTATTTGGCCGCCCGCAAGGAGCGGTATCTCCTGGCTGTGGTGCTCGTTGGTGTGATACTCCTGGCCAAGGAGGACGCCGCCCTAGTCGTGGTGCCGTTCGCGGTGTACATGTGGTGGCGCTGGCGCGAATCCCGCCTCCACGCCGGCGGACTGATCGCCGTGGCAGTGGCGGTGCAGGCTGTCTCCCTCCTCGTGGTCCTACCCGGGTTCTCACCCACCGGGGAGCTCATCTACTCCAGCCGGTACACCTTGGATCCCGACGAGCTGTTCACCTGGTCGCGCGCTCTCTACCTGCCGGCGATGCTGCTGCCCGGCGCTCTCGCCCTATGGGCACCCCGTCTCCTGCTGGTGGGGCTCCCCATCACCCTGGCCAACCTGGTGACCACACACGGGTATCAGCACGAGATCCGCTGGCACTACACCGCCTATCTCCTCGGGGTGCTGGCTATAGCGGTACCTCTGGGCAGCTCCCGCCTGGTGCGCCGTCTCGAGGCCAGGCCCGACTCGGGGCCGCCTGGTGGCGCCACCACCGTGCTCGCCGGCGCCCTGGTCTTGGCCATGGTGGGAACGGCAGCGGCTGGCCCGCAGCTGGTCACCCGATACGGCCTGTGGTCCGGTCTGATCGAGTCGGAGCAGGTCGAGGTCTCCAGGCTCCTCGAGGCCATCCCGGAGGATGCCGCGGTCACCGCCACCTGGACTATCGCCCCACACCTGGCTCATCGCACCCACATCTACATGGCGCCCAACCCGTTCTCGCCACGCTTCTGGGGGGTGGACGGAGTCCACCCTCCGCCCCCTGACCCGATGATCATCGAATACCTGGCGATCGACACCCGACAGGACATCGAGGAGATCGACGTGGTCGTCGAGCAGGCTCTGGCCGAGGGGTGGGAGGTGGTCGTCGACGGCACCTTCATCCTCCTTCGCCGCCCCTGACCCTCGTCGGCCCCGCCGACCTTGCCGTGATCGTCTGGCCAAGGAGTCAAAGACTCTCAAATGACGGATCTCATCCGGATCCGCGGCCAGGTGGCGAATACGCGAGCGCTCCTTCTCGGATTCAGCAGAACCCCGGTCGACGAAAACGTTGGGAAGCCGGTTGCCGGCGATGTCGAGCGCCGGGTCGACCAGCAGTTCCCTCTTCAAGATGTAGCGGAGTCTGATCCCGGTGGGTCTCGAGGATGAGTGCGGGGAGAGTCACGGTGACCCGCAGGAAGAGCAGGATCACCGTGGGGACGGTGATCAGGCGTCGCTTCAAGCGAGGCTCGAGGCTCACATCCGGGTCAACGGATCCTGGCGGAAGATCCCTGGCGGCACCGGCGCCCCCACCCGGAGCAGGGCGAGATGCCACGAAGGTGAGTATCCGAGCGCCCAACGCAGGGAAGCCACGGCAGCCTTCCCCACGGCGACAGCTCCCCGCTGGCTTCTCAGCCCCAGAATCGCTCGGATGCGGGGTGGGATCGTGGGCAACGCCGATCGGAGGAGCATTTGGTACCCCAGCTTGATGCCGCTCTCGAGTGGCGGATCGGTGAGGAAGTCGACTGCGTCTCTCATCTCTGGCGAGGGACCGATGTCGGGATGTTCCGCCAGCCAGTGCGCCAGACCCCCGGCGGTGGTGGGCATCGGATCGGCGCCGAGCAAGGCCCCGACCCTCGTCTGCTCGATGACGAACCGATCGGCGTCGGCTTCGCCGATTGGGTGGGCTCCGTAGAACTGATTGGCGGTGAGGAAGGAGTCGGTTAGAGCGTTGTGTACCCAAGCCGAAAAGCCCGGGTCGGCAGCGTCGTAGGGGATGCCCCGAGAGGAGACACCCACTACCAGGCGATGGATTCGCCGCACGGTGGCCACCGCCGCTTCGACCTCGGGGATGGCGCCGTAGGTGGTGGCGGTGACATAGGCTGAGGTTCGGGAGAGCCTTCCCAGCGGATCCTGGCGGTATCGAGAGTGGTCGCCCACACCTGCGACGACCTCGGGGTGAGCTGCCTGGATGAGGAGCCCTCTGATACCACCAACCAGGGTCGCGATATCTCCCATCAGCGGCCATGACACCGACTCTGGGCCGAGCAATCCGGCATCGCCAGTGTGCTGCAGCGTCGATGCCAGGGGATACGGGGCGTGGGCGAAAGGGCCGGTGGCGGCCCGGGTTATGCGGCGGCGAAGTTCGTCGACCAGCCGTTCACCGGAGCGGATCACCGGGGAAACCATGGCTCACACGTCCGTTATCACCGAGACCACGTCGCCTTCGCTGGCGGTGACCCCACCGGCGACCTCCCTGGTCAAGGCGAATCCGCTGACCGACCCGGTCCAGGTGAAGGTGGCCGGCTTTGGCCTATGGGCCAGCACCCCGGCGGAAATCACGACTCCTCCGTCGTTTGTCACCCACAACTGGTCCCGTGTCGGGTCGAGGGTCACCACCTGTGCCTCCTCATCGTGCCGGGAGTCGAATCCGTCGATCTGCTCCCCTATGCGGTCCCATGCGGAAGCCGGAGCCGGAGCGTCGGGAACGAGCGCGGCAGCGATCCTACGCGCCACGTCGAGCTCGAGCCGGCACACCCCACAGGTCTCCAGGTGGTCTTCGAGGACGGTCAGCTGATGGCTCTCGAGGGCATCGAGGGCATCGAGGGCATACTGCGGTACCAGCGCGCTCAAGCTCATGACAACTATCGGACGGCCTCTGCCGGGCTCCTCACGGAGCACGCTCCAGACGCTGGTCTTGACCACGTCGGCGACCTCGTTCGACACCGTCTCCAACGCGTCACGGTCGCTCTCCGCCCCCTGACCAGGTCGGCATGGCGCCGACGTGCGAGGTGCCGGCCGAAAGCCCCCCCTCGGGGCCAAGGGCACGCCTCCGCGACGTTGTCTCATCATCCGAAAACCTTTCGGATGATGTTCGTAACGGCCACGCCGGGCAGATGGTGACGAGCCCGCCCCTTGGCGGTTCGATTCAGTCGGGTTCCAGGCCTAATTCCTCGAAGATGCGCCGACGCTCCTCCTGATAGGCCATTTCGGAGATCCGGTCGGCCGCGTAGCTCTCGCTGAGACGGGCGAACTGGTCCATGAGCGCCGTTTCGTCGACCTCGGGCTTATCCGCAGCCTCGGCCTGACGCGCCCGCTGCTTCTCCCGCTTGGCCTCTTGCTTCTCCAGCCGGGCGCGCTCCCGGTTGCGCTTGGCCATCGCCTCGCCGCCCGGTCGGGCCACTAGGCGGCCTTCCTGTGATGCCAGGACCTCAGCGAGATCGCTCCTTGGCCACGTTGACCTTGATCCGTCGGCCGTCCTGGTCGCTTCCGTCGAGGGCGTCAATCGCCTTACGGGCATCCTCGGCCGAAGCCATCTCGACGAAACCGAAGCCTCGTGAGCGGTTGGTGTCGCGGTCGGATACCACTTGGGCACGGGTCACCTGACCATGTTTGCCGAAAAGCGTCTCCAGATCGGAGGTGGTAGTGGTGAACGAGAGATTCCCCACGTAGAGGTTGGTTGTCATTGCTGCTCCTTCGAGCTCCCGTCGACCGATTACACCTAGCGGGCGCAGGGGTCCCTTTCTGGGCCCCGACCCCAGCCACGTCCGACGGAACGACAGAAGCAGAGCAAGGCGTCGGGCACATCGTGTGCCCATTCAGGCTCAATCCTACGCACATTGGGGGGCTAGCACCCATCCGACCCTCGGCCCCGGCACCCGACCGGCGGCCGCGCCGTAATGTGCGCCGGGCATGGCAACCATCGTCGGCTTCGGCGGCTACGTGCCCGAGCGAGTGGTCACCAACGACGATTGGGCGTCGCTGGTGGACACCTCCGATGAGTGGATAACCCAGAGGACCGGCATAAAACGGCGCCGGTTTGCCGCCGCCGACGAGTCGACGATGACCCTCGCAGTGGCAGCAGCCGAGAGGGCGATCGAGGACGCCGGGATGACCGCCGGCGACCTCGACGAGATCATCTTGGCAACCGACACCCCGGAGATGCTCACCCCCGACACGGCAGCCCTGGTCCAGCACGAGTTGGGATGTCGCAGCATCCCCACCTACGACCTCGGCGGAAGCGGCTGTGCCGGGTTCGTCCAGGCGGTCGACGTCGCCGCCAGTCGCATGGCAGTGGTCTCGAAGAACATTCTGGTGATCGGGGTGGAGGTGATCACCCGGCTCATCTCCCTGGAGGATCGGGCTACCGCGGTCCTCTTCGGGGACGGCGCCGGCGCGATAGTGATGGCCCCGGATGGAGGGCGCGCCCGGGTCCTCGGTGTGGTCTCCGGGACCGATGGGGGTAAAGCCGAAATCCTCACTCTGGCCGCAGGAGGAACCCGCAACCCATTCAACGAGAGGACCTTACGCAGCGGGGAGTACAACCGCCTGGTCATGGATGGTCAGCGGGTCTTCGTCGAGGCGGTCCGCCGGATGAGCGAGGCCTCGACCGAGGTGATCGCCCGGGTGGGGAGGACCCTGGGAGATGTGGCATTGGTCATCCCCCACCAGGCCAACCTGAGAATCATCGAAGCGGTGCGCAAGCGGCTCGGTCTCGACGAGGACCGGGTATTCGTAAACGTCCACGAGTACGGCAACATCGGATCGGCCACCGTGCCCTTCGCCCTGTGGGAGGCGGTCGAGGGTGGGCGGATTCGACCGGGCGACCTGGTGGTACTCACCGCTTTCGGGGCCGGCTTCCACTGGGCGGCGGCGGCACTGCAGTTCTAGCGATTCACCGGGGCTGGCTCACCGGTCGTTATCGGGCCGCAGATAGCCTTCGTCGTAGGCCAAGGCGGTGAGCTCGTGTCGGCTGACCACCGAGAGCTTGTCGAAGATATGCGACATGTGATTCTCCAGGGTCTTGATCGACATCTCCAACCTGGCGGCGGTCTCCCGGTAGGAGTAACCCCGGGCGATCAGGTTGACCACCTCCCGTTCTCTCGGGGAGAGCCGGGTCAGCGAGGCATCGGTGGTGATCCTCTCATCGATGTCGAGCAGGTACCCGGCCACGTCGGGAGATACCGGCCGGGCCCCGGCAGCAGTCTGGGCGATGAGGTCAGGCAGGTCGGTTCCTAGCGTCGACTTGGTGACGTATCCGTCGATCCCGGCCTCCATCAGCCTCATCACATCCTCTCGCGAGGTGGACACGGTCAGAGCCATGAACTTTACGTTGGGTGCCTTGGGGCGGACGGCGGCCACAACCGCCTCGCCGCCGCCGCCGGGCAGCCTGACATCGAGCACCACGACGTCGGGGCTGCGCTCCAGGATCAGCTCGACGGCGCTGTCCACGTTGTCGGCCTCACCGACCACCTCGAAGGACCCCTCGAGGATGGCACGCATGCCGGCGCGGACCACGTCGTGATCGTCGACGAGGATGACCCGAAGCGAGCTCAAACCGCCACCCTGATCATGACATCGGTGCCCCTACCTGGGTCGCCCTCCACCGAGACCTCGCCGCTCACCCCGGCGACCCGGCGACCCAGCTTGCGAGCGATGACCTCCCGGGCCGGTTGGTCGAGGCCGATGCCGTCGTCTTTGACATGAATGACCGCGTTCCCTTCGACAGCCTCGCTGAACAGAGAGATGTGGCTCGCCCGGGAGTGCTTGGCGGCGTTGGTCATCGCCTCGCGCGCCGCTTCGATGCCCGCCTCCAGTTCGGTGGTCAGTGCCAGGTCGTCTCGGATCACTGCCTCGATCTCCACACGATGGACGTCCTCGATGTCGTCGCGCACCGCGAGCAGGGCTGCCCGGAAGCTGCGGGCGAACTCCGAGCGCCACTCTTCGATGTTCCTCCGCAGCTCCCGTTCCTGGCGCCGGGCGAGGTACCGGGCCTGTGAGGGGTCGTCGGCGCCCATCCGGATGGCGTGGAGTGTCTGCAAGACCGAGTCGTGGAGTCTGTCGACCAGGTCGAGGCGGGCTTCGTGTACCGCTAGCGCCGCCTGCTGGGCAGCCAACGCACCCTCGGCCTTCGACCGGGCTATGTCGTACTCGCGGAGGCGGGAGAAGGTCCATCCGACGATGGTGGCCACGATGAAGAAGATCACGGTGCCAACGGCCCTCACCGCCCCGAGGTCGGCGAGGATGTGGACCGCGAACTGTTCGACGGCGAGAAGCAGGGCAGCTATCAGCGAGCCGGGCAGGCCTCCCCACAAAGCGCCGACGAACACGTAGGAGAGTGGGAGCCCCCCGTGGAACAGCTCATTGGCCTGGGCGGCTACCGACGCTCCACCGATGGCCAGCATTACCACGGTGTCGAGGAGGAACCAACCGGTCTTGTCCAACCGCAGAGGCTGTTTCCGGGCCATGTACCAGGTGAGGAAGGTCCACGCCGTGGCCAGGCCGACTGCGCCATAGACGATCTCCAGCCGCAAGGGGGGCTCGGTCTGCACTCGCAGGGTCACCGCCACCAGGAGCATCATCCACAACCAGCCGAGGAAGCGGAACACCACCACCATCCGCCGGAGGGTGGCCTCGAGCTCCGGGCTCCCACGGGTTGCGAGTCGTCCCAAGAACATCGGCAGGCAACCTAGTGAATTCCTGCCTGCCGCTGCCTGTTGAAACAGAGAAGAGGGCCGGATCACCCGACCCTCCTCACTGTGGTCCCCGTTGTCGCTCGTGGGATGGAGTCTTCCTGAGACCCCCCAACGATGCCATCGTCGCGAAGTCTCGAAAGGGTGTCTATAGGGGTTTACCCCCATGCCAATCGGTCAAATGGTCAGCGGCGGTCTTCCGGTTCGGTGACCCCCCAAGGGACTCGTCGAGGTCAGATGAGAATGGTGACCAGAGGCACGGCGAGGAGGTTCACTCCGACTGTGCCCAGCGCGATCACACTCGGCTTGCGGGCGGCCCGAGCCGAGGTCGCGGCCAAGCCCACCCCGATGCCGATAAGCAGCCAGGAGCCGGTTTGGGTCACCGCCGCCAGGAGAAGGACCATGGTGGCCATGGCCATGCCCATGGTTGCCAGGGCCAACCTGGCTGTCCTGCCCCAGGGCCGGGTCGCCCAGTTCTCTACGGCCGATGAGGTCATGACTCCTCTGGATCGGCAAACCAGGGGCGAAACTTGAATCCCGGTAACTTCCCGATGATGAGATCCAGGCTGCGCGACCTGGGAGTGGAGATCGGCAACCTGCCCACCGGTGCCGACAACGCCATCACCGATGTGCCCGGTGTCGAAGTGGGCCACGCCACCCTGGTCGCCGACGACCCGGTTGTGCTGCGTACCGGCGTGACCATGGTGGTTCCCCGGGACGAGGTGTGGACCGATTTCGTTTACGGCGCCTGGCACAGTTTCAGCGGTAACGGGGAGATGACCGGTCTCCCCTGGATCGAGGAGACCGGCCTCATCGGATCCCCGATCGGCATAACAAACACCTATCAGGTGGGCTTGGTCCGGGACTTCCTGGTCCGCAGGGCCGTCGAGCTGGGGGTCTCCGACGCCTTCCACCTCCCGGTTGTCGCCGAGACCTGGGACGGGTGGCTCAGCGACATCGACGCCTTCGGGCTCACCGAAGCTCATGCCCGCCATGCCCTGGAGTCGGCATCCTCCGGCCCGGTGGAGGAAGGTTGCGTGGGTGGGGGCACTGGGATGATCTGTCACGAGTTCAAGGGCGGGATCGGCACATCGTCCCGGGTGGTGGAGGTGGGCGACCGGTCCTACACGGTGGGGGTCCTGGTCCAGGCCAACTATGGAGGTCGGCGAGACCTCAGGGTCGACGGCATACCGGTGGGACGCATGATCGGTACCGACCGTGTTCCCTCACCGTGGGAGAAGGCGCCCAACGGGGGCTCGATCATCGTCATCGTGGCCACCGACGCCCCACTACTCCCGGTCCAATGCCAACGCCTTGCCAAGAGGGTCCCTGTCGGGTTGGGCAGGGTCGGGGGTTACGGTCACAACTCGAGTGGTGACATCTTCCTCGCCTTCTCCACCGGCAACCATGTACCCGTCGGGGCCGATGCCCCGATCTCCTTGGAGTCCCTGCCCAACGACAGGATGGACGGGCTGTTCCACGCCACCGCCGACGCCACCGAGGAGTCGATCCTGAACGCCTTGTGCGCCGCCGAGACCACCCAGGGCAAGGATGGTCGGATGGCCCATGCCATCCCCCTCGACCTCCTCGCCGAGGTCATCGGCTGATTCGGTCCGCCTAGCCCGCTCCGTGAGTGTCTCCGCGCCTCACCACCGTGTCTAGGGGTCCGTCGACAAGACGGCCTGTGCGGCGTGGTGACCGCACATGCCGTGGACACCGGCACCGGGTGGGGTCGCCGCCGAACACAGATACACCCCGCCACCCAGGTCGTAGGGCCGGCGTTTCCCGATCTGCATCACCTTTGCGATCCCGTACTGGCCACCGCCGATGTCACCTCCGACGATGCTCGGGTTGTAAGCCTGGTACTCGATGGAGTTTCGGGTCGACCGACCCAGGATCAGCTCCTTGAACCCCGGGGCGAATCGTTCGATCTGGTCTTCGATTCGGGCGGTCATGTCCACCGTCGAGCCGTTGGGGACGTGGCAGTAGGCCCAAAGCGTGTGCTTGCCCTGGGGCGCCCGGGTCGGGTCGAATAGCGATTGTTGGGCGACCAGCACGAAGGGCTGCTCCGGATGCTGACCCCGGAACACCTCCCGCTCGGCACCCTCGATCTCCTCGAGGGTTCCGCCAACGTGCACCGTCCCTGCCCGCCCGCTCAAGGGGTCGGCCCAGGGGACCGGTCCGTCCAAGGCCCAGTCGACCTTGAACACCCCCGGGCCGGGCTTCCATCGGCTCAGACGCCGGCGAGCCCTCGCCGATAGGCGCTCACCTCCGATGGTGAGTGCCGCCGGGGGCATCACGTCGAGAAGGTGAGCTTTGCCCGGCAAGTCGGCGACCGAGGTGGCGAGCCGTCCCGTTTCGATGACCCCACCCAGGTCCACCAATCGGGAGGCCAGAGCATCGATGATGCCTTCGGTCCCCCTGCGGACCAAGGGCCACCCTCTGACGTGGCCGATCAGGCCAAGCATCAACCCCACCCCGGTGGTGGTCAGTGCGCTGAACGGGGCGATGGAGTGCGCCGCCATACCGGCGAACAGGGCGCGTCCTTCTTCCGTGGAAAATCTCCTAGCCACAAACGACGCCGGAAGTCCACCGAGAAAGGCCAGCCGGGCGAACCGCAGTTTGTGCGGCGGGTTGAGGGTGAAGGGACTGAACACGACTTCGATCAGTTCGGAGAGGGAGTCGGCCAGGGGCGCGACCATCCTCTGATAGCGGGTTCGGTCCTCACCCAGCCCGGCGGCGGTCTCTGCCACCGAGCGATGCAAGGCGATCGCCCTGCTGCCGTCGAGAGGATGACTGAATGGGATCGGGGGCTGGACCCAGTCGACCTCAAGGCCGATCTCGGCAAAGAACGCCGATGCCAGCCCGGAGGGGTGAATAGCCGAGCAGATATCGTGTCTGAAGCCGGGGAGGGTGACCTCCTCGGTCCGTGCCCCTCCACCAATCCGGTCCGAGCTCTCCACCACCAGGACCCTTCGACCCGACCGGGCCAACTCCACCGCCGCGGCCAGACCATTGGGCCCGGCGCCAACCACGGTGGCGTCGAAGTCGGACATGGCCGCGATTGTGGCCGATCAGGCTGCCGGTTTGTCGAACCGACCGGACCAGGACGAAGGAAGAGGGCCCTTGCGGGCCCTCCTCCTTCTCGAGTGCTGGCTCCTCAGAGCAGCACGGCCCTCTTCCGGATGTGGAGGAACACATACCCGGCGAAGGCCAAGGTCAGTCCGACAACGATTGCGAATGCGGACAGGGCGTAGGAGACGATTCCCAGGCTCAGGGCGGTGGTCAGGGTGGTTGCATCGAACCAGGAGGCTCTCGCCTGGTTGGGGACCATCACTGCCTCACCGTTGGCGTCGAGAACGGGAGTGCCGCTCTCGTCGACCTGGGGGATCAAACGGGGCATCTGGGCGTAGTACAGGCCCTCGGTCCTGTCGAGCTGATGGAAGGTGATGATGTCGGCCTGGGCCCACATGGTGAAGGGGCCGCGAACCGGCGCCTCAGGGATCACCGCATCGCTCGGTGTGGTGACGTCCTGGACGACGGCCTGACCCCAGGTGTACCAGACGCCGAAGATGCCGCCTGCGATCGATCCGAAACCCACGGCCAGGGCCAAGATTCCAGCGAACAGCAGGGTCATGCTCTTCTTGAGGGGGGCAGCATCCTGTGCGAGACGCTCCCTTTCGATGGTTACGGACATTGGAAAGACCTCCGATTTCCTCTATGGCGACTTGCCATTGGGACGAGCATCGTCGTTTGTGAATGTTTTCACGAGGGGCGAAAGTCCTCGCTTTGATGCCCATAAGTCCCGGTTCTGTTCCGAATCAGTCCCCGGTGAATCTGGGAGGGCGCCTTTCGATGAAGGCGGTGATGGCCTCGGTGAGGTCGTTGGACAGCAAATTGGCCGAGTTCCAGCGGGCGACGAAATCGAGACCCTCTTCGACCGGTCGCCCCAGGGAAGCCTGGAGGACCTTCTTGATCCCGGTGGTCACCAGCGGAGAGTTGGCGGCGATCCTGGCGGCCAGGGTGCCGGCCGCCTCCAGCAATCGATCCCGGTCGGCGAGCACCTCCGAGACCAAGCCGCGATCAGATGCCCAGCTCGCCGGGAAGTCGTCGCCGGTCAGGGCCATCTCGGCTGTGGCCGCCGCGCCGATCGACGACGGCAACCTCTGTAGAGCACCGACGTCGGCAACCAACCCCATCCTGGTCTCGCGTAGCGAGAACACCGCGTCGGCTGCTGCCAGCCGGAGGTCACATGCCGAGATCAGGCTCATCCCGGCTCCGAGGCACCACCCGTGGATGGCGGCGATCACCGGCTTGGAAGTGTCGGCGAGACTGTCGAAGGTGCCCTGGAGTCGGCGGACCGATTGGTAAACCGTCCGGGCGTTGGCTGCCGGCGACGGGCCTGAGGGGGAGAGTCCGGCGAGCATCGAGATGTCGATCCCGGCGGTGAACGCCTCACCCCGGCCGGCGACGACGATCACCCTCACCGACGGTTCCGCTTCGAGTTGGGCGACCGCCTTGGGGATGTCCTCCCACATGTCGGCGGAGAGGGCATTGAGCTTGTCGGGCCGGTTCAGCCATAGGGTGCCCACCGCCCCGTCCTGCACGATGTCGAGATGCTGGTAGCCCACTTTGATCAGGCTATTCGGCCGCTCCCCGCCAGGCTTCCCGCCACTTGACCTTCCCTCCGTAGCGGAGGAGGGCTCCGGAGTAGATCCTCCCCGCGGCGAAGACCAGGAGGATCACAGAGGCCAGGGCGACGACCAGGGACACGAGGTACTGCCAAGCGGGGATGGCGTCCAACGCCACCCTCACCGGCACTACGAAGGGGGCGGTGATAGGGAGGAAGGTACCGATGACAGCCGGAGCACCGGCCGGGCTGTCCAGTGCGGTCATCGAGACGAAGAACCCCACTACTGCCACCGCCGACATGGGGAATGCCACATTCTGGGCATCCTCTACCCGGGAGGCCATCGCGCCGGCAGCTCCGAACATGACGGCGAAGATGAGAAATCCGAGCACGAACCACACGATGAGGTTGGCCAGGATCACCGGATCCAGGTCGGGGAACTCGATCCCCGAGAGGCGTAGGGCGATCAGGGCGAAGGCGATGGTCACCACGAACTGGGAGATCCCCAACGCTCCGATGCCGACGATCTTGCCCCCGAGCAGCTGCCACGGCCGGACTGCGGCGAGGAGAACCTCGACCACCCTGCTCGACTTCTCCTCGGTCACCCCGGTGAGGATCCAAGTCCCGTAGAGGAGGACCGCCACATAGAGGAGGATCAGACCGGCATAGGCCACTATGTACCGTGAGCCGTCCCCCGGGGCGGCGCCTCCGAGAGTCGATGCTGTCAGGGGGACTGAGGTCATCACCTCGATGACTACTGCGGCACTCTCGCCATGCTCTTCGAGCACCTGCTCTAGCCTCACTGCCCCGGCGCCCTGCTGCAGGAGCGATAGCACTGAGGATCCGGTGAAGCCAACGGTCTCGACTATCACTTCGTCACCGTCGACCAACACCGCGTCGACCTCGCCCTGGCGGAGAGCGAGCTCCGCATCGGACCGGGCGGAGAACCCCACCGTGGTGAATACCACAGACGGCTCGTCTCCCGGCTCGTCGGAGGCGGTGGCCAGACGCTCAGCGGCGACGACGATCCTCTCATTCCCTTCACCTACCAGTCCCACCACGTGCTCGTCTGCACCCCCGCCGAACAGGGTAGGGACCAGGATGATCCCGGCCACGATGAGCAGTGTGATCGCCGTGGTGGCGATGAACGCCTTTGATCGGGCCCGCTCCCTGATCTCACGCAGGGCGACCATCCCCAGACCTCTCATCGCACCGCCTCCCGAAAGAGCTCGGTGAGGGAAGGGGTGGTGTAGGAGAAGTAGCGGAGGTGGCCGGTCTCCTGGGCCCGGGTCACCAATCCCCGGATGTCCGTGCCGGCATCGACGATCAGCCGGTGGATGGATCCATTCGACCTGACCTCGTGCACCTGCTCGAGGGTGGAGACCAGTCGGCCGATGTCGTCATCGAAGTCGACCTCGAGGTGACGCATCGGCGAAGCCTCCTTGAGCTGCCTGACGTCCCCTTCTACGACGATCCTGCCCTGGTGGATGATGGCCACCTCCTCACACAGGTCTTCGACCAGGTCGAGTTGATGGGAGCTGAAGACCACTGCCTTGCCCGACGAGGCCTGCTCTCTGAGGATGTCCGACATGGTGTCCACCGCCAGCGGGTCGAGCCCGCTGAAGGGCTCGTCGAGCATCAGGAGCTCGGGCTCATGGACCAGGGCGGCCGCCAGTTGGACTCGCTGCTGGTTCCCATGAGAGAGGGTTTCCACGGCATCGCCCTCCCGCTCGGCGAGGGCGAATCGATCGAGCCAATAGGAGGCCCGCTCCGATGCCTCCGACCGGGTCATCCCGTGGAGCCGACCGATGTAGACCAGCTGGTCGTGGGTCTTCATCTTGGGGTAGAGGCCGCGTTGTTCCGGCATGTACCCGAAGCGCGCCGCCCGGGCTTCGTCGACGGGTCGTCCGTCCCAGGTCACCGAGCCCGATTCCGGTCGGACCAGACCGAAGACGGTGCGCATCGCGGTGGTCTTCCCCGCACCATTCGGTCCGAGGAAGCCGAGCATGGTCCCCCGGGCCACCGAAAAGGTACATCCGTCCAGGGCGACCACGTCACCGTATGACTTGTGAAGATCGTGGAGCGAGAGCACGAGCCCATCAGGGTAGAGGCCCTTTCCCCCTGCGATGCCGGGGGGGACCGCCCCGTCGGCGCAGGCACGACCAGATCCGTTACAAGGGACGGAGCGAAACGACCTCAGTCCAGGAGTGTCGGCCGGTATATGCGGTCGTGGATGCGGAGGGCGAAGCGATCGGTCATGCCCGCCACGTAGTCGATCGCCCTGGTCAGCGGCTCGGCGCCAGGCACGGTGTAGGAGTCGGGTACCTGTTCGGAGTGCTCGGAGTAGTAGTGCACCAGGTCCTGGATCACCAGGATGGCCTTCTCCTTCTGGGCCTCCGACTCTGGTCGAAGGTAGACCCGCTCGAACATGAACTCCCGCAGGGCCCCCATCACCTCCAACTCCCCGTCACGCATCGAGACCCGGCCGGTCTCATGAGTGGTCTCGATCACCGAGGTCACCATCGACGCGATCCACTCCCTGGCGGTGGCTCCGAAGGTGGTCAGGGCGGTCACCGGCAGGTCGTGGTATTCGATGACCCCGGCCCGCAGGGCGTCGGACACGTCGTGGGTCAGGTAGGCAATTCGGTCGGCGTAGCGGCACAGCCAGCCTTCGGGGGTTTTCGGCGGGGGATCGATCCTCCACGAGTGGGCCCGCACCCCGTCGAGGACCTCGTGGCTCAGGTTGAGCGGTTCGAGGAGGGACAGGGTTCGGACCCCGTGGGCCGAGTGGAGCCACTCGCCCTCTACCAGCGGGGTGAGGGCCTCTTCCCCGGTATGGCCGAAGGGGGAGTGGCCGACGTCATGGGCCAGGCATATCGCCTCGGTGAGGTCCTCGTTGAGGCCCAGCGCCCTGGCCATGGCCCGGCCCACCTGGTTGACATGGATGGTGTGGGTCATCCGGGTGACGAAGTGGTCTCCGTCGGGGTTGAGGAACACCTGGGTCTTGTGCTTCAGCCTGCGGAAGGCCTTGCTGTGGATGACCCGGTCGCGGTCCCGTTCGAAGGCGGTGCGGAACTCATCGGGCTCCTCGTCGTGCTCTCGCCCCCTCGACATGTCGGCCTTGGTCGCCGCCGGAGCGAGTAGTTGGTGCTCGAGATGCTCCCGCTCCTCTCGTGCCCTACGGAGCATGGCGCCCATGTCGTCTAGGCAGGCGCTTGCAGCTGGACGAGGATGAAGGCGACCGCCCCAACGGCGAGCAGGGTGCCGAGCACCATGGCCGCTCTCTTCACCGGGCCCGAGGCGAGGAAGACCGCGACCGGACCCGGCTCGCGCAGCCCGGTGATGATGCGCCTCCGCAGCCGCGCTGATATGGCGTCGATCACCAGTACGACGGCGATGGTGAGAAGGAGGATGGTGCCCACCCGCGCGTAGTTTCGGAACAGGAGCTGCTCTCGGAGTTCCAATCCGATGCCACCGGCACCGACCAGGCCGATCACCGCCGAGGCCCTGATGTTGATCTCGAAGCGGTATAGCCAATAGGCAGTGATGGTGGGCATGATCTGGGGCAGCACCCCGAAGCGGAGCCGGGCGAGCCGCCCCCCCCCGACTCCGGCGATGGCCTCGAGGGGTCCCCGCTCGATCCCTTCGACCACCTCCGAGGACAGCTTGCCCAGAGTGCCCACGGAGTGGAGCCCGATGGCGACGGTGCCGGTCCAGGGTCCGAGACCGGTGACCGGGATGAGGAACATGGCCAGCACCAATTCGGGGACGGTGCGGATCACGCTGAGGATCGGCTTGACGATTCCGCTGCCCACTGGCCCGCCGGTGTTCCTCGCCGCCATCAAGGAGAGGGGGAGGGAGATGGCAGCGGCGATCATGGTGCCGATCCAGGCGATGAACAGCGACTCCATCACCTTGGGCATGGCCCGCTGCAGTGTCTCCGGGCTCAGGTCGGGTGGGAACAGGCGGCGGATGATCGTCCAGATATCGGACGGCGCTCCCAGAATCCGGTCCCAGGACAGGTTGAGCCCTCCAAGTGACCAGATCAGCGGGCCGAGGACGGCGATCAGGGCTACCCAGCGGAGGACTCTCGGCGTCAGCGGCTCGCGAGGACGGCTGATCACCTGTTCGGGGATCGTGTCCAGGGTCATACCAACCTCGCCCTGACCCAGTTGCCCACCTGCTCCACCACGAGCACGATGGCCAGGATGGGGATCAGGACCGCCAGTATTCGATCGAAGCGGAAGCCGATCCTCTGGGCCTCGATGACTCGACCTACTCCACCCGCACCGACGATGCCGAGAACAGCCGATGCTCGGATGTTGAGTTCGAAGATGTACAGGAGGAGCGCGATGTAGTTGGGCAGGACCTGGGGGAGGACAGCGCTGCGCACCGCCGGGAAGTGGCTTCCACCGGCAGCCTTGGCTGCCTCCAGGGGACCAGGCTCGGCGGCGTCGACGGTCTCCGACAAGAGCTTGCCCATTATGGACAGGGAGAAGATCGTCAGGGCCAGGGCTCCGGCGAAGGGGCCGAAGCCGATCGAAGCGACGAAGATCATCGCCCAGAACAGGTCGGGAATGGTGCGGATGAAGTTGAGGAAGCCCTTGTTGAGGAGATAGGTGACTCGGTTGGGGGCGGTGAGGGTGGAGGCCATGAAAGCGATGGGGAGAGCGATGAAGCACCCGAACACGGTGGCGCTGATGGCGATCCGGATCGTCTCTATCAGGGGGTTGGGGAGGAACGGATCACCGAACTCCCACGAGGGCAGCCACCACCAGTTGCCTTCGCCGATCGCCCAGGCGAAGTTGGGTGGCCAGATGTTGGGAAGCCCGGGAACCCCGGATAGCGCCGTCAACAAGCCGGGGAGGCTGAAGCCGACCACCGCTGCGGCGAACAGGGTGAACACCAGTACAGAAGCGGCAGTCACCAGACCGGGCATTCGGGTGAGAACCGCGATCAGGGCGGCTGCCCCCAGGGTTCCCACGATGAGACCGACGGTCATGTAGTCGCCGGCACCGAATACCGGCTCGACCCCGCGTCGCAGTGTGTCGATCGGAGTGAGCACTCCCAATGCCTGGGTCATCGGTAGGCCGAGAGCTCCGGCAATCACCCAGGCGATCGAGGAGGTGAACACCGCTGCCGGACTCACCCCCCTCCGCGCCGCCACCATCCCGGCGGCTACACCAGCGGGCACCCAGGCGCCGGCGAATTTGAGTGAGAGCAGGACGTCGAGAGTCTGAGGTGGTCCAGGGAAGACTCGAACCACCAGGAGAGCCGAGATAACGAGTCCCGCGGCGAGGATTGCCTGGTCCGTGGGACTTGTCTCGACCCTGGCCAGTCTGAGCCCGGCCAGCGTGGTCGCAGTGGCGATCAGGCCCCACAGCGCCCCTTGGAGAGGACCGGCGAGGGCTCCGCCGACGACGAAGCCGACGACCGCGGCGACAAGCGGGATGGCCAGGGTCACCAAACGGCGAGGAGCCGGAGGACGTTGCTGAACTGGTGTGCTGTCCAGCGTGGTCACAGATCGGCGCCCTCGAGGAGATCGTCGGGGGTTACCGATCGGCCGTAGATGCCGCGGAAGGTCTGCTCATCGACATCGGCAATGTCACCGTCGTAGACCAGCTCCCCGGCGCGCAGGCCGATGAGACGCTTCCCATAGTTCCTCGCCAGGTCGAGGAAGTGGAGGTTGATGATGGTGGTGATCCCCAGGTCGCGGTTGATCCGACGCAGGTCGCGCATCACCGTGTGGGAGGTCACCGGGTCGAGGGAGGCTACCGGCTCGTCGGCCAGAAGCACCTTGGGCTCCTGGGCCAGGGCCCGGGCGATGCCAATACGTTGCTGCTGGCCGCCGGACAGGGCGCTGGCCCTGACATAAGCCTTCTCCACCACCTCGACCCTCTCCAAGGCCTGGAGGGCGATCTCCTTGTCGGCGGCGGGCCACAACCCCAGCATGGCCCGGGTGAAGCCGACGGTCGCCAGCCTCCCCATGAGGACGTTGTTCATCACCGTGGTCCGGTTGACCAGGTTGAACGTCTGGTAGATCATCCCGATGTCGGAACGCAGCCTCCGTAGCGTCCGTCCGGTTGCCCCGCGGACTTCTACGCCGTCCACCTTCACCGAGCCCGCGGTGATGGGGACGAATCCGTTGATCGCCCGGAGGAAGGTCGACTTCCCGGCCCCGGAGAGCCCAACGATCACCACGAGCTCGCCGTCGTCGATGGTGACGCTCACGTCCTTGAGGGCTTTCAGTCCACCCGGGTAGGTGACGTCGACGTTGTTGAACTCGATCATTGAAAACCTCGATTGGCCGGGACGAGTTGACGTTGGGGCCGCCGAGAAGGCGGCCCCAACATCAATGACTGGAGGTCAGTCCAGGATCCCGGCGTCCTCGGCCGCCTCACGGATGATGTCCATGCCTTGCTCGGTCTGGGGGCCAGCCCGCACCAGCCCGGTCCAGGAGTAGATCTCGTCCATGAGGGCCAAGCCCACATCGGTGGCGATGAAGTCGTCCAACGCCTGGAAGATGGCGTCCTTCAAGCTCTCGGGGATCTCCGAATTGATGGCGATCACATCATTGGGGATCGGCCGTGAGATGTTGAACACGATCACCTTCGAGCCGACGTCAGGGTGGGTCTCCCTGATGTTCCGACGGGCGTCGTCGAAAGAGGCGCCGAAGTCGGCATCACCGTTGTACACCGCGGTCACCGCACCGTCATGGCTGCCGC
>CAZNDH010000028.1:0-22831 GCA_964571765.1 uncultured Acidimicrobiaceae bacterium
TGGTGGCCCGACGCCAGGTCGAAGCGGTGGCTGAGCAGGCACGACATCTCGCAGGTGAGGACTCCGCATTCCAAGATGTGATATCGAAGGTTGCCGACGGCGTTGACCGCGGCCGGCTCGATCGGGCGATGGTCATCGCCAAGGAAGCCTCCTCCCGGTTCTCCGACTGGTTGCTCGAAAAATATCTCCCCTACGCGGTGGAAGCAGACGGAGTCGGCCCGGAGGTGTATCGCCGGCTGGCCGGCCACCAGGTCGGGCTGGACGTGGACCCCCACCATGCCTACGAGTGGGGATGGGAGGAGCTCGATCGGCTCATCGAGGAGATGGAGGGGGTGGGGCAACGGATCGTCCCCGGGGCATCTTGGCAGGAGGTGCGCCAGTACCTCGACAACGATCCGGGCGGCCAGGCGGCATCGCCCGAAGAGCTGTTGGAATTCGCACGGGAGGTACTCGAACAGGCGGTGGACGACCTGGCCGGGGTTCATTTCGACGTGCCTGAGGAGATCCGGGAGCTCACCGTGCAGATCGCCCCACCAGGAGGTGCCCTCGGCGTCTACTACGTAGCTCCGTCCGAGGACCTGAGCCGCCCTGGCGGAGTCTGGTACGCCATCGGTGACCAAGAGGTGTTCCCCCTCTATCAGCACCGTTCCACGGCTTATCACGAGGGATTCCCCGGCCACCACCTTCAACTGGCGACGGCCAGCATGCTCGCCGACCGCCTCAGTCGGGCACAGAGGCTCCTGGTGCGGTGCACCGGGTACATCGAGGGTTGGGGGATGTACGCCGAGGTGCTGATGGGGGAGCTGGGGTACCTGGAGGACCCAGCCCAATACTTCGGCATGCTGGCCAAGCAGATGTACCGGGCAGCCAGGGTGGTGACCGACATCGGGCTGCATTTGGAGCTGCCGATACCCGAGGTTTCGGCTGTTGCGGGCGGTCAGCGGTGGGGATTTGGTCAGGCGGTCGCCTTCATGGAGCACTATGGGATGCAGAGCCCTTCCGAGGCCGAGGCCGAGGTCCTCCGCTATCTGGGCTGGCCGGGCCAAGCCATTTGCTACAAGCTGGGCGAAAGGGAGATCCTGTCGATCAGGGAGGAGACCCGGGCGCGCCTCGGTGATGCCTTCGACATGAGGGACTTCCATTCCACTGTCCTCGCCACCGGCTCGGTCCGGTTGGATCTGCTCCGCGAAATCGTCAGGCAAGCCCTGTAGCGAGGTACGAACGCTTTCTTGATTAAGGCGGGGGATCGCCGATAATCTCGGGGGTAGAAACGCTCATCAAGAGCGGCCGAGGGAACAGGCCCGACGACGCCGCGGCAACCGACGAAAGCACGGTGCCAATGCCTGGACGATGAGTTACCCAGGGCTCCGGCCCGAGGTTCTCTCTGAAGCGTTTCGCAAGAGACAAAAGGAGCGAGCCATGGGCCACCAGGCCCCTATCCGGAGCCGGAGATGAGCGGATACCTCGACGCCGTCACCTCTGGCGTGGTCATCTTCGATGGCGCCACCGGCACCAACCTGCAGAGACGCAACCTGGACCTCGACGACTTCGGCGGTCCCCAGTTCGAGGGGTGTGTCGACCTGCTCAGCGTGACCCGGCCCGACGTGATCGCCGAGCTCCACCGTTCCTTCCTCGAGGTGGGAGTGGATGTCGTGGAGACCAACAGCTTCGGCGCCTTCGCCATCCCCCTCGCCGAATACGGGATCCCCGACCGCGCCTACGAGATCTCGGCGGCGGCGGCCTCGGTGGCCCGGGCCGAAGTGGACAGGTTCGTCGCTGCCGACGGGCGCCCCCGGTTCGTCGCCGGGTCGATGGGACCGGGCACCAAGTTCGCCACCCTCGGTCAGGTCACCTATCGGGAGCTGGTCGACGCCTACCGGGAGCAGGCCACCGGTTTGATCGATGGAGGATCGGACCTTCTCATCATCGAGACACAGTTCGACCTGCTCGGGGCCAAGGCGGGCATCGAAGGAGCCCGCAGGGCGATGAGAGCCTCGGGCAGCGAGGTCCCCATCCAGGTCCAGGTGACCATCGAGCTCACCGGTCGGATGCTGGCCGGCACCGAGATCGGTGCGGCTCTCACCTCGTTGGCGGCGGTAGGCCCCGATGTGGTCGGGCTCAATTGCGCCACCGGGCCCACCGAGATGTGGGAACCGCTTCGCCATCTGGTCACCCACGCCACCATGCCGGTGTCGGCCATCCCCAACGCCGGCCTCCCCAAGGTGGTCGACGGGGAGATGGCCTACGACCTACGCCCGGCCGACCTTGCCGACCACCTAGCCGAGTTCGTCGGAGAGTTGGGGGTGGGCGTGGTCGGAGGATGTTGTGGGACCACCCCGGAGCACCTGTCTGCGGTGGTGGACAAGGTCCGTCCGGTCTCCGCCCGGATGAGGGTGCCCCAATCGGTGCCTGCGGCGGCTTCGATCTACTCGCAGGTGCCCTTCGACCAGGACACATCGTTCCTGATGATCGGAGAGCGGGCCAACACAAATGGATCGCGTGCCTTCCGCGACGCACTCCTCGCCGAAGACATCGAAAGTTGTGTCTCCATAGGCCAGAGTCAGATCCAGGAGGGCGCTCACATGGTCGACCTGTGCGTCGATTACGTCGGCCGGGATGGTGTCAGCGACATGTCCCGGCTGGCCGCGGCCTTCGCCACCGATGTCGCCGTGCCGGTGGTGGTCGACTCAACCGAGCCGGAGGTTATGGAGGCCGCCCTGGAGCGACTTGGGGGCCGGAGCATCCTCAACAGCGCCAACCTCGAGGACGGGGAGGACGAAGGGTCACGGCTCGACCGGGTGCTTCGTCTCGCCGGCCAGCACGGCGCCGCGGTGATCTGCCTGCTCATCGACGAGGAGGGTCAGGCCCGCACCGTCGACTGGAAGTTGCGGGTGGCCCATCGCATCCATCGGCTGGCCGTCGACCGTTACGGCCTATCGGCCGAGGATTTGATCTTCGACGCCCTCACCTTCCCCTTGTCCACCGGTGGTGAGGACCTCCGCGGGGACGCCATGGAAACGCTGGAGGCCATCCGCCGGATCAAGACAGAGATCCCCGGGGCACGCACCGTCCTCGGGGTGTCCAATATCTCCTTCGGGCTGAGCCAGCCGGCGCGGAAGGTGCTCAACTCGGTATTCCTCCACGAGGCCGTGGAGGCCGGCCTCGACGCAGCGATAGTCCATGCGGGCAAGATCGAATCGCTGAACCGGGTCGACCCCGATCAGCGCCAGGCATGCCTCGACCTGATCTATGACCGACGAGCCGACGGGTACGACCCCCTGGAGAGGGTCATCGAGCTGTTCGCCGATGTCAACGACGAGGACGACTCGGTTGATCACTACGAAGGCCTCGACGTCGGTCAGCGTCTCGCCCGTCGCATCGTCGCCGGCGATCAGAAGAACATCGTCGCCGACCTGGACATCGCCCTGGGCGATGGCATCGGTC
Source organism: uncultured Acidimicrobiaceae bacterium (assembly GCA_964571765.1). GTDB lineage: Bacteria > Actinomycetota > Acidimicrobiia > Spongiisociales > ZC4RG35 > ZC4RG35. Next base: position 3,445 of record CAZNDH010000028.1, read on the forward strand.
CACTCGACATCATCAACGACCATCTCCTAGACGGTATGAAGACCGTGGGCGAGTTGTTCGCCAGCGGAGAGATGCAGCTCCCCTTCGTGCTCAAGTCGGCAGAGACCATGAAAAAGGCGGTGTCACATCTCGAGCCCCACATGGAGAAGGCCGACACCCGGAGCCGCGGCTCGGTGGTGCTGGCAACGGTATCGGGCGACGTACATGACATCGGGAAGAACTTGGTGGACATCATCCTGCGCAACAACGGCTACCAGGTCCACAACCTGGGGATCAAAGTGGGAATCAGCGAGATGATCAAGGCCTTCGAGGAAAATGGGGCCGACGCCATCGGGATGAGCGGACTCCTGGTGAAGAGCACCCTGATCATGCGGGACAACCTCGAGGAGCTGGAACGTCGGGGTCTCGGCGAGGTCCCGGTCCTGCTCGGTGGGGCGGCACTCACCCGCAACTACGTGGAAGCCGACCTTCGCAGCCGTTACAGGGGCCCGCTCTACTACGGGAAGGACGCCTTCGCCGGGCTCGACGCCATGGCCCGCATCGCGGCCGGCGAGGCACCGCCGCCTCCCGTTGCGCCGCGTGCCTCCCGTTTCCACAAGGTCGAGTCCCCCGGGACCCCGCGGAGGGCGCCGTCGGTGGCCACCGACAACAAGGTTTTCGACCCGCCGTTCGTCGGCTCGCGGGTGGCCAAGGGCATCGCCCTCGACGACATCGTTCCCTTCCTCAACCTGACCGCGCTGTTCCGCAACCAATGGCAGTTCCGGCCCGAGGCCGGGGAGAGCGACTCCGACTTCAAGGCGCGGCTGGGACATCTCCTCACTGACCAGCTTGCCCGAGCGCGGGCCGACGAGCTCCTGGTCCCCCAGGTGGTGTACGGGTACTTCCCGGCCAATGGGGACGGCGACGAGTTGGTGGTGTGGGAGGACCGGTCGCGCAACGAGCAGCTGGCCAGGTTCTCCTTCCCTCGACAGCCCGAGGACCCCTACCTGTGCATCGCCGACTTCTTCCGGCCCATCGAGTCGGGGGAGATCGACTACGCCGCCTTCCACATCGTCACCATGGGGGCGCGGGTCTCCGAGCGGACCAAGGAGCTCTTCGACCAGGACCGCTATCAGGACTATCTGCTGCTTCACGGTCTGGGCGTGGAGATGGCCGAAGCCCTCGCCGAGTACTGGCATCACCGGGTGAGGACCGAGTGGGGATTCGTCGACGAGGACGGCCCCACGCTGATCGGCCTCTTTCGCCAGAAGTACCGTGGAGGCCGATACTCCTGGGGTTATCCGGCATGTCCCGACCTGGAGGACAACCAGACCGTGGCCGAGATACTCGACGCCGGTCGCCTCGGAATCGAGGTTGGACAGGAGACGGGATACCAGTATCAGCCCGAGCAGACCACCTCGGCGATCATCTGCCACCACCCTCAGGCCAAGTACTTCGTCGCCCGCCGTCCCCGGGAAGAGCGCGAGGAGGCCCTCACCTAGGAGACTTCACCTCGTGAGTGCGTACCTGGCACCCAGTGCTTGGCCCTTCGAAAGTCGAGGTAAGAGGTACGCACCAGGCGCAAGGAAGAGAATGCGGTCACCGGCCCCGTCGAGCATGCGGACTCGGTTGCGGTAGGAGGTTGTGCCAGACCGGTAGGGGGCGCCACCCGTCGACCGCCGGTGACGCCCAGGGCGGGCCGCCACTGCGATTACCGTCCTGGTGGTGTTCGACGCGGCAGAGTCCCACCGTTCGCTGAGGATTCTCCTCGGGGCGCTGGTATTCGTCCTCGGTGCCCAATCGATTCGCTTCCTCTTCGGGTCCATGGCCTGGTATCTCCGGGACACGGTCGGCATCGGGGTCATCGACCTGATCCCGATCGCTTTGGCGCCGTTCCTGATCGGAACACTGTTCCCCGCGCTGTCTCGCTGGCTCACGGTCCGGGGGGCAATTTGGACCGGGGTGTGGGTCCTGGTGCTGGGGCGGGTGGTCAATCAGATCTCCAACGATCCCGCGGTCGACCTGTGGGCCTCGGCGGCGTCGGTGGCCGGGTTCGTGGGATTGCTCCCACTGCTGCTCGCCATGGGACGGTCGACCGTCGTCGGGGGCGTGCTCCTCGGGCTGGCCATCGACACCGCCATCCGGGGGATGGGCCTCAGCCTCGACCTCGCCTATCAGGCCGGTGCCGGGGCGATCGCCGCGGTCATCGGGCTGGGAGTCGCCACCCTCTACACGCTCTGGGCCTGCCCAACCATGGAGCGTCACGGGGTTCCCTGGGGGCCGGGCTGGCTGCTCATCGGGATCGGGCCGTTCCTCTTCTTCCAGTTCCTCGTCCTCCAGAGCCAGGGGTGGGTCTCCGAGGTGGGCGGCATGGGGGGTCCCCAGAGCCAGCTGCGTATAGCCCTACTCAACGTCCTCGCCCTGTTGCTGGTGGCCCGCTTCGAACGCCGTCGGGTGGCAACCCTGTTGGCCGCGGTGGTTCTCATCACCACCCTGCTCCTCGCCGAAGGCCCGGGGACCGCCTTCAATGTGCTGGCCGTGTTGGCGGTGCCCGCCGCCGGCCTGGTGTGGGCATCCCTGGTCCCCGACGTCTACGAGGGGAGCGTTGCTTCGTCGGCGACTTATCTGGTGATCGGCATGACCCTCCTGGTGGTCCTCGGCCTTGCCTATTACGTGCCACTCGACCTGAGTCTCGGGTTCGACCAGACTTCGGCCCGGGTCGGCGCGGTTGTCCTCCTCGGCCTGATCGCACTGGGCGGGGTGCTCTCCACGGGCGCCACCCGGCCCGGGGTGACCCCCCAGACCTGGGCTTTTGCCGCCGTGGCCTCCATCCTCCCCCTGATCGGGCTGTTCATCCACAACCGGTCTCTCGACCCGCCCGACACCACCGAGCCGATAAGGGTCATGACCTACAACATCCACTCGGGCTTCAGCGTGGCCGGGGCTCTCGACCTCGAGACGCTGGCCGGGGTGATCGAGGACTCCAGGGCGACGGTTGTCGGGCTCCAGGAGCTGTCCCGGGGCCAGCTCATCTCCGGGGTGGCCGATCAGCTGACCCTCCTCCAGACGAGGCTTGGCTTCGAGCACGTCGCCTACTTCGGCACCACCGATCCCACCTTCGGTAATGCCGTGCTGAGCCGTTTTCCCATCGTCGAAGTGCAACGCACCTACCTGCCCCAGGTGGGGACCCCCCTGCGTCGCGGCTATCTGGGTACCGCCATCGAAATTGGCGACCTCCGTGTCCTGTTCGTTTCCACCCACTTACAGCACGTAAACGATCGAGCAACGCACGATCTCGACCCCGAGGGCGATCTCTACCCGGTGCACCGCGAGCAGATCGAGGTGATCCTCACCGAGTGGGGTGGGGTGCAGCCCGCCATACTCGTCGGCGACTTCAACGCTCGCCCCGGCTGGGCCCAGATCGAGGGGCTGCTCGCCGCCGGCTGGCTGGACGCCTGGGCCGGGGCCGGTGTTGGCCAGGGTCTGACCTCGCCGGCGGACGACCCGCAGCACCGGATCGACTACATCTTCCACACTCCCGACCTGGAGACCATCGATGTCGGGGTGATCCAGAGCCTGGCATCCGACCACCTGGCGGTGGTGGCCGACATATCCCCCCGCTGAGTCCCCGCCGCAGCTATATGAGGCCACCGATCAGGGTCCCGGAGTGTTCCAACTTACGAGTCAGGGTGGGAACAGGACCGGGAGCAGCCCCACCGAGACCGCCATGGCCACCAAGGTGATCGGCGCCCCGATCTTCAGGTAGTCGGAGTAGCGATACCCCCCGGGTCCCATGACCAGCATCGGCGCCGGATGGGAGATCGGGCTGGCGAAGGTCGAGGAGGCTGATATGGCCACGGTCATCATCAGCAGGTGTGGCGAAATGCCCACTGTGTCCGAGATACTCAGGGCGATCGGGGCGATGATCACCACCAGGGCGGCGGGATGGATCACCTGGGCGCAGATCACGGTGGCAGCGAAGACGCCGGCGACGACCCAACGCGGGCTCATGTCCCCAATGACCCCGAGCAGCGCTTCGGCGCCGATCTGAGCGGCTCCGGTGTGCTCGATGGCGTTTCCGAGTGGCAGCATGCAGGCGACAAGGAAAACCACCCGCCACTCGATCCCGCGATAGGCCTCTTCCATGTTGATGCACCCCGTGGCCACCATCAGCGCCGCTCCACCCAGCGCAGCGATGGCGATGGGGACCTGACCGCTGAGGGCGGCCACGAGCACTGCCACCATGATTAGGCCGGCGGTTCGGGCCTTCTCCAGCCGGGGGACCCGGGCGGCCGTCTCGTCGAGCACGATGAAGTCGGGGTCCCTGGCCATCGCTTCCAGGCTCCTACGGTGACCGTAGACCAACAGGGCATCGCCAAAGCGGAGTGGCCTCTCCTGTAGACCGCTGCGGTAGGCCCGACCTTCACTCCAGACGGCGAGGACGGTCACTCCATAGTGGTCGCGGAAGAGGAGCTCGGAGAGGCTGCGCCCCACCAGGGTGGACCGCGGAGAGAGGAGCACTTCGGTGATCCCGATCTGCTGAGACTCCAGTCTGGCGAGGAGCCGGTCGGCCTGCTCGGATATCTCCAGCTCCTGGAGGGCCTCGAGAAGCTCCAGGTCTTCTGGGGCACCGTCGAGTAGGAGCACGTCGCCGGCAATGACGGTCTCATCGGGTGAGGGCATCGCCTCCATCCCGGAGTCGCGCAGGATGGCAACCACGGTGAGGCCGAAGCCGGCCAGACGGCTCTCCGCCAAGGTGGCATCGGCCAACATAGAGCCCTGGGGGACCCTCACCGGCATCAGCTGTCCCCCGACACCGGCCACGGACTGGCCACCGTCCAAGTCGAGGATGTGGAGTGCCTCGACCAGGCCCGCATGTTCAACCGCTTCCAGGGCTTGACGCTCTCCACGGAGAAGGAGCCGGTCGCCGGCCCCCAACTGACGCTGGCTTACGCTCCGACCGCTGCGCTCGGTGCCGTCGCCCACCGCCACCACATGGACGTGATGGTCACCCCGGAGGGCGCTCTCCCTCACCGTCCGGCCCGCCAGGACCGAGCCCTCTCCTATGGTGGCTTCGGCTAGAGGCAGCCTCTCACCGACGATCTCACCGATCGGCTCGGCATCTTCGATGGTGAGATGCGCCCTCCCTCCGATTCTCTGGAGGTGCTCCGGCCTCCCGTGTATCACCAGACCGTCCCCGGCACGGATCACCTCATTCGCCCGGGGATCGAGGACCAGCCTCCCCTGGCGCTGGATCGCCACCACCGAGAGGGACAGCGCCGAGCCCAGCCTGCTTCCGGCGAGGGTCTTCCCCACCAGGGCGGAGCCCGCCGGCACCCAAACCGTGAACAGGTGTTCCTCGAGAAGGTAGGAACTGCCCAACCCGGCCAAGGCGTCGGACGCTGCCCCGCGGACCGTGCGGGGGAGCAGGTGCCTACCGGCAACAACGACGAAGGCGATGCCGGCGATGACGATGGCTCCGGTTATCGGGGTGAACTCGAAAAGTCCGAACGGGCGGAGCCCGGCGTTGTCCAGGGCCTCGGTGACCAGGATGTTCGGCGGTGTCGAAATGCCGGTGAACGGGCCACCCAACAGACAACCCAGCGCCAGGGGGAGGAGCAGGCGTGAAGGGGAGCGACCGCTGCGCCGGGCAACCTCCATGACCACCGGGAGGAGGATGGCCGCCACGGTCACCGTATTGATCAGCGCCGATAGAAGGCTGGCGGTGAGCATGATCGCCACCATCAGGGGCACCTCGCCGGCAGTGGCGAAGCGTTGGATGGGCCGACCGATCCGGTGGGCAAGCCCGGTGCGGGTGAGGCCGGCGGAGAGGATGAACATGGCCCACACGGTCACCACTGCCGGGCTGCTGAACCCCGCCAGCGCCTCCTGGGTGGTGACCAGCTGGGTGAGGGCCAGCGTCACCAAGACGAGGAGGCCTACCAGGTCGACTCGCACCTTCCCGCTGACGAACATCACCAGCGCCGCGGTGACGATGGTGAGCAGCAGGATCAGCTCAGTCGGCAAGGAGCTCCTTCCCCCGGGGGGTTCATCCCCGAGGGTACCGCGAGGGCACCTCGGTCTTGCTCAGCGGGCCGGTTGACCCCTTGCGGGGAGGACGGTCATGGGGCGGCCCCCGAGGCTGGTCCCGTGGAGCGCGGTGATGGCCCTCCTTGCATGATCGTCAGCCATGTCGACAAACCCGAAGCCCTTGGATCGGCCTCGCTCGTCGGTGACGATCCGGCTTTGGATCACCTGGCCGTGCCGGGCGAACAGTGTCTCGAGATCGGTGGCGGTCGTTTTCCAGGGAAGATTCTTGACGAAGACGCTCTTCACCGCCTGCTGGTGCGCTGGTCGAATGCCCTGGGGCTGGCTGGGCTCGGCGGGGGCAAGCGATAGAGAGGCAGGAGGGCCGATCGGCCCGGTGAGGGCGAGCTCGCGCTGAATGCGGACCAGCGCCCGCCTCTGGTCACGGGTGATCATCGTGACCACGGTGCCATCGGCGCCGGCCCGGGCCGTTCGGCCCGAGCGGTGGAGGTAGTCGGTCGAGTCGGCGGGGAGGTCGTAGTGGATCACCGACGAGACATCATCTACATGGATCCCGCGTGCTGCCACGTCGGTGGCGATGAGTGCGTGCGCCCGACCCTCGGAGAAGGACTCGAGGGCCCTTGTCCGCTGGCTCTGCGACCGTCCACCGTGGATGGCGACAGCCCGGATGCCCAGCCGGTCGAGTTGCTTGGCCAGCCGGTCGGCCCGGTGACGGGTCCTGGTGAACACGATCGAGCGCGGGGACTGCTCGATCAGCCTGGCGGTGTGCTCCACCCTCTCTTGGTTCTCGACCAACCAGAAGTGATGACGAGCGGTTCCCACCGTCTGCCTGGTGGCAGCAGCCTGGTGGACCACCGGATCCGTCTGGTAGTTCCGGGCAAGCACGGCGACGTCACCGTCGAGAGTTGCTGAGAAGAGAAGCGTCTGGCGGTCGGACCTGGTCCGGTCGAGGATCCGGCGCACTGCGGGCAGGAAACCCATGTCTGCCATGCGGTCCGCCTCGTCGACCACCACGATGTCGACGTCTCCGAGCTCCACCGAGCCCTGAGCCATCAAGTCCTCGAGACGCCCCGGTGTGGCAACGAGAAGGTCCGCTCCTCGGCGGATGGCGTTCTTCTGGGGACCGTAACCCACCCCGCCGTAGACCGCGATCACCTGGCGATCGATCGAACTGGCAAGTGGTGCCAGTTCCTTGTTGATCTGATCGGCCAGCTCTCGGGTGGGTGCGAGGACCAGGGCTCGGGGTCTATTCCGAGTCCCTTTCCCGGTTCGGGCGAGGAGGGGGAGGCCGAAGGCGAGGGTCTTGCCCGAGCCTGTGGGTGCTTCGCCGGAGACGTCCCGCCCGGCGAGGGCATCGGGTATGGCCATCATCTGCACCGGGAATGGTGAGGTAACACCCTGTTTGGCCAGTGCCTCGACCAGGGGTCTCGGCAGCCCAAGATGGCTGAAGTCTGATTTCGTTGGACTCATTCGAGGTCTCCTGACCCAAGCGTTGGTGTAGCCGTCCCTTGGCCGATCTCGCTCTGCGTCGTGCTGGGACGCGCTTGACAGCCGAGCTGCGGCTGAAGGAGGCGATCCTGCCGGTTGTGAGACCGGGCCGTTGTTCACCAGTTGAGCGAGCTTGTCGCTGGCCTCCGAAGCTGGTGTGGCCCAGGAAGCAGGCTACTACCGAAGCCCACCCAACCACGATTGCCCTGGAGCTGCATCGACCCGAATTGATGCCCGCCAGTGATCTCAGCCTCACCAGCTACCGTCGTCGGATGCTCGGTCAGAAGACAGGCGTTGTCGAGGCGCTCGACATGGCCTTGATCGGGTTCCTCACCGCGGTCAATCACGAAGGACAACCCCAGACATCACCTGTGTGGTTCCTCAGAGACGGGGAGGACCTGGTGGTCTACAACCGGGCTACGTCCCCACGTCTTCGTTCCATGGCCCGAAACGACCGGGTTTCGCTGGTCCTCCGGGCCGACCGTCACGGCATCGGCCTGCTCACCCTGGAGGGGAGGGCCGCAGTGGACGAGAGCCTGAGGCCGGCGCATGAGGTCGACGGCTACATGGCCAAGTACGGCGTCGAGATCGAAAGGCTGGGTTGGACCCCGGAGCAGTTCGCTTCGATGTATTCCGTGGGACTTCGGATCGTGGTTACTCGGGTCAGGTCCTGGGACATCGAACAGGTCATAGCCGCCGAGCGATGATCCGGATGGCGGGTCCGGGGAATCGCCGTCGGTTGGGGCGTTTCGATTCCCGGTTGGCGACCGATTCGGCCGAGGAGCGGTTTGACACCAACGCCGGCACTAAGAGGGACCGCGCGGTCCTCGACGACCACGATGACGATTCCGATCGGGAAGGTGGCCGCCTACAACCCTGAGCCACCTGGCTACCGTTGGGCGTGATGAGGCAGATTCAGCACTGGATCGATGGATCGCTCACCGCCGGTCGGTCGGACCGTGCAGGCCCGGTGTTCAACCCGTCCACCGGATCACAGACCGGCGAGGTTGCATTGGGATCTTCCGCCGACGTCGATGCCGCGGTCGGCGCGGCTGGTCGGGCATTCGAAGTGTGGCGTGAATCGTCACTCGCTCTACGGCAGAACATCATGTTCTCCTTCCGCGAGATCGTCGCCGCCCGACGCCGTGAGATAGCAGAGACTCTCACCTCCGAGCACGGAAAGACGATCGATGATGCCATGGGGGAGGTGCAGCGAGGTCTCGAGGTCGTGGAGTTCGCCTGCAACATCGGGCATCTCCTCAAGGGCGACTACTCCGAGCAGGTCTCTGGTGGCGTCGACACCTTCACCATTCGACAGCCCCTCGGGGTGGTCGCCGGGATCACCCCGTTCAACTTTCCTGCGATGGTCCCCATGTGGATGTACCCAATCGCCATTGCCTGCGGCAACACCTTCGTGCTCAAGCCTTCAGAAAAGGATCCGTCGGTATCCCTGATGGTGGCTGAGATGTTGGCCGAGGCCGGGCTCCCCGACGGGGTGTTCAACGTCGTCCACGGGGACAAGGAGGCAGTCGACGCGGTGATCACTCACCCCGGGGTGTCGGCGATCTCGTTCGTTGGTTCCACTCCGATCGCCCGACACATCTACCAGACCGGCACCCGGCATGGGAAGCGGGTGCAGGCGCTCGGTGGCGCCAAGAACCACATGATCGTCCTCCCTGACGCCGACATCGACCTTGCCGCCGATGCCGCGGTCTCCGCCGGGTACGGCTCGGCGGGCGAGAGATGCATGTCCATCTCGGCGGTGGTGGCGGTGGGTGATGCCGCCGACGACCTGATCGACGCCACCAGGGCCCGGATCGACAAGCTCACCGTCGGGCCTGGCGACCAGGCCGGTGTGGAGATGGGCCCGCTGGTCACCAAGGATCACCTGGAGAAGGTGAGGGGGTATATCGAGGCCGGCGTCGAGGCCGGTGCCGACCTGGTCACCGACGGCCGCGACCTCCGTGTCGACGGCTACGAGGACGGCTTTTTCCTCGGCCCAACTCTGTTCGACCGGGTGACGCCGGAGATGAGCATCTACACCGACGAGATCTTCGGGCCGGTGCTCTCCACGGTGAGAATGGACCGGTTCGAGGAGGCGATCGCCTTGATCAATGCCAACCCCTACGGCAACGGGACTGCGGTGTTCACCAACGACGGTGGTGCTGCTCGCAAGTTCCAGCGGGAGGTGGAGGTGGGGATGGTGGGGGTCAACGTGCCCATCCCGGTGCCGCTCTCCTACTACTCCTTTGGGGGCTGGAAGGACTCGATATTCGGCTCACATGCCATCTACGGTCCCGAGGGCGTGCATTTCTACACCCGGCAGAAGGTTGTCATCTCCCGCTGGGCCGACCCCGTGCACCGCGGCGTCGACCTGGGATTCCCCACCCACGGATGAGGGGGTAGGTCCACGACTGCCCGACTGCTGGAGCACGACCTGCCGACAGGCACTGTCACCTTCCTGTTCACCGACATCGAGGGCTCGACCCGCATGGTTCAGGATCTGGGACCGAAGTGGGTCGATGTCATCGAACACCATGACCGGCTGATTCGGGAGGCGATCTCCTCCTGCGGCGGCACGGTGGTCAAGAGCGAAGGTGACTCGTTTTTCGCTGCGTTCCAGGTGGCTGCGGACGCGGTTTCCGCCGCGGTGCGAGCGCAGATTGCGCTCGCTACCGAAGGGTGGCCGCACCAGGCTCCGGCCAAGGTGAGGATGGGCCTGCACACCGGCCTGGGAACCCTCGGCGGTTCGGACTACATCGGCCTCGACGTTCATCGGGCCGCCCGTATCAGCGCGGCGGCTCATGGGGGGCAGGTGGTCATCTCCGAGACCACCGCCATCCTGGTGGAACGACAGCTTCCCGACGGGGCCTCCCTGCGGGACCTGGGAAAACACCGTCTAAAGGACCTCTCCGACCCGGAGTCGATCCTTCAGGTCTCCATCGCCGGCCTACCCGATGACTTCCCCATGCTGCGCACCCTCGACGCCATCCCCAACAACCTGCCAGCCCAGCTCACCAGCTTCGTGGGACGCGAGAAGGAACTGGAGTCGGCGGTCAGGCTGATCGGCTCCTCGCGCATCCTCACCCTCACCGGACCGGGAGGGACCGGAAAGACCCGCCTCGCCCTCCAGCTGGCCGCCGAGGTCAGCGACCGGTTCGCCGACGGCGTGTACTTCGTCGACCTGTCCCCGGTCTCGGAGGAGGAGGTGGTCCCCTCTGCGATCCTGAACTCCATGGGCCTGGCCGCATCTGCCAAGGATCAGTCACCCGAGGAGCGTCTTCTCGAGCAGATCCGGCCCCTAGAGGTGTTGCTGGTCTTGGACAACTTCGAGCATGTCCTCGGGGCGGCCACAGTGGTCGCATCCATGGTGCGCACCGCTACCAGGGCCAGGCTGGTGGTCACCTCCAGGGCACCTCTGCGCATCTCCGGGGAGCAGGAGTTACCGGTGCCCCCATTGCACACCGTGGGAGCCTCCGACCTGGAGTCCGTGCTGGCAAGCGACGGTGTTCAGCTCCTCGTCGAACGAGCTATGGCAGTACGTCCCGACTTCGAGGTGACCGAGGAAAACAAGGGGGCGGTCGCCGAGTTGGTGGGGAGGCTCGATGGCCTCCCCCTGGCCATCGAAATCGTCGCCTCCCGGCTGCGGGTGCTCCCCATCGACGCCATCGTGCAACGTCTCGACACCCGGATGCTGAGCAGCACCGGGTCGGTCGACCTCCCCGAGCGACAGAGGACCATTCAGGGCACCATCGCCTGGAGTTACGACCTCCTCGACCCGGGCTTGAAGACCCTGCTCAACCGGCTCTCGGTGTTCGCCGGCCAGGCCCGCCTCGAGGAGATCGAAGCCTTGTTCACCGAGTGGGACCCCGGGGTCGACCCCATCGACGGGCTGGGCAGGCTGGTCGACAACAGCTTGATATTCGGTGGGGGCGAGCTGGGTGACACCTGGTTCCGCATGCTCCATGTGATCAGGGAGTTCGCCGCCGAGCGGCTCGACGAGACCGGTGAGTCACACCAGGCCCACCTCGCCCATCTCCGGGTGTATACCGACCTGATGCGGCGGGCCGCCCCGGAGTTGCTCGGTGGGGAGCGCTTGAGATGGTTCGACCTGATCCAGGCGAGCCACGACAACATCCGGGCTGCTTTGGAGTGGGGCATGGAGCACGGGGAAACCGACCTGGTCCTCGAGCTTGCTGCCTGCACATGGCGCTTCTGGCAGGCCAGGGGCCACCTCCACGAGGCGCAGCGGCGTCTCGAGGAAGCGCTGGCCATGCCCGGCGGAGATCCGGCCATCCGTGCCCGAGCCCTCGAAGCCCTCGGAGGGATTTTTTGGTGGCGTGGCCTGATGGCGGAGTGTGTCGCCACCTACAACCAGGTGCTGGAGGTGCAGAGGGGTCTCGATTCGGATCGCGATCTTGCCCGTTCCCTCTACAACTACGGGCTCGCCGCCGGGTATCACACCAACGATTTCGACCTGGCTGAGGAGGCGTTTTCCGAAGCCCAGGCGATTTATGCCCTGCTTGGTGACGAGGACGGGCTGGGAGACATCGCCTGGGGCCGGGGGAACAACCGAGCCTTCCTCGACCTCGACGAGGAGGCATACGTCCTCTTCGTCGAGGCCGCCGAGCACTATCGTCGCTCCGGCAACGAGTTCGGGGTGGGTTGGTCGTTGTACGAAGCCGGCTTCATGAAGCTCAAGGCCGGACTGGCCGAGGAGGCGTACCGATCTCTAGAGGAGGCCCTTGGGCTCTTCGCCAGTCACGGTGACATCTCCGGGGCGGTCATGCTCCTCTTCCAGCTAGGCGCGGTCGCCCTCCGCCTCGAGGATCGTCGACGCGGCTACCGGCTGATAGGGGCGGTGGACGAGTTGCGTCGTTCCTCGGGTGCCGACATCGTCGGCATCGACATCAACGCGGTGGAGGGGGTCGATCTGGATCGGCTGTCCGAGCTCGAGGGCGACGACCGGATCGCCCTCGAAGAGGGTCGCGACATGACTCTCGACGAGGCTATTGCCTACGGCCTCGCCGGTCCCATTGACCCATAGATCCGTGACGACGAACCGAATCGCCTCTCCAGGCGTATGGAATCGGTACAGGCTGGGGACGTCAGGTCCCAACTGGTGGCCAAACGAGACTGGAGTTGAGATGCGGAGAAGCTTGACCTTGGTGGTGGTGCTCGTCCTCCTGGCCGGGTGCGCCGGCGACGCCGACGATCAGACCACAACCACCCAGGCCGGGTCGCCAGGCACCACCGCGGTCCCCTCACCCACGACCACGATCGCCGCGGGAGCCACAACCACCGATTCAGGGGCCGCCGACGTCACCATCGTCATCAGCGGCTTTTCGTTCGGCCCTCAGCGGACCGTCTCGGTCGGAGATGTCATAGAGGTTCGTAACGACGACACCTTCCCCCACACCTGGACATCTGCCGATGGGCTGTGGGATAGCGGGACTCTTTCGGGGGACGCGGTGTTCCGGCACACCTTCGACGAGCCGGGGGAGTACGAGTTCTTCTGCACCATCCATCCGGGCGACATGAGGGGTTCGATCATCGTCGAGGGATGAGTGGCCGGCTGCTACGGGTAGTGTGCGCCGTCCCCGACCGAATGGAGAAATCATGGCATTGGCTAGCACCGGTCGCACCCACTGGGAAGGCGACCTCTTCAGCGGCAAAGGGGTGGCCAGCCTCGACAGCGGGGCGGCGCCCGAGATGGATGTCACCTGGAAGGCCAGGACCGAGGAGCACGGAGGGATGACCAGCCCCGAGGAGCTGATCGCCGCGGCACACTCCGCCTGTTTCTCGATGGCGTTCTCCAACATGCTGGCCAAGAACGAGACCCCACCCAACAGTCTCGACGTAACCGCCACCACCACATTCGTGCCCGGCGAGGGCATCACCACCACGGTCCTCGAAGTCAGCGGAGTGGTCGAAGGGATCAACGAGGAGAAGTTCCTCGAGCTGGCTGAGGCGGCCAAGGAGGGTTGTCCCGTCTCCAAGGCACTCGAGGGCAACGTCGAGATCTCCCTGAACGCCCGGCTCGCCTAGGGTCTCCGGGGGGCTCAGCTCCCGGTATCGTCGGAGGTCTGTCTCCTTCGAAACGCGGAGACCGCCTCGCGGGTGGAGCAGGTCGAGGAACAGTGACGGCGCGACTTGTTGCGTGAGGCATCGACGTAGACGTCGTCACAATCGCCGGCATGGCAGGTTCCGAACCGCTCGATGCCATCCTCCACCATGACGCTGGCCAGGCTCATGGCGGTGGTTGCCCCGAGCCAAGCGGTCATCGTCGAATCGACCGGCTCGAAGTGGAAGTGTGGCGCCCCGTTGTGCACCGAGACCCGGGGTTGGGCTCCATGGTCGTTGAGGATGGCGTTGAGCCTGGCTGAGGCGGTGGCCTCATCGGGGGAGTCGATGACCTCACGCAACGACTCACGCAGTCTGCGGATAGCGGTCAGCTCGGCCGCTCGGGGTCTCCGGGCAACCCCCTCCCACAGATGTCGGAAGTCACCGAGGAACTCGTTGAGCTGGTCGATCGAGCCGATGGTGTCACCGGTGCTCTGGCTGGTGTTCATCAGGGCCACCGCCAGGTCCACCGGCTCGCCGGTGTAATGAGAGAAATCCATTTGACCCGTTACCGCGTAGTGTTATAGTAATGAGCGTAGCAACCAATGCCCCTTACGGCAACACGTGAAGGACGAGAACATGTATGAACTGGCCAAGACCATCCAGCGTGACCGGCGCCGGCAGGCTTGCCTGCAGAGGCTGGCGCACTCGGTTCGACGGGCCACCCGTTCCGTTGCGGTCGGGCCCTACCTGATCACGGTGGCCAGGCAGCCGAGAGCGATAGATCGAGCCGCCTGAGGCCCGCCTCCCTCGCGGGGATCGAGAGGCCCTGCCGACGTGGATGCGATACCCATCGTCTCCCGAGGGTTCACTGAAGATGGGTTATCCGGACGCTCCTCCCCGGATAACCTGTCTTTGGTGTCGGAGAGACCCGGGTTCGAAGCCGAGGTGGAACGAAAGATCCGTGAGGCCGTGGAGGCCGGTGAGCTCGACGACCTTCCCGGAGCGGGTGCTCCCATACCTGGTGCAGGTGAGAGTGACGACCCACTCTGGTGGGTGAGGGCGTGGGTGAGGCGCAACCAGTCCGGCGACTGACTCGAGGTCCCTTCCCTCCCCCGGGTGCGGGACGCCCCCAATACATCGTCCCGCACCCGGGTCGGCCCCACAGTGCGCGTCGGAGCCGTCACGTCCTATTCAGCTATCTGTCCGCCGCGGTGAGATCGTCCTGGGCGTCGGGTAGTTCCGCAGGGGCGGCTGCCTGGGTGTCAGCCGGCCGGGCGAACATCTGGCGATCGATGATCCCGGTCAGCGCTGAGCGGAATCGAACCTTCACTTGGCCACACGACTCGCAGACCACACGATCGAGACCGGCTGAGGTCAAGATCAGGGTGACCGGATGGGCACAACTCTCAGGGTCCGCCCGGCTTGGTCGTCTCATCAGTGCCTCCCTCGCACCCGCCACTCTCACCGCGCAGGATGACCGGGCCCCGCGGGATTGTCTATGAGGCGGAAGGCCTAGGAGGCCCGCCTCACTCCTCTCAGGCCACTAGTTTTCTGATGAACCGTTCATCGAGGAGGACCCAATGCCCAACATGGTGCGAGCCGCCCTGGTTCAGACCTCCTGGACCGGGGACCGGGAGTCGATGGTGGAGAAGAACGTGAAGTACGCCTACGAGGCCGCCGCTCAGGATGCCAAGGTGATGTGCTTTCAGGAGATCTTCAATGCTCCGTACTTCTGCCAGGTTCAGGATGATGCCCACAAGGACACCGCGGAGCACATTCCCGATGGGCCGACCACACAGAGGATGATCGAGGTGGCCAAGGACACTGGAATGGTCCTGGTAGTGCCCATCTACGAGAAGGAGGACTCCGGCTTCCTCTACAACTCGGCGGCGGTCATCGACGCCGACGGCACCTATATGGGCAAATACCGCAAGACCCACATCCCCCACGTCAACGGGTTCTGGGAGAAGTTCTACTTTCGTCCCGGGAACATGGGTTATCCGGTGTTCGACACCGCAGTCGGCCGGATCGGCGTGTACATCTGTTATGACCGGCACTTCCCCGAAGGTTGGCGGGCGCTGGGTCTGGCCGGGGCGAAGATCGTGTTCAACCCCTCGGCGACGAGCCGGGGGCTCTCCATGTACCTGTGGAACCTGGAGCAGCCGGCGGCCGCAGTGGCCAACGAGTACTTCATCGGGGCGATCAACCGGGTGGGCCAGGAGGAGTACGGGGACAACGACTTCTACGGGTCCTCCTACTTCGTCGACCCCCGGGGCCAGCTGGTGGGCGAGGCCGCCTCAGACACCGACGAGGAGTTGGTGGTTCGTGACCTCGACATGGACATGGTGGACGAGGTCCGCAAGGTGTGGGCCTTCTATCGGGACCGTCGCCCCGACGCCTACGGTCCGCTGGTAGAGCCCTAGGCCGGGCTCGTGCCTCCCCGTTTCAACCGGGGAGCGACGGCCCTCAACACCACCTAGAACCCCGTCTCCTTGCCCCGCCCGATCATCCCAAGGTGGGTGTGGGTGAAGTCGTCTCCGTACTTGAGCCCGTACCCGAACAGTCGATCCATCCCGATGTGTGCGGTCCAAATCGCGGCTCCGGCCAAGGCGGTCACCGGCCCCCCCGCCCAGTGCCAAAGGTAGAGGAGGCCGGGCCCGATCAGGGTATGGCCTGCGTTATAGATGGTGGCCCCTGTGACCGGGTTGAGCAGATAGCCGACCATGGAGAGGTCGGGCACCAACAGGAGACCGGCGAACCACCACCAACTGACCCCGGTGGTGGAGAAGGCGATCACACCGACAACCAAGAACACGAGCCCCTCGAATCGTTGTGCGCCCACCGGGGAGAACATTGGGCCAAAGTACCCAATGTGATGTCCCGATGCCGGACAGTCGCCTAGAACGGGCATTCCCGGTGCCGGTTGGTTGGCGTCGGGGGGTGCACGCCCGCTCGCTAGTATCCGGATTGGCGTCTTGCCACGCCAGACCTTCGCCCGGCGCCCGCGCCGCCGGCTGTGGAAGGCAAAGGGGACCTCGAGTGCTCGGCAAGGGTCAGCAACGACAAGCTGTCCCGTCGGTCGGGCGAGCGCGGGTCGCCGGGGCCGCGCCATGGGACAGGAGAGAGGTTGCCATGACCCGTCAGGAGTCCTTCAAACGCCGGGTGCGCGCCCGGATGTCGAAGACCGGTGAGAAGTACGGGGCCGCCCGACGCGCCCTGATCGAGCAGGCGAATACCGACCAAGCCTGGGTGAGTCGGCCCCATCTCGCCGACGAGAGAGTGGTCGAGGCCACCGGGAGAAGTTGGGAGGAGTGGCGGCGGCTCCTCGACCGGTGGGGGGGCCGGGAGAAGGGGCACGCCGACATCGTGGCTCATCTCGTCGGCACCCATCGGGTCGACGGGTGGTGGGCCCAGACCGTCACCGTCGGCTATGAGAGGATCACCGGACTGCGTCTCCCCAACCAGGGTCGTGACGGTACGTTCACCGCTACCAAGACCCGGACCATGACAGTGGACGCCGGAATGCTGCGGGAGATGCTCCTCGATCCCGGAGACCGGTCCGACCTGTTCCCCGGAGTGGACACCGATCTCCGCTCGCGCCCTGGCTCGAAGACGATCAGGCTCGGCATCGGCCCAGGAGTGGCCCAGATCGCCCTCGACCCGTTGTCCGATGGCAGGGTGCGGGTGTCGGTCAGCCACGAACGGGTCTCCTCCCCCGAGGAGATCCAGGTCTGGAAGGCCTACTGGTCCGATTGGCTCGAGGCGGTCGACAATGGGATGTCGGGGTGAGCGCTCTTCACCTCCCTGCCGTGGTGG
Source organism: uncultured Acidimicrobiaceae bacterium (assembly GCA_964571765.1). GTDB lineage: Bacteria > Actinomycetota > Acidimicrobiia > Spongiisociales > ZC4RG35 > ZC4RG35. The sequence goes on from CAZNDH010000028.1 coordinate 20,842, forward strand.
CTGCCGCCGGCGCCGGGATGGCGATCAGCCTCCTGTGGTACACGATCGTGCCTCTGGCCGCCTCCTCCGAGGGGGAGGGGGACCAAGCTCCCCGGCCGCAGGCGTGGAAGATGATCGCCGAAGTGGGACGGAACTTGTTGGTGGCACTGGTGATCGCCCGGTTGGCAACGCAGGCCGGAACCACCGGTTGGCCCGCGGGTGCCGGCCTCGGACTGGTGGCCTGGGTTGGCTTTCCCGTCGTCCTCCTGTCGGGCTCGGTCATCTGGGAGAGTGTGCCCTGGACGAGGGCGGCGGCCCATGCCGGCGACTGGCTGGCCAAGCTGGTGGCGATAGCGGTGATCGTCACCGTCTGGCGCTGACGTCCGTCGGATTCGGCTGCTCCTGCCGGGGCAGGGGCAGCCCGGCATCGCTAGCCTCAGTCGGAGCCGAGACATCAGGAGAGTCGACCGCAAATGGGCGCACACGCCGAGCTCCTCGCCCGCCATCGCCGGGTCCTCCCCGATTGGATGATCCTCTACTACGAGGAGCCGATCGCTCTGGTCGACGGGGAGGGACGTCATGTGGTCGACGCCGAGGGGAATCGTTATCTCGACTTCTTCGGGGGGATCCTGGTCACCATGACAGGTCACCGTTTGTCCCAGGTGGTGGAGGCGATCAAGGCCCAGGCAGACCGTCTCCTCCACACCTCCACCCTGTACCTGATCGAGCAGCAGATCGAGCTCGCCGAGAAGATCGCCGGGCTCAGCGGGATTCCCGACGCCAAGGTGTTCTTCACCAACTCCGGCACCGAGGCCAACGACGCCGCCCTGATGATCGCCACCCAGCTGAAGGGCTCCAACCAGGTGCTCGCCTTCCGAGGGAGCTACCACGGAAAGTCGCACTCCACGGTGGCGATCACCGGCCAGCGCTCCTGGTCGGCGACCTCGTTCTCCCCGTTCAACGTGACCTACGTGCACGGGGCCTATCGGCTGCGGAGCCCGTTCCGCCACCTATCCGACGAGGATTTCACCGCCGCCTGCGTCGCCGACCTGGAGAACCTGATCGAGGTGGCCACCGCGGGCCAGGTGGCGGTCATGATCGCCGAACCGATCCAGGGTGTCGGCGGGTTCGCCACCCCACCCGACGGGTTCTTCACCCCGATCAAGGAGGTGCTCGACCGTCACGGGATCCTCTTCATCTCTGACGAGGTGCAAACCGGCTGGGGCCGCACCGGGGAGCACTTCTGGGGATATCAGGCCCACGGGATCATCCCCGACATGCTCACCTTCGCCAAGGGGGTGGGAAACGGGCTGGCCATTGCAGGGGTGGTAGCGAGCGCCCCGGTGATGGACTCCCTTCCCGCCAACTCGATCTCCACCTTCGGGGGCAACCCTCTCTCCACCGCAGGGGCACTGGCCAACCTGGAGTTCGTGCTCGAGAACGACCTGCAGACCAACGCCCTCAAGGTGGGCAACCAGCTCAAAGACGGTCTGCACCATATCGCCGACCAGGTCCCCGAGATCCTCGAGGTCCGGGGAAAGGGCCTGATGCTGGGAGTCGAGCTTGGCGACCCGGTGACCCAGGCCCCGTTGCCCGCCTTGGCCGCGGGGGTGATGGAGGAGGCCCGCAAGGAGGGGTTGTTGGTGGGAAAGGGGGGGATCTATGGCAACACCCTGCGGATCGCTCCGGCGTTGACCCTGACCGAGGAGGAGGCCACAGAAGGGTTGGACATGCTTCGCAAAGCCATCAACCGAGCGCGTCAGAGTTAGGAGGTAGCGATGACCACGACGCTGATCAGGAACGGCACGGTGGTGACCGCTGTGGAGAAGATGGATGCCGACGTTCTGGTCGACGGGGACAGGATCGTGGCCCTTCTCGGCCGGGAGCACACCCTCGCCGCCGACGAGGAGATCGACGCCACCGGGCGTCTGATCCTGCCGGGTGGTATCGATGTCCACACCCATATGGAGCTTCCCTTCGGGGGGACTTTCGCCGCCGACACCTTCGAGAC
>CAZNDH010000029.1:0-18127 GCA_964571765.1 uncultured Acidimicrobiaceae bacterium
ATTGTCGCCCCGATCTGGTCCCAGTACGGCCGGGTGTAGTCGTAGGACGTCTGCGACACCTTCAACTCGCCGCTCTCGTCCAACGGCACGTCACCGCTGGACAACCAGTCGAACAGGGGTCCGGGCTGGTCGTTCTCGTCCGCGATGAAGCCGTCCACCGACACCGAGCTGTACATGACCACTTTGCCCATGGGGCGCTCCTCTGCTTTGGGATGCCCCCATATTGGCGGGTCGTGAACTGTCGCTCTTGTAAGAAATCAATCGGCCGGCAGCGGCCAGCTGTCCAGCACGTGGCCGGCATGTTCACGCAGAAACCGCCGCCGGGCTTCGACTAACACCAGGTCTTGTTCCGTTGGACGGTAAACACCAAGGCACGAAAAGCATTGGCCACCCTCGCTGACAACAGCCGTCACCAGTCGGTCCTGGGGCCGCCGAGGCTCTACCAGAAGGCACGAGCACGAGGGACACGACACCTTCAAGCCGTCCGCATCCTCATGTGAGCCTGGCTGCCAGTGTTATGGGCCTGCTGGTAGACCGCACCCCCTACAACCCCGACCACCACGGAGCCGAACGGAGAATCGCTAAACAAGACGCCGCCTGGAGGTTGATTGAGGAACCTGGTTCCACCGTCACATCGTCATCCACCAGTGGGGCTATCAGATCTACCACCATCCCGACCACGGAGGCATCCGATTCCGCCGGCCGCCAGGACGAGCGCCCTGATCAGAGACCTGCATCCCCGACCACTACTTCAACGCAACAGCATCCCTAACTGAGCTCACCGAGAACCACCCGGCGGTTGATCGCGGTGGTCTCGCCCCAAGCCGAAACGCTCCCGACCCATCTAACCCCCTGATGTGTGGCGCGGGCGAGTCGACACGCCCTATAAGGCGGGGAGGTCGAATCGGGCCAAGACGTCGTTGACCACTGCGGTGGCAAACTCGACCAGCTGACTGGAGATCCCCTGTATCGATCGTATGGTCAGCAAGACCAGCAGCGTGCTGGCGAGAACGATGGCGACGTTGAGGGGCCCCTCCCAGATCGAGGCACCCCTGGTCACGACTACGGCTCGAGCAAAGCGCACGGTATGCACCACCCCGAGCTCGGTGGCCCCGATCAGCCGGCTCAGCCCGACCGTGACCGCGTCGATGAGCGGCGACAGTCTCCGCCCTTCAACCCCGACGAACCTCGTCAGGGTGAAGGGAAAGGGACCTGAGTAACGGGCCCACCGGGGATGGAACACCCGGCGGCCTTGCTCCTCGTATGCCATGACGACATCCCATACCCAGGGGACTTCGCCGGCCAAACCCCCCGGCTCGCACGAGAACAGACAATCTAAGGGCTCCAAACGATCCGTTGGAAAGGGGTTCCTCGGTCACGACGACCAGTCAGACGTCGGCGTCACCGGAACCGAATCAGGCGTCTGGCGCGTCTCAGTAGAAGAGATGACACCTGAGAAGACCGCCCTGTTGGCGCTAACCGCGGTCTCGCTGTTCGCCTGCACCCAGCCCGGGCCTCGCGCCATCACCTCCGGCTGGCACACCATCTACGTCCATCCCCGTTCACTCCTGCCGCAGGGCGGCGACGATGCGCAGATCTCCGGGCGGCTGGCGATCCGCCAGGGGTGCGTCGTCCTCGAGTCGGAGTCCGGAGAAGAGTGGTATCCCGTGGTCTGGCCAGGTGGCACCCGCATCGCATCAACCGACCCGTTTGCGGTCCGACTCCCGTCTGGTGAAGAAGTGGTACTCGGTGAGCCTTTACTGGGGGGAGGTGGCTATCACAGTGCCGCCACTCTCCCACTCGAGATCCCGGCAGAATGCCTCAACGAGTGGCAGGAGGTGGCAGTGTTCAACGCCGACGACAAGCCTCTGAAGGGCTGATCAACCGGGGTCGAGGGCCGGGGATTAGGCGACACGCCACCGCATTCGCGGCGAGGACGGCACAGGGAAGCGTGCCGGGTTCCTAGCCTCCCGGCCATGGACACCCCGCTTCCCGGCCATGAGGAGGACCAGCCGCACGGGATCGGTCTGGGTGAAGCGAGCCGGGTGTGGGGCATAGTCGCCCTGAACAGCTTCGGTGGCCCAGCGGGGCAGATCGCGGTGATGAACCGGCTGCTGGTCGACGAGCGACGCTGGTTCTCCGAGCGTCGCTTCCTCCACGCCCTCAACTACTGCATGTTGCTCCCCGGGCCTGAAGCCCAGCAGCTCGCCACCTACCTGGGGTGGACCCTGCACGGGGTCCGGGGAGGATTGATCGCCGGCGGCCTCTTCGTCCTCCCCGGGTTCATAGCCATCCTGGTCCTCAGCATCCTCTATGCCGGCTTCGGCGACCTCCCCCTGATCGAGGCGATCTTCTACGGGATCAAGCCGGCGGTGGTGGCCATCGTCGCCGCCGCCTTGGTTCGGATCGCCACCCGAGCCCTCAAGAACAAGGCGATGTACCTGGCGGCGGCGGTGGCCTTCGTCGCCATGTTCTTCTTCGCCGTCCCCTTCCCCGTGATCATCGCCTCCGCCGGAGTCATCGGGTTCCTCGGCGGCAGGATCTGGCCGGCGCTGTTCGACGTGCTCCACGAGCCGGAAGGCTCCCGCCTGGGAGAATCGGTGGCTCGGGTGTCCGACAACGCCACGTCGGCGGCTCCATCCGCCCGGCGTTCGATGGCAGTGGCCGCTGCCGGCCTCGTCATCTGGTGGGGACCCCTGGTCATCCTCGCCCTGGCGACCGGGGGCAACAGCATCTGGGTGGACCAGGGGGTCTTCTTCTCCACCGCAGCGGTGGTCACCTTCGGGGGCGCCTACGCGGTCCTGGCCTTCATCGCCCAGCAGGCAGTCGAGACCTACGGATGGCTACAGCCCGGGGAGATGCTCGACGGGCTGGGCATGGCAGAGACCACCCCGGGGCCGTTGATCCAGGTGGTCCAGTTCGTCGGGTTCATGGGCGCATACCGCGCCGGCACCGGTCTCGACCCGATGCTGGCCGGCGTTCTGGCTGCGCTGCTGGTCACCTGGGTCACTTTCGTCCCTTGCTTCATATGGATATTCCTCGGCGCCCCCTACATGGAGACCCTGCGGGGGAACCGACGACTCAACTCGGCGCTGTCCACCATCACCGCCGCCGTGGTCGGTGTCATCCTCAACCTGGCGCTGTGGTTCACCATCCACACCCTGTTCGCCGAAGTGGACGAGATCCGAACCCGGTTCGGCCTCCGCCTCTACCAACCCGACCTGGCGAGCATCGACGTGGTCGCGGCAGCGCTGGCTGCGGCCGCTGTCGTGGCCCTGTTCAGGTTGCGCTGGCCGGTAGTGAGGACCCTCCTGATGACCGCACTTGCCGGAGCCACCATCCACTTGACGATCCTCGGTTGAGTCGATTCGACCTTTTCAGCCGATGGTCATCGCAACCAGATCTGCGTCCTCCAGTCCGAGGACGACCCTGGCGTACTTCCATTGATCCACCGTGATCACCAAGACCCTCTCCTGGCGGAACAAGGCCCAGAACTGCCTCTTGTCCCCCACCCCGTATGACCCGTGTTTGACCGCTCCCGGGACAAAGGTGCCCGGGGCCCGTAGGACCGGCGGCCACCCCACTTCTGACCGGTCGACTACGGACACCCCGGTTATCCGATCTCTAGGTATGTCGAGACGACTCTTCAGGGCGAATACCCGGTCCCAACCGGAGAGCCCCACCTCAACGATGTCACTGCCAACGGACACATGTATCGCCATAACCCGAACCATAAAGGGCCGGGCTCCCGGCCCCGGAGTCAGAGGACTTACCTTCCCGGGCCCTCCAGAAGATTCTCCAGGGTTCCCTCTACCCGCCTTCTCCTCGTCTCCTCCCGCTTGGCTTCGCCGATCCAGGCGAGATACTGCTTGCGGTGTGACGGAGGGAGGGCTTCGAACACTCTTCGGGCCTCCGGCTTGTACTCGAAGGCGGCTTCGAGTTCGGGCGGGATATCCAACAGAGTTGACTCCTCGGCTCGAGCCCAGGTTCCTTCGGAGACGGCGAGGTCGATGGCGGCCTGGCCTCGCTCGGTCATCAGGCCCTCCCCGATGAGACGCTCCACCCTCTCCCTGTTCGAAGCCGACCACGACGACCCTTTGCGGCGGGGGGAGTACCACTGGATGAGCCGGTCGTCGTCGACACGGCGCTCCTGGCTGTCGATCCAGCCGAAGCAGAGGGCCTCCTCGACCAGATCCTCGTAGCTCGGGCCATCCAGCCGGCTGTGCTTCTTGCGGAAGACCACCCAGATCCCCCGCTCGCGATCCGGGTTGGAGTCCAGCCACTCACGCCAGGCGCCCCGGGTCCCGGGCACCAGGACCTGGTTTCCATTGGGCGAATCCGGCGGATCCACCTGATCGATGCGCATGCCTATGACCGTAACCCATCTCTTGACCGGTCGGATACGTCGTCGAGGTGACGACCCAGCCATCTCCGGGGCGGTCGGTGGAGCATGGTGGCCATAGATGGACGAAGGGTCACTCCACGGCGCGACGGAGCTGGTCCAGACGCTGGTCCCACTGCGCGCCCACCCGGTCGATCCACGCCCGGACGTCACTCAGGGCACCGGGCGAGGCCCGGAATCGCGCCTCCCGACCCACCGTCTCCCGGTGCACCAGCCCGGCGTCCTCGAGGACTCCGAGGTGCTTGGCCACCGCCTGACGGGTCATGGGGAACTCCCCTGCCAGTGTGGTTGCACTGGCGGGACCGGAGCCAACCAGCCGGTCGAGCATCCGCCGCCTGGTGGGGTCGGCCAGAGCAGCGAACACCTCCTGACGCTCGCTCATGCCGCCAGTCGCACCGCCATCTGCAACCAACGCTCCTCGACGACCGGCCAGCGAGTCCGGGTGTCGGTCACCGTATAGGGGAGGAGTCGTTCGACCACGGTGACCATCGAGCCATCACCTTCCGGGACGACGGTGATGATGACTTGCGACGGATCGCGTTCGGGATGACGCCACGACCAGGTGATCGAACGGCCCTGCTCCAGTTCCTCGACGGTTCCGATGAAGTCCACCCCGTCGGGGGCGAAGCCAATCCCACCGCCGACCCGGGGGTCAATGGTCATCGGTGAGCCCATCCACTCTGACGCCAGAGTGCCGTCGACGACGTGCTCCCAAACGATGTCGGGGGCGGCCTCGACGACCATCGAGCGCTCCACCGAGATGTCGGGGTCGGTCATCGGTTCGTTCGAGCCGGTCACGGAAGCTACCTCCTGGTCAAGTGCAACCCAGAGGTTGCACTTCGTGCTAGGGTCATCAGGCAACCCGTTGGTTGCACTATAGAGTAGGAGGAGAAAACAGTGTCCACCCTGATCCCCACGGTCATCGAGCAGTCGTCACGTGGCGAGCGTGCCTACGACATCTACTCCCGGCTCCTCGCCCATCGCATCGTCTTCCTCGGCAAGGAGTTCGACTCGACCCTGGCCAACGTGATCGTGGCCCAGCTCCTCCACTTGGAGAGCGAGGATCCGGAAAAGGAAATCAGTCTCTACATCAACTCCCCAGGCGGGGACGGCGGGGCGATGATGGCGATCTACGACGCCATGCAGTACGTGGGCCCACCGGTGGCCACCACCTGCATCGGGATGGCCGCCTCGGCCGGTGCAATCATCCTGGCCGCCGGCGAGAAGGGTCGTCGTCGGGTCCTCCCCCACTCCCGGGTTCTGATCCATCAGCCCCATCTCATGGGTGGCGGGATCAGCGGGCAGGTCACCGACATCGAGATCCATGCCAAAGAGCTGCTCCGGCAGAAGCGGGAGATGCAGGAAATCCTGGCGCGCCACACCGGCCAGACAGTCGAGCAGGTCGCCGAGGACACCGAGCGGGACCGATGGATGACTGCCGATGAGGCTGTGGCCTACGGGCTGGCCGACGAGATCCTTCTCAAGGTGCCCGACACCGCCGAGGCGCTCACCTGACCCTTCAGATCCTCTCCGACTCGCCCCGGGGCTCCACGACCTGGTTGCGAAGCCCCGTGATGTGATGCGCCTGGACCGGGTGGGAGATCCCCTTGAGCACCACCGGCTCCACCGGGGCACCCTCCACCAACCCGGCCAGCCTCTCCCAGGTGGCCGGGCCCACCAGGATCGCTCCGGGCCCGGCGTGGGTCTGCAGTCGTGACGCCATGTTGACCGTGTCACCGATCACGGTGTAGGTCCTCATCTGGGCACTCCCGATGTTGCCCACCAGGGTCTCACCGGTATTTATCCCGATCCGGAACGGCGGGGCCTGACCCATACCCGGCTCGGTGCGGAGATGGGCGATCGACTCCTGGATGCGCAACGCGGCTCGTGCCGCGGCCAGGGGGTGGTCGGGACAGGGGGTGGGGGCGTTGAAAACCGCCACCACCGCGTCGCCACCGAAGGAGACCACCGAGCCACCCTCGTCGATCACGGTGGGCACCACCACCTCGAAGTAGCGATTGAGCATCTCGGCCACTGTGGCCGGCGCCCTCTCATGGGCCAGGGGGGTGAACCCCTGAAGGTCGGCGAAGAGCACGGTGACCTCGGTCACCTCCCCACCGAGGTCCGAGGTGGTCGGATCGGTGAGCACCAGGTCGGCCACATTTGGCGAGAGGTAGCGGCGCAGCAGCCGCTCCACCTGACCGTGAAGCGACGATATCTGACGGCGCTGCAGGAACCGGTCCCGTGCTGAGGTCTCCAAGACCCGCACCCCGAACACCGCGGGAGCCATGGCGGTGACCACCAGGAACGACTGGACCACGGCCACCGGCGTCTCCAAACCCGAAGCCACCGCGAACACCACGAAGAGGATGGTGTAGAGAAAGGCGGCAACCACCGCGGCGGTGAAGCGCAGCTGGAGCACGATGAAGGCGAAGATGGCGATCACCAGCACCGCCACCGCTCCGTACTGGGCGAAACGGCCACCCGACATGGCCAGCCACTCACCGGACACCGTCGCCATGGTGGTGAACACCACCACGATCGCCTGAAGCTGGTTGTAACGGTTGTAACGGGCGATCAACACCAGGGCCAACACATTGGCCAGGACGACGGCCCCTGTTACCGCGAAGGCTTGACCGGGCGTAGAGGCACCGAATCGTGCATAGATCATGCCGGCAAACGCCCAGAGGAACATCGAGGCCACCGTGGCCAGTCGGATCTGGCGCCGGGTCGCCGGGGCGAGCTCGGCGGTGTACTGAGCCTCGAGGTCCGGGTCCCGAAATGAAAGTGTCACCGGATGCCGGGCAGAGCCCGCCGATGCGGCGTAGGTCTTGGCGGTCACGGCGGGGCTCCTATGCGGGCAATTCGGCCCGATGATCACACAATTTCCTCCGGTCGAGAGCGGAGGTAACCGCAGACGGAGTCCAGGGGTCGAATTGCTGCTTGGTCGACCCGACGTGACCACATGGCGGATCGCTAAGTTGCCTGAGCAAGCCGAATTGGGAGGAGACAGCCGCATGGCGATGACAGAGACGCCGGCCGGGACCGGCGGAGCAACGGGCCTCGACCGCTATTTCCAGATAACGGAGCGAGGCTCGACAGTGGGGACCGAGGTTCGGGCCGGGGTGACCACCTTCCTGGCGATGGCCTACATCCTGTTCGTCAACCCGTCGATCCTGTCCCTCGCCATCGACGTCGACAACGCGGTCCCCCAACTGGTGACGGTGACCGCCCTGGCCGCGGCGTTCGGGACCCTGGTGATGGCGCTGTGGGCCAAGCTCCCCTTCGCCCTGGCCCCGGGGATGGGGCTCAACGCCTACTTCACCTTCACCGTGGTGCTCGGGTTGGGAATCCCCTGGCAGACTGCTCTGGGGGCGGTGTTCATCTCCGGGATCCTCTTCCTGATGATCGCCCTCACCGGTGTTCGCAAGTGGATACTCGACGCCATCCCTCTCTATCTGAAGCACGCCATCACCGCCGGTATCGGCGCCTTCCTCGCCTTCATCGGCTTCCAGGGTGGCGGCCTGGTCCAGGTGGGGCCCCCCGACACCCTGGTGACCATCGGCGACTTCACCACGGCCACCCCGTGGCTGGCCCTCGCCGGCCTGGTCGTCACCGCCGCCCTGCTCGCCCTCCGGGTCAAGGGTGCCATCCTCCTCGGGATCCTCGGAGTGACGCTGGTCGCCATCGTCACCCGGCTCCCGGTGTATGGCGGCGAGGCCTTCGCCGGGTTCGACGGTGTGTTCGGGTTCACCTGGCCCGGCGACCTCATCGGCTCCCTGGACATCGGGGCCGCCCTTGCTCTCGGTGTGGTGGCAGTGGTGTTCACCTTCCTGTTCGTCGACTTCTTCGACAGCGCCGGCACCCTGATCGGCCTCACCGAGAAGGCGGGGATGCTCGACGACGAAGGCAACATCGTCGCCCCCAGGGCAGCGTTCTCGGCCGACGGGGCCGCCACCACAGTGGGCTCCCTTCTGGGCACCTCGACCACCACCACTTACATCGAGTCCGCCGCCGGGCTCGAGGAGGGCGGCAAGACCGGCCTCACCGGCCTGGTGGTAGCCGGGTTGTTCCTGGTGGGGATGCTGTTCTCGCCAATCGCCGGGGCGATTCCCCAGGTGGCGACTTCGGCGGCCCTGATCGTCATCGGGGCGATGATGATGAGTGGGGCCCTCAAGGTGGACTGGAGCGACTACCGGATGGCGATTCCGGCATTCCTGGCGATCCTGGGAATGCCCTTCACCTTCTCCATCACCTTCGGTATCGCCCTGGGCATCGTGGCCCATACATTCCTGATGGCGATCAGCGGCAAGGTCCGCGAGATCCATCCGGTGATGTGGGTGCTCACCGTGCTCATCATCGCCTTGGAGGCGGGCTGGATCCAGAGGATCTTCGGCTAGACCAGCGCTCCGACCACCCAGAAGGCGGACATCCCCAAGATCGCCGCCAGGAGGAAGTTACGGGTCCGAAAGACAGTGGCCCCGCCGACGACGAAAGCGGTCATCTCGGCGGGGCCGACGTCTATCCGGCCGTGGACGTCGACCAGCAGCGACACCACCAGAGCGGCCAGCACCGCCGGTGCCACGTAATCGAGCGCGGCGATCACCGCCGGGGGGATGCGCCGGTTGGCCAGGGCGACGATGAACACCGAACGGGCGAGGTAGGTGCCGATCCCGACGGCGACGATCGCCAGGAACTCGGTCATCGCCTCAACCTCGAAGCCACGACTCCGCCGGCGACTCCGACGACTCCCCCGATGATCAGCCCGCTCATGTTGGGAAACCCCGCCGCCAGATAAGTCGACCCCGCGGCTGCCAGGGCAGCCATCAGCTTGGGCCAGCGATCGATCCCGACGACCAGAAGCACCACGAACATCAGGGGAATGGCGAACCCCAGCTCCCAGCTCTGCGGGACCCGGGGACCTATGAGCAGTCCGGCACCGGTGGTCAAGTTCCAACCGACGATGTACACCGAGGCCGCGCCCAGGTAGTAGCTGCGAAAGTCGGCGGGGTCGTCGTTCGCGTGCATAACGGTCAGGGCGAACATCTGGTCGATGAGGGCGTATGGCGCCAGCCAGCGGAACCAGCGAGGCTGCTTCTGGAACACCGGGGCGAACGCCGCCGAGTACATGAGGTGCCGCGCCTGGATGACCAGGGCCGCCGAGATCACCGCCACCACCGCCGTCCCGGTACCGAGCAGGGTGAGCAGGACGAGTTGGGCGGCGCCACCGAAGACGATGGGCGAAGCCGACCATCCGATGAGGGGAGGAATGCCCGACTCGACGATGGCCAACCCGATGATCAGGGCGAAGGGCACCACGGTTAGGAACAGGGGCAGCGCATCGGCGACGCCCCTGCGCACCATGGCGCGATTCAGGTCCACGGTGGGGGTCAACGCCTCAGGCGGCGACGTCCTTCCGCACCGTTTCCAGAGCGATCTCCACCATTTCGCCGAAGGTCTGCTCCCGCTCCTCGGAACTGGTCGACTCCCCGGTGCGGACATGGTCGGAGACGGTGCAGATGACCAGGGCACGGGCCCCCTTCTCGGCGGCGACCCCGTAGAGGCCGGCGGCCTCCATCTCCACGGCGAGCACCCCCATCGCCTCCATGCGGTCGAATGCCTGGGGGTCTGGGTTGTAGAACAGGTCGGCGGAGTGGATGTTGCCGACCTTGACCTCGACGCCTCTCTCGGCGGCGGCGTCGGCAGCCGCCCGGAGGAGGGCGAAGTCGGCGGTGGCGGCGAAGTCGTACCCCCCGTAGCGAACCCGGTTGACCCCCGAGTCGGTACAGGCACCCGATGCGAGGATGACATCCCGGATATTCACCGACTCGAGGATTCCCCCGCATGATCCGACCCGGATGAGACGCTCCACACCGTATTCGGCGATCAACTCTGTGATGTAGATCGACGCCGAGGGGATCCCCATGCCGGTCCCCATCACCGACACCGCTACTCCCTGGTAGCTGCCGGTGTACCCCAGCATGTTCCTCACCGCGGTCACCTCACGGGCGTCGTCGAGGAAGCTCTCGGCGATATGCCGGGCGCGGAGAGGGTCACCGGGGAGGAGGATCGAAGGGGCGAAGTCGCCGTTGTCGGCTGAGATATGCGGTGTCGGCATGGGGTTTGGGCTCCTGGGTGGCTCGGTCGACACCAACTTATCCGATCGACGTTAGGTTGCCGCCATGACCAGCAAAGACTCCGCGCACTTCGACTCGATCGCAGCCGCCCTGGCCGAGGCAGGCCGGGAGATGCTCCCCGGTCACATGGACATCGAGGTCGTCGAGATCGGCGAAGGCTCATCCCGGATGCGGTGTGATCTCGACAAACACCACTTGGCCCCCAACGGCTTCCTCCACGCCGGGTCGGTGGTGTCCTTGGCCGACACCGCCGCCGGGTACGGGTGCGTGGCAAGCCTGCCCGAAGGGGCTACGGGTTTCACCACCATCGAGTTGAAGACCAACTTCGTGGGCACCCTGCTCGAAGGCTCGATGGTTGCCGAGGGGACCATGGTCCACGGTGGCCGGACCACCCAGGTGTGGGACGTCGAGGTCCGAGACGAGGGGAGCGGCAAGTTGCTCGCCCTCTTCAGGTGCACCCAACTAATCGTCTACCCCCGGGCCTAACCTCGGGCACATGACCGACGTACATCAGTTCATCCTCAGTCAGCGCGCCATCAGGGACTACGACAAGCGGCCCATAGATCCCGATCACCTGGACGCCATCCTCGAGGCAGCACGTTGGACCGGAAGCTCGAAGAATCGCCAGGACTGGTCGTTCGTGGTGGTCACCGACGCCGACCGCCTCCAGGGGCTGGCCGAGCACGGTGACTTCACCCAGCCGGTGCGTGACTCGGCGGCCACCGTCGTCCTGGTCAAGGAACCAGGCGGGAACATGTTCGACATCGGCCGGGCCGCCCAGAACATCATGCTCGCCGCCAGGGCGGTTGGGGTGGCCAGCTGCCCGATCACCCTCCACCGGAAAGCAGACGCCGGGCACTATCTCGGCCTGTCCGACGACCAGGTCGCCAACTACGCCGTCGCCCTCGGCTACCCGGCTCTCGGCGCCGAGCCGCGGCGATATGGGGGGAGGAAGCGCCAGGAGGACCTGGTGAGGGTGGACCAAGCTTGAGTCGGGACCTTGACTTCCAGTGTGGTTGAAGTCGTAGCCTGAGCTTCGCCTGGAGGCACAAAACCCTTCAGGACTTGTCAGCGACCTCTACTACCTTCAGACAGCAATGATCGAGAACCTCGTCGAGGCCCGCGGCCTCACCAAGAAGTTCGGCGACTTCACCGCAGTCGACGCCATCGACTTCGACATACGTAAGGGGGAGGCCTTCGGCTTCCTCGGCCCCAACGGCGCCGGCAAGACCTCGACGATGAAGATGATCACCACGGTGAGCCCGATCACCGAAGGCAAGCTCACGGTGTTCGGGCTCGACCCGGCCGCCGAGGGTCGGGCCATCCGTGGCCGGATCGGCGTCGTGCCCCAGGAGGACAACCTCGACCTGGAGTTGACCGTGGCCGAGAACCTCTACGTCTACGGTCGCTACCACGACATGACCCGGGCGGCCATCGCCCCCCGCATCGAGGAGCTGCTCGAGTTCGCCCAACTCACCGAACGGAGGCACTCCCAGGTGGAGCCGCTATCCGGCGGCATGAAGCGCCGGCTGACCATTGCACGGGCCTTGATCAACGACCCCGAGCTGGTGATCCTCGACGAGCCGACCACCGGTCTCGACCCTCAGGCACGGCACCTCCTCTGGGACCGCCTGTACCGGCTCAAGCGCAACGGGGCCACCCTGATAATCACCACCCACTACATGGACGAGGCCGAGCAGCTCTGCGACCGCCTGGTGGTGATGGACCAGGGGAAGATCGTCGCCGAGGGCTCGCCTTCGGCACTGATCCGCGAGTACGCACCCCGCGAAGTGGTAGAGCTCAGGTTCGGCGAAGGCCAGCAGGATCAGGAGGTGCTCCGGCTCGACGGGCTGGCAGCCCGCTCCGAGGTGCTCGCCGACCGGGTCTTGCTCTACACCGACGACTCCGATGCAACCCAACACCAGCTCCACGAGCGGGGGCTCCATCCCGAGCAGGTCCTGGTGCGCCGCTCCACCCTCGAGGATGTCTTCCTCAGGCTCACCGGTCGGAGATTGATCGACTGATGACCGTTCTGACCCGACCCTTGCGCACCGTCGAGGCCGAGCTGATCGCCTACCGCCGTACCTGGCGGGGGACGGTGATCTCCAGCTTCGTCAATCCCATCTTCTTCCTCTCCTCGATGGGTCTCGTCCTCGGGAGCCTGGTCGACCGCGGGGGCAGTGACCTGGGGGTCCCATACATCACTTTCGTCGCCACCGGCCTCATGGCGGCCACCGCCATGCAGTCGGGCGCCGGGGAAGGGTCGTTCCCGGTCATGGCCGGCATCAAGTGGCGCAAAGAGTTCCACGCCACGATCACCACCCCGATGAGCCCTGCCGACATCATCTTGGGGAGGAGCCTGTGGGGAGTCATCCGCCTCACCTTCATCCTGGTGGTATTCACCGTGATCGCCGGGCTGTTCGGGGCCCTGCAACTTCGCACCGGTCTTCTCGCCATCCCACCGGCGGTGCTGACCGGGATCGCCTTCACCACGGTGGTCACCGCCTTTACCACCACCCAGGACGACTCGACCAGCCTGACCACCTTGTTCCGGTTCGGGATCACCCCACTCTTTCTCTTTTCCGGCACCTTCTTCCCCATCACCAACCTTCCCTTGGGGTTCCAGTACGTGGCCTACGCCACACCGTTGTTCCACGGGGTCGAGCTGGTCCGAAAGATCGCCATCCCCGGGGTGGGGGCGGGAACGGTCACTGCGATTCCGGTGTGGGTCCACCTCACCTACCTGGTGGTGATGGCAGTGGGAGGTCTCGTCCTGGCCGCCAGGCTCCTCGACCGGAGGCTTCGCCCGTGAGCGTCTCGGCACCCACCCGGATCACCCCTCGGGGGAGGATGAGTGAGTTCCGGGCCCAGCGGATCTTTGAGCGCAACTACCTGGTCTACCGACGGCTGTGGAAGATAGTCTTCAGCGGGTTCTTCGAGCCGGTCTTCTACCTGCTGTCGATCGGTGTCGGCATCGCTGCCCTTGTCGGAGACATCACCCTGTCCAGTGGGCACGTCGTCACCTACACCGCTTTCGTCGCCCCGGCTCTGATGGCCACATCGGCGATGAACGGCTCGGTGATGGAGACCACCTTCAACATCTTCTTCAAGCTGAAGTTCGGCAACATCTACGACGGGATGCTCACCACCCCTCTGCAGCCCCGCGACATTGCAATCGGCGAGATCGGGTGGGCGCTGCTGCGGGGGGCCTTGTACTCGACGGTTTTCCTCGGGGTCATGGCGGTGATGGGCATCACCGAGACCTGGTGGGCCCTTCTCACCGTGCCCGGGGCGGTCCTCATCGGGTTCGCCTTCGGCTCAGTGGGGCTGGCCTGCTGCACCTGGATGCGCTCCTGGCAGGACTTCGACCTGGTCACCCTGGCCACCATGCCGCTCTTCCTGTTCTCGGGGACCTTCTTCCCCATCGACCTCTACCCCCCCTTCCTCCAGGTCGTGGTTCGATTCTCACCCCTCTACCACGGGGTCGAGCTGCTGCGCTCGCTCTCCCTGGGCATCCTCGACTGGACCATCATCGGCCACGTTGCCTTCCTCCTCGTCATGGGCATCACCGGGGCGGTGGTGGCCTCCCGTCGCCTCGACGGCCTCCTGAGGAAGTAGTGACCTACCGGTCCCCGGACCCGGCGGGCCCCACCGACTCGATCGTGATCACTGTCGACGATCCTGACGGGGAGGCCGCCCGGTTCTGCCTGGCCTCCTACTTCGCCGAGCTCGACACCCGGTTCGAGGGGGGCTTTGACGTGGCGGCGAGCCTCGATCCGGACGCCACGACCTTCGCCGAGCCGTCGGGCCTTTTCCTGGTGGCCAGGCTGCATGGAGACCCGGTGGGATGCAGCGCCCTCAAATTCGAGCCGCAGGGCCGGGGAATGGTCAAGCGGATGTGGGTCTCAGGCACGGTGCGGGGCATGGGGCTGGGACGCCGTCTGCTCGCCGAAACCGAGCATCTCGCCCTGGCCCGGGGTATTCACACCCTCCGCCTCGAGACCAACCGGGCGCTCACCGAGGCGATCACCCTCTACCGATCGGCCGGGTTCGACGAAGTCGAGCCGTTCAACGACGAACCCTTCGCCCACCACTGGTTCGAGAAGACGCTCACTTGGTGAGCCATCTGTGCCCCTGCCGGGGGGGAAAGGCCCGGGCCCTCACCACTGCTCGCGGTGGACGACCTCATCGAAGGGCCGACGGGTGGGGTTTCTGATCACCTTGATAGGGCGGTCGGCGGGATAGCCGATCGAGATCAGGTAGGCGCAGAACCGGTCCTCGGGCAGACCGAGGATCCGACGGGCCATGTCCTGGTCGGCCACCGAGGCATGGCAGGTGCCCAAGCCGACGTCGGTGGCCACCAGCATCATCGACATCACTGCATGGCCCACATCGAACCGTGCCGTCGCCCGCTCCTGCTCGGTTTGGAGCTCGGGGAGGATGAAGGCCACCGCGGCGGCGGCGTCGGCGACATGCCAGGCTCCACGCCACACCCCGGAGAGCTCACCGAGACGATCACGATCGGTGACAACCACGAAGTCCCAGGGTTGCCAGTTGCGCGAAGACGGGGCTCGGCGGCCTGCCTCGAGAATCCGGTCGAGGTCTCCGTCGGGAATTGGCCGATCGGTGAACTGCCTGACGTTCCGGCGTGATCTGATTACGTCCCATGTCTCCATGGGAGCGACTGTAGGGGGTGCTACGCCCTGGCCAGTCGGGCCTAGTACGTTCGCCGCGATGAAACGACGTTTCCGTCAACTCGACGTCTTCGGGTCGACCGCTTTCTCCGGCAACCCACTGGCGGTTGTAGTAGACGGCGACGGTCTCACCACCGAGGAGATGCACACCTTCGCCAGGTGGGCCAACCTCTCGGAGACCACCTTTCTACTCCCCCCTACCCTCCCCGACGCCGACTACCGAGCCCGCATCTTCACCCTGGCCGGCGAGCTGCCCTTCGCCGGGCACCCCACTCTGGGGTCGGCCCGGGCCTGGCTCTCGGCGGGTGGCCGGCCGGCCGAGCCCGGAGTGATCGTGCAGGAGTGTGGCGTCGGGCTGGTGTCGGTCAGGGTCGAAGGTGACGAGCTGGCCTTCGCCGCACCCCAGATGACCAGGCAGGGCCCGGTCGAACCCGATCACCTGGCGAGGGTGGTTGCCGTCCTCGGCATCGAGTCCTCCGAAGTGGTGGACGCGGCGTGGATCGACAATGGACCGGGGTGGGTCGGCATCCTCCTCGGCGATGCCGCACGAGTCCTCTCACTGAACCCCGACATCCACGGTGATCACAGCACCGATAGCCTTGACATCGGGGTGATCGGCCCCTGCCCGCCGGGAAGCGAGGCCGCCTTCGAGGTCCGTGCCTTCTTCACCACCGGCCCCGGCGAGCTCCGCGAGGACCCGGTCACCGGAAGCCTCAACGCCTCGGCGGCACAATGGCTGATCGCAGACGGCCGGGCGAAGCCCCCCTACCGTGTGAGCCAGGGGACCAGGCTGGGGCGGTCGGGGCGGGTTTCGATCTCTCTCGACGACGTGGGCACGGTGTGGGTTGGGGGCCGCGCCTCGGTGGACATCGAAGGGCATGTCGCGATCTGAGCGGTGCCGGCTGCCTGCGTCGTAGGCTCCCATCCACGATGCTCGACCTGACCTTCCCGATTCACGCCCCGACAGGCTCCGCGCTCCACACCCGGGGGTGGCTCCAGGAGGCGGCGCTGCGCTGCCTTCTCAACAACCTCGACCCCGACGTCGCCGAGGATCCGGAGAACCTGGTCGTATATGGCGGCCGGGGTAAGGCAGCCCGCAACCATGATTGCCTGCGTGGGATAGTCGAAACCCTGGAGCGCCTCGATGGCGACGAGACCCTCCTCGTCCAGTCGGGCAAGCCGGTGGGCGTATTCCGCACTCACGAGATGGCCCCTCGCGTGCTGATCGCCAACAGCCTCCTGGTTCCCCGGTGGGCTACCTGGGACCACTTCTGGGAGCTGGAGGCTGCCGGGCTCACCATGTACGGGCAGATGACCGCCGGGTCGTGGATCTACATCGGAACCCAGGGGATCCTCCAGGGCACCTACCAGACCTTTGCCGCCATCGCCGACAAGAGGTTCGGGGGGACCCTGGCGGGAACCATCACCCTCACCGCCGGTCTCGGGGGGATGGGGGGCGCCCAGCCGCTGGCCATCACCATGAACGGCGGGGTCGCCCTTTGTGTCGAGGTCGACCCTCATCGCATCAGGAGGAGGTTGGACACCGGGTACCTCGACGTCCAGGCCGGATCGATCGAGGAGGCCATCGACCTGGCCCTGAGCGCCCGACGGGAGCGAAGGCCGCTGTCGATCGGTGTGGCAGGCAACGCCGCCGAAGTTTTCCCCCGGCTTCTCGAGATGGGGGTGGAGATAGACGTCGTCACCGACCAGACGTCGGCGCACGACCCCCTTCACGGATACATCCCATCCGGCTACCAACTCGACGAGGCGGCCGCACTTCGCGCCGACGACCCCAATGCCTACCTCAAGGCGGCCCGGGAGTCGATGGCCCTCCACTGCGAGGCCATGGTCGGGTTCCAGCAAGCAGGCGCCGAGGTCTTCGACTATGGCAACAATCTTCGTGGCGAAGCGATGACCGCTGGTTACCGCGATGCCTTCTCCTACCCGGGCTTCGTCCCTGCCTACATACGCGATCTGTTCTGCGAGGGATCCGGGCCGTTTCGATGGGTAGCCCTGAGCGGCGACCCCGCCGACATCGCGGCCACCGACCGTGCCCTGCTCGACCTGTTCCCCGACAACCTGGCGCTGGCCCGCTGGATGGAGATGGCCGGCGAGAAGGTCCGGTTCCAGGGGCTCCCGGCTCGCATCTGCTGGCTCTCCTACGGCGAACGTCACATCGCCGGGCTTCGCTTCAACGACATGGTCGCCTCGGGTGAGGTCGGCGCCCCGATCGTGATCGGGCGCGACCACCTCGATTCGGGCTCGGTTGCCTCCCCGTACCGGGAGACCGAGGACATGGCAGACGGATCCGATGCCATCGCCGACTGGCCCATCCTCAACGCCATGCTCAACGTCTCCTCGGGAGCCGCCTGGGTTGCAGTCCACCACGGTGGAGGTGTGGGGATGGGCAACTCGATCCACGGCGGCGCCCAGGTCGTGGCCGATGGCACCGCTCAGGGCGCCTTCCGGGTGGAACGAGTACTCACCAACGACCCCGGCACCGGGGTGATGCGCCATGCCGACGCCGGGTACCCCAGGGCGGTCCAGGTGGCCCGCGACCGAGGTCTCGACCTGCCGATGATTCCCCCGGACTGACCCGGGCGTGTGCACAGGGTGCCGCCTCGCGGACACCCGTGCACACGTAAGGACCTGGAGTGTGCATAACCCGCCCTAGAGGGTCGCCTGGTGCACACGCTCACGATGCTGACGCGACGTTGGGGGCCCATAACGGGCCCCCAACGTGCTTGACGCTCGGATCAGATGATCAGGATTGTCGCGAAGACGACCGCGAAAGCCAGCGCGATCACCGCCACCAGGGTGACGGTGACAACCCGTGCTGTCCATGCATGATCGACTCTGAACATCTGCCGGGCAAACATGCCCGCCGCCAGCGC
>CAZNDH010000030.1:0-4189 GCA_964571765.1 uncultured Acidimicrobiaceae bacterium
AGATTCGCTCCTATGTGGAGAAGGCCCTCAACCGCCGGCTCCCCGAGTGGCTGGAGAAGTACTCGCCCGAGGCCCGGCGGATCGTGGAGAAGTGCATCAGCGCGGCCCGGGCGCGCGAGGCGGCCCGCAAGGCCCGGGAGCTGACCCGTCGCAAGTCTGGTCTGGAGTCCGGTGGCCTTCCCGACAAGCTTGCCGACTGCTCGAGTCGCGATCCTGGAGAGTCGGAGCTGTTCATCGTCGAAGGCAAGTCGGCGGCCGGGCCGGCCAAGGCGGCTCGCGACTCCGAGACCCAGGCGATCCTCCCCATCAGGGGCAAGATCCTCAACGTGGAGAAGGCCCGGTTGGCCAAGGCCCTGCAGAACACCGAGGTCCAGGACATCATCACCGCCATGGGGACCGGGATCGGCGAAGAGTTCGACATCTCCAAGGCCCGGTACCACAAGGTGATCCTCCTCGCCGACGCCGACGTCGACGGCGCCCACATTCGCACCCTGCTCCTCACCCTGCTCTTCCGCCACATGAGGCCCTTGATCGAATACGGCTACGTCTATGTCGCCCAGCCGCCGCTGTACCGGGTCAAGGTGGGCACCTCTGTCCACTATCTCAAAGACGACGACGAGCTGATCGCATTCCAGAAGGACCACCCCAAGGTCAAGCCGACCCGGTTCAAGGGCCTCGGTGAGATGAACGCCGCCGAGTTGCGTGACACCACCATGGATCCCGAGACCCGCACCCTGCTCCGGGTGGAAATGGAGGACGCCGCCCGGGCCGAGGAGGTGTTTGTCACCCTTATGGGCGACGACGTCGCCTCCCGCAAGGCCTTCATCCAGCAGAACGCCGACGACGTCCGCTTCCTCGACATCTAGATGAAATGACCGACGAACAAACCATCGGTAGCCAACCCGAAATAGAGATCAGCACCGAGATGGAGTCGAGCTTCATCGACTACGCCATGTCGGTGATCGTCTCTCGAGCCCTCCCCGATGTCCGCGACGGTCTCAAACCGGTGCAGCGCCGGATCATCTACTCGATGTTCGAGAACAACATCAACCCGACCAGCCCCCACCGCAAGTGCGCCAAGGTGGTCGGTGACGTCATGGGGAACTACCACCCCCATGGTGATCAGGCGATCTATGACGCTCTGGTCCGCATGGGACAGGACTTCTCCATGCGCCACCTGCTCATCGACCCCCAGGGCAACTTCGGTACCATCGACGACCCTCCCGGTGCCCCCCGGTACACCGAGTGTCGTCTCGCCCGCCTGTCGACGCATCTCCTCGAGGGGATCAACGAGGCCACCGTCGACTTCGTCGACAACTACAACGGGGAGATACAGGAGCCGACCGTGCTTCCTGCCCGCTTCCCCAACCTGCTGGTCAACGGGTCGCAGGGCATCGCGGTGGGGATGGCCACCAACATCCCACCCCACAACCTCGGTGAGGTGATCGACGCCTGCCTCCACGTCATAGACAACCCCGACGCCAACTCCGAGGAGTTGCTCCAGTTCGTCAAAGGTCCCGACTTTCCCACCGGCGGCTATCTGGTCGGCACCACCGGGATCCGGGACGCCCTGACCACGGGGCGAGGCTCGGTGAGGATTCGAGCGGTGTGTGACGTCGAGGAGGGTCGAAAGGGACGCACCGCCATCGTGGCCACCCAACTCCCCTACCAGGTATCGATCGAGCGGATCGTCACCCGGATACGGGAGTTGGTCGACGACAAGAAGCTGACCGGCATCGCCGAGGTGCGCAACGAGTCCTCCGACCGGGCGGGTACCCGGCTCGCCATCTACCTGCGCAAGGATGCGGTGCCTCAGGTGGTGCTCAACCAGCTCTACAAGAACACCCCACTCCAGGACAGCGTTGGCTACAACGTGGTCGCCCTGGTCGACGGGGTGCCCCGTACCTTGAATCTGGCCGAGATGGTCGGCTACTACCTCGACCACCAGATGGAGGTCATCGAGCGGAGGACACGTTTCCGCCTCGAGCAGGCCGAGGCCCGGGCCCACATCCTCGCCGGGCTCATCATCGCAGTGGACAACATCGACGAGGTGATCCGGATCATCCGCGGCTCCAACGACACCGCCCAAGCCCGCGCCAACCTGATCGAGACCTTCGAGTTGTCCGAGATCCAGGCCAACGCCATCCTCGACATGCCCCTGCGGCGTCTCACCGCCCTGGAGGTCGACAAGCTGCGTAGCGAGCTGGTCGAGCTCACCGAGCGGATCGCCGAGCTCAAGGAGATCCTGGCCAGCCCCAAACGCCGCTGGGAGATCATCAGGGAGGAGTTGACCGCGGTCCGCGACCAGTTCGCCGACGAGCGGCGTAGCCGGATCATCCCCGACGAGGGCGACCTCAGCCTGGAGGACCTGATTGCCGACGACGAGTTGATCATCACCGTCTCCGAGTCGGGTTACATCAAGTCCGTTCCCGCTTCCACCTACCGGACCCAGATTCGCGGTGGCCGCGGGATCAAGGCAGCCGAGGTCCCCGGCGAAGACGTCGTCCGCCACCTGGTCCACACCACGGCACACGCCTACCTGCTGGTGTTCACCAACCGGGGCCTGGTTCACCGGATCAAGGCCCATGCCATACCCCGGCAGTCGCGCACCGCCAAAGGCGTGCTCGCCCAGGCGGTGCTCCCGCTCCAGCCCGAAGAGGTGATCGAGGCGGTCATCGACACCCGCGACTACGAGACCAGTCGCTACCTGGTGATGGTGACAAAGAAGGGTCAGGCCAAGAAGACCGAGTTCAAGGAGTACGACTCCCGCAACCAGACTCTGGTGGCGATCAGGTTGGCCGATGACGACGAGCTGGTCTCGGTGCACACCACCAACGGCCAGAACGACATCCTGATATTCACCCGTGACGGCAATGGGATCAGGTTCGCCGAGAAGGACCTGCGCAGCATGGGGCGGGGGACGCAGGGGGTCCGTGGGATCAAGCTGCGGGATGGCGACCACGTGGTCGATGCGGTGTCCAACGTCGAGGGGGAGGAGGTGCTGCTCCTCACCGCCGGCGGATACGGCAAGCGCACCGCCATGAGCGAGTTCCGCCGTCAGGCCCGCGGGGGCATCGGCGTCAAGGCCTTCAAGATCACCCGGGTGAGGGGAAACTTGGTGGCGGCCAAGGCAGTGGCCGCCGACGACGAGGTGTTCCTGGTCTCCTCGGCAGGGGTGGGTATCCGGACCCCGGTGGCCAAGATCAGCCGCCAGAAGCGCGACTCCACCGGTGTCAGGGTGATCGACGTCGGCGAGGGCAACGAGCTCTCAGCCGCAGTCATCGTCGACGATATCAACGGCTCGTAGCGTTTGCCGTCCCATTGACCGGGGGACCGCGCCACTTGCCGCCCTGAGTGGTGAACGGGTCCCTCTCGAGCTCCCGGTGCTGGTACCTCGGTCGCGACCCCTCACCAACACCCATTCGAAGCGAGAGCGCGGATCGAGACCTGAGGCTTAGGGGTATGAGGTATCGGGTATGGGGTGCGGAGTAGCTGGTGGGAACCGTCCACCACCTGGATGACGTTTGCTTGGGGAGTTCATCTCGTAGACTCAATCTGTAACCGGAGCTTTATGGCAACCGTTCGCCGCGTCAGACGCATAATCCGCAAGATCGATCCCTGGACCACACTCAAGGTGTCATCCGTGGTCTGGGCCGTCATGGCTATCGCCCTGGTGCTGGGCGTGGTCATCTTCTGGGCGGTCCTGGATCGAGCCGGGATCCCATCCCGGATCACCGAGTTCATGGTGGAGATCACCTTGATCGAGCAAGGCGCCCAGCCTTTCGCCAACAGCGAGCAGTTCCTCCGGTTCCTGATCTTTGCCTCGGTGTTCTGGTGGGTGGCGATGACGGGGCTCACCGTGGCCGGGACCATCGTCTACAACCTGGTCTCCGATGTGGTCGGAGGTGTCGAGGTGGTGGTCCTCGAAGAATCGCTCAACCCGGCGTTCGCCCCGGCACCGGCGACAATGCTCCACCCACCCACCGACTACCGGTCGGGGAACGGTGCTTCGACACCCCCACCTGACCACGCCGACATCCCCACCGAGGAGACCACCCCGGTGGAGGCCCCCCGTTCGTAACCACCCCTGTTCCCCTGTGTAGCGGGGGGACTCGAGGGCACCAACTCTGGCATCCGGAGCCTCCTCGTCGGCGGCCTCGTCAGCAAGCAAGGGCGAAGGGGGTGTGCC
>CAZNDH010000030.1:4289-17595 GCA_964571765.1 uncultured Acidimicrobiaceae bacterium
CCGGAGCCTCCTCGTCGGCGGCCTCGTCAGCAAGCAAGGGCGAAGGGGGTGTGCCACAGCAGGATTATCTTGTGCCTCCGTCCACGACGCATGCTTCCAGGTCGTCTCGGCCTTCGGTCCGCGGTAAGGGGACACCGAGCGAGAGGGGGCGGCTGCTGTCTAGGACTCCTCGGCCATGACCAGACCCATCTCGGTGGCGGTCCGCAGGTAGGGGAGCGCCGACTCCCACACTGCCACCGGCCGCTCCCCGACCAGTGCCACACCAGCGGCGAGAGCGATCCCGGAGAGAAAGTCCCCTTCATCGAGGATGGTCACCCGCCGGGTGGCGCCCACGGTGAGGACGCCGCCGAAACTGCCGGCGCTCTTCGCCTCCGCCACCCGCCGCCCCGAGTAGAGGGTGTCGCCCAGGCTGACCCTGCCGATCGGTTGAGGAAAAGTGGCTCGGTGGTCAGAGCCCCCGTCAAGCCCAGGGTGGGCCACCGCTACAAGTTGCGGGTCCGACTCGCGGGCGGCGACCGCCAATGCCAGCCCCTGAGGTGATGCGCCATAGACGGCCACTCCAGGCTCGAAGGCCTCACCGTCCCAGAGGAGGGGGACTTCCAGCCGGCGAGCCTGTTCCGGGGCGGCAGGCCCGGTCCCGACGAGGAGGTCGCACCCCTCTGGGGTGTCGACCACCTGATAGGACTTCGAAGTTGCTGGTCCGATGACGACCACTTCGTCCACCGTGTCGTGAGCGGCCAACGAATGGGCGGCGCGTACCGCGATTTCCCCGGTGACCAGGACTCCGATCTTCACGTAGGTTGAACGTGGGTCCAGGTCTCAGACTCGTGCCGGCCCGAGCGCCGCATCAAGGCGAGGGCCCCGATGGTGCCCAGGGTGAGCCCCAAGGCGATGAGGATTCGCTTCATGACGCCAGTGTAAGGAATCCTCGTACATGTCCCCCCCCGAGCGGGGGCGACCCCTCTGTCCTCCTGCGATCCGTCGGGACGCTCGAGCTCTCAGAGATCGAGACGGACTACCAGGGGGTCCTCGGAGGCGACGTAGAAGCCGGCACGCTGGTAGAGCTCCAGGGTCCCGACGAATGCGGCGGCTGCGCTGTCGGGATCTCGTTTGGGGTAAGCCTCGATCGTGGAGAAGCCCGATGTCCGGGCCCGGGAGATGGCTTCGTCGAGGAGTCTGGTGGCCAACCCGTGGCGGCGATAGGGGGGGGCGACGACGAAGCACAGCACGGAGCACACCAGGTCGTCATCGCCCTGCCTACGTTGCGGGATCTCCGCACGGGGGGAGGCATTGCACCACCCGGCCAGTTGGCCGTCGACGTAGGCCAGAGTCCCCTGCATCACGCCGGCCTCGATGTGGGCCCTCTGGGCCTGGCGCACCTCCTGCCAGGGGATGTGCCCCCACTCGGCGTTGTCGTTCCCGCCGAGGAAGTAGAACATGCAGTAGCAGGAAGCCCAGGCCGGGTTGTCGGGAAAGGCGTCGGTGTCGAAGAATCGGCTGATCTCCTCGACTCGACGGGCCTCGATCGGCACGATCGCCACCTCACCGAGGGAGTCGACCCGGTCGGTGGAGCCGGTGGACCGATCCTCGGCGTCGAGATAGTTGCGCACCGACACCGGGCTCAGTCCGTACTCGGGATGCTGGTCGTCGAAATGGTCGAGTACCGGCTCGATGAGGGTTTCGGTGTCGTCAGCGGTGAGTTTGGCACCGCAGGGACATGTCATCGTCCTGGACATGAGGCCAGGCTATTCGCAGCCGGCAGTTGGTCGATTCAGAGCTCGGTCGGACGAGCCAGGCTGTAGCCCTGGGCCCAGTCGAAGCCCATTTCGCGCAGGGCGTAGAGCTGGGTGGCCCGCTCGACTCTCTTGGCCACCAGGGTGATCCGGCTGATGTGGCACCACTCGACGGCAGCTTTCAGCAGATCCCTAGGGTCTTCGACCTCGTTCGCCGACGCCAGATCGATCTGGAGATACTCGGGCATGGGGTGGCTGGCGGCAAGGTTACGGAGCGACTC
The DNA here is from genome assembly GCA_964571765.1 of uncultured Acidimicrobiaceae bacterium. Lineage (GTDB taxonomy): Bacteria > Actinomycetota > Acidimicrobiia > Spongiisociales > ZC4RG35 > ZC4RG35. Next base: position 6,304 of record CAZNDH010000030.1, read on the forward strand.
CTGCGAGAGGGGCATGTCGTCGAAGGCCATGGCAAGCCCCCGCCATCGCAGGTCGCCCGGAACCCAGCCAAGATCGGGATGGGCCATGGACACCGCGGGCAGGTCCAGTACGACCCGCTCAGCCAACGCCCGGGAAACCTCGTCGGCCAGCATCGGGGCCGCAGAGGGGCTGATGTTGACGAAGAGCAGGATCTCGTCGGGTAGGCGGTGGAACATGTCCAACGCCCGGCGGGCGGTGGCCAGCTCCAGGTCGAGTCGCAGACCCATCTGGTCGGCGATGTTGAACCAGAGGCCGGTGGGGATACGCCGCTCGACGGGGAACCGGGCCAGTGCCTCGTAAGCCCTGAGGAGTGGAAACTCTCCGCGGATGTCGAATATCGCCTGGAAGAGGATGGTGAACCCACCTGAAGCCAGAATCTGGGGAAGACGGCGTTGGATCGTCCGCTCCCACTTCCACACTCGGGCCAGTGCCTCGAGGTCGCGAGGGGTGGTCCGGACCTGGTGGGGAAGGAACGCCGTCGCACTCACATACTGCCCATCGGCGGGGCACCTGTGTTTCTGTATGACCATGTCGAAATGACGCGTCGCCCCGGCGACACTCGAGAAGCTCCTGCTCCGGTCCGATTTAACCGAGCTGGGAGTGGAGTACGGGCAGGGGCATCTCTTCGGCAAGCCCCAACCGCTTCGCTGGCAGTCGAGGGTCCTCGGCTACGGCCTCCCCGCCGGTACGGCGATCACCCCATCCCTACACTCGCCCCGGCTTATGGAGCACGTCCTGGTCCTCGGCCTCATCGTGGTGGCCTTGGTCCTATTTGCCCTGGAAGTGACTCGTCCCGACGTGATCGCCATCGGAGTAACGCTGGTACTGCTCCTTTCCGGCACCATCAGCATCCAGGAAGGATTCTCCGGATTCGCCAACCCTGCGGTGATCACCGTGATCGCCATGTTCATCCTCAGCGCCGGTTTGGTGCGGACCGGGGTGGCCGACTGGATCGCCCGGATACTGATCCGGGCAGGCGGGTCCAGCCCAGTGATGCTGACCCTGGTGGTGATGATCGCGGTCGGTTCCATGTCTGCCTTCATGAACAACATCGGGGCCGTGGCGGTGCTCCTCCCCACCATGTTCCTGGTGGCGAGGAGGGCCGGGTATCCAGCGACCAAGCTGCTGATGCCGTTATCGTTCGGGTCACTGCTGGGTGGCCTGACCACTCTGATCGGAACCCCACCGAACCTGTTGGTGTCGATCGCCCTCGAAGACCAGGGATGGGAAGGGTTCGCCATGTTCGACTTCCTCCCCACCGGCCTGGCTGTGATGGGGGTCGGTGCTGTCTACATGGCCTCGGTCGGGCGCCACCTGATCCCGGAGAGGGAGCCGCCAAGCGACTTGACGATCACCTACAACCTCCAGGATTACCTGACCGAGCTCGTCGTTCCCGAGGGCTCGGAGCTCGTCGGTAAGACCCTGAGGGAGAGCAACGTCCGCTCCCGGCTCGGTCTCACCGTGCTCCGGGTGCAACGCGGGTCTGGGGACGATCGAACCTTCCACAGCCCGACACCGGATCTGGTCCTTCGGGTCGGAGACCGTCTCGTGGTCGAAGGTGATATCTCCGATCTGGTCGGACAGAGCTCACGGCCTCTCGACATCTACGCCGAGACCAAGCTGACCGCTGAGGCCCTGACCAACGACGACGTCCACCTCGCCGAGGCGGCGATCGCCCCGGGATCGCGGTTGGTCGGAACCAATATCGGGCGGGGTTGGATCCGGAGCAGGTACAACGTCATGGTCCTGGCCCACCGGCGTCGTGGCCAGACCCTGCGTGACCGGTTCATCTCCATACCCCTCGAGATCGGCGACGTCCTCCTGGTCAGAGGGACCGAGAGGGCCCTGGCCGACATGGCCTCCAGCCGTGACTTCCTCTTGGTGAACCGGCTCGAGTCGAACCGTCGGACGCCGGAGAAGGCGCCATACGCTCTCGCCAGCATGGCGGTAGCGGTGATCGCGGCCGCCACCGGCCTGCTTCACATCTCGGTGGCGGGGATGCTCGGGGTGGTGCTCATGGTCGTCAGCGGGGCGATTCGTCCCGAGGAGATGTATCGCGAGGTGGAGTGGCGGGTCATCTTCCTCATCGCCTTCATGATGCCCCTGGGAATCGCCATGGACGACAACCACTCGGGTACGGCCACCTGGCTGGCCCAAGGCCTGGTCGATGTGGCTGGGGACTATGGCCCCTATGTGCTCCTCGCGGGGCTCATTATGTTCACCACCCTCATCACCGAAGTGATGTCCAATGCCGCCGCTGCAGTGCTCCTGGCTCCGATCGGTATCGCCATCGCAGTCGGTATGGGACTGGAGCCGTATCCGTTCCTGATGGCGATCGCGATCGGGGCCTCGACCACTTTCCTGACACCGATCGGCCACCAAGCCAATGTCTTGGTCTACGGGGTGGGCAACTACAAATTTACCGACTTCACCCGCGTCGGCGCACCTCTCAACGGTCTCATTTTCATAGTCACCCTGGTCTTGGTCCCCATGGTGTGGCCGTTCACCCCCATCGGGTGACCTCCCGCCGATAGCATCCTCACCCGGTGACTCCGCCACCCGATCAGGACCCGGTTAGTCGAGGGCCGAGGAGCGCCAGGGTTTCGGGCGCCCTTGGGCGGCGGCGAGTACCTCCAGTCTCGGTGAGAGGTTTTCGGCGCAGTACTTACTCTCCTGGTCGCGTAGATCACCAGCGACCCGTTGCTGGTGGCCGGTTCGACCCACGATGGCCCATCGTCTGGCGGATCCTCTCCAACATCGAGTCGGCTGGGGGAGGCCACCGCGGTATGAGATGCCGGATCGGAGGAGGGGGAGGGCGTTGAGTTCCCTACGGCCGCCGCCGGGGGCGCCGCGGCGCTTCTCCCTCCGCCCCCTGGTGTGGCTGGTGCTCCTGGTTGCGGTGTTCGCAGTGGTCTACCTCCGTATGCGGCCGGTGGACGTCAGAGTTCTGTTCGTGGGCAACAGCTATACCCACACCAACGGGATGCCCGACCTGGCGGTCCGTCTGGCCGGCTCCGCCGGGATTCGGATGGAGGTGTCGATGATCGCTCCCGGTGGTGCCTGGCTGGCCGACCATGTGCGCTCGGGGAGCATGGCTCGGGCGCTCGCCGGAGGCCAGTTCGACGTGGTGGTCCTGCAGGAACAGTCGATGGCACCTGCCGACCGGCGGGTATCCGCCGAATCCACCGATCCCGCGGTAAGCCAGTTGGTCCAACAGGCGCGGGCGGCCGGGGCCAGGGTGGTGTTCTTCCAGACCTGGGGCCATGTCGGGGGCAGTCAGGCGGTGGGGCACGGCTCATATGACTCGATGCAGGACGCCATCACCGCCACCTATGCCGACCTGGCGGCCCGGCATCTCGGGACAGTGGCACCGGTCGGCGAGGCTTGGCGCGCCTACTTTCGCTCCGGTCACGGACTCTCCCTTCATTCCGCGGACGGATCACACCCCAACCTGGCGGGCAGTTATCTCGCTGCCGCGGTGATCGCCGCCACGATCATCGATGTCGAGCCGACCGAGTTCAGCTGGACCGGTTCCCTCGACGAGTTCACCGCCCAGGCCCTTCTCGAAGCCGCGGCCGCCGCACGGGCTTCGGATCCCTGATCTGGGTGTGTTGAGCATGAAGGTTGTTGACGCCAGCTTGAGGTGAGCCTCCCTGGTTGTGTGGTGATTGCACACCCCCACTCGCCGTTCATCTCCGAGGAGTCAAGACAGGGCCGGAGCGGATTGGCGGCGGTGCGCTCAGACCGTGGACAGGGCGGGGTGGCGCCATCCCAGCGCCTCGGACTGCCGGGGAGACCCCGGCGAGGCGCCCACTGTGGCCACTGAACGACCCGGCCAGCACCAACAGGGGGAGGACAAAGCCCACCCCCCGCTGGAGAAGGGGTGGCGGGCTCGTGATTGATACCCTTGCACATCTATGTATCTAGCAGTACTATGCCTTCCAGCCCTATGTATTGGAGTGTGGTGCAGATCGACAAGGATCTGGTGGCGGCGTCGTCCACGCCTCTGGTGCTGGCCATCCTCACTGAGGGTGAGAGCTACGGCTATGCCATCCTGAAACGGGTCCGGGAGGTGTCGGACGGGGAGTTCGAGTGGACAGATGGGATGCTCTACCCGTTGCTGCATCGTCTCCACCGGCTTGGGTATGTCACTCAGGAGTGGCGCACACCACCTGGAGGGCGGCGTCGCCGGTACTACACCATCACCGAGGAGGGGCACGCTGCCCTCGTGGAGCACAAACGGCAATGGAAGTCGGTGGCCCGGGTTCTAGGTGAGGTCTGGGGGGGTGACGATCGTTTTCCCTTCGCAATGGCCAGGACCCGTCGCTCTCGACTCGCCGTAGCCGAGACGTTCGGCGCCTCCCTCAACGCCTCACGCGCCGACCACCTTCCCCAGGCGTATGGGGGTGCATGACCATGGAGCGATTGGAGTCGCAGATCTCGGAGTGGCGGAGGTTCGTCGAGCAGAGTCCTGCTGTTGACGGCCGGGACGCCGAGGAGTTGGAGGCCCACCTGCGCGATCAGATCTCCGATCTCGGTGCTGCTGGTCTCGCCTACGACGAGGCCTTCCTGGTCGCGGTGAAGCGGATGGGCAATGTCCACGACCTGTCCCGGGAGTTCGCCAGAGAGCACAGCGGCCGACTGTGGAAGCAGCTGGTCCTTTCGGGAGGGGACGAGGAGGAGCAGGCGGCCAGCCAGTGGCCCGAAGTGCTGTTGTTCGCCGGCGGGGCAGCGGTCGCGGTGCTGGTGGCGCGTTTGGTGTCGGGCTTCCCGGATGAGACGTCCTTTTGGTTCGTGCGAAATGCGAGTCTCCTCGTCCTGCCGTTCCTCGCCGGATGGTTCGCCCGCCGAAGGGGGCTCGAGGTCCGGCAGTGGCTGCTGACCGCGGTTGCGCTCCTCATCGCTGCCGTCGTGGTCAATGTCTACCCCTACGCGGAGGACTCTTCGACCGAGCTTCTCGTCGCGGCACACCTGCCGTTTGTGTTGTGGTTCGTGGTTGCCTACCCCTATATGGGTGGTGTGGTCCGGTCCTACGAGCGCCGTATGCACTTCATCAGGTTCACCGGCGAGTGGTTCATCTACTACGTGCTCATCGCGCTCGGTGGCGGGGTGCTCACCGGGCTGACCGCGGGCCTTCTCGAGGGGACCGGGGTCGATCTCGAGCAGCTCGCCCTGTGGGTGTTGCCCGCAGGAGCGGCCGGGGCGGTGATCGTGGCGGCGTGGCTCGTGGAATCGAAACAGCGTGTCGTCGAGAACATGGCACCTGTGCTGACCATGATCTTCACCCCGCTGTTCGCAGTGATGCTGGCTGTCTCGGCTGCCGTGTACGCGACGACTGGCCTGGGCGGAGTGTTCGACCGTGAGCTCCTCGGGCTCTTCGACCTCTTGATGGTGGTAGTCCTCGGATTGGTCCTCTACAGCATGTCCGCCCGCGAGCCGTCGAAGCCGCCGGGGTGGATGGACCGCGTCCAGTTGGTCGCCGTGGTGAGCGCCCTGATCCTCGACTTGATGGTTCTCGGTGTGATGGTGGCTCGGATCGGCGAGTTCGGGTTCACCCCCAACCGAACCGCGGCGCTCGGGCTCAACCTGGTGCTGCTGGTCAATCTGGCCGGAGCGGCCTGGCTGTCAACGCGGTTCCTCATGCGAAAGACAACCTTCCACCGGCTCGAACAATGGCAGACCACGTACCTTCCCGTGTTCGCCCTCTGGGCGGCAACGGTCGTGGTCATCCTCCCCCCACTCTTCGCCTTCAACTAGGCCGCGCCGATGCCCAGAGCGCGATTCCCAAAGGGACCGCCGTCAGGGGTGGGGGGCCCGCTGATGCACACGACCACAGGAGAGCAACTTGATCGAAGTACTAGATCTGACCAAGAGATACGGCGACAAAGTCGCCATCGACGACCTGAGCTTCGTAGTCCGGCCAGGCGTGGTCACCGGTTTTCTCGGCCCCAACGGCGCCGGAAAGTCGACGACTATGAGGGTCATCCTCGGTCTCGACCGTCCCACGGCCGGCCAAACACTGGTCGAGGGACGCGCCTACCGCAACTTCACTCAGCCGCTGCGCCACGTCGGCGCCCTCATCGAATCCGACGCTTTGCATCCCAGCCGAAGCGCACGCAACCACCTTCGGGTGGCGGCGTACAGCAGCGGGATCCCGATGTCGCGGGTGGACGAGATGCTGGAACAGGTGGGTCTCGCCTCGGTCGCCAAGCGCCGGGTCAAGACCTACTCGTTGGGGATGCGGCAACGCCTCGGCATTGCCGCAGCCCTGCTCGGGGACCCGGCGGTGCTGCTCTTCGATGAGCCGGTCAACGGTCTCGACGCCGACGGAGTTCGCTGGGTGCGGCACTTGGTCCGCGATCTCGCTGCAGAGGGGCGGACGGTTCTGGTGTCGAGCCACCTGCTCGGCGAGATCCAGCAGACTGCCGACCACCTGGTGGTGATCGGCCGGGGTCGGCTGATCGCCGACGCCCCCACCAGCGAGGTGCTCGCCGGCAGCGGTCGGCACGCCGTCCGGGTCCGCACTTCGGATCCGGAAGAGCTGGGGCGGGCCTTGGGCCGGATGGGGGCGAGTGTGGATCGGCTCGACGATGGGGCGCTGGTGGTGACCGGGGTACCCACGGAGGCCATCGGGGACCTGGCCCGGAAGGTCGACTTGACCGTGCATGAGCTGACCGAGCTGTCTAGCTCATTGGAGCAGGTCTACCTGGAGCTGACCGCGGACAGCCTCGACTACGCGGCTTCCACCGATCCCAAGGAGAGACGATGACCACGGCAGACGTGACCGCCCTTCCTCGAGACGTCCCCACCATGGCTCTGTTGGGTAGGGCTGCCCGGGCGGAGTGGACCCGCCTCTGGACCCTCCGATCGACCTGGTGGGCCCTGCTCGCCGGCGCAGCGCTCATGCTCTTCATCGGTGGCGCCGCCGGCTCCGGTAACTCCTCAGGGAGTGCGGCGCCTATTTGGCACGCGGCTCAGATCGCCCTGATTCCGGGTCAATTCGCCTTTCTGCTCATGGTCCTGCTCGTGGTCACAGGGGAGTACTCCACCGGCGCGATCCGCAGCACCCTGCAGTGGGTCCCGAGACGCGGCGTCGTTCTCGCCACTCGGCTCCTGATCCCCGTCGTGTTCGCCACTTTCTGCGCGGTGATCGTGGCCGCCGCTACGGACCTCGTTGCCTGGGCTCTTCTCGGTGACGCTGGCGAGGTAGTCCCAGCCGACATCGCCGTGAGCCTGGGGAGGGTGGCGCTAGTGGTCGCCTTCGGCGGGCTACTGGCCGCGGGTGTCGGGCTACTGCTGCGCAGCACCGCTGGCGCCCTGACCGCCATCTTCCTGCTCATGCTGGTATTGCCCATAGCCCTGGGGAACATGGGAGTGCCCTGGCTCATCACCATCAGCGATCACATCCCCGGCCGGGCCGTGGTGGCGATGCTGCTCGTCGACGAGGTCGAGCTGTCGGGGAGCACCATCGCCACCGTGATGAGCACCTGGACCGCCGCCGCGGTGTTGGCCGGCGGCTGGTCGCTGCTCCGCCGCGATACGACCTGAAGCGTCGCAGGTGACCTTCCTCGAGCTCTGACGGAGGAGCGGACCCTGGCGGAACAAACCGAATGCCATCCGATGAACAACGTCGGTGAGCCGTATGTGGGAAACCGCACGCACGTTCGATGGGAGGGGGTTGGAAACGGAGTGAAACCCAAGGTGAGGGACTGATCCCCCGGGAGGGAAACCCCGGAACCCGGCAGCCGGGCTTACCGGACAACACTTCAGCACCGCGCCAGCTCCCTACCGCAGCGCGATCCAAGAGCTTCGACCGCCGTCGGTAGGGTTGAGTCCATGGCCGTTCGTTCCGAGTCGCTGTCCACCGATGCGGAGGCCAACTCGGTTGGAGACGCTCGAGCACTGATCGAGCAGCATCGCTGGTGGGACGCCTACCAGGTTCTGAGTCGCCTGGATGGTCGGTCGGCGTTGGGGGCCCAGGACCTCGAGGACCTGGCCGTCTGTGCCTTCCTCTGCGGTAAGGGGATGGAGAGTCGGCAGGCCCGGCTGCGCGCCTATCAGATTCACCTAAACGGCGGTGACCGGCGGGCTGCCGCGCTCTGTGCCATGAGGATTGGGTTTGGTCAGATCAGCACCGGAGAACTCGCGCAAGCATCTGGGTGTCTACCCGCCTCGCTGACCAGCTGCGCTGCCTGGGTGGCTCACGCCGCATCCCTTCTCACGGACGGCGATGAGGGTGTGGAGCAGGGCTACCTACTGATCCCGGTCGCCTATGAGCAGCTCGTCATGGGGGGCGACCTCGACGCCGCCGCTGCCGACTCCGCTCGTGCGGTGGAGATAGCCCGCGGGTGGGGCGATCAGGACCTGTTGGTTCTCGGCCTGACCATCCAAGGGCGTGCCATGGTGAGATCTGGTTCGATCGGGAACGGTGTGGTCTATCTCGACGAGGCGGTGATGGTCGTCGAGGCTGGAGACGTTTCTCCGTCGTTTGCGGGGATCGCCCTTGGTTCCGCGATCGAGGCTGCATGGGAAGTCCTCGATCTCGACCGTTTCGGGGATTGGACTGAGGCCTTGAGGCGGTGGTGTGAGCTCCAGGATGGGATGATCCTCTTTCAGAGTCGTTCACTGGGGTATCGGGCGATCCTCGACGAGCTCCGGGGACGGTGGGACGATGCGCTGGACTCCGCGGAGAGCGCCTGTGCGGTCGAGATTGGCGATGCCGATCCCGCTGCGGCAGCAAGCGCCCACTATCGGCAGGGTGAGCTGTTACGGCTTCGAGGTCAGTTCGAGCAGGCCGAGCTCGCTTTCCGGGAAGCGAGCCGCCGAGGCCTCGACCCTCAACCTGGTCTGGCATTGCTCCATCTCGCCAGGGGTGACGTCGAGGGAGCGGCCGCATCGATTTCCCGGTCGCTCGGGGAGACCAGAAAACCGTTGAGACGAGCCGCGATGCTCCCAGCTTGTGTCGAGATCATGCTCGCCGCGGGCAACCTGAGCGCTGCGTCCGAAGCAGCACACGAGTTGGGGGCCACGGTCGATGGTTTCAGCACACCATTTGTAGAGGCTGCCGCTCATCACGCCCGAGGAGCCGTCCTGCTTGCTGAAGGAGATCCCAACGGCGCGCTCGGGGGGCTACGGGTAGCCCTTCGGGTGTGGGCTCACCTTGATCTGCCCTACGAGGAGGCGCGCACCAGGCTGGTCATTGCCCAGTGCTGTCGAATGCTCGGTGACGATGATGGGTCATCCTTGGAGCTGAGCATCGCCCGTGGCATTCTCTCGGATCTCGGAGCGAGACCAGAGGTGAACAAGGTCGACTCCCTGCTCGCCACACATCCACCTTCTCCTCACCGGCTCACCAAGCGGGAGCTCGAGGTTCTTCGACTGGTGGCACAGGGGATGACCAACAAGGAGATTGCCGAGGAGTTGTTCGTGGCGCCGAGGACCGTGGACAGTCACGTGAGCAACATCTTCACCAAGCTTGGGGTCGCAACCCGCTCGGCGGCAACCGCTCTTGCCCACCGTGAAGACCTCCTCTAGGTGTTCCTACCGAGTGTCGAAGGGCATGCCAAATGGAGTGTTTCCCCGATGACACCGAGTGGTCCGCGTCGTACCTTGATGACCGAGGCATCTGCAGGGAGTAACACATGCTTGGCGACAACAAGGCGATGGCGAGCTTCTCGGTGGACAACATCGTGGAGGCCGAGGAGTTCTACGGCGAAACGCTGGGGCTGAAGGTGAAGGGTGAGTCCGGGGCTCTTCTCCTCTATCTGACCGGTGGCTATGACGTCCTCATCTACTCCAAGCCCGACCACATCCCGGCTTCCTTCACCGTTCTCAACTTCGTAGTCGAGGACATCGACGAGGCCGTGGATGGCCTTCTGGAACGAGGGGTGAGATTCCTCAGGTACGACGAGTTGGGAACAGATGAGCGGGGGATCGTTCGGGGCCCTGAGCGCGAGATTGCCTGGTTTGCCGATCCGGCAGGCAACAACCTCGCGGTAGTTCAGTTCAAGACTCCTCTCCCATTGGACTGAGGTTCCTGATGTGGTCATCGGCTGCGAACTCGAGCCGTTCGGCCAATCCATGCCTCTCTGCTCGACCGGCGGCAGTTGGTTGCTGCGCACTCACCATCGCCTGACAACCCCAGGCAAGCGGATGGGAACTTCTCTGGCGCAGGAGCTCCCTCTCAGAGGGCGGCGCAAGCAGCTAGGTGGTGCCGGGTTCAGCCCACCCGGTGTGATAGATCGGTGGCTCTGTTGGCTCCGCGAAGTAGAAATCCACCCTGGTCACCCGGCCGTCGTCCAGCTCGAAGGTCCCGATCACATGGGTCGACTCTCCCTGGCCGAAGGTTAGGAGGCCCTCCAATGCCCAGGTGCTGCCGCCCCCGATCAGCCGGCGCCACTTGGCTGTGACCCCCTCCGGGAAGGCTCGGTACATGCCCATGATGTTGTCGCGGCCAACGAAGCGTTGGCCGGTCTGCGGCCTCCCCTCGACGGCGTCGACCGCCAGCAGCGACTGGTACTGGTCTAGATTCCACTGCTCGAACGCTGCGGCAAGTCGCTCCATGGTCCGCCGATTGACATGCTCCATGGTCAAACACAGCCTATGGCGACGGCGGCGGCCCGGCCACCGACAGGAGAAGCGCATTGGAGATCATCGACCGTCACTTCGCCGCGGAGAACGCCCACGACGTAGAAGCAACGCTGGCCACTTACACCGATGACATCGTTTGGGACGACGTCACCCACCCCGATTCTCCGTTCCAGGGGAAGGAGGAGGTGGGCCAGGTGTACTCAGGGATCATCGACGCCATCCCCGACGTGAACCTGCGCACCGTTCGACGGTTCACCGGGGAGGGCGGTCGGTTCGTCGTCGACGAGTCGATCCTCACCGGCCACGTGGAGGGGGAGTGGTCCGGGATCCAGGGTGGGGGCGCCCCCGTGGAGGTACGCATCCTCCATATCTTCGAATTGCGGGATGGTCTGATCAGCTACGAGAACGCCTGGTTCGACGCCTCGTCTGTGCAGCGTCAGATCGACACTTGGAACAAGTCTCAGAGCTAGGGGGTCGAGCGACCGCGGATAGGTTGTGGGCTCACTGGGCCTGAACCAGGGACCTCATCCCTATCGAGATGCGCAAAGCCACTGAGTCCCTGGTCAGACCTGGGCATCCGCGTGCGATTAGATGCTCTGTGGGACAGCTGTGAGGTAGCAAAGGCCATCGGCGGTCTGAGGTTGTACAGCCAGCGGTCTGCC
>CAZNDH010000031.1:0-13171 GCA_964571765.1 uncultured Acidimicrobiaceae bacterium
ATTATGCGTACCCAGCAACGGCCTTGCCGTTCACCGTGAATGCAGGGATGTTGTAAGGAGATCGTCTCCTCCGCATCCGGATCAACGAGCAGTATCGGATCTGAGTCCGATGGACGGCATCAGGTCCGGGCAAGAAGCCTCCGCCTAGCGCTACGAACGTCAGAAGGTCGACACCCCCCTCGTACGGTGGCCCTTTGAGCAAGAGTCCTCGCCTCACCCGCGACGGGCGTCAAGGAAAGAGAATGGCTCCCGAGGATCGCTCCCCACGGCAGGACGTCGGCCCGAGCGGGCAAACCCGACGCGCCGAAATCCCCGCTCACGCAGGGGTTTCATCAGCGCGCCCGGGAGGACTCGAACCCCCAACCTCCTGATCCGTAGTCAGACGCTCTATCCAATTGAGCTACGGGCGCGGGATGACTGATTATCGCAGGGGTTCTGCCGTTGGGCCAACGGGCGAATGCATTTGCACCAGGGTGCGGAAACCGCGACCTGGTGCAAATGCATTCCGGGATGGGGTGCGGAGGCACGAGGCAAGGTGGAAGCGTCCTTGACCCCGAAAGCCATGTAGACGCGTTCCCGTCTCAGCTGCCAGGGAGAGCCCGGTCGGTGAACACCACCAACTCGACCCTACGGTTGAGCTGGCGGCCCTCGGGATTGTCGGCCCCGTCGGCAGTGGTGTTGGGAGCCACCGGCTCACTGGCGCCTCTGCCCTCGGCGTCGAGGCGGCCGGCATCGATCCCGTGCTCTTCGGCGAGGGCCGCCAGGACGGTCCGGGCCCGCTGCTCGGAGAGACGCTGATTGGTTGCGGGGTTCCCGATCGAGTCCGTGTGGCCCACCACCAACACCCGATCACCTTCGAAGTACTCCAAGATCTCGGCGACCAGCGCCAGTGCCTGACGGGCGTCGGGGCGCAGGGCGGAGCTCCCGAAGTCGAAGAGGATGCTGTCGGGCAGCGTCAGCTGAATGCCCCCCTCAACGGTTGTGGCGTCGAACCGGGTGAGTGCCTGGGTTATCCGATCGACCTGTGAGACCGCCAGCTCGTCCTCGACCAACCGGCTCCGCTCGGGCACGGCGAACACCCGGGCTTCAACCGGGACCGGCGGTCTGTCCGGCCTCGACAGGTCGAACGGACCGAAGGTGAACGCCGGCTGTCGGGTATCCGCATCTGTGGCCGACCTGGTGGGGTTGACTTCCACAGAGATCGACGCGACCTCCCCGGCGACCCGACCTGAGAAGATCAGCGTGGCCTCAACGGTGGTTCCTGCCTCGACGAGGAGGTTGGGGTTGTCCGTCAGCGGGACCAGTGGGTACAGGTTGCCCAGATCGTCGACCATCGACGTCCCCGTGGCCGCCAGGCTCACCGAGTCTGCCCGAGCGTTGACCAGGGTCATGGCCACCTCCACCCCCAGTTCGGTGAAGCTCATGTCGTGCACTCCGATGGTGACTCCCGCCGGATGGGTCACCGATTGCCCCACGGTCACCGGTCCCGGAAGGGGAGCCAGCGCCGAGTCACCTTCCAGATGGATCTCCCGAACCAGGAACTCCGGGTAATACCTCCCCTGCTCCTGATGCACCCGTGTCCCGGCGTTGAGACCGACGTTGAGCCGGGTTGCCTCGGGGTGGATCCGGCCGGCGAAGGTGAGCGCACCGCTCCGCGCCGAGGCCTCGGGAACCGATATCCAACCCTCGTCGGCGGGGAGGAGCAACGGGTACCGGTTGCCCAGGTCGTCCTCGATGAAGCTGGGGGCGATCGTCGGCGAGATGCGAGCCTCGCCCCCCAGCGGGTTGGAGATCCGCACCCAGACCCCGATTCGGTTGTCGGTGAGGTTGACCCCTTCGACCCTGAGCTCGATCCCCCACCCCACACTGTCGCTGACCACCCGGCTCACCGGCACCGGATCGGGGAGTGCCGGCCGGGTGGCGGTCGGGTCGAGTCGGATGGGGCCGACCTCAAACGAAGGCATGGTGCTGGTGGGGTTGGCAGGAGAGGCACCGCTGCCCTGGTTGAAGCGGAGGGTCACCGCCGAGGTGTCGGGCAGGGCGGCGAAGCGCAACGAGAAGTCGAGCTCGCCGGCAGGGGCGAGCTCCGTCGCCGGGAAGGGGTCGACCATGGCCGAGACCTGGCCTCCGTCGGCCAACAGCTCGTTGGCACCTCTCCCGATGACCAAGCTGTAGGGGGAGCCGTTGGTGATCGCACCCGACACCACCACCGACTCGTCGAACTGTTCGATACGTTCGACCCTCAGCTGAGCGCCGTTGGGATGGGTGGCCAATGCGACCACCTCATAGACCACGCTCACCAAGTCGACAACCTCAGCCGCGGTGGTCGTCGTCGTGTTGGCTCCAAGAGTGATTGTCGTGGACACTGTCGCAGGGGTGCATCCAGCCACTAGGAGAAGTGCCAGCGCCAAGGGGCCGAGCCTGAAACGGGTCGCGGGGACCATCACCACATCATTGTCGGTTGCCCCGCCAAAGGCCTGGAGACACTTCGCCGGCCGACGAAATGGGCCGGTGGGGATTCGGCTACTTTTGACGCGATGGCGGTCACCTTCACCATCCAACGTCGGAGCACCAGCGAGTCGGGACCCCGCCAGCCGTGGTGATCGCGGCGGATGCTCTGGTCCTATTCGGGATCACGGGTGACCTGGCCCGAAAGAAGCTCTTCTCCGCTCTCTACCAACTCACCGAGGAGGGGAGGCTCGACATGCCGGTGGTGGGGGTCGCCTCCAGGGACTGGGATGACGACACCTTGAGACATCATGTCAGGGAGGCTCTCCAAGGCAGGGACGAGCCCTTCGACAACGAGGTGTTCGAGCGACTGGCCGCCAACCTCTGCTACGTGGCGGGTAACTACCGCGACCAGACCACCTACCGGGAGATCGCCGCCAGGGTCGAGGGAAAGCAATGTGTGGTCGCCTATCTGGCCATCCCGCCCAATCTCTTCGACGATGTGATCACCGGGCTAGCCGAAGTGGGGTTGTCCGACGACGGGCGGGTCGTGGTGGAGAAGCCTTTCGGACGCGACGCCGGCTCGGCAGCCGAGCTCAACCGCATAGTCCACGAGGCATACTCTGAAGACTCGGTTTACCGCATCGACCACTTCTTGGGGAAGGAGGCGGTGCAGAACCTGATGGTGTTCCGGTTCGCCAACACCATTCTGGAGCCGGTGTGGAATCGCCATTACATCCGGGGAGTGCAGGTAACACTCGCCGAGTCGTTCGACGTCGAAGGTCGGGGATCGTTCTACGACGCGGTCGGTGCGGTGCGAGATGTGGTGCAGAACCACCTGCTGCAGGTGGTTGCCCTCCTCGCCATGGAGCCACCGGTGTCCGACCATCCTGATGCCTTACGCGACGAGCGGATCAAGGTGCTTCGGGCGGTTCGCACCCTGGCGCCCGAAGATCTGGTCCTAGGCCAGTACCACGGTTATCGGGACGAACCCGGAGTCGACCCGGGATCGGACACCGAGACTTTCGCCGCAGTTCGTCTCCAGATCGACTCATGGCGGTGGGCAGGAGTCCCCTGGCTTCTCCGTACCGGAAAGGCCATGTCCGACACGGTGACCGAGGCGGTGGTCGAATTCGCCACCCCGCCCCGGGCTCTGTTCGTCGGTGGTGAGCCAGGGCCGGAGCCCAACCGCCTCACCTTCCGCACCAAGCCCGACGAGGACATCACCCTCTCCATGCAGGCCAAGGTTCCCGGTCAGGCTCTGGTCAGCGGGCCGATCGAGTTTCACCTCCAGCATGACAGGGTCAGGGGACGGGAAGCGTACGACCGGCTGCTCGCCGACGCTCTGCGAGGAGACCCGGCACTGTTCGCCCGTCAGGACGCGGTCGCCGAGGCGTGGCGAATCGTCGACAAGGTCCTTGTCGAGCGTCCGGCGATCCTCCCCTACGAGAGGGGGAGCAACGGTCCCGCCGCGGCCGACCGGCTCCTCAATGGCTGGACCTGGGCCACCCTTCCCGGCGGTACCTAGAGGTAGCATCCGCGCCTTCGCCCCTGGAGATTCGATGATCAAAGAGTTCAGGGAGTTTGCCCTCAAGGGCAGCCTGCTCGACGTCGCCGTCGGGTTTGTGCTCGGTGTCGCCTTCGCCACACTGGTCGCCTCACTCGTCGAGGACTTGATCACACCCCTGGTTGCGGCGATCGCCGGTGAGCCCGGCTTCTCTGCCCTCACCTTCCAGGTGGGGGATGCCGAAATCCGCTACGGGAACTTCCTCAATGCGGTCATCTCGTTCCTGCTGGTCGCCGTCGCCCTGTTCCTCTTTGTGGTCAAGCCGGTCAACAAGCTGCGGGGCCGCTTCACGAGAGCCGAAGAGGCGGCCGCCGAGGCGCCCACGCAGGAAGTTGTCCTCCTCACCGAGATCCGGGACACCCTACGCAGGGGCAACTAGGAAACCGGCGTCGTCCAGCCTCGAATGCTGCCTTAGCGGAGCAGCGCCGCCACCGCGGCGTTACCGGCGGCCACCCGCTCGGCTAGGACCCCGGCCAGCGTCTTGTGGAGGTGGACCGCCAGGGCCGGGTTGTCCTGCTCGATCCTGGCAATCGCCTCCCCGTCCAATGAGAGGAGGATGCTGGGCTCGACGGCCATGACCCGGGCCGATCGTATCCCGGAGCGGTATAGGGACATCTCACCGACAATCGCGCCCGGGCCCGAGGATCTGACCCTTCGCCACCCCCCGTTTGACGGGATCTCGGTGACAATCCGACCCCGCTCGACGAGCAGGATCCCCATCGAGCTCTCACCGAAGCTGATCACCTCCTCGCCAGGCCGGGCCCTCAGCACGGCAAGGTACGGTCGGATCCTCTCCCACTCGGCGATCCCGAATATCTCGCCAAGACTGCAAGCCCGGGCGTCGACGATGTCCCCGATCACCACCTCCTCGGCAAACTCCAGGGCATGGTCCAGATCGGCGGTGAGCGATACCTCGGGAAAGCCGCCCAGAGCCTCGACCAGGTCGGAGCGGAGAGAACCGGGGATGTCACAGACCACGAGGGGGCACGACCTGCTGCGGGCGAGACGGGCCAACTTGGCCAGCGCCGCCACCGCAGTCGAATCGGCCCCGTCGACATGACGGAGATCGATCACCAGGCAGCGAACGTCCTCACCGTCCATCATCATCGACACCCTGTCGACCACGGTTTTCGAGGTCCCGAAAAAAAGGAACCCCTGAAGCTCGACGATGAGGATCGCTTCCGCCTTGGTCTCGAGGATCTCCTCGGCCAAAGGTGGGCGGTCGATCGAGCTGCGTAGCTCGCTCCCCGTGGCGACATGGCGAACCGGGTCGACCCGGCTGTAGGCGACGACGAAGATGATCACCGCGGCCACCATGCCCAGGGCCACCGCGGCGAGGAACCCGATGGTTGCCACCGCCACCACGATGGCCACCATGAGGAAGACCTCCGGACCGGTCATTCGGCGACGGGCGTCGACCAGCCAGTCGGTGATGAACCCCAGACCCAAGAAGATGAGCATCGCTCCGATCAGCGGGATCGGGACCACGGAAATGAGGGTCCCCCCAATCAGACCCGCGCTCAGGCACACCACAGCTACCGTCAGCGGGACCAGCCGGCTCACCACCCCCACGCGGTAACCCAGTGCGGTCAAGCCCAGACTGTGATAACCGGCGGTGGTGCCCGTCACTGCGGCGGCGATATTGGCCACACCCACCCCGCGCAACTCCCGATCGAGGTCTGCGTCGGACTCGCCGATCACCTCGAGGGCACTCACGTTGAGCAGCATGCCCAGTGTCGCCACCAAGGCCACGGTGATCAACCCCCCCGCCCCTCGACCGAGGACCGACCAGTCGGCCGTCCGCAGGAGGTCGAGGGGAAGCCCGAGCACGGTGTCCGCCGACGAGGCGAGCAGACCCAATCCCCGGGCATCATCGAACGACGTCCCCGATACCAGCAGCGTGAGGAAGAAGACCGTCAGCCCCCCGAGGACTGCCGCGGGAACCAGAAGGACCCCGGGTCTCCGACGAACCGCCACGAGCAGAGCGACGGCGAACACCGCCGCCGCCAGGAGTGCAACCCACGAGGTAGGGGTGAGCTCGAGCCCTCCGGTGACCAGGTCAACTCCTCCAACGACCAACAGGTACCCGGTGCCCGACAGGAATCCTCCGATCACCGGCAGAGGGATGAACCTGATCAAACCACCCCTCCTGAACAGCCCGATGAGGACCATGGACACCCCGGTGAGCGCGGTACATGCCGCCACATAGAGGACTGTCGACCCGAAGCGAAACTCGGGGTCCACGGTGGCAAGCAGGGTCCCCACCGTGGCCGCGGTGATGGCCGTCGTGGTGTCCTGAGGAATGACCACGGCACCCGGCAGGGAGCTCCACCGGGCCCCAATCAGGTTGAGGACAGCAGCACCGAGCAGCATGAACCCCGCCCCCCGGGCCAGGTCGCCCGGTGCGGTCCCGGCGAAGACCAGAGCGGCAAAGGACAACAGGAAGGCGACCTGGATGAAGCCGATGACCGCCCCTACCCCAACGGCGGACAACAGCCGGGCACGACTGGTGGCTCCTTTCTCAACGGCTTTCGGCGAGCTCATTCGGCAGGCGACGATACCCCTGGAGGAACCGCCGAGCCGGGGGCTGGGGCATTTGTTCACCGACTTGGAAGGGTTCACACCTTTCTCCGCCCGCAGCAGCGCCGCCGAAGTCACCAGGCGCTCAGTGAGCCGTTCTTCGGGTTCGACGATCTGGTGCCGAGCATGGCCTGGAGACAACACGGTGAACTTCGCCTCCCGACTCCAGACTTCGGATGTCCCCAGCCGGGTCCATGTCAGCCAGAGACCCGGGACATGACCAATGGCAGCTTCATCTACGAGGCGCGAGAGCCGATCGACTGCCCGGTCTCGGCGTGGTCAACACCTTCCTCGTCCGGAGTGCCGGCGACGCCGACGCCATCCATCACGACCGCCGCTGATCGCCGACACGACTCGGCGCCCGTAACCACGAATCGACGTGACGACGGCGGTCAGACGAACAGTTGGACGTCGGCTTCGGCGGCGTAGTCGAGGAAGGCCGCAGCCCCGGCGATGTCGGCGCCTTTGATCAAGTCCCCCGCTTCGACACCCATGACGCCCATGGTGGTCGAGCAGGCGAAGAACCTGACCCCCTGACCCTGAGCCATCTCGATGAACTCGGGGACCGAGGGCATGTTGGCGTCATTCATCCACTTCTTCATCATGGCGGTGGCCGCCGCGGTCGCCCCGGGGAGTGCACCCAGGAGGTTGGGTAGCCGGACCGGCCCAGCAGGATTGGCCAGGGAGGCCAGCTTCAGCCGCCTGAACCGGTCCTCGTGGAGGATGTCCAGGCCGAAGAAGGTGAAGTAGATGCCCGCCTCCCAGCCCAGGCTGGCTGCCGTGGTGGCCAGGATCAGAGGTGGGTAGGCCCCGTCGATCGTTCCCTTGGAGGCGACCAGAGCGAGACGACGGGGGCGCTCCCCGGCGACCCGTTCCCCCTCTCGGCGAGTGAGGATATCGGTCATCTCCGGGCGCCCTTCTCGATCCAGAACAGCTGCCGCTGCTCTTCACGACGTTCGGCGAGCAGGGTGTCGCCCCGCTGACGGGCCATCGCCGGGATGTCCTCCAGGGCTCCCGGGTCGGAGGTGGCAACCCGCAACACCTCGCCGGGGGAGAGACCCCCGAGGGCCAGCGCCGCCTTGTACACCGGGAGGGGGCAGAGCAGCCCGATGCAATCGAGCTCGGCGTCGAACCGGAGGTCCTCGTCTTGGGCTGGTAGATGCTCGGTCATCCCTTCTCCTCTCTCTGCTCATTCCGGGAAAGCCCCTCGTCGCCGAGGAGCCCCGCCAGGTAGCTGGTGTACTTGAGGCCGGAGTCGGCGGAGATCCCGACCACGACATCGTCAGTGGTCAGGTCCAGCCCGACTATGGCAGCGACCACCGCCCCAGTAGAGGGACCCACCAAGAGCGCCTCCTCCCGCCAGAGACGCTTCGTCATCGCATAGGCGGGCTCGTCGTCGACGCGGATCACATCGTCGATGACCGAGAAGTCGACGATCTCGGGGGTGGCCGCCTCGGCGAGGCTCCTTAGACCGGGAATGTTGTGTCCGGGCTGGGGCTCGACGGCCACCACCCTGATAGCGGGGTCCAGTTCCTTGAGGTACCGGCCCACCCCAGTCACGGTCCCCCCGGTCCCCAACCCGGCGACGAACCATCGCACCGTCCCCTCGGTCTGACGCCACACCTCCGGGCCGGTCGTCCGGTAGTGGGCGGCGACGTTGTCCACGTTGCGGTATTGGTCGGCGAGGGTGTAACGGTCGCCTCCGGCCGAGGCGACCAGAGAGCGGGCCAGGGCGATGGCGCCGTCGGTGGGGAGGTCGACCGGGCACAGGTCGTCGGGTGTCTCCCACACCTCGGCCCCGAGCATGCGAAGGATCACCTTCTTCTCCTCGGGCACCCCCTCGGGCACGGTCACGGTGAGCCGGACCCCGACCAGGGTGGCGAGCGCGGCCAGGGCGATGCCGGTGTTCCCCGAGGTCGCTTCGACCAGCTCACGTCCTTCGAGCTGCCCCCGATCCTCGAGTCCCCGGAGCAGGTAGGCGGCCGTTCGGTCCTTGAGAGACCCGAAGGGGTTGAGCCACTCCAGCTTGACGAAGATGTCGGCTCGGCTGGGGGCCACGACCCGGTTGAGCCGGACCAGGGGGGTCGGGTTGTCTGTGTTGGGGAGCATCTCGGTGACGCCACCGAAGCGGCGCCTCTCCCTGTCGGTTCCAAGTCTGAGCATGGTTTCGGTGGTCATTGGGTCTGCCTTTGGTGCAAAAAGAAAAACCCGCATCGGACTCCGGTGCGGGTTGGGTGGGCTGAAAGCTCTGGGTCAGTTCACTACCCGCACGGCGCGGCGGCACACACGCAGGTGCAGACGCAGACGACGGCGGGTGAGTGACTCATCTGGCGGGCAGTGTAGACGCCCTGTACGGGGTCGGCTACAGGGAGTCCGGCTACAGGGCGAGGCACGGTTATCGTTGCCCGGAATCCCACCTCGAAGGGTGCTCACTTGTCCAAGGGTTTCGGCTGGCGTCTGGTCGTATCCATCCTGTTCATAGCCGGCTCGGTCTACCTGGTGGCGACCACCGAGCCCCGGCTGGGGCTCGATCTCAGGGGGGGCACCCAGATCCTGTTCGAAGCCGAGGACACCGATCAGGTGATCGTCGACGGCGAGGTGATCCAGCGCACCGTGGAGGTGCTGCGTCGGAGGGTGGACGCCGTCGGGGTCACCGAGCCGACGATCCAGGCAGCCGGGGAACGGCGCATCATCGTCGAGCTTCCCGGGGTATCCGACCCGGAGGAGGCCATCGAGGTCATCGGGCGTACCGCCCAACTCACCTTCCATCCGGTGCTCGACGCCCTTCTCCCCGGCGAGGACCCGCCCGAGGATGAGGAACGCCAGGTGGTTGCCGACGAGACCGGGGCCCCCATCGTCATCGGCCCGGCCGCCCTCCTCGGGGACGACGTCGGCGGGGCCATCCCCCTCTTCGACACCCAACGTGGGCTCTGGGTGGTCCAGGTCAATTTCCGAGGAGTGGGCGGCAGCACCTGGGCGGCCCTCACCGGCGAGGCCGCCTGCCAGCCGGTGGGATCTCCCCAGCGGAGGGTGGCCATCCTCCTCGACTCCGCGGTGATCTCCAGCCCGGGGGTGGCCTTCGACGTCGTCTGCTCGGTGGGCATCACCGGGGGCACTACGGTGATCACCGGCGGCTTCGATCAGGCGTCGGCCACCGAGCTCGCCCTCCTCATCCAGGCCGGTGCCCTTCCGGTGCCCATCGTCATCATCGAACAGGGGACCATCGGCCCCACCTTGGGAGAGGCGGCCATAGCCGCCAGCATCGATGCGGCGCTGATCGGCGCCGCCCTCACCATCCTCTACATGATCGCCTACTACCGGCTGCTCGGGGTGGTGGCCGCGGTCTCCCTCCTGGCCTACGGGGCGATCACCGCCGCGGTCCTGCTCCTTCTCGGGGCGACGATCACCCTCCCCGGTATCGCCGGCTTCGTCCTCGCCATCGGGATGGCGGTCGACGCCAACGTCCTCATTTACGAGCGGATCAAGGAGGAGCACGAAACCGGGACGGCGGTCAGGGAGGCTTCTGTCAGCGGGTTCAAGAGGGCCTGGTCGGCGATCGCCGATTCCAACATGACCACCCTGCTGGCGGCCGTCCTGCTCTTCTTCTTCGCCGCCGGCCCGGTACGTGGCTTCGGGGTGACCCTATCCATCGGCGTGATCGTCTCGATGTTCACCGCCTTGGTCTTCACCAGGGTCCTGGTCGACCTGGTAGCCCGCTCCGGGGCCCTGGCGGCAAGGCCAAGGCTCCTAGGCCTCACCGTCGGTCGGAAGTTCCGGGCTTGGCTCGCCG
This sequence comes from uncultured Acidimicrobiaceae bacterium, assembly GCA_964571765.1. Taxonomy (GTDB): domain Bacteria; phylum Actinomycetota; class Acidimicrobiia; order Spongiisociales; family ZC4RG35; genus ZC4RG35. The sequence goes on from CAZNDH010000031.1 coordinate 10,386, forward strand.
AACGGCGCCCCGACCTGATCGGACGCCGGCGCCTTCTCCTCGGAGTGGGGGCGGCGGCGATCCTGGTCGCCCTGGCCGGCCTGGCGGTCCGGGGAGTCAACCTGGGCATCGAGTTCTCCGGTGGTGTCCTCATCGAGTATCAGGTGGCCGAGCAGGTCGACCTCGACGCCATGCGTGAGGAGATGGCTGCGGTCGGATTCCCCCGGGCGGTGGTGCAGACCTCAGGTCAAGGCAACCTGATCATTCGGACCGAGAGGCTGACCGCCGATCAGCAGGATCTGGTCGACCAGGCCGTGGGTCAGGTGGTCGGTGACGCCCAGCGGGTCCGTGACCAGTTCATCGGACCTACCTTGGGTGCCGAATTGCGCAACCGGGCGTTGATAGCCCTCGGGGCGGCGCTGGTGATACAGCTCCTATATCTGGCGCTGCGGTTCCGTTGGACCATGGGGCTGGCCTCGGTGGTGGCCATGTTCCACGACGTGGCCATCCTCATCGGGGTATTCGCCTGGATAGGGAAGACCTACGACGGGGTGTTCCTCGCCTCCCTGCTCACCGTGATCGGCTACTCGATCAACGACTCGGTGGTCATCTTCGACCGGATCCGTGAGCAACGACGCCTCCGACCGGACGAGCCGCTGCGCCCCATCGTCAATGAGTCCTGCTTGCAGACCATCCCCCGTACTGTGAACACCGGCATGGGAGCCCTGTTCATCCTGGTCGCCCTGTGGGTCCTGGGAGGAGACACCCTCGCCGACTTCGCACTGGCCTTGATCATCGGGACCATGGTGGGCATCTACTCCTCGATCTTTGTGGCTGCTCCCGTCTTCATCGGCCTGGAGGAGCGCTACCCGGCGCCGATCGAGGAGCCCGAGCCTCAGCCCCGCCAGCGGGCCCGCCCGGCAAGACCTTGACCTCGCTCGATGAGAGGTTCCTCATCGAGGTCTCACAAATCGCTCATTGGCGGGGACGAGGATCGACCCGGTGAGCCTGACCCATCCCCGAACCATGACGATCGACGATCCGAAGTTGGAGGTGGTTTCATCCCTGCTGGGAACACCTCATCCCCCTGCGCTTCAGGCTGCGGTCGACATCGCCGACGGCACACTGGTTGCCGCCCATGTCGTCCAGGTCTCCTGGTGGCCGGGGCGACACATCACGGTGCGATATCAGGTCGAGGTGTCCGGTGGTGCCCTCGATGGCACCCAGGCTTTCGTCTGTACCGCCGGGCGGATACCCGAGGGTGCCCTTGTCGTAGAGAGCGGCCAGGACAGGATCGGCGTGTGGCGAGTGCCCTACGACCCGGCCCTGCCCGGGCTGGCCTCGGCACTGGACCCGGCCCAGGTAGAGCGGCTCCTCGTCGGCCTGGGGTCAAGGCCCGGGCCGGTGGCCACACGTCTTCGCGCCTACCGTCCCGGACGGCGCGCCGTGGTCGAGGTCCGAGGAGCCGAACACGACCTGTACCTCAAGGTGATCAAGCCCGACCGCATCGAACGTCTCCACCGGGTGCACCGAGCTCTCTCCTCGGCCATCCCGGTTCCGACCAGCCTCGGTGTCGACCCCGATCTCGGGATCGTCGCACTCCAGGCGTTGCCGGGAACCACGCTTCGTCATGCTCTCGACAACCCCGGGCAGGTGGTTCCGGCTGCCGGACACATAGCCGGGATGGTCGAGAACCTCCCCGATCCGCCTGACGATCTCATTGCGCCCTCAGCAATCGAGCGCATCCCCCGGGTAGCCGAGCTCCTCGGCGGGATAGCCCCTGAACTCGGCGATCGCCTTGCCCTCCTGCTCGAAGGCATCGGTGAGGAATCCGCTTCGAGGACCCACCCGGTACACGGGGACTACTACGAGGCACAGCTGATGGTGGAGAGCGGGGTCCTGACCGGTGTCCTCGATGTCGACACCTACGGATGGGGCCGGACTGGGGACGATCCGTCGACCATGCTCGGTCACCTGTCGGTTTGGGGACCGCTGAGCTCTCAGCCGGCCCGGGTGATGAACCTGGGCAACGAGCTCCTCAGGATCTGGGACGACGTGGTCGACCCGGTCGATCTGAGACGTCGGACGGCCGCGGTCGCCCTTTCCCTGGCCTCGGGACCGTTCCGGGTTCAGTCGGCGGCATGGCCCAGCGAGGTGGCCGACCGGGTTGCGTTGGCCGAGCGTTGGTTAGAGAGCGCCCACCGTGTCGATGAGAAGACTCTCATTCCCTTCTCAGGCTGATCTCACTGCCCCCACCGAGACTGTTGGCATAGACCACTCTCGAAAGGAGAGCCGACATGCAACTCAAGAACCAGAACGGCAAGCAGCGGGACTGGAAGGTGGTGGCGGCGATAACCGCGGCCTCGGCCATCGGGCTCAGCGGTCTGGCCCTGGCCAACCCCGGGGATGGGTCCGATGCCCCCGACCCGATCCGACTCCGGGACAGGACGGAGATCACCGAGGTGACCACAGCGGTGACTACCCCGGGGTCCCTTGCCAACCTGCTCTCGGCCAGCGTCGACAGCACCAACGACTCCCCCTTCACCGACACCGACACCATCTCTGTCGACACCAACTCGCCGTCCCCTGACACCCCATCCCCGGACTCGCCGTCCCCTGAAACCCCGTCCCCGGACACGCCATCCCCGGACACTCCGTCCCCGGACACCCCCTCCCCGGACTCCGATTCGGCCAGCTTTGACAGCTCGGTCGACTCCTGATCAGAAGACGGGAGGGCCTCATTGCCCTCCCGTCCTACCCTCTTCGCAATGAGGAGGTCGCTGGCCTGGATCACCGCCACCCTCACC
>CAZNDH010000031.1:13271-16663 GCA_964571765.1 uncultured Acidimicrobiaceae bacterium
TCCTACCCTCTTCGCAATGAGGAGGTCGCTGGCCTGGATCACCGCCACCCTCACCTTGGTGGCGGTGGCGGGGGTGGTGGCTCTCCGCCCCGTTCCTCTTCCCGCCGCCCCGCCACCGATCCGACTCGAGGGTGAAGTCGTCGTGAGCGGCCCACTCGACGGGAGCCTCCAAGTGGTCCCCCCGGGGACTCTGTGGCTCGGGGAGGATCGGAGCCCGGGGGCACCTCCGGTTGATTCCACGACAGTCACTTCATTCGACAGCCCCGAAACCGTCGAATCGGTGGGCACCGATTCGTTCGATTCCCTTGACAGCCCGGATGACTGACTCCCGCCGGCACGGGTGGGTGCCGTCGGCGAGGATGCGGATCCTCGGGTGGTACGTGGTGCTCCTCGCAGTGGCGATGGTGGCGGCGATCCTCATCCAACGTACCTACCTACTCGGTCAGGTGGTGACCAACACCGACCAGGCTCTGGACCAGGAGGTCGCCGAGCTACGCCAGCTCGCAGGGGGTAACGATCCCAACACCGGCGAGCCGTTCGCCGGGAACATCCGCGCCATATTCGACACCTACTTCGAGCGAAATGTGCCCCTGGCGGGAGAGGTGGTGGTCACTTTCGTCGGTGGTGAGCCCTACAAGTCGGGGATCACCGGCCCCATGTTCGAAGGCACCGACCTGATGGAGCACTGGGCCGGGCTCACCGAGCCGGAGAGAGACCAGGTCGACACCGAAGCCGGGCCCATCCGCTACCTGGCCCTCCCCCTGGTCGACGCGGACAGCACCGGCGGGGTTTTCGTCGCCGCCTTCTTCCTTCGAGAACAGCTGTCGGATGTCGACGGAGCCTTCAGGGTCGGTGCCCTGGTCCTGGGGTCGATTTTCGTCTTGGCCTCGGTGGTGGCCTGGGTGGCCGCCGGTGACGTGCTGAGACCGGTCCGTCTGGTCACAGAAACGGCCCGCAACATCGAGGAGACCGACCTCTCCCAACGGATCCCGGTCGAGGGCAATGACGAGGTGGCCTACCTGGCGACGACCTTCAACGCCATGCTCGATCGGCTCGAAGACGCATTCTCGACGCAGAAGCGCTTCGTCGACGATGCCGGTCACGAGCTCCGCACTCCAATCACGGTCATCAGGGGCCAGCTCGACTTGCTCAGCGACGACCCCGCCGAGCGTGCTGAGACGCTTTCCCTGGTCGGTGGGGAGCTCGACCGGATGTCGCGTATCGTCGAGGACCTCCTGGTGTTGGCAAGGTCGGAGGCTCCCGACTTCATCGAGAGTCATCCCATCGACCTGGTCGACTTCCTCGAGGAGATGTTGGTCAAAGCCTCGGGACTCTCCGAGAGGGAAGTCGAGTTGGAGAGCTCCGACCAGTGCGTCTTCCCCGGTGACCGTCAGCGACTCACCCAGGCGGTGACCAACCTCACCCGCAACGCGTTCGAGCACGGCCCACCCGAGGTTCAGGTCACGATCGGAGGGTTGTGTCGGGGCGACTGGGTGCGGATATGGGTGAGTGACAACGGACCAGGTATACCTGTCGACGTCAGGGAGAAACTGTACGAGAGGTTCTACCGAGGACGCGCCAGGCGTCGCACCACCCAGGGCGCCGGACTGGGATTGTCGATCGTCCGGGCAATCGCCGAGGGTCACGGAGGAACCGTGGAGTTGGCCACCAGCGACCGGGGCACCACGTTCAGCCTGGTGCTGCCCGCCGTGGCGCCCGAGGAGGAGGAGGAAGGGGGAATCACATGAGCAGGATCCTCATCGCCGAAGACGAGCCCGGGATCGCCTCCTTCCTGGAAAAGGGTCTCAAGGCTGCCGGCTATACCACCCTGGTGGTCGAGGACGGGCGGACCGCAGCTTCTGCCGCCCGGGACCAGGACTTCGACCTGGTGATCCTCGATCTTGGCCTGCCCCTCCTCGACGGCCACCAGGTCCTCGCCGAGGTGAGGGCAAGGGGGGACCGACTCCCCGTGATCATTCTCACCGCCCGGAGCGGGGTCGCCGACACCGTCGCCGGGCTCGAGGGGGGCGCCGACGACTACGTCACCAAGCCCTTCCGGTTCGAAGAGCTCCTCGCCCGGGTCAAGACACGTCTACGCGACCAGGGGAGCAGCGAGCCCGATCGCCTGGTCGTCGGTGACGTGGAGCTGGACCTCCGCTCGCGGAAGGTGATCGTGGGAGGCACGCAGATCGAACTGTCCGCCAAGGAGTTCGTCATGGCAGAGACCTTCATGCGCCATCCCGGTCAGGTGCTCTCCCGTCAGCAACTGCTGTCAAACGTATGGGGCTACGACTTCGACCCCGGCTCGAACGTGGTGGATGTCTACGTCGGGTACCTGAGGAAGAAGCTGGGGAGGGACCGGATCGAGACGGTCCGTGGAATGGGCTACCGCTACGCCACCGACTGACGGGCGACGGCGAGCGGGCCACAGTCGAGTGCTCGGCCGTCGCCGGGGTTCGGCTGAAGGCGACTCGGCCCGGTCCGGGAGGTATCGCCAACCAAAGGTCAAACCACCGGAGCTACTACCTTCGACCGTGCCGATGGAGATTTCCTCGATCACGGGCGGGGTTGCCCATGGCTTCCAGTTCGCCACCGACACTCCCATTGCCGGGCTGCGGTCGGGGACGGCTCCCGTCCTGACCATCCAGTCGACACCAGTGGCCGAAGCCGAGGGCGTCTTGGTGGGGCAATGGGACGAGATTCCAGGCAAGCGAGCCCATGTCACCGTCACCGAGACCGCGCCTGAGAGATACTTCGTGACAGTGGGCTCCATGGGGCGCTTTCTGGCTGACATCCCGAGCCGGCACATCGCCGCAGAGTTTCGGGAAGACCTCCCCGTCATCCTCCGCACCACGACTTTGATGAGCACCCCTGCGGCGCTCTTCATATCCGCGGGCGGTCAACTGGCGCTTCATGCCGGTGCCGTCGAGATAGACGGCCGAGCTCTCCTCCTCTCCGCAGAGGGCTCCGGGGGCAAGACCACCTTGACCACCGCCTTTCACCTCGCCGGACATCGCATCCTCAGTGAGGATCTCGCCGCCGTCGATCCGAGTGGCTCGATTGCCCCCGCTCCTGCAATCCTCCGACTGAGACCCGAGGCAGCAGTGGGAATCGGCACGGCTCTGCCAGATGCCACCCTCCTCTGGGAGGATCCGTCTGGCCGGCAACATTATGAAATCAATCCTGAGGGCAGAGGTGACGGCAGCCCGGTACCGTTGGCCGCAGTCGTGCTGCTCCACTGGTCCCGAGGTACGACTTCAATCGAACCGGTCTCGCCGGCACACGCCATTCAAGAGCTATGGCGTAAGGCCTTCTATCTGGCGGAAGAGAATGGTGCGGCTCGATGTTTCGAGAAGTTGGCCACCTTGGTCGAGTCGACCCCGGTCTACCGG
>CAZNDH010000032.1:0-16433 GCA_964571765.1 uncultured Acidimicrobiaceae bacterium
CAACATCGAGAAAGGAGTGGGGATGACTGCGGGCACCGCGCCGCCACGGGGCGCATTCGAGCTCAACTACGGGCTGGAGGACGTACCCAGACCCTTCACCAAGGCCCTTGGCCTGGGCATCCAGCATGTCCTGACCATGTTCGGGGCCACCATCCTGGTGCCGCTGCTCTTGGGGCCGGCGATGGGGATGGACACCACTGACATCGCCATCCTGATCAGTTCGGTGTTCATCTGCTCGGGGATCGCCACCGCACTCCAGGTGACCATCGGCTCGAGGCTCCCCATCATCCAGGGGGTGTCTTTTGCCTTCCTCCCGGCGTTCTTCCTGATCATCGCGGCTCATCCCGGACCGGAGGCTATGACCTACATCGCCGGGGCGATCATCGTCGGGGCGGTCTTCGAGATCGTGGTCGGCTTTGGCGGGCTCATCGGCGTTCTCCGCCGGTTCGTCACCCCGGTGACGATTGCACCGGTGATCGCCCTGATCGGGTTGTCGCTGTTCGTGCCGGCGGCGAACACCGCGGCGAGCCACTGGGGGATGTCGTTCCTCATGTTGGGACTGGTCTTCCTCTTCTCCCTGATCCTGTCGAGGAAGGTGAGGTTCTTCTCCCTGTTCCCGATCCTCCTGGCGATCGTCACTACCTACGTCATCTCCTGGATCCTCACGGTCACCAATGTGTTCGGCCCGGAGAGCGCCGGGCGGGTCAACTTCGACGGCGTGGGGACCGCTCCTTGGATCAGGGGTTTGGAGGTCGGTGGCGGAGGGATCCTCTTCCCCTGGGGTGTTCCCCAGTTCGAGCTCACCTTTATCGTCGCCATCCTGGCGGCCTACCTGGCCTCGATGATCGAGTCCTTCGGCGACTACCACGCGGTATCCCGAATCGCCACCGGCAGGGACCCCGACGCCCAAACCATCAACCGGGGCATCGGGAGCGAAGGTCTGGGATGCATGGCCACCGGCCTCCTCGGCGGATTCGCCTCCACCTCGTACTCGGAGAACATCGGCTTGGTCGGGCTGACCCGGGTGGCCAGCCGCTATGTGGTGCTGCTCGGTGCCGGTGTGCTCGTGTTGTTCGGCCTGGTGTCCAAGTTCGGGGCGGTGGTGGCCACCATCCCCACGCCGGTGGTCGGCGGTGCCTACCTGGCCCTGTTCGGGCTGATCGCCGCGGTGGGGCTGTCGTTGCTCCGGAGGACCGATATGGACTCCCAGCGGAACCTGATGATCATCGGGTTCGTCCTGTTCTCCGGGTTCGTCTTCCCGGCCTACTTCGGAAGCCTGGAGGCACCGCTGGACGTGTTCGGGATCGGCTGGCTGAGTGACATCGTCAACGCCATCGGGTCGTCGGGAATCGCGGTGGCTGCGGTCTTCGGGCTCCTTCTCGACAACCTGATCCCTGGGACGCCGGAAGAGCGGGGAGTCACCGGCGAGCCGGTAGGGCCGGCGATCACCTGACCGCCCCCTCGGTATAGGAACGGGTTTGGCCCCCGGTGATCCCGGGGGCCAACCGCGTGCGGGCGACTCCCCCCGGTTCCCATCACGCGCAATACCCTGGAGCCATGGTGAGGAGCACCCCCGAAGGTCTGGAGAGGGTGGGGCTCACCGTCGCCGTGGTGGTGGGCCTGGCAGTGCTCGTCGCCGCCATCGGCTTGGCCCTCGCTCAGGTCAGCTTCCTAGCCGGCCCTCTCGTGGTCGCCGCCGTGGTGGTCATCGCCACCGACCCTGTGGTGGGGTTCCTGGTGGACCGTGGGTGGAGACGCGGCCTGGCCGTGTTCGTGGTCATCTTCGGTGGCCTAGGTGTATTGGCCACCGCCGGGTTCGCCCTGGCGCCGCTGATCTGGGCGCAGTGGCAGGGGATTGCCGAGTCCCTCCCCGGCCTCTGGGCCGATGCCGAGGAGTGGTTGCTCGCCTGGGGTGAGGGGTTGGCAATCGACGTGGAGCGTCTCCTCGTCATCGGATCCGACCTGATCGACGATATGCCCTCGGGGAGCGGGACGGCATGGGGTCTGGGGGTGGTCGCCGTGATGGTGTCACTCGTCCTTGGCCTCATCCTGGGCGCAGCCGCGGTCCTCGACCTTCCCGGGTTCAAACGGTCGGCCCGTGCGACAGTTCCCCACCATTTTCGTGATCGAGCCTCGGCCCTGGCGCGGGATGCAGGGCGCGCGGTGACCGGGTTCATTCGGGGCCAGATGCTCATCGCTCTCATCGTCGGCGTCCTCATCTCAGTGGGACTGGCCCTGCTCGATGTGCCCTTCTGGCTGATCCTGGGGTCGATTGCGGGGATCGGCAACCTGGTTCCTTTCCTGGGACCGGTGGTCGGCGGGATCCCGGCGACATTCATCGCTCTGACTACTAGGGGCGTGGGGACCGCGTTGGCCGCGGTCCTGCTGATGGTGGTGGTCCAGTTGATCGAGAGCTACCTCCTGTCACCGCTGATCCTCTTTCGCACGGTTCGGGTAAGGCCCCTGGTGGTCATCCTGGCGATCCTCATCGGATGGAGCGTCTTCGGTTTCCTCGGGATGCTTCTCGCCGTACCCGCGGCCGCGGTGTTCAAGGTGGCATTCGCTCACGGTCTCAGTTGGGTAGGTATGCGGTCGGCCCCCAGCTTCTCAACCGAGTAGCCGACCTACCGGGCCCGGCCCGCCCTATCGTGGCGGGTCGAGCCTCGAGGAGAGACGCGTCTTGGATACCGTGATGCTGGTGACCAGGGTGGCCCATGTTGTGGTGGCCGCCGCCTGGTTCGGGCACAAGCTGCTGATCCCGGCCGACCTACGTCACGCTGCCGCCGGTCTCGACGGGCCCGACCTCCAGTTGGTAGCCCGGCTGCGCCGGTCGCAGCGGCTGGGGACTCTGACCGGGCTGGGGACGCTTGCCACCGGGGCGGCACTGATTGCTCTCATCGGCCAGGACCTGGTGCCGTTCCGGATCTATGTCGGGCTGGGGCTGGTGCTGGTGATGTTCCTGGTGGCCTCCATAATGGGGCGCCCGGCATGGGGGTCCTTGAAGTCCAGCCTCGAGGAGGGGGCGAGGACCACTGCCACCTCGGCGGCGCGCCGCTTGGCTCGCTCTCTCAACATCGAGAGCATGCTCTGGGTGGCCGCCCTGGTCACCATGATCGTCTAGGCCGCCGAGATCAGGGCTTCGATCCGTTCGAGGACCGCTCTGGGGTCGGTGAACAGGCTGAGGTGGGTCCCTTCCATATCCGAGGTCGGCCACCCCCTTTCCCGGGCGCGATTCGACTCCTCCTCGTAGGCGGGGCTGGTCCGTAGGTATCGGCATGGCCACTCCGACCACCCGGAGGGAACCGGGATCTCCTCGTCGTAGAAGGATCGGGGCAACGACGGCAGGTCGGCGCGGAGTGCCTCCCGGTCTCCCCGGTCGGGCAGCATCGAGGAGACCAGGCTCACGTCCCACCAGTCCAGCCAGGGCTTGAGGATCCCGTCGTGGGTCTGCTCGTCGAGCAGCGGTGCCAGTCGGGGAGGGCTGCTGTGGTGACCCTCTTCAGGGGGGATCACCGCGTCGACGAAGACCAGGTGACCCAGCCGGATGTCCAGACCCTGGCCGATGAGGGGGAGGAACGCTCCTGCACCCGAGTGTCCGGCCAGGGTGACAGGCGCCTCGAGGTCGTCGGAGGCATTCAGGGCGATTTCGACCATCACCGACCACAGGGGTCGTTCCGAGCCGCTGGCCGCCACGCTGAGGTCGGGGACGGCGACCGCCACGCCCCGGTTCCGGGCAGCCTCAGCCACTCGGGACCAGGTCGAGGGGCCAACCACCGGGCTGTGCACCAAGAGCATGGAGGACGTGACCAAATTGGATGGTGACGGTAGGGGGTCGACCCGGCGTGTGCCCGGTGTCCCGACTCGGGCGCTCCGATGTGTGGGCAGCCGTCCTGATCGGCTTGGGTGACGTGGCTCATGCCGTCGACCGCGGTTAGGGACTTTCGGCCCTATCCCCTTACCTCCTGGCCTTCGATCCTATCCCTAAGTAACTCACTAAGGGTTAGTCGGCGTAGCAGACCGGTCTGACCCGGTTCCTGGAGGGTTGAGATGACAGGCAAAGGCAGGATCTACCTGGCGATGGCACTGGTCCTCGGGCTGGTTCTCGGCGTCGTTGGGGGACGACTCGGGTTTGGAGCGGCCACCGGAGGCCAGCTCGCCGAGATCGCACAAGAGCGTGGGCTGAGCGGGGTTGAGGCGGCAGCCGCCCTGAATACCTACGTGGCGCCGGGGGAGTACGACGAGTACCTGCTGTTCGCCTCGGGCGGCCACTCCGGCCAGATACATGTGATCGGGGTTCCCTCGATGCGTCTCCTCAAGACCGTCCCGGTGTTCGCCCCCGACGCATGGTCTGGATACGGCTTTGGTGCCGACTGGAGCATGGAGCTTCTCCACGAGGGTGCTGACCCGGAGCAGAACGACCCGCTGGCCTGGGGTGATACCCATCACCCGGCCCTCTCCGAAACCGCTGGCGACTATGACGGCCGCTTCCTCTACATCAACGACCGGGCCAACGGGCGCCTCGCCATGGTCGATCTCCGGGATTTCAAGACCAAGCAGATCATCGACCTGCCCAACATGCAGAGCTCCCACGGAGGGGTGTTCGCCACCCCGGACACCGAGTACGTGCATGTCTCGGCAAAGACCCCCTCGCCCTACCTGGCGCCCGGTGGCTACGCGCCCCTGGAAGAGTATGCCGAGTGGTATCGGGGGGCGTCGATGTTCGTCGCAATCGATCCCGACACCGGTCGAGGTGATCTCGAGCGCAGTTTCCAGATCGAACTGCCACCGTACAACCAGGACTTGGCCGACTCCGGGAAGCTGGCCAGCGCCGGATGGGCGTTCATCAACTCCTACAACACCGAGATGGCCACCGGCGGGATCTGGGAGGGGAACCCGGCGCTCGAGGCCGGTGCCATCGCCGCCGATTACGACTACCTCCACATCATCAACTGGGAGAAGGCGGAGCAGGTCGTCGCCGAGGGCAAGTACGAGATGGTCAACGGCGCCCGGATGATCCGGCTCCAGACCGCCATCGATGAGGGGCTCCTCCATTTCGCCGCCGAGCCCCGCAACCCCCATGGTGTCGACGTGTCGCCTGACGGCAACTACATCGTGGTCTCCGGCAAGCTCGACCCCATCGCCACCGTCTACGGGATCGACCTGATCGAGGAGGCGATCGCCAACCAGGACTTCGAGGGCACCGATCCTTTCGGCGTCCCCATTCTCCGCTTCGACGCGGTGGTAGAGGCCCAGGTCGAGCTGGGAGCAGGTCCGCTGCACACTCAGTTCGACAACAAGGGCAACGCCTACACCTCGCTGTTCGTGGAGAGCGGCGTGGCCCGCTGGACGCTCGGCCCCAAGGCCGGGGTCGCCGAAGGGGATTCCTTCAAGCTGGTCGACAAGGTGGATGTGCACTACAACATCGGGCACCTGGTGACCGCCCACGGCGACACCGTCGATCCTCACGGCAAGTATCTGGTGGCGCTCAACAAGTGGTCGATCGAGCGGTTCCCTGCGGTGGGTACGCTGCACCCGCAGAACTTCCAGCTGATCGACATCGACGGTCCCGAGCTGCAGGTCCTCAAGGACATGCCCATCGGCTTCGGCGAGCCCCACTACGTCCAGATGATGGCGGTCGATCGGCTGGCCGAGGTGTGGACCGAGTACCCGTCGGGCACCGATCCGCTGCTCATGGGGCCTTCGGCGGTGGCCACGGCTCCCGGTGAGGAGCGTATGGAGAGGGTGGGAGACGAGGTCCACATCTACATGACGGCGCGCCGTAGCACCTTCACCCCGGACGTGATCAGAGTGCAGGCGGGAGACCATGTGGTGATGCACGTGACCAACATCGAGACTGCCCGCGACGCCACCCACGGGTTGGCCATCCCCTCTTACAACATCCAGGCGAGCCTCGACCCCGGCGAGGTGGTGACCCTCGAGTTCACTGCCGAGCGGAGCGGGCCGTTCGCCTTCTACTGCACCGAGTTCTGCTCGGCACTCCACCTGGAGATGCAGGGCTGGTTGCTGGTCGAGCCATGATCACAACCGACACGAATCACGACCGAGATAGAGATAGGACAAGCATGCGAAACAGAAGAGTCACCCGAATGGTCACCCTCATGGCGATGGCCGCACTACTGGTCTCCGCCTGCGGCGGTGGAAACGGCACGGCCACCACGGCGACGACGGCTCCCGCCGGGGTCGAGGTGACCGTCACCGCCACCGAGTTCGCCTTCGAGCCCGCCAACATCGAGGTACCGGCAGGGGTGCCGGTCACCATCGTGCTGGTCAACAGCGGTGTGATCGAACACGACTTCTCCATCGACGCCCTCGGTCTGACGATCCACGCCGATCCGGGCGAGACCGTCAGGGAGACGGTGAACTTCGCCGCGGGCACCTACGAGGTCCATTGCACCGTTCCCGGCCACCACGAGGCAGGGATGGAAGGAACCCTGGTCGCAGGTTGAGAGGCGCTATGACCGGCACAGGGGAACGGACGGAGCAAAGGACGATGGTGGCAACCAGGGCCCCTGGAAGGGACCGGGCGAGGTGGATCCTCGCCCCGGTCGCGCTGCTCCTCGTCCTCTCCGCCCTGTCACTTCCTCTGTGGACGTCGGCGCTGTCGGCCCCGCAGTATCCGGAGGGCCTCGAGCTGGTGGTGTACGGCAATCGGGCCGAAGGAGACCTCGTCGAGATCGAGAGCCTCAACCACTACGTCGGGATGCGTCCCCTCCGGATGGAGGAGCTCCCCGAGCTCGCCTTGTGGCCGCTGGGCCTAGGAGCGGCAGGTGTGGCGGTGCTTGTGGGCTTGCTTCGAAGGAGGATCCTCGCCCGGCTCGCCCGGATCTACCTGTGGGCATTCCCCGTGTCGATCCTCGCGGTGATCCAGCTCCGGCTCCATCAGTTCGGTCACGACCTCGACCCGGGCGCTGCCTTCCGCATGGAGGGCTTCACCCCGTGGGTGGTCGGGCCCACCCGGGTGTGGAACTTCACCGCATGGGGCTGGCCAGGGTTGGCGATATTCGCCCTTCTCGGGGCGGCGGCCCTGGTCACCTTTGGACCGGCGCTGGTGCGAAGGGTCGGCAGCTCCTCGAGGAGAGCGCCTGCCGTGGCCGCCATTGTCGCACTGACCCTGGTGGCACCGTGGCCGGCATTGGCCGACACCGGCGACGAACACTCGGGTCACGGTGAGTGGCCGGCGGCTCCCGCACCCGCCTCCCTGGTCGAAGGGGTGACCGTCACCCACGCCCTTCCCAGCCAGGTCGAGCTCGACCAGGAACGGCTGATCGACCTGGGATCGCTGATCGCAGGCACCCCCGAAGGTGGCGTGCTCACCCTCCCCGCCGGGGCCTACCGCGGTGATGTGGTAGTCGACCGTCCGATGACCATCGAAGGGGTGGGGATGCCCCTGGTGGTCGGTGGAGGTGAGGGAACGGTACTGACGATCGAGGCCGCGGGGACCACTATCCGGGGCATTCACCTGACCGGGAGCGGACACGGCCCCGGTGGCCAACCCGCCGGGATCAGGGTGGTCGCCGACGACGTCGAGCTCGACAGCGTCGTCGTCGGGGACAGCTATATCGGCATCGCTGTGGACGACGTCGAGAAGGTGCGGATCCTCAACAGCCTGATCATGGGCCGCTCCGTGTGGGCCATCGGGGGAGAGGGACACGCTGTCGACGGGTCACACGATGGCCATGGTGGTGGACGTGGTGACGGTATTTCGATCTGGGAGGCGGAGTCGGTGCTGATCAGGGGCACTCGCATCGAAGGAGTCCGCGACGGGGTCTACGCCTCGTTCGGTTCCTCGATCCTCGTCGACTCGAACCAGGTCCATTCGAGCCGCTATGCAGTCCACACCATGTACACCAAGGAGCTGGTCATCATCGAGAACCACTTCGAGGCGAACCTCTCCGGAGCGATCCTGATGTATGGGGGGCAGGTCGACGTGATCCGGAACATGATCGTTGGCAACATCTCGCCGTCCACCGGGTTCGGGGTTCTCCTCAAGGACGTCACCGACGCCGAGGTGGTCCAGAACGGGCTGGCCGGCAACCGAGTTGGCATCCACGTCGACGGGCCAACCGGTGGAGCCGGGCCGACAATGGTGATCGCCAACACCGTCGCCGAAAACCAGTTCGGAGTGGTGGTTTTCCCCTCGGCCTCGGTGACGTTCCTGGCCAACAGCTTCGTCGACAACCTGGTTCAGGTGTCCCAGCATGGCCGGGGCTCGGCTGGTGATGTGGCCTGGGCAGACCGGGGATGGGGCAACTACTGGAGTACCTATCGGGGCTTCGACAACGGTCGGGGCCGTGGTGTGGTTCCCCACACCGAGGCCACATCGATGAACCGGGTGCTGGTCCGCTCCCCACTGCTCACCTCACTCGCTGCCTCGCCGGCGATGCGGATCGTGACAGCAGTCGAAGACCGCTGGCTTCGACTGACTCCGGTGGCGGTCGACGAGCTCCCCCTCACCTCACCGGTGTCGCCGCCGATCCCGGTGCCAGCACCGGACCCGGCCGCGGTCGTGGTCGCCGCCATCGTCGGGTTCGCCGCCTCGGTGGTGGCCACCGGGAGCTTCATCCGCCTCTCCCGTCGGCCCCGGGTGAGAGGTGCGATATGACCAGCTCCCGACTCCTGGTCCGTGAGGTATCCAAGAGCTATGGCCCACGAATCGTTCTCTCGGGCCTCGATCTGACCGTGGAACCTGGCTCGGTGGTGGCGGTCACCGGTCGCAACGGAAGCGGCAAGAGCACTCTCCTCAGGTGTATTGCCGGGCTGGCCAGCTTCGAGGGATCGATATTGGTGGATGGGATGCCTCCGCCGACGGCTCGCCACCGGATCGGCTACCTGCCGCAGACGGTCGGTTTCCCAGGATGGGCGACACCAGCAGAGGTCATCGCCTTCTTTGCCCGGCTTCGGGGGGTCGATCCAACATCTCATCCGTTCCTGCCGGACTTCCTCCCCAATCCCACCCTCCCGGTAAAGGTCCTCTCAGGGGGCCAGCGGCAGCGGCTCGCCCTGGCGGTGGCGATGCTGGGACGTCCGGGACTCGTCCTCCTCGATGAACCCGCAGCCAGTCTGGACGATGCCGGGCAAGAATCGCTCGAGCGGGTCATCGGTGATGTCGCCACCGCGGGCACCTCGGTGCTGGTGGCCACTCCCCGGTCCGACGATCTGAGCAGGATGTTCGATACCGTTGTCGACCTGGTCGAAGGCAGGCTCGAAGACAGGCCGGACTCAACCGTTGCCCCCCTGAAGGTGGTCAAACCATGAGACCGGCGCTCAGTCCGATCCTCACCGTTGCCGCCTGGGAGATGAAGGGTGCGGCCCGGAGTCGATGGGTGCCGGCTGCCGCCGCCCTCTACGGGCTTTGCGCGGTGGCCATTGCCCTGGTCAACCTGAGGTCGATGAGTGTTCTCGGTCTACGGGGGGCCGAGGCGGTGGTCGATGGGCTTGTCGCCATCGGTGTCCTGGTGCCTCCCCTGTTCGGGGTGCTCCTCGGCGCCGGAGCCATCGCCGGGGCCAGGGAAACGGGGACACTCCAGCTGGTGGCGGCGCAGCCTGTCCGTCGGTCTTCCCTTGTCTGGGGTGCCTTCCTGGGCATGACCGCCACGGTGTGGATCGCCACCGGCATCGGGCTGGGGATGGTGGCGGTGGTCACCGCACCGGTAGTCACCGGATCAGACCTGGCAGCACTGGGGGTAGCGGCAGCGGCCACTCTGGCCGCGGGTACCGCCGGCGTCGCCCTGGGCATCCTCATCTCGGTTCTGGCGCCGAGCCGAGGTCAGGCCACCGCGGTGGCGGTGGCCGCATGGTTCCTGGTGGCCCTCGGGGTGGATGTGGTCCTGGTCGCCTTGGCTCCGGTGGCTCTCAGCCCATCCGGGCTCTTGGTCACCACCCTGGCCAACCCGCTGGCCTCCATCCGGACATTGGGGCTGGTGGCGACCGACCCCGCCCTGCTCGGGCCCTTCCGGGTCTTTCTCGACGAGCAGGTCGGAAGAGCGACTTCGATCGTCCTCCTTGGTGGCGCGGTGATGTTGTGGTTGGCTCTGCCGGTGGCGGTGGCCGCGGAAGCACTGCGGCGCCGGGACGTCTGACCTGGCCAGGAGGTCGAAGGGTGCGAATGCAGCTTGGGCGACAGGCGGATTATTCGATCCGAGCTGTGCTCCACCTGGCCCGTCGATGGGGTGCACCCGGTCGCCAGAAGGCGAAGGCCATCGCCGCCGACATGGCCATACCGGAGACCTACATACCGCAGGTCCTCGCCGCGCTGGTCCGCACCGGGATGGTCGACTCGGCAGCCGGCCCCGACGGCGGCTATCGGCTGGCCCTCGACCCGGCCGAGGTCACCCTGCTCGGTGTGATCGAGGCCATCGACGGGCCAATCAGCTCCAGCGAGTGCATCCTGCGTGGAGGTGCCTGCTCTTGGGGGGACAGGTGTGCCATCCACGAGTCTTGGGCAGCGGCACAGGAGGCACTCCGGCGGCGTCTCGCCCACACCAGCTTCGCCGACCTGGCCGCGGTCGAGGCCGAGATGAGGGCTTCGGAGTTTTCGGGCCGACCCGCTCATCAATATGACATGGGTAGGGTCGGGCTTCACGATGAGACAGTGTGAGCATCTCGACACGGTGGCGGACGTGGAGCCGTCCAGCACCGGCTGCGAGGACTGTCTACGCATCGGGGGCAAGTGGGTCCATCTCAGGATGTGCATGTCCTGTGGCCATGTCGGCTGTTGTGACAACTCGCCGAATCGGCACGCCAGGGCCCACTTCGCCGAGCGACCAGAGCACCCTCTGATCAGGTCGTATGAGCCTGGTGAGGACTGGTGGTGGTGCTACCCCGAGGAGCTGTTCTTCTTCGTCGAAGGGGCGTCCCCGGCGCCCTCACATCCCTGACTCTCCCACCTCGATGGTGGTCTCGACACCTCGCAGTTGAGTGTCCCCTGGCCTCGGGCCCCTGCTGGCGGCCAGAGCTCCTTCCAGGGCGGCCATCGCCTGGTCGAGGTCTCGATGGTCCCAGAAGTTTGCTCCGCGGCGATAGACGGCCTCGTTGTCCCTCGATCTGGGGAGCACGAGGCCAGCATGAGAGCGGCGGTCCGGATCGGGTCGAAAGGCCCCTTCGAAGGTGACTACGGCAGCGTGCGTGAGACTGCGTTGTCGGCCATGATGAGGAGTAGACCGAAAGGAGCGAGATGCTGGTCAACGAGCTGATAGCCGGAACGGTGGTGAGCTGTGGTGTCGATACCACTGTCGCCGAGGCCGCCAAGGTCATGGTGGAGAACGAGACCGGGTCGCTGGCCGTGCTCGACAAGGACGGCGACCTGGTGGGGATCTTCACCGAGCGCGACCTGATCGGGTTCGTTGCCGATGGGGGTGATCCGGCGAGCGGGCCGATCGGGGAGGTGATGACCCCCAACCCGGACTCGCTGGAGCCTGACGTGGAGGTGATGGCCGCCGCCGATTGGATGCTGGCTGCGGGGTATCGCCACCTGCCGGTTGTCGCTGGGGGCGACCTGGTGGGGATGTTGAGCATCAAAGATGTCCTGTGGGGTGTCACCGAGGGTCGTCGCTCGGCTGACTGAGCCCCGAGCACGAGATGCCAGGTGCCAACCGACCGGTAACGTTGCCCCGGTTGGACGTTATCGACTGGCTTTTGGAAGGTGACCCTGCCATCAGGTGGCAGGTGATGGCCGACCTCACCGACGACCCGCCCCACCTGGTCACTGCGGAACGCGCCCGGGTGGCCGTTGAGGGTTGGGGTGCCCGACTCCTCGACCTCCAGGGTGAGGACGGTCATTGGGGCGGTGGGATCTACTCGCCGAAGTGGATCTCCACCACCTACACCCTTCTCCTTCTCCGTCATCTCGGAATCGACCCTGAATCGACGGAGGCGTCGGCGGCGATCGAACGGGTCCGTGAACGGGTGAGCTGGCGGCAGAACCCTGCACCGTTCTTCGCCGGATACGGCGAGACCTGTGTCACCGGGATGATCGTGGCGTTGGGCAGCTACTTCGGGGTGATCGATCAGGCCCGGTCGGGAGTGGACTGGTTGCTCGACCAGCAGTTGTCCGACGGCGGATGGAATTGCGAGGCGCCAGCCAGGTCGAGCCGGTCGTCGTTCGACACCACCATGTCCGTGATCGAGTCTCTCCTCGAGTACCAGGCGGCACAGGGGCCCGGCTTCGAAGACCTGACCGGCGTTCGTCGCCAGGGCGAGGAGTATCTCCTGGAGCGCCGGCTGTACCGGTCGCGGTCAACCGGCGAGGAGGTCAACCCCCGTTGGAAGCTGTTCTCCTTCCCGCCTCGGTGGCACTACGACGTCCTGCGCGGGCTGGAGCACATGCGGTTGGCCCGGGAACCGGATCCTCGTTGCGGGGAGGGGATAGAGCTGGTCGAGGCCAAGCGCCGGCGAGACGGCCGCTGGCCCCTGCAGAACCACCATCGGGGCCTGGAACACTTCCGGATGGAGGAAGGATCGGGCAAGCCCAGCCGGTGGAACACCCTCCGGGCGATGCGGGTGCTTCGCTGGTTCGGTCGACACTGAGCAGGTGACTTTGGTGAAGATCGCCGACGAGGAGAGACGGCGGAGGTTGGTGGCTCGCCATCATCTCGCACGGACTGCCTCGGAAGCCACCGAGGTGCCCGAAGCGGTGGCCGCCTTGCATTCCACCGATCCCACCAGTCCCTATCTGGCCGCCCTGGCCCGGGTCCCCGAATTCCGCGTAGAGCATCTCGAAGACCAGCTCTACCGGCGACGGAGCCTGATTCGGATGCACACCATTCGGCGCACTCTCTTCATCGTGCCCCTGGCCGACGTTCCCGTGTTCGAGGCCGGGGCCGCACGTGAGGTGGCCCGCAAGGAGCGGGTGCGTCTCGAGGGCTGGTTGTCCGAGGAGATGCCGGCGGGAAGGGTGGCGGGCTGGCTGGACGAGCTGTCGTCCGAGGTGGTCGCAGCGCTTTCAGGCTCCGAGCTCACCACCCGTGAGCTGACCGGGCTGGTTCCCCGGCTGGGGACCGAGGTCACCCTGGGATCGGGGAAGTGGATGACTCGGGTCCCGGTGTCATCCCGGTTGTTGTTCCTCCTGGCCATGGATGGGGTGCTGGTCCGTACCAGCCCGGCGGGTAGCTGGCGTTCCAGCCAATACCGTTGGGCGCTCCTCACCGAGTGGTCCGGTGCTCCACAGCCCAAGCTGGACGAGGAGGTGGGTCGTCATGAGCTGGCCCGCCGATACCTGACAACCCATGGGCCGGTGACCATGAACGACCTGCGTTGGTGGACCGGTTGGCCCCTGAGGTGGGCTCGCCATGCCCTCTCCGGATTGGAGATCGCCGAGGTGTCTCTCGACGGCGATGATGTCGGGCTGATCCTCGACGGGGACACCGACCAGGTCGACGACCCCGGTGCGGCGGTGGCCTTCCTCCCTTCCCTCGACTCCTCGGTCATGGGGTGGAAAGACCGTGATTGGTACCTGGGATCCCATGGCAGCGAGCTGTTCGACAGTAACGGCAACGCCGGACCCAGCGTGTGGGTGGGTGGCCGGATGGTGGGCGGCTGGGGCCAGAACCCCGATGGCGAGGTGATCTACGAGCTGCTCGAGGAGTGCGGCCCCTCACGGAAGGCGGAGCCGGAGATAGCAACCGAGGCCGGGAATCTCACCAGATGGCTCGACGGCCAGCTGATCATGCCCCGCTTCCCTACACCACTGGGCCGGCGCCTCTCGACCTGAGCCGCTCCAATCCACGAACCTCAGGTACCGGGACCCATATCTGGGCAGAATCCTCTCAACTACCTCGAGCGGTGAACCGGGGCATCACGTAGATGAGAGGATTTGACCCGCATTTGGGCCTGGGTACCTGAGGTTCGCAAAGAAGAGGGGGGCGGCCAGACCGCCCCCCTCTTCTTATCTCGGGCTTCGTTCAGTTGGTGAAGCAGGGGCCTTCGTAGGGGAAGGCCTCGGCGATGGGGCTGACGAAGGCACCATCGGGGCTGATGACGCTGACACCGTCGACCGCCTCGGCGTCGGCCTGGACAACCATGGAAGACCGCACCGCGTTCTCCGCCGGATCACCGCCGAAGTCCCTGGTGGGAAGGATCCCCTGGTAGTCGACGCCCGACAGCTCGGCGGCCAGGGCTGCCAGGTTGGCCTTGGTCAGGTCACCACTGGCGATCGCCGCTTCGAGTAGTGCCTTGACCGGGTACTGCCAGGTCCAACCTCCAACATAGGCGCCGTTGGGCCCTTGCCCGTTGGCTTCGGCCGCGGCTCGCATGGCGGCATGGCCAGGGGTGTCGGTCTCCCACGGAGCCCAGGGGATGGTCCCCTTGTAGACCCCCTCGAGTAGTGGCATGGCCGGGGACTGGGTGAGGGCCACGTTCCAGGTCGGGCTGGCGCCCAGGATCTGGAACTGCTGGTGACCACCCTGGAAGGCGCCACCGGCGATGGTCGCCATCTCGGTGGGCCCGGTGACCATGACGATCAGGGTCGGGGTGTGCTGCAGGATCAGACCCACTGCGTCGTCGGGGGTGCCACCCGCGGCGAACTGGATCTGGAGATGATCGAACACCGGGTCGCCGAGACCGAGCTGGCTGGCTGCGATCAGGGCCCCCGCCCCGTAGTCACCCCCGTAGTCTCCGGGGAATCGGATCAGCGCCCAGGTGAAGCCCTCGGGAAGGGCCTGGGACATGAACGCCATCCCGTTCATCGCCTCGAAGCAGTAGGAGGCGCCTGACTCCAGGATGAGCCCGCCGCCGTCGTATTCGGGGAAGGACCAGCCCGACCACCAGGTGGCCGGTGCCGCCACCGTATTGTCCTCGGCCAGCCGCGAGATGATCGCCTGTGTCTGGGGGGTGCCCAGCGACTGGGCCAGCATAAGGACACGATCCCCGATCGCCTCGTACCCGGCCGCGGTCTCCTCCGGGGTGTAGAAGGCGTCGTAGATGTCCTCCTCCCGGATGATCACGTCGAACCCGTCGAGGCCGCCGTCTTCGTTGACCGCCTCCCAGAAGTGAATCTGGGCAGAGGTGAGGGGCACCCCGAGCGGTGCGAACGGGCCGGTGGTCAGGTCGGAGATGATCCCCAGATAGATGCACCCGTTGCCCTCGTTGACCGCGTCGTCACAAGGGGCCTCGGTGACGCCGATGTCGTATTGGATTCCCTCCGGGGCGGTGGTGGTGGTCGCCGCGGCACCGGTGGTGGTGGTTGCTCCCGGGGTGGTGGTAGTGGTTGCAGCCTCGTCCGGGCCGCAGGCCACAGCCACCAGGGCGAGCACCGCCACCAGGCTGATGAGCCTTCGTTTCTTCATGTCGATCTTTCCTCCTAGGTTGTCCTCGTCGGACACGGCCTCGCGGCCGGGGCCAACTTTATCGAAAAGCTCAATAACTGAATGGCCAGGCCTTCCAATAGTTTCGAATTCGGATCCAGATGCCGTGAAGCCCTAATGGCTCGAAGATGAGAAAGAGGACGATGAGCAGACCAAAGAGGATCTGCTCGATCTGGGCCACTGTTGGAAACCCGCCCCCTGGGGAGGTCGAGATGAACCCGAAGATCCCGAATCCGGCCAGCCAGCGGACGATCCGGGGAAGGAAGGTGATGAAGAAGGCCCCCATGATCGAACCGGCCACCGTGGCCACCCCGCCGATGAGGATCATGGCGATGTAGCGGATGGAAAGCAGCAGGTTGAACGACTCCGGCTGGACTCTGCCGATCACCGCATAGATGAGGGCCCCGGCTATCCCGGCATAGAACGATGAGACGACGAAGGCGATGGTCTTGTAGCGGGACAGGTCGATCCCCATCATCGAGGCGGCGATGTCCCGGTCGCGGACCGCGGCCAGCGCCCTGCCCACCTTGGACCTCGCCAGGTTCTTGGCCGCCAGTCCCATGATCAGGAGGAGGATCAGCCCGAGGAAGTACAGCTTCTGGTTCTTGGTCAGGGTGACCCCGAGGACCTCACTGGTCTGATCGAAGCGGAACCCGAACAGGCTGGGGACGGCGGTCTCCCGGCCAACCCCCACGCCCCCGGTGAGGGTCTCCCACTCCCGGAACAGGTGCTCGCCGAGGATGACCAGACCCAGTGTGACCACCGCCAGATAGAGCCCACGCAACTTGAAGGCAAGCGGGGCCACCAACAGCCCGGCGGCGGCGGCCACCAGCCCGGCGGCGGGCAGCCAGATGATCATGTCCCACTCGAATCCGAAGAGGAGGATCTGTTCGACGAACTCCCCGGTGGAGAGGTCGAAGACCATACGGCTCTGGCCGACACCGCCGAGCAGTGCGGCGGTGAAGGCGCCCAGGCCGAGGAAGAAGGCGTGGCCCAAGGAGACCTGGCCCCCGAACCCGGTGACGATGTTGAGCCCGATGGCGGCGATGCAGGCGAAGAGGGCGGTGACCATGAGCAGCAAGCCCTCGTTGTCCAGTGACACCGCGATGACCC
>CAZNDH010000033.1:0-15856 GCA_964571765.1 uncultured Acidimicrobiaceae bacterium
CCTACCGGGCCTGGTCACAACCCGCCCAGGCTAGTGAACAACACCTGCGAACCTCAGGTACGGGGGCCCACATATGGGTCAAATCCTCTCAGGTTCGACATGGCCTTCCGCGGGCCCGGCGAACCTGAGAGGAAATAGCCCACATATGGGTCTGGGAACCTGAGGTTCACGGGTTTCTGGTGGGGGGCGCTCCCGCCCGTACAATGGGCCGGATGGAGTTTCAGAGTCCCGGGGAGGTCGCAGAGCGTCTCGGTGAGTCCGCCTACCTGGCCGATGAGCGCATCTCCCAGGTGGTGTTCCTTGCCGACCGGTTGGACAAGCCGGTGCTGGTGGAAGGTCCCGCAGGCGTGGGCAAGACCGAGCTGGCCAAGGCAGTGGCGGCCACCACCGGCAGACGTCTCATCCGGCTCCAGTGTTATGAGGGGCTCGACGAGGCCAAGGCACTCTATGAGTGGAACTACAAGAAGCAGTTGCTGCGGATCCAGGCCGACGTCGATCACGACTGGGACAGCATCAGCCACGACATCTTCTCCGAGGAGTTCCTGCTGACCCGGCCGTTGCTGGAGGCGATCCGGTCCACCGAGCCGGTGGTCCTTCTCATCGACGAAGTCGACCGGGTTGAGGTCGAGACCGAGGCACTGTTGCTCGAGGTCCTCTCGGACTTCCAGGTGTCCATCCCCGAGCTGGGGACCATGGAGGCCACCACCAGGCCTCTGGTCTTCCTCACCTCGAACAACACCCGGGAGCTGAGCGAGGCCCTGAAGCGCCGCTGCCTCTTCCTGCACATCGACTATCCCGACCCGGCCCGTGAGACTCTTATCCTGGCCGCTCGGGTGCCTGGCCTTCCCGGCCATCTCGCCGAGCAGATCGCCCGGGTAGCCCGCTCGATCCGAAGCCTCGATCTGAAGAAGTCGCCTTCGGTCTCGGAGACCATCGACTGGGCTCGCACACTGATCGCCCTCTCCATCGAGGAAGTCGACGAGGAGGTGCTCGGTGAGACCCTCCACGTCTTGCTCAAATACCAGAGCGACATCGAAAGGGCCGCCAAAGAGCTCACCTCCACCCCGGTCGCCTGACCATGCTCGGGGTCGTCACCGGATTCATCGACGAGCTTCGCCAGGCCGGGGTCCCGGTTTCGATGGTGGAGACCATCGACGCCATGAGGGGGTTGGAGACAGTCCACCTCGACGACCGGGTCACTCTCCGGGAGACCCTTAGAGCCACGTTGGTCAAGAACCAGCGGCACGAGCGTGCCTTCGACACCGCCTTCGAGGTCTACTTCTCACTGGTTCCCGTCCCGGCGGACGAAGATCTGACGGAGTCTCCCATCCATGGAGATGCGACCGGCGGCCGCTCCGGGGGCGCAGGGGGTGACCAATTCGACCTGGACGATCTCCTCCAATCCCTGCTGGAGGCGATGGCAGCCCTCGACGGCGACGCCCTGCGTCGGGCGGCGTCCGAGGCGGTGGAGCGTCTCGCCGGGATGGAGCCGGGAAGACCGGTCGGCGGCACCTACTACCTGTACCGGACGTTGCGCCGCCTCGATCTTGCCGAGATGGAGGCAAGGCTGCTCGAGGCGTTGGCTGGTGACCAGGACCTCAGCGACTTCGAGCGCCGACTTCTCGAAGAGGATGTCGATGCCCGGCTGACCAGGCTGCGGGAGGAGATCGAAGAGGAGATCAGGAGGCGGCTGGTGGCCGATCGGGGCCGGGAGGCAGTGGCTCGGACTCTGCGCCGGCCCCTGGTGGAGGACGTCGAGCTGATGCACGCCACCAGCAGCGATCTCGCCGAGATGGAGGACGCCATCGGCCCGCTGACCCGGAAGCTGGCGGCCCGTCTCGCCCGCCGGCGGAAGCGACGCACCGGCCGACTCGACTTCCGGCGCACGGTTCGTCGTTCCCTGGCGACCGGGGGGGTACCGGTCGACCCCGTGTTTCGCCATCCCCGGCCACATCGCCCCGAGGTGTGGCTCCTCTGCGACATCTCCGGATCGATGGCCACATTTTCCAGGTTCACCCTGCAGTTCACCCATGCCATGTCGACCCAATTCTCCAAGCTACGGTCGTTTGCCTTCGTCGACACCATCGACGAGGTCACCGATTTCTTTGGCCCTGGACTCGACTTCGGGTCGGCGGTTTCCCGTATGACCACGGATGCCGAGGTGGTGTGGCTCGACGGACACTCCGACTACGGCAACTCCCTTCAGACCTTCCAGACCCGCTACGGGGCCCAGCTCACTTCTCGGACCACGGTGATCATCACCGGCGATGCCCGCAACAACTACCGGCCCCCACGCGACGCCGTCCTCGGTGAGATCGCCGAGGCTGCCCGTGCGGTGATCTGGCTGAACCCCGAGCCCCATGCCTATTGGGACACGGGGGATTCGACGATGTCCCACTATGCCCGACACTGCACCTCGGTCCATGAGGTGCGGACCCTCCGCCAGCTGGAGGAATTCATCGAGGAATTGACCCTGCCCACGGGACGGCTTCCGTCTAATCGTTAAACCCGTACCGGCGAAGTGCCGATGTAGTGGCAGGTCCCATAAGGAGGGGCCACGAATCCTGAGGTAAGCCAAATGGGGTCACGCATTCTCGTCGTCGAGGACTCCGCCGTCATCCGGCGGTTGATCGAGGTCTGCCTCCGAGCAGCCGACCTGGAGATAGTCACCCGTGACGATGGCAAGAGCGGGCTCCATGCGGTCAGCTCGGAGTCACCCGACCTGGTCGTCCTCGACATCGGGCTCCCCGGTATGGACGGCTGGGAGGTCCTCGATCGGATCAGACGCGACGACGCCACCAAGTCGATACCGGTAGTGGTGTTGACGGCACACGCCGAGGAGGAGTCCCGGCGGCGGGCCAACGAGGGCGGTGCCGACGCTTTCGTCACCAAACCGTTCCAGCCCAACGATTTCCGGGCCACGGTCCTCTCCCTCCTCGAGTGAGATCGCCGGGGGACCCGGACCGGTAACCTCCCCGCGGTGACCACCGAACCCCTCATTCCCTCCTTCATAGGCGCGCCCGTCCAGCGGCGCGAGGACCCTTCACTGATCACCGGATCCGCCCGCTACGTCGAGGATCTCACACCATCGGGAACCCTCCATCTCGCCGTGGTGCGATCCCCTTTTGCCCACGCCCGGGTCACCGAGATCGACCTGGAGACCGCTGCGGCAATGCCCGGGGTGTGGGCGGTGATCGGCCCCGAGGACGTATCCGATGTTGCCATGGCGCCCGAGCCCAACGAGCAGAGGAACATACCCCGCCGATATCCGCTGGTCCAGGGCAAGGCCCTCATGCCGGGTGACCCGGTGGCCGCGGTGATCGCCACCACCCCAGAGCGGGCCCGCGACGCCGCTGACGTGGTCTTCGTCGACTACCAGCCGCTCGAGGTGGTCGGGGAGGTGGATCAGGCAATCGAGGCCCCGCCGATCCATGAGGGACAGCAGAGCAACGTCGCCTACGACCGTACCCGGGGTGACCGTGCAGCCTTCGACTCGGTCGAAGGGTCGGTGCGTCTATCGGGGTTGGTGGACCATCCCAGGGTCGCTCCTGCCCCGATGGAGAACCGGGTGGTCCTCGCCGAGTGGAAGGAAGGGGGGCTCACCGTGCACATGAACTCCCAGGCGCCGCATCTGATGCAGGAGCAGTTCGCCGCCGACTTCGGCCTTCCCCAGACCGCGGTCCGGGTGATAACCCCCTATGTTGGTGGAGCCTTCGGAGCCAAGTTCGACGCCGCCGAAGAGGAGTACCTGGCCATCATCGCCGCCAGGATGACCGGGAGGCCGGTGAAGTGGGTGGAGGCCAGACGCGAGCACCTGCTCACCGTCGGCCACGGCCGTGCCCAGCGTCATCGCTTCGAGGTGGTAGCCGACGCCGAGGGTCATATTCACGCGCTGTGGGTGGACATTCTCATCGATCTTGGCTGTCGTCACCGTTACCTGTCTTTCATGGAGATCACCCCGAGGATGGGCACCGGCAACTACCACATCCCGGTCTACGGCTGGAGGATGCGCGGGGTCTGGACCAATCGGACGCCGCGGGGCATCTACCGCGGCGCCGGCCGACCGGAGGCAACCCTGACCATCGAACGGGTCATCGAAGCCGTTGCCGATGCCACCGGCGTCGACCCCGCCGATGTGCGGAGACGCAACTTCGTCCAGCCTGACCAGTTCCCCTACCACTCCTCGGGCGGGCCCGAGATGAACGGCTATCAGTACGACACCGGAGAGTACGAGAGGGCCCTCGACCGCCTCCTCGAGGTGGCCGACTACCCGGGGCTGCTCCGCGAGCAGGCCGAAGCCCGCAAGGAAGGCCGGCTCCTCGGGATCGGGCTGGCCGCCTACGTCGAGGTATGTGGCTTCGAAGACTGGGGAGCCGCCCGCATCCAGGTGCACGGCGATGGATCGGTCAGCGTGTTCGTCGAGACCCTCGATCAGGGTCAAGGCCACCGGACCGCCTTCGCCCAGTTGGTGTCGTCTGTCCTGGGCATCGATCTCGAGATGGTGACCATCGAGCAGGGGGACACTTCGACATCGCCCTACGGCTGGGGGACGTCAGGTTCGCGCTCGATCGCCCAGGGTGGATCGGCGAGCCATGCCGCTGCTCTGAAGACCGCCGACAAGGCAAGGCGGATCGCCGGCCACCTCCTCGAGGCGTCACCCGAGGACATTGTCCTTGCCGAAGGGAAGGCCACCGTGGCCGGGACCGATGTCGCGGTCACCTGGCAGGAGGTGGCCAAGGCAGCGATCGACGGGAATGTCCCCGACGACCTGTCCCCGGGTCTCGACGAGGAGGTCCACCTCCGCTCCGGGGGGCTCAACTTCCCCTTCGGGGTGCACCTGGCGGTGGTCGAGGTCGACCCTGCCACTGGCTCTCCCCGCTTGGACCGGATGTGGGCGGTGGACGACGCCGGAGTGATCGTCAACCCGATGCTCGCCGATGGACAGCGACACGGTGGGTTGGCCCAGGGGATCGGACAAGCGATGTGGGAGCAGGTGATCTACGACTCCGACGGGAACCTGGTCACCTCCTCGTTCATGGACTATCTGATCCCCACCGCGGTCTCCCTACCGTCGTTCCGCCTCGCATCCACGGTGACCCCTACCCCGACCAACCCCCTGGGCGCCAAGGGGATCGGGGAGGCCGGTGCCATTGGTTCCACCCCGGCGGTGCTCAACGCGATTTCGGACGCACTGGGCGGCGCCGAGATCCAGGTCCCAGTCACCCCAGAGAAGATCTGGAGGCTGCTCAACGCCTGAGGGTCCACAGAGTCCGGGGTCGGCCCCTTCCACGATTCCCCTCCAAGCGGCCCAGCCCCGAGGGCCCTATCCGAAGGTGACCGCGGTGTTGGCGCCGCAGACCACGGCGACCACTCGCTCATCCGGACGGGGACGGTAGGCCCCGGACAGCAGTGCGGCGATCGGGGTGGCCGAGCCCGCCTCGACCACGATCCTGGTCTCCTCCCACAGCCATCGCTGTGCCTCGACCACCTGCTGGTCGCTGACCACGACCGACCCGGATACCCATCTGGAGGCGGCGTCCCAGGCGATGTCGCCCACCCGGCTGGCACCTAGAGAGCTGACTGCGATCCCCGACAGGTCGACGTCCACGGGGCGGCCGGCCGCCATTGCGGCGTTCAAGGTGGCGGTGCCCTCGGTCTCGACACCGATCACCGCGACCTCGCCGCGATACCACGAAGCGATCCCGCCGATCAGGCCACCCCCGCCCACCGCCACCAGTACCGTGGATGCCTCAGGCACCTGTTCGGCCAGCTCCAGGGCGCATGTCCCGGCCCCGGCTACCACCTCGATCTGGTCGTAGGCATGAGCGAAGGTGCCACCCACCTGGCCGCTGTACTCGATGCTCGCCCGGAGGGCATCGGGGTAGACCCCGGGGACCACATGGACCGTCACCCCGTCGGTAGCGAGAGCCTCGATCTTCTCCTTCGGCGAGGTGTCCGGGACGAAGAGATCGGCGGGGATCCCCAGGCTGCGGGCGGCATGGGCGATGGCTCTAGCAAAATTGCCCCCGGAGGCGGCCACAACCCGCCCGGGATCAGGTTCGGAGAGGAGGCGGTTGAAGGCACCCCTGATCTTGAAGGTTCCGGTGGGCTGGAGC
This sequence comes from uncultured Acidimicrobiaceae bacterium, assembly GCA_964571765.1. Lineage (GTDB taxonomy): Bacteria > Actinomycetota > Acidimicrobiia > Spongiisociales > ZC4RG35 > ZC4RG35. Next base: position 6,117 of record CAZNDH010000033.1, read on the forward strand.
ATGTCCAGCTTGAGGAACAGCCCGGGCAGGTCGGAGGTCTCCTCGAGACGGACGACTGGAGTTCGACGGATGTGCCCGGCGATGCGTTCCGCCGCGGCTGAGATCAGGTCACCGGTGGGCGCGGTCATCTCTTCACGGTAGATGTCAGCCAGCGTCCTAACCTCGCCTCGGTGACGATCGATTCGAGCAGACACATCCCTCGTCTCGAGGTCGGTGTCCTCGGATTGATCACCATCGCGGTCTACGGCTCGTGGCACTACGCCTTCAGTGTGTTGCTCGACCCGATCATCGATGACACCGGGTGGAGTGAGCCCTTTCTCGCCTCCGCCTTCGGGGCCTCGGTCCTCATCGGTGGATTCGCCTCGGTGGCCGGGGGATGGCTACTCGACCACTTGGGCAGCCGGATGGTGTTCTCCTTGGGGTCGGTGATCGGCCTGGCCTCCTTCCTGGTGGCAGCAACCGCGGTCTCCGCCCCGGTGTTCGCCGTGGCGTCGGCGGTTGGGGGAGGGGCGTTCAGTGCCCTGGGCTTCTATCACATCACCCAGACGGTGGCAGTCCGGCTCAGCCCGGAGTCCTCGACCAGGGCGATCGCGGTGCTCACCGTTTGGGGTGCCTTCGCCTCGGCGATCTACATGCCGGCTGCAGCCCTGTTGGTGGGACCGTTCGGGTGGCGCACCACGCTCACAGTGGTCTCGATGTCGGCGGTGGCCACCTTTGCCCTCGGGGCCCTGCTTCTCGACACCCGGACCTCGGAGATGCCCCGCGGCCTCCATGTCTTCTCTGAGATCAGACATGCGCTCCGCCACCCCCCGGCACGCTGGTTCATCCTCTCCCAAGCGGTGGTGGGGGTGGCGATGGGGGTCATCCTCGTCTATCAGGTGCCGGCGATGACTTCGGCCGGTCTCCCACTGGCGGCAGCGTCGTTCTGGGCGGGGTTCCGGGGCTTCGCCCAGCTCTTGGGTCGGCTCCCGCTCATGGCACTGGTGAACCGGTTGGGGGTAACCCGGTCGCTGCGACTCTCCTATGCCGCCATGGGTCTGGGTGCGGTGGCACTGGCCTTCGCCGGCACTCCTGTGATAGCGGCCCTCTACGCGGTGGTCGCCGGCTTCGGGATCGGTGCCGCATCGCCGCTGATCGGCATGTTCACCAGGGATGTCTTCAGCGGGTCCAGTCTGGGGACCGCTATGGGGACGGTGAGCCTGGTGTTCCTGGTAGTCGGCTCGGTGGGGCCCGCAATCGCCGGTTGGGTCTCGGTGACGACCGGGTCGCGAGCGGTTGCCGTTGTCGGCGCCGGTGTACTCGCAGTGGCGGCTGCTGCTCTGCTCCGGACACCTCGACCCGCGAGGGCGGGATGAGTGATGATCGGCTGCCGGGGCTGGTCTCTCTGGCTTTCGACGACATACCGACGCCCGATTTCGCCGATGTGGGGATCAAACCCTTGCCGGACGGCTCTCCGCTCGACCCGGCGACCTGGGCGCGGGAGGTCTTCTCGGTGGCGTCGGCCCCGATCTGGGTGCGGCTCCTCCTCGGTCTGCGCCAATTGGTCTCACCGATGATCGGGGTGCGGCGGGCGTCGGCCGGGGTCTTTCATGTCGACCGGGTGGTAGGGGAAGAGGCGTTGATCGCCGCCGACGACCGCCACCTCGACTTTCGGGTCGGTGTGGCCGTCGATCCCCGAGGACGGATGCTTCGGGTGACGACAGCGGTGCGATTACACGGATGGCGGGGACGTGTCTACTTCGCACCGGTGCGGCTCCTGCACGGCCCTGTGGTGCAGGCGATGATGGCCCGGGCGATCTCCCGGATGTCTCCACGGCGGTGACCCAGGGTAGGGCCGCCCGACTCATCACGAAGCCGGGGCAGCCGCCTCCTCACCGATCACCTCGGCGAGACGCTCGATCAGGTCGACCACCCGGTTGGAGTAGCCCCACTCGTTGTCGTACCAGGCCATCACCTTGACCAGGTTTCCTCCGAGAACATGGGTCCCACTGGCGTCGAAGATCGAGGAATGGGGGTTACCGATGATGTCAGTGGAGACAATCGGGTCTTCGGTGTACTCCAGGATCCCAGCCAGAGGCCCTTCGGCAGCCGCACGGACCGCGGCGTTGACCTCCTCGGCGGTGACATCCCGGTCGAGTTCGACGACCAGGTCGACCGTGGAGCCGTCCGGCACTGGTACCCGCATTGCCATGCCGTCGAGCCGCCCGTCGAGGTCGGGTAGGACCTCACCGACGGCCTTGGCCGCCCCGGTCGTAGTAGGGATGATGTTCTCGGTGGCCGCCCGGCTGCGCCGGAGATCCTCGTGGGGCACGTCAGCCAGCCTCTGGTCGTTGGTATAGGCGTGGACCGTGGTCATGACCCCCTTGCGGATGCCGAAGCTGTCGTCGAGCACCTTGGCCAACGGGGCGAGGCAGTTGGTGGTGCAAGATGCGTTGGAGATGATCAAGTCCCCGGCGTCGAGTTGGTCGTCGTTGACTCCAAGCACCACGGTCTCGTCGATGGGGCCCTTTGAGGGGACGGTGAGCACCACCCTCTTGGCCCCGGCGTCGATGTGCTTCTGCAGGGATGCCCGGTCGCGAAACACCCCGGTCGCCTCGATCACAACGTCGACATCGAGCTCGGACCATGGAAGCTGGGCGGGGTCGCGCTCCATGAGCATCCTCACCTCGTGGTCACCCACCTTCATCATCCCGTCCTCGACCGACACCGGGTGCTCGAACCTGCCCATCACCGAGTCGTACTCCAGGAGATAAGCGAGGATGTCGTCGTCGGAGAGGTCGTTGATCGCCACCACTTCGATCCCCGACTCGGGGCGGTCGGTGATGATACGGAACACCGCCCGACCGATACGTCCGAAGCCGTTGATGGCAACCTTGGTCATCTTGAACCTACCGTTGATCGGGCGATCCTCTCCGCCACCTCGACCACACGGTGCGAATAGCCCCAGCCGTTGTTGAACCATGTGACCGTCTTCACCAGAGTCCCTCCGGTGACCATGGTGGCCAGGCTGTCGTACACCCCGGAGTGGGAGTTCATCCTGACGTCACTGGAGACGATGGGGTCGGCGACGTACTCGATGACCTCGGGATGGGAGGCAATCGATTCCTTGACCGCCTGGTTGACCTCCTCGGCCGTCACCTCCCTGTCGACCTCGGCCACCATGTCGACGTTGGAGCCGTCGGGCACGGGAACGTTGAGTGACACCACCGACAGCCTGCCGGCGAGCTCGGGCAGGGCCTGTGTGATGATCTCCGCCGAGTTGGTCTCCGCGGGGATGATGTTCTCCCCGGCGGCCCGGCTCGTCCGGAACGAGTCGGTGGGTACGTCGGCGAGTCTGCCTGCGTTTGACATCGCCTTGACAGTGGTCATGAAGGCCCGGCGCAACCCGAAGGAACGGTCCAGCGCCCGCAGGATGGGAGCGGCGGCATTGGAGGTGTTCGACCCCATGGCAACCACCGGAGGCTCCTCGTCGAGCAGGTCGTCGTTGATCGCCCTGAGGAGGAGAGGGATCTCCCCGGGAACCTCGGGACTCGAGGTGAGCACCACCCGGCTGGCGCCGGAGTCGAGGTGCCCTTTGATCGAGTCGAGGGTGCGGTACTGACTGGTGGTCTCGATGACGATCTCGACCTCGTCGTCGCCCCACGAGGTGTCCGCCGGCGTCCTTGCCGTGCCGAAGGTGAGCCGACGGTCGTCGTAGGCCAGCTTCCCCTCGGCGTACTCGACTCGGCCGGGGAACCGGCCGTACAGGGAGTCGTACTTGAGCAGGTAGGTGAGCGCGGCCGGGTCGGCGATGTCGTTGATGGCCACGATCTCGAGGCCGTCGTGCCCGTGCAACAGCCTGAAGACGTTCCGCCCAATCCGGCCGAAGCCCATCAGCCCCACTCGTGTCGCGGTCATTCGGTCCTTTCCTCATTGTGAAGTTAGTGTCGCTGCGGGGTAGCCACCAACCCCCTGGATTCCGTTCCCTCAGGGTTGTAGGTTCGGGTCAGGGAGGGAAGAGATGTTGGCAGCCCTGGCCCTGGCCGCCGTGTGCCTCATGCCGCCGGTCGATGGACCGGTAGCGGCACGGTTCGAGCCCACCGGGCCCTACTCAGGCCACTTTGGGGTGGACTATGCAGTCCCGGTCGGGACCGCGGTGCTGGCCCCGGTGTCGGGCCGGGTCACTTTCGCCGGCCTGGTCGCCGGCATGCGGACCATGACCATCGAACCGGTCCCGGGATTCAAGGTGTCCCTCTCCTACCTGGAGACGCTTCAGGTCACTCAGGGCCGGTTGGTGGAGAGAGCTGACCCCGTGGCCACCGCCGGTGCCCCACACGGACGACCCGGAGTTCACCTGTCCACCAGGAGCGATGGCCGATATGTCGACCCCCTGGACCAGATGGGCTGTCGGGGCACCGATATCACTCGGGCGCTCCGCCTGGTCACACCGCCCCGGCCCTATCCTCGATCCCGTGCGTACCGGGATCCTCGGCGGAACCTTCGACCCGATCCACATCGCCCATCTCCACGCGGGGGAGTGTGCACTCGACCAGCTGGCTCTCGACCGGGTGCTCTTCATGCCCGCCGGCGATCCCTGGCAGAAGCGGGGGATCCGGGTATCGCCTGGTCTCCACCGGCTGGGAATGACCCAGATCGCGGTCTCCGGGGTCCCAGAGTTCGAGGCTGACGATCGCGAAGTAAGGCGCAATGGTCTCACCTTCACCGCTGACACCCTGGCCACCTTCCCCGAGTACGAGGAGCTGTTCCTGATCCTTGGGGCGGATGCCGCCGTGGGCTTGCCCACCTGGCATCGCTTCGAGGAGGTGGTCTCCAGGGCCACCATCGTGGTGGCTCCGCGACCGGGCACCGATTCCCGTGAGGTCGGGGCAGTGGTTCCCGGTGCGGTGTTTCTCGACATGGCGGTGCTCGAGGTCAGCGGGACCGCCATCCGCCACCTCGCCAGCCATGGTCACCCTTTTCGCTTCCTGGTCACCGCCCCGGTTCATGGCTACATCACCGAGCACCGCCTCTATGCGCATCTGCAAGAAGACGATATGGTTGGGGACTCATCCGAGATGGAGGCATCACCGTAGAGCAGAGTGTCGAAATGGCCCGGGTGGCGGCCGACGCCATCTTTTCCAAGAAAGGGGCCGACATCGTCCTGCTCGACGTGGAGAGCCAGTTCTTCCTCTCTGACGTGTTCGTAATCGCCACCGGTACTTCACGGCCCCACGTCCAGGCGTTGGCGGAGCACGTAGAGGAGCGCCTCGGCGAGACCCATGGGATCAAGCCGTTGCGGGTGGAAGGTTTGACCGAGGCGGAGTGGGTGCTCCTCGACTACGGCGACATCATCGTCCACCTGTTTCAGGCGAGTCCGCGGGATTTCTACTCGTTGGAGAGGCTGTGGGGCGACTCGGAGCGGGTTCGCTGGGAGGAGCCGATCACCTCGGAGACCGAGCCGGCCTGAAAGCTCAGTCGGTGTTCCGCACCCAGGGTGGGGTGGGAGCCTCTATGCGGGGCAGGTCACTGGGGACCCGGGCGAAGCGGTCCTCGTTCCCGGTCTGCCAGTCCCGCCATGCTTCGGTGATCTCCTCCTCGCTCCGGGCGACGAAGTTCCACCACATCTTCACCGTGTCACCAAGGGGCTCTCCCCCGAGCAGCATCACCCGAGCCGGGTAGCTGAGGGCCTTCAGGGTCAGCTTGTGCCGCCCGGTGGGGACGATTGCCAGGGCGCCCGGCTCGACGATCTCCTCCTCCACCCGGACCGGCTTGTCCACCGGCACCAGCCCGTATTCGAATCCGGGGTCGGTGGCCAGGGTGGTCTCGCCTTCGAGTTCGATGTCCAGCCCGACCGTGGGGTGGTCGAGCCGCGCCGGGGAGGAAGCCTCGAGCATGGTCCCGGCGAAGACGGTGACCCGGCTGGGGCCCACCATGGTGTCGGGAAGGTCTTCGACATGCTGGAATGCGGAGGGCCCATGCCGAGTGGCCTCTGGTTGGGCCAACCACATCTGCACACCCATCACCGGAGTGTCGTGGAGTGTCGCTTCGGTGTCGACGCCTTCTTCGGCGTGGGCGATCCCGTGGCCCGAGGTCATCAGGTTGAGCTGCCCCGGCCGGATCAGTTGCTCGGTGCCAAGCGAATCGCTGTGCAACGCCGACCCGGTGAAGAGCCAGGTGACGGTGGCCAGCCCAATATGCGGGTGGGGGCCGATCTCCAGCGGTGGGGGACGGTCGAGGTCATCGGCCTGCATCAGGTCGACGAAGCACCATGGCCCGATGGCGCGTCGGTTCTTGGTGGGGAGAACCCGCATGATGGCGAGCTCCCCGATCCGGGTCTCCCGGCCCGGGCGCACCTCGATGGAGGTGATTCCCAGGTCGGGTCCGGCCGCAGCCTGCTCGTCTATCGGGCCACTCATTGCTCTCCCCGGGAATCTACCCCTTCGTCGTTGGATTCCACCCAGACTCAGACGTGGAGGCGGACGATGGGGCGGGTCGGTTTGCGGCGGGTTACCTCGACGAAGTCGTTGTCTAAGAACATCGCCGGGGTCCCGGTGAAGTAGTCCCCGGCCGCAGAAGAGTTGCCGCCGTAGGGGTAGCCCTCGACTATCCGGGCGCCTTCTGAGGCGGCGTAGTCCGCCGCCGCCGCCGCCATGGCGGTGCCGATCCCTCTCTTCCGGTAGCCGACCCTGGTGACGAAACAGTTCACCGACCACACCTCGGAGTGATCTATCGGCCGTACCACCGGTGAGCGTTGCATGGTGGGGAAGTTCTCCCTCGGCCCCACTTGGACCCAGCCCACCGGCTCCCCGTCGAGGTAGCCGACCAACCCGGGAGGCGGTCCCGCCTCGGTGATGGCGGCGAAGCGATCGCGGTTGTCCCGTCGATCGCCGAAGCCTCCGTCGGGCCGGCGCCAGTACATGCAGAAGCATCTTCTGGCGGCGCCTCGCTCACCGAAGATCACCTCGATGTCGGGGAATCGGTCAGGCGTCAATGGCCGACACTCCAACCTCCCGCCGTGGAGGTCAGCGGCCCACGACCATCCCATCAGGCTCCAAGCTTGTGGTGGCCCTGGTCCTGTGGGCCGAAGTCGACCTCGATCACCTCGCACTCCTGCGGAGGTGGGGCCTCGTTGGAGGTTCCGGCCAGTGCCTGGGCCAGTAGGTGCCTCGTCACAGAACGTCTCACCCGTTCCTCGTGGAGTCGGATCATCTCTGCGTAGCCGATATTCGTCATCATCACACCGTTTCCTTTCCGTGGATAAGCTATCGGGGATTGCGGACAGGATCTGTCCGGAGAAATCTCGATGATGTGAGGACCGGATGGACAGCGCAGAACGCCTACTGAAGCTTCTCGGACTACTCCAGGGTCGGATCGACTGGACCGCCGATGAGTTGGCCGTTCGTCTCGAGGTGACCACCCGCACCATCCGGCGGGACATCGCGCGGCTCCGCGGTCTCGGCTATCCGGTCGAGGCGGTCGCAGGCCCCGGGGGTGGTTACCGGTTGGGGGCCGGAGGCAAGCTCCCTCCGCTACTCCTAGATGACGACGAGGCGTTGGCGGTGGCTCTGGGGCTCAGGGTGGCGGTGTCCTCTTCTGTGGGAGGTCTGGAGGAGGCGTCGCTGTCGGCGATGGCGAAGCTGGAGCATGTGCTGCCTCCCCGGCTCCGCAGGAGCCTCGAGGACTTCTCCGAGTCGACGGTGTCGGTGGCGGGGATGTCCTCGGGCACCGTCGATCCGGCGGTGATCGCCGCGGCCTCCTCAGCGACCCGAGAGCGCCACCGACTCCGCTTCTCCTACACCGATGGTCGTCGACGTGAGACGGAACGGCATGTCGAGCCACTCCGCTTGGTGCACACCGGAAGGCGTTGGTACCTGGTGGCGTTCGATCTGGCCCGCGACGACTGGCGGACCTTTCGCTTGGACCGGGTATCAGAGGCCCGCTCCACCGGGATGCGGTCGGCTAGGAGACCGGCGCCCGACCCGGTGGAGATGGTTCATCGGGGCATCTCCGTGGAGAGCTGGGATCACCGGGCCAGTGCGGTCCTGGGATGCCCGATCGAGGTTGGGCGGCGTCTGGTGCCAGCTACCGTCGGGGCCTTGGAGCCGATGGGAGGACGCCGGTGTCGGCTGATCATCGGGGCCGACGACCTGGGCTGGTTGGCCCGCTACCTGCTCAGCCTTCCGGTGAGCTTCACCGTCGAAGAGCCGGACGATCTCCGGGAAGAACTAGCAGAGATCGGGTCCGGGCTGGTCTCGTCCTACCGCTGACCCGGGGTTTTCCACTTCCCGGTCCCCCCGTGGACCAAGACCTCCCCGCCTTACCCCGCCGCCCCTGCACCGCCCGAGTTCGCAGGAGCCATTCCACGGACCCTCTCGGACGACTGGACCGGACACAGGCTTGAGGCGGCTCAGCGACTTCCGTGAACAGAACCCACCACAGAGACCCCCTCGGAGCGGTGGGGTTTCCCTTCAGCGGAGTGGCTCAGTCCGAAACCCCCGGGCAATAACCCGGGGGTTTCGATGTGTCACTTGGTTCGATTTGGATTCGGCGGCAGGAATGTCCGCTGGGGATTACAGGCCAATCCAGGATTGAACTCCTGTGGGCTGATTAACCCGAGCCTCACGTCCTGACCGTAGGACTGGGTCTTTCCAGGTGGACCGTTCGCCGGGTCGAGCCCTTCAGGGTCGTCGTTCAGGCCAGAGAACGAGCACCACGAGACACCCTGATTCTGGTCTGAGTTCTTGCCGCTTCCGGTTACCTCTCCGGCGAACGCCGCACTCACACCCATGGCCATCACCAACAAGGCAGTAAGAACTGTGATCAGTATTGATCGTCTCAACCTTGCCTCCCTCCCATTTTGTATGCCCACCCACTTTGAGTAGGGCCGCGGAAACCCTACCAAATCCGCGCCGCGCCATGCAGGTCACCGGGGGTCAACCCCGGCTCGCCGATAACCCGGCCTGCACCGCGGCATCCATACGCCGACAGACCAGACGCATACGTTTTGGCGAACACCCCTTGCCTCGGATTCACCCGTCACCCCTGGCCACATCTAAACGTCTTCTGCTCAGTGGAGGCACTCCTGGATTGGCTCAGTGAAAGTCGGTTAGGGGAGCGGTAACTGGGGCGGCCAGTTGCACCGCATGGACCTCCTGACGGGGGTAGGTTCCATGATGACGAGAGGGCACTCGCCCCCGTCTGAGCATGAGGAGGTGACCGGTGGACAGGACCGGGCTTTGGGTATTGGTAGTCGGAGCTGTGTCGCTCGTCATCGGGGCGTTTGGAGGTCCCATTTTCGGCGAGGACGTGGACTTCCCGGTCTGGGTCTTCACGTGGGTCGGCCTTGGGCTGATTGTGATCGGGGCAGTCATTCTGATGATGAGACGATCGCGCACCTGATCCACCGCTCCCTCTAGGCCAGCCACGCGGAGGCTCGGTGGGGGATGGGGTGGTCCGGGTCGGGGTCGATCCGCATCGCCCAGGCGTGGTCGGCCCAGTGTTTGATATAGCTGGGGGTAGTCCGGCCTGTTTGGGGAAACCGCTTGGGGGGGTTCCCAGGTGAGTCTGTTACTGACGAGGAGCTCCCCCGCTCCTACTTCCGCCGGTTAGGTGCGTCGCGGTGGCGGTCTTGCGCCCGGCTCCCCCCGGGATGTGGTCGGCTCGGAAAAGGGGCGCTTGACCCGGTGGGGTGGTTTCGTCCTACCGCTGATCCGGGGTTTTCCACTTCCCGGTTTCCCCGGCGTAAAATGCCGGTTCCCACA
>CAZNDH010000034.1:0-15158 GCA_964571765.1 uncultured Acidimicrobiaceae bacterium
AGCGGCCGGCTCGGCCACCGCTGCCGCCGGGACGCCCACGGCCCCACACCCGGTCAGGGCGACGGCGGCTGTGGCTAGGAGATGGCGGAAGCGGCCGCCTCGTCGAGGTGCCATTCGACAACTGCCTCTCCGTCTCGCAGACGCCCGGCCGGGGTCTCCCCGTCCATGGAAGCCCTCACCGCCTCGGCCTTCTCCTCGCCGCCTACCTGGACCAGGATGGTGCGTGCCGCCCAGAGCAGCGGGAAGGTGGCAGTTATCCTGGTCTCGGCTTGCTCGGGCACATGGTTGGCCACGATCCAGCGCTCTCGCTCTTCCAACGCCGCCGTGCCCGGGAACAGGGAGGCGGTATGGCCATCATCCCCCATCCCCAGATGGATCAGGTCGGGCCGCCGCTCCTGATGGAGCGACCTGATCACCCGGTCGAACTCGAAGGCCGATCGCTCCGGCTCTAGCCCCCCGTCCCAGTTCGGGCGGTGGAGGGTGGCGTCTACACGATCGGTCAGGGTCTCCCGAGCCATCCGGCCGTTTGATCGGTCGTGGTCGGGCGGTACCCACCTCTCGTCGGAGACCCAGGCTGCCACTTTCCCCCAGTCGAGGTCGACGGCAGAAAGCATCCGATAGGTGGGCACCGGCGTCGAACCACCCGACAGCCCGAGGGTGAAGCGTCCCGGCGCCGCGGCGATCTCGTCGGCGATCCGGCGGGCCACCGCAGCCGCGGTCTCCTCGGGTGTCCCGTGGACCACCACCTTCATCCCCGGGACGGTAACCGCACCTCGGAGGAACCTCACCACCGTATCCTTGCATTTGCATCAGGTGGCGAAAATCGCATCCTGGTGCAAATGCATGGGCCCTTCGACCATCATCAACGGTATGGCGCGGAAGGTGACGATCGATTGGGGCGGGGGCACCGTCACCGGGCGGCTGGTCGGGGAGGGTGGGTGCGGCATCCTCCTTGCTCACGGGGCGGGCACCGATCAGGACCACCGCTTCATCGTGCTTCTGCGAAACCGACTGGCAGGACATGGGCTCACCGTTCTCACCTTCAACTATCCCTACACCGAACGGGGCGCGAAGCGGCCCGATCCCCAATCACGACTACTCGACTGTCACCGCGCCGCCGCCGACCATCTCGCCGATCGGGTCGATCGGCTGTTCCTGGCGGGCCGGTCGATGGGGGGCCGGATGGGCACCTACCTGGTCGCCGACGGATACCCGGCTCACGGCCTGGTGCTCTACGCCTACCCGCTGCACCCGGCGGGCAAGCTCGACAAGCTCAGGATCGACCAGTTCGACCGGATCGAGGTGCCGATGTTGTTCTTCCAGGGGACCCGGGACGCCTTGTCCAGGATGGAGTTGTTCGAGGAGCACATCGCCGGGCGTCCCGGGGTCACGGTGGAGATCCTCGAGGGAGCCGGACACGGCACCAGGGGAGGCGGCTGGACCGACGAATCGATGGCAGGTCATCTCGCCGAGCGGTCCGCGACCTGGATCGACGGCCTGGCTCCCCGACGACGGGGCACACCGGGATCTGGCACAAGCTCCCCGGCCCGGCCATAATTCGGGGCGCCTCTTTCAAGTTCCGGCAAGGAGTCCTCGATGTCACAAGTCAGCCTGCGCGCCCGCACTGGACGCTCTCCCGGCTCCCGGAGCTCCCGAAGGATCCGCCGTGAGGGATTTACCCCGGCTGTGGTTTACGGGACCGGACTGGATCCGATACTGGTAGCGGTCGACTCCCACGATCTCCATGTCGCCCTGCACACCGACGCCGGTTCCAACGCCATCATCAGCCTGGAGATCGAGGGCGGTGACACCGTGACCACCATGGCCCGGGTCATCGAGAGGCATCCCTTCCGCAACGAGTACCGGCACGTCGACTTCGTCAAGGTCGACCTCACCCAGACGGTCCATGCCGACGTCGCCATCCACTTCGAGGGCACCCCGATCGGGGTCGAGGAGGGCGGGGTTTTCAGCCCGGCTCGAACCCATGTCCAGGTGGACGTCCTCCCCACCGACATCCCACCCTTCATCGAGCTCGACATCAGTGCGGTCGAGCTGGGTAGCTCACTCCGGGTGGCCGACCTCCCCGAGATCGAAGGCCTGGTCTACCTGGATGACCCGGAGTCCGTGGTGATGTCGATCACCGCACCCGCCGCCGAGATCGTCGAAGAGCCCGAGATCGACGAGGAGGCCGAAGCCGAGGCCGAGGAGGGAGAGGAGCCGACGGAGGGTGACGCTGAAGAGGCTGCTCCCGACGAGGGCCAGGGCGAGTCGGACGACTGAGCCACCACCTCTGGTGGTGGTGGGGCTGCGCAACCCCGGGCCCGACTACCAGGGCACCCGCCACAACATAGGGTTCGATGTGGTGGCCGAGGTGGCCCGGCGCCACCAGGCCGGGCTGGGGAGAGCCCCATCCCGGGTCTCTGCCCAGCTGGCCCGGATCTCCCAGCCAGCGACTCTGCTGGTGGCTCCGTTCTCCTACATGAACCAGTCGGGAGGCGTGGTCCGCTCGGTCCTCGATTACTGGAAGATCCCCGCCGGCGACCTCCTGGTGGTGCACGACGACATCGATCTCGCCCTGGGCAGGCTTCGCCTCCAGGTGGCCGGGGGAAGCGGGGGCCACAACGGCATCCGTTCTGTGGAGAGGGCCCTGGGCACCATGGATTTCTCCCGCCTCAAGGTGGGGGTGGGGCGCCCTCCGGCTTCCATCGACCCGGCCGACTACGTGCTCCGGCCCTTCTCGAAGGGCGAGGCCGCCGAGGTCGAGCTGGTGGTGGCCGATGCCGCCGAAGTGGTGGACACCTGGCGCTCCGACCGAGCCCGGGCCCAGGAGATGGCGGCCCTCAGGGGGCGTGATGGCTGACCATGTCGGTGCCATCGACCAGGGCACCACCTCCACTCGGTTCATGGTGTTCGACCGCGCCGGGAAGGTGGTCGCCTCTGCTTCCAAGGAGCACCGTCAGGTCTTTCCCCGGCCGGGGTGGGTGGAGCACGACCCCCTGGAGATCTGGGAGAACACCGTGGAGGTGGTGGAGTCGGCGCTGGCCTACGGCGGGCTGTCGCCCTCGGACCTGGCCGCGGTGGGCATCGCCAACCAGCGGGAGACCACAATGATCTGGGACCGTGCCCGTGGGGGGCCGGTCCACAACGCCATCGTATGGCAGGACACCCGCACCGCCGCCCTCTGTGAGCAGCTGGCTGCAGGGCAGGGCCCCGACCGGTTCAGGGATCGCACCGGTCTGCCCCTGGCAACCTACTTCTCCGGCCCCAAGGCGGCGTGGCTCATCGACGAACTCGGGCTCGCCGCTGCCGCCGCCCGGGGCGACCTCGCCCTGGGCACCATGGACAGTTGGCTGGCCTGGAACCTCACCGGTGGGGCCGACGGCGGACGCCATGTCACCGACGTGACCAACGCTTCCCGAACCCTCCTCCTCGACCTGGTCACCACCGCCTGGGATTCCGACCTGGCCGCCGAGATCGGCGTACCCACACACATGCTCCCCGAGGTCGTCGATTCGGTGGCCCATGTCGGCATTTGCCGGGACCCATTGGCCGGGGTTCCCCTGACGGCAATCCTCGGCGATCAACAGGCGGCCCTCTTCGGCCAGGCCTGCTTCTCTCAGGGTGAGGCCAAGAACACCTACGGGACCGGCAACTTCATGTTGCTCAACACCGGCAGGGAACCGGTCGCCTCGGAGACGGGGCTCCTCACCACGGTGGCCTACCGGATAGAGGGACAGCCCACCTGCTACGCCCTCGAAGGGTCGGTGGCGGTGACCGGATCCCTGGTCCACTGGCTGAAGGACAATCTGGGGATCATCGACGACCCGGCGAAGGTCGAGGACCTGGCGAGAACCGTCGATGACAACGGCGACGTCTACATCGTTCCCGCCTTCTCCGGTCTCTTCGCCCCCCGCTGGCGCCCCGATGCCCGCGGGGTGATCACCGGGTTGACCAGGTATGCCAACCGCGGCCACCTCGCCCGGGCGGCTTTGGAGGCAACCGCCTTCCAGACCCGCGAGGTCGTCGCCGCGATGGTCGCCGATTCCGGTGTGACCCTGTCCGAGCTCAAGGTCGACGGGGGGATGACGGGCAACGAGCTTCTCATGCAGTTCCAGTCGGACATCCTCGAGGCCGACGTGGTCCGCCCCCGGATCATCGAGACCACCGCACTCGGCGCGGCATACGCCGCCGGGCTGGCGGTGGGGATGTGGTCCGGTACCGACGAGGTTCGCTCGATGTGGGCCGAGGACCGGAGATGGGCCCCGGAAATGAGCTCCGAGGAGCGGGCCCGGCTGGTGTCCCGGTGGGAGCAGGCGGTGGCCCGCTCACTCGGCTGGGCCTGAGCGTCGGGCAAACCGGCGATCCCTTATGATCGACCGGTGAGTCGAGGAGGACGTCTCAGCATGCCCGATGGGCTCGCCCTGTTCCGGATGGTCATGACCATCCCCATCATGTCCTTCGTCAGGGCGGACCAGATCGAGGGTCACTACGTGATCGCCGCGGTGATGTTCGCTTTGACCGCGGCCACCGACTCGCTCGACGGCTACCTGGCCCGGCGGAGCACCGGAGGGACCACCTTGGGGGCCTTTCTCGACACCACCGCCGACAAGATCCTGGTCACCGGCACCCTGCTCGCCCTGGTCTCTGTAGACCACGTCTCCATCTGGCCGGCCTCCATCATCATCTTTCGCGAGTTCACCGTGATGGCACTGCGCGGGGTGGTCGCCCACCGGGGCGGCCTGGTCAATCCGTCCACATGGGGCAAGGCCAAGGCGTTCACCCAGTACTCGGCGATCTTCCTCGCCTTCCTCCGCCTCCCCGACCGGTGGGGTCCCTGGTACCTCGACCAGTACGCCATGCTGATCGCGGTCATCGTCACCGTCGGTTCGATGTGGGGCTACCTCACCGCCTTCTGGGAGGTGATCAGGTCGGAGCCGGCCAAGTCGAAGGGGTGACCGGGCAATGGTGACCGTGGCGGTTACCGGCGGCACCGGGGTAGTCGGATGGGCGGTGGTCAACCATCTGGTTGCCCACGGCTTCACCGTGAGGACGCTGGCCCGAGATCCCCTGGGCGCCGGTCGGCTGGGCGGCGCCGGGGCGGAGCCGGTGGTGGGCCATCTTCTCGATCCCACTGCCCTCGACCGGCTGACCCGAGGTGCCGAGCTGGTCTTCCACGTCGCCGGGGTCAACCGGCTGTGCAGCCACGATCCCGAGGGGATGTGGCAGGTGAACGTGGTCGGCACCCGGATGGTGCTCGACGCCTGCCGGCGCTCGGGAGTCCGTCGACTGGTGCACACCTCGTCGGCCACCACGATCGGCGAGGAGGAGGGGGTGGTCGCTGACGAGGCCACAGAGCACCGGGGCCGATACCTCTCCCACTACGAGCGGACCAAGACGGAGTCGGAGCGGCTGGCGCTGTCCCGCGGAGGCCCCTTCGAGGTGGTGGCGGTCAACCCGTCGTCGGTACAGGGCCCGGGCCGGGCCACCGGTACCGGAAGGTTGTTGCTCCAGGCAGCGAGAGGACGGGTTCCGATCGCAGTGGACGCGGTCTTCTCGGTAGTCGACATCGACGACTGTGCCCGAGGTCACCTGCTCGCCGCCGAGCACGGCCGGCCCGGAGAGCGGTACATCCTCAGCGGGGCCACCCTGACCACCCGCCGGATGCTGGCCCTGGTCGCCTCGGCTACCGGCCATTCCCACAGGACTCGGTTCCTCCGGCCTGAGATGCTCACTCTCCTGACGCCTGTGGTGGCCGGTGCGGGGTGGCTTGCCGGCCGAGAGCCTTCCCTGTGCCCCGAGGCTGTCCGGGTCCTGCGTCACGGACACCGCCATGACGGATCCCGGGCCACTTCCGAGTTGGGCCTGGACTACACGCCGGTGGAGGAGACGGTTAGGCGCACCGTGCAGTGGTTTCACTCGGAGGGCCTCCTCACCCGGCAGCCCAGCCGAAGTCGACACCCGGCCTGACCGCCCCGGCCAACGCCGGCACGAGCCGGGTGCCGGTCGACCTGAGGGCCCAAGCACCCGCAGCACACTCCCTGGCGACTAGCGCGGTGCCTTCCCTCCCGCTCTCAGCGACGGGCGTGGCCCTACCATCGCTCACCCGGATGACTGCTCCGCTCGCCCCTCTCCTATCGGCATGGCATCGCGCTCCGACCCCCGACATGGGTGGGGTGTGGGCGGTTTCGCCCGGGGCGAGGGCCTTCGCTCTGGCCGGGCTGTTCGACCGTCTCGGATCCTCCCTCCTCGTTGTGATCCCGGGGGAGGCCGACGCCGAGGAGCTGGCCGACGACCTCTCCCTGTTCATCGACGAAGTGGTGTTCGCCCCCGCCTGGGAGACGCTGCCGTTCGAGCACGTCTCGCCCAACACCGCCACCATGGCCATGCGGTCACAGGCCCGTCATCGGCTGGCCGGGGACGAGCCGGTGGTGGTGGTGGCCAGCGTTCGCAGCGCCATCCAGCGGGTCAGCCCGTCGTCGGTCGAACCGGTCACCCTCAGCGGTGGTGACACCTTCGACCCAGTAGAGCTGGCCGGCGCCCTCACCGAGATCGGCTATCACCGGACCGACCGGGTCGAGGCCCGGGGGGAGGTGGCCGTCCGGGGAGGGATAGTCGACGTCTTCCCTGCCCAGGCCGACCACCCGGTGCGGGTCGACTTCTGGGGGGACACCGTCGACGAGGTGAGGCGGTTCTCGGTGGCAAGCCAGCGCTCGGAAGAGACGGTGGAGCGGATGACCGCCTACCCGGCCCGGGAGGTCAGGCCCGACGCGGCACTGCGTCGACGGGCCACCGAGCTGCTCGGCACCGAGCCGTGGGCCGCCTCCACCTGGGAGAGGGTCTCCCAGGGTCTCATCTTCCCAGGGATCGAGTCGTGGCTGCCCTGGCTGACCGGGCCGGGGACCATGATCGACGAACTCCCCCGGGCGGGTCATCTGGTGGTGGTCGATCCGGGGCGGGCCCACGACCGAAGCCGTGACCTGATCAAGGAGGAGGAGGAGCTGGCTGCGGCCCTCGCCCCCACTTGGGGGGAGACCGCTCCTCCCGCCGGACACCACCCCGCCCTGTTCCTCGACCTCGAGGAGGCCGTTGGTGGGCGTCGGCACCTCCGCATGCCTCCATCCCCCGCCGGCCCCGACGACCGTGTGCTCCAGGTGGGCGTGCTCGACGCCACCCCGGGCGACCCCGAGTCGGTGGCCCGGGGGATCAACCGACTCATCGACAAGGGGATGGTCACCGTGGTGGCCATGGACGGGGAGGTCGCCGCCGACCGGGTGGCAGTTGCCCTGGAGGAGGGTGGCCTCGCTCTCCGGCGAGTTGACGCCCTGGCCACGGCACACAGCGCGGTGGTGGCAACCGGAACCCATCGAGGGTTTGTCGCCCCCGAGGTTGGGGTGGCGGTCCTTGGCGAGCAGGAGATCGCCGGCCGCCGCCGGGCTCACCGCCGGGTGGGGGTGGCCGCCGGCGCCCCCCAGCACTACCGCGACCTCAACGAGGGTGACTACGTGGTCCACTACCAGCACGGCATCGGCCGCTTCGAGGGCCTTGTCACCAGGACAATGGTGGGAATCGAGCGGGACTACCTGGTGGTGGCCTATGCCGCCGGCGACCGCCTCTACGTTCCCGTTGACCAGCTCGCCTCGGTGAAGCGCTACACCGGCGGGGAAACGCCCCGGGTCTCCCGGATGGGAGGCCGCGACTGGTCGGAGCAGAAGGACCGGGTACGCCGTGCGGTGGCCGCCGTGGCCGCCGAGGTGGTCGCCCTCCACCGGCAGCGGGCGGCCGCCTCCGGTCACGCCTTCCCATCGGACACGCCGTGGCAGCGAGAGGTCGAGGCAGTGTTCCCCTATGAGGAAACCCCCGACCAGTTGAGGGCGATTGCCGAGGTCAAGCATGACATGGAGCTGGCCCGCCCCATGGACAGGCTGGTGTTCGGCGACGTCGGGTTCGGCAAGACCGAGGTTGCCATCCGCGCCGCTTTCAAGGCAGTCCAGGACGGCAAACAAGTGGCGGTGCTTTGTCCTACCACCCTGCTCGCCCAGCAGCACCATCAGACCTTTGGCGACCGGTTCGCCCCCTACCCGATCAGGGTCGAGGTCCTGTCACGTTTCCTCACCACCCGCCAGCAGGATGAGGTGATCCGCGGTCTGGCCGCGGGCGAGGTCGACGTGGTGGTGGGCACCCACCGGCTCCTCTCGGAGGACGTCCGCTTCAAGGACCTCGGGCTTCTGGTGGTCGACGAGGAGCAGAGGTTCGGGGTCGGCGCCAAGGACGCCATGAAACGCCTCCGGGTCGGGGTCGACGTGCTCACCCTCACCGCCACGCCCATCCCTCGCACCCTGGAGATGGCCCTCACCGGGATCCGCGACGTCACCCAGATCAGGACCGCGCCCGAAGATCGCCACCCCATCCTCACCTACGTCGGACCGTACGACGAACGGTCGGTGTCCGCCGCCATCCGACGTGAGCTTCTGAGGGAAGGACAGGTGTTCTACGTCCACAATCGGGTGCGTTCCATCGACCGGGCCCTCGCCCGGCTCCGCGAGCTGGCGCCCGACGCCAGGTTCGCCGCTGCCCACGGCCAGATGTCGGAGGGCCAGCTCGAACAGGTGATGATCGATTTCTGGAACGGTGACTCCGACGTCTTGGTGGCCACCACCATCATCGAGTCGGGTCTCGACCTCCCCACGGTGAACACTCTCATCGTGGAGAGGGCCGACCTGTTGGGCCTGGCCCAGCTCTACCAGCTTCGGGGGCGGGTTGGCCGGTCCAGTCAGCGGGCCTATGCCTACCTCTTCCATCCCGCCGACCAGTCGCTGACCGAGGATGCCCACCGCCGCCTGGAGGCGATCGGCGAGGCCACCGACCTCGGCTCCGGGTTCCAGCTCGCTCTCAAGGACCTGGAGATAAGGGGTGCCGGGTCGATACTCGGCGAGGTGCAGAGCGGTCACATCGCCGCCGTCGGCTTCGACCTCTACACCGAATTGGTAGCCGAGGCGGTCTCCGAGATGCAGGGGGTGGTGGTGGAGGAGTCGGGCCCGCCCGAGGTGCGGATCGATCTACCAGTGGACGCCCATCTCCCCGAGGCCTATATAACCGACCAGGAGCTTCGGCTCGAGGCCTACCGCAGGCTGGCGGCGACCACCACCCACGCCGAAGTGGACGATGTCGCCGCCGAATGGGTCGACCGCTACGGTCCACTGCCTCCCGAGGTGTCGGGGCTGATCGATCTCGCCCGGCTCCGGGTCGAGGCGATCAGGGTGGGTCTGACCGAGATGGTCAGCTTGCGCGACGAGGTTCGGATGGGCCCGGTCGACCTCAAGCCTTCCCAGGAGGTCCGGCTGCAGCGTCTCCAGCCCCTCAGCGTCCTCCGGGCGACGGAAGGCCGGCTCTTCATACCCCGTCCCCAACCGTTGGTGGAAGGCCTGGTCGGTTTCCTCACCGAGATGTGGCCCCGCGAGGATGGGAGCTTCGACTAAGGCCCAGGCCCCACCTACCATCGGCCGCCGATTTCCCCGATCCCGGAAGGACTCTCCGTGAAGAAGCTTCTCGGTATGGCCGCCGTCTTGGCCCTGGTGCTGGCTGCCTGTGGCGGCAACCCGGGCGCCCTCGCGGCAACCGTCGACGGCACCCGAATCACCGTTGGCGACGTCAACGAACTGATCCACATCGAGAGCGGGACCATCACCAAGGAGCAGTTCGCCGAGTTCCTGGGGTACCGAATCCAGTGGGTCCTGGTGGAGAACGGCGCCGGAGAGGAGTTCGGGATAGTGGTGTCCGAAGACGAGATCCGGGCCGAGGCCGACCGGATCTACGAGGAGTTCTCCCAGCCCGAGGAGTCGCGTGAGGATTTCACCTCTTCTCGGGGGGTCACCGAGGAGTTCCTGCTGCAAGTGTCCCATCAGGGGTTGCTCGACGAACGGCTGCGTGCGCGGTTCCTCGATGACAGCCGCGGCGTCCTCACCGAGGAGGAGATCGACGAGCGGGTCGCCGGCGAGACGAATCGCCTCACCGAGGTGTGCGCCTCGCACATTCTCCTCGGCCAGCTCGTCAACCTCGAAGGCGACGAGCTCGAGGAGGCCGCCACCGAGGCGGAAGCCGAGGCCGCCGATGTCCTCGCCCGGCTGGCAAACGGGGAGGACTTCTCCGATCTGGCCATGGAGGTGTCCGCCGACGAGGGAAGTGGGGCATTCGGAGGCGACCTGGGCTGTGTCTTCGACCCGGAGGCCAGGTACGTCGAGGCGTTCGCCGAGGCGGTGCTGACCGCCCCGGTTGGCGAGGTGCTCGATGAGGCGGTGAGGAGCCAGTTCGGATACCACGTGATCTTGGTCAACTCGCGCACCGTGCCCACCGAAGAGGAAGTGGTCGACAGCCTCAACGCCGGAGGCATCGCCACCGCCTTGGAGGAGTGGGTGCTCGGGGTGTTCGAGAGGGCCGAGGTCTCGGTGGAGCCCAGATTTGGGACCTGGGAGGCCACTCCCCAGCCACGGGTAGTCCCCCCCGCCACCTGAGCGGGCGCCGATGATCACCGTCGTCGGCTTGGGGCCCGCTGAGCTCGATCGGGTTCCCGAGGTGACCAGGGAGATGCTCCTCGACCCGGGGCGGACCGTGATCGTGCGTACCCTCCACCACCCCGCGGCCGCCGATCTCGCCTCACTCCGTCAGGTGGTCGGCTGTGACGACCTCTACCAACAAGCCGACGACTTCGAGTCGGTCTACCGGGCCATCGTGGATCGGGTAGTGACGGCGTCCACCACGGGACCGGTGGTCTATGCGGTCCCCGGCTCTCCGCTGATAGGCGAGTTCGCGGTGCGGATGCTGATCGACGAGGCCGACGGGGTGGAGGTGATCCCCGCCGAGTCGTTCCTCGATGCGTTGCTGGCAGAGGTGGGCTACGACCCCCTTGACCGGGGGCTCCAGGTGCTGAACGGGCATCTCCTCCCCGACCCGCTGGTCCTTGACAAGCCGACCGTCATCGCCCATCTCGACCGTCCCGAGGTCCTCGCCGAGGTGGCAGCCACCATCGCCCGGGTGGTACCCGAGGAGGCCCGGGTCATGGTGGTGGTGGATGCCGGCGGTGCCAAGCGGCTATTGGCCGAGTCCCCGGCCTCGGAGGTTGACCCAGGTCTGGCCGGTCTACGCACCTCGATGTTCGTCGACGCCGACCCGGGCGGGCTGATCGGAGCGGTCCACACCATGCGCCGGCTGCGACGGGAGTGTCCCTGGGACCGGGAGCAGACCCATCACAGCCTGGTGAAGAACCTGGTGGAGGAGGCCTACGAGCTGATCGAGGCGATCAGCTCCCTGCCCGGGGGGGAGACCGATTGGGTGGCCTACTCCGGAGTGGAAGACGAGCTCGGTGACCTGTTCCTCCAGGTGCTCTTCCACGAGGCGATCGCCCGTGAGTCGGGCGCCTTCGACCTGGACGACGTCGCCGAGGGCCTCCGCCGCAAGCTGGTGCGACGTCACCCTCATGTCTTCGGTGACTCCGACGCATCCTCACCCGAGGAGGTGAAGGCGCGTTGGGACCAGATCAAGGCCGAGGAGCGGGGAGAGACCGAGCCCGGGTCGGCGCTTTCCGGTGTCCCCGCCGGCATGCCTGCCCTCCACCGGGCCTCGAAGGTGCAGAACCGGGCGGCCAAGGTGGGCTTCGATTGGGATCGGGCCGAGCAGGTGGTCGACAAACTCAGGGAGGAGATCGCCGAGATGGAAGCGGCCATGACCGGCTCGGGGGTGATCGAAGACGAGGTGGGCGACATCCTCTTCACCGTGGTCAACCTGGCTCGCCATCTCGGTGTCGACGGCGAGGTCGCCCTGCAACGCGCCGTTGGTCGGTTCTCCGACAGGTTCCTGCAGATGGAGGCCGAAGGCCCGCTCGAGGGCCTCGACATCGACGAGCTCAACGCCCGCTGGGATAGGGCGAAGTAGTCCAAGTACCCGGTACGAGGTGCGAAGTACCCAGTACGCGAGCTGTTAGCTTGGATTGTCCAGCGGTCAAGCACTCATGTTCAGCACCACGATCGAGCGAGTCCACGCCCGGCAGGTGCTCGACTCCCGGGGGAACCCGACGGTCGAGGCCGAAGTCGAGACGTCTGCAGGGTTCGGCCGCGCCATCGTTCCCTCGGGCGCCTCGACCGGGGCCAACGAGGCGGTCGAGCTACGCGACGGGGGCGACCGGTGGATGGGCCGCGGGGTGTCCCGGGCCGTGGCCCACGTCAACGAGACCATCGCCCCGGCGGTCGTCGGCCGGGATGCCACCCGCCAGGAGGAGATCGACCTGGTCCTCTGCGACCTCGACGGGACCATCGACAAGTCGGCCATGGGCGCCAACGCCCTGCTCGCAGTGTCTCTGGCCATGGCGCGAGCCGCGGCAGCCACAGTGGGTCTGCCCCTGTTCCGGTACTTGGGAGGCCCTTCGGCCCGATTCCTGCCGGTGCCCTGTCTCAACGTCCTCAACGGCGGGGCCCATGCCGCCAACTCGGTCGACATCCAGGAGTTCATGCTCGTCCCTGCCGGCCTGCCCACCTACGACGACGCCCTCCGCGCCGGGGTGGAGACCTACCACGCCCTGAAGCGGGTTCTCGCCGGCAGGGGATTGGCCACCAACGTGGGCGACGAGGGGGGCTTTGCACCTGACCTGGCCACCAACGAGGCGGCTATGGAGCTGCTGGTCACCGCGATCGAGGAAGCCGGGTACCGGCCCGGCGACGACATCGCCCTGGCGCTCGACGTGGCCGCCACCGAATTCCACCGTGAGGGCCGCTATCAGCTGGAAGGTCGTGATCTCGGCACCGAGGACATGGTGGATTATCTCGCCGGGCTGGTGGAGCGCTACCCGCTGGTGTCCGTGGAGGACGGGATGGCCGAGGACGATTGGGAGGGCTGGCAGCTGCTCACCGAGAAGCTGGGGGCCAGGGTCCAACTGGTCGGCGACGACGTGTTCGTCACCAACGAGGAGATCCTCCGCCAGGGGATCGCCGACAGGGTGGCCAACGCGGTGCTGATCAAGGTCAACCAGATCGGCACAGTGTCGGAGACATTGCACACCATGGAGACTGCCGAGCGCGCCGGGTACGGGCGGATGGTCAGCCACCGCAGCGGGGAGACCGAGGACACCTTCATCTCCCATCTGGCGGTGGCCACCAATGCCGGCCAGATCAAGACCGGCGCTCCGGCCCGGGGTGAGCGCACCGCCAAGTACAACCAGCTGCTCCGCATCGAGGAGCGTATGGGCGCCGAGGCCAGGTTCGCCGGGTGGGACGTGTTCCGGAGGAGTCGGTGAGGTTCATCCGTCGCCCGGGGATGGCGGTGGCCACGATCCTGGTTCTCCTCATCGGCGTCGCCTTCCTCACCCAGGTGGTGCCATACCGCCAGATCATCGAGTCGCGCCATCAGGTGGCCGCGGCCCGCGCCGACCTGGCCGCTCTCGAGGCAGACAACGCCCGGCTCACTTCCGACGTCGCCGCCCTCAACACCGAGGCCGAGATCGAGAAGCTGGCCCGAGAGAAGCTGGGCTACGTCCGTCCCGGGGAGATCGCCTATGTGGTGCTCGACCCGCCGGGCTCGGGGGCGCCGCCGCCAGAGCCCGAGATCGAAGAGGAGCCTGTCGACCGCACCTGGGTCGAGCGGGTCTGGGACTTCCTCACCGGGGCCGACGTCGGTTCCGCCGATGACCTCCCCGACTGACCGAACCACGATCGAGGTCCAGATCGGGCGCCCGCTTCGCGCCCAGGTCGAAGTGGTCTCCCGATGTCACCTGGGTCTTCCCGTAGTGGTTCGGGTGCCCCCGGTACTCGACGACGGGACACCCTTTCCCACTCTCTTCTGGCTGAGCTGCCCCCTGGCACAGACCCGGGTGGGCCGGCTGGAGGGTGGCGGTGGGGTGAAGCGAATGGAGCAGAAGGCGGCCTCCGATCCCGGGTTCGCCGCCCGTCTTGAGCGGGCCCACGACTCCTACCGCGACGAACGGGAAGGTCTCCTCGAGCCTGCTGCCTCCCCGGCTCCGTCCGGCGGGGTGGGTGGGGCCCGCGGAGGGGTCAAATGCCTCCACGCCCACTACGCCCACACCCGGGGCGGGGGAGACAACCCGGTGGGGGAGCTGGTGGCAGGATGGATAGAGCCGCTGGACTGCACCGTCCCTTGTGTGGTCGACGACAGGATCAATCCTGAGTGGTCGGCCCGTCCATGAGGGTTGCCGCGGTCGACATCGGGACCAACTCGATGCGGCTTCTGGTCACTGACGGAGCGAGGGAGTGGGGACGATGGGAGCGGATCACCGGTCTGGGCCGCGGAGTCGACAAGTCGGGGATCCTCTCTGGAGAGACTGTCGAGGCCACCCTGGAGGCTCTGGGGGAGTATCGGTCCATCATCGACGGGCTCGGTGTTTCCCGCACCCGGGCCATTGCCACGTCGGCATCACGGGACGCCGCCAATCGCGAGGAGTTCTTCGACTCGGTGGAGGGGGTGCTCGGGGTTCGCCCCGAGTTGATCCCAGGTGAGGTGGAGGCTCTGCTTGCCTATTCCGGGGCGACTGCCGGGTTCGATGGCCCGGGCCCGGTGTTGGTCTCTGACATCGGTGGGGGGAGCACCGAGTTCGTCACCGCCGACCAGGGGGTTTCGGTGGACATCGGCTCGGTGAGGCTCACCGAGCGCGTCCTGCCGTCACGTCCGTCTCCGGAGAGCGAGTTGGAGGCAGCCCGGGCGATGGTTCGGGACCTGTTCTCAGGGGTGGGGTTGGGCCCGGTGGGGACGTTGATAGGGGTGGCGGGAACCTGGACCGAGCTTCCCAACATGTCGGCCGGTCTGCCCCACGCCACCGACACCCATGGGAAGATTGTGACCAGGGAGGGTGTTGCCGAGGTCATCGACCTGCTCTCCGGGCTCACGGTCGAGGAGACCGCCGCCCTGGGAACCGTCAACCCGGCCCGTGCACCGGCGATCCTCGGCGGCGTCCTCATCGCCGAAGGGGTGATGGAAGCCCTCGGTGTAGGCGAGGCGGTGGCTTCGGTCCACGACACCCTCGATGGTGTCGCCGCCGGCCTACTCGCCGATGGAGGCTTACCCTGAGTTCTCACGCCCGGGTGGCGGAACGGTAGACGCGAGGGGCTTAAACCCCCTTGAGCCGACACGGCTCGTGTGGGTTCGAATCCCACCCCGGGTAC
>CAZNDH010000035.1:0-14372 GCA_964571765.1 uncultured Acidimicrobiaceae bacterium
TCCCTCACTCTCCTCGCCGGCGCCTCGGCCGGGCACGTCGACGCGCACCACCTCGCTTCGATGGATGCCGGCGTCAGCCAGATGCTTGGAGGCCGCGGCCAGGACCCGGGCGCGTTCTCCTGGTCCTCCGTTTGCCGGCCCGGAGACGATCAGCAGCGCCATGTCCCCAACGTAGTCACGGGGTGCGACCGAAAAGCCGCACCAGGTCGCAGGCCATGGCTACGTCGTGGGTGCGGACGATGTCGGCGCCATGCTCCAACGCCAGGGTCAGATAGGCGGCTACCCGATGGCCGTCACGTTTTCGAGGGATGGGGATCAGGACCGGCCGCCCCAATGACTTGAGGTGGGCCGAGTCGGCGATCACCTGGAGCTGCATTCGGGTGTAGGCCTGGTAATCACCCCGGTAGTTGAGGGCAATCCCGGGATCAATGATGACGTTGGTGATCCCCTCGATAGCCAAATCGTCGAGGAGCCGGCGGAACATGTCGGTCGTCTGGCGGGCCTTGTCCTCCCGTATCTCGACTTCGTCGACCTCGTGCGGGTTGGCCGCTTCTACATGAACCGCCACCGCGGCCACTTTGGCTTCGGACACCACCTTCCGCATCTCGTTGTCGGCCAGCCCTCCGGTGTCATTGACGATCACCGCCCCCGACCCCACCGCCGCTTCAGCCACTTCGGGCTTCCAGGTGTCGATTGACACCAGATGGCCTTCGGCGGTCAGAGCCTCGACGGCGGGCACCACCCGGGATATCTCGTCGGCGGTCTCGAGGGTGGGGTTGTCGTAGTGGGACGACTGGCCGCCGAGGTCGATCAGGGTGGCCCCCCAGGTGCGGTACCGGTCGGCCATCAACAGCGCCTCGTCCACCGATCGGGCCACGGTGTGTGTGTTCTTCGACTCCGGCGACACGTTGATCACCCCCATCACATGACTGACACCCCCCATCCGAAGAGCGATGTCCCCCAGTTGAAGAACGCCTGACACTGAGACGAGGCTAGAGCGAACCTCAGGTACCAGGACCCAGATATGGGTCAGATCCTCTCAACTTCAGTTGGCACCTGCCGTGAGGATCGAACCTGAGAGGCTATTGCCCATATACGGGCCTCCGAACCTGAGGTTGGCGGTCTACCCAGGTCCACCGGGATGTCCCCGTCCTCGTCGGTGCGGTGAACGGTGGCTCCGGACTGCTCGAGGAGGTCGATGACCCAGTCGGCGGGGTGACCGAACTGGTTGGGACCGACCGAGATCACGGCCAGCGTGGCGCCGACAGACTCCAGCCATTCCGGGTCGGTGGTGGCAGCACCCTGATGGGGCACCTTGAGGACGTCGGCACGGAGTCCGGTCAGTTCCCGCTGGGCGATGACCTCGATGTCGCCGGAGAGAAGCATGGTCTGGGTTGGGCCATGAACCAGGACCACGATCGACTGGTCGTTGGGAGAGGCGTAGCGGCGCCGCGGCGCAACCACCTCCACGGCGAGCGACCCGATGTGGTGGATCTCGCCGACCTGAGGCGCCCTGTTGGACACCGCCAGTTGCTCCAAGAGTGAGACGAACTCGCGGGAGGTCGTGGTCTCATGTGGATCCAGCGCCATCCAAGCCTCGCCGATGACCACCTCCCCGACCAGCCCCACCAGGCCGGCGACATGGTCGGCGTGGACATGGGTGAGCACCACCAGTTCCAGGGCAGTGACCCCGTACGAGCGGAGCCGGGACCTCAGGACCACCGGATCGGGTCCCCCATCGACCAGGGCGAATCGGCCCTGGCCGCCGTGGAGCAGGATGGCGTCACCCTGACCGACGTCGAGGACCACGGCTCCGACTTCGGGTAGCTCCCGGGGTGGGCCGATCACCCCGACCGCCACCACCAGTGCCCCCACGGCCACAACCACGGTCCGGACCGGCTTCCACCTCGCCGCGACCAGCCCGGCAAGGCCCAGGCCGATGACCGGCCCTGCGGTCAGCTGGGGCCATGACGACGCCCCACGGGCGAGACTGAGAACCAACCCTGCCATCCACGATGAGATGTCGACCAGCAACGACGGGCCCACCACACCGATGGCGCCGAGCATGGTCGACCCGGCGACGAGTGGGGCGGCAACCAGGTTGGCCACCGGTGAGAGCAGGGGGATGGACCCGAAGTGGACGACCAGCAGAGGCGCCACCGCAAGCTGGGCGCCTACCGTCACCATGAGGGCCTTCTGAACCTTCCCCCCGGGAACCGGCCATCTCGCCCCGACGAGGACACCGGCGGTGGCCGCCACCGAGAGCTGGAAGCCGACGTTGCCGGTGAGATCGGGATCGAGTGCCAGGAGCACGATCACCGCCAGGGCGAGGAGCTGCCACGCCTCGAGCACCACCCCCACCAGCCGCCCGACCAGGGCGAGACCCGCCATCAACGAGGCCCGTAGCACCGAGGGCTCGAACCGGGTGGCGGCGACATATACCGGTAGCCCTAGTAGCCCGATCACCGCCCGACGGCGTGGCCCCAGGGCCAGCGGCCCGGCCGCCACCGAGAGGAGCACCAAGAACATGGCGACGTTCGAGCCGGACACCGCCACGAAGTGAGAAAGCCCACTGAGACGCATCGCCTCCACGTCACTGAGATCGAGCTCGGTGACATCCCCGATGAGGAAGCCGGCGAGGAGTGCCCGACCGTCGTCGAAGGGTCGGAGTCGCTCCATGACGTGGTCCCGAACCAGGTTTCCCGCGGCCACTACTGCCGACTCGGGCCCCCCCAACTTCTCGATGTCGGTCACCTTGAGCACCGAGCTGTGCCATTGGCCCCGTGCCATGGCGCTGACCCCGTCGGCGATTCCCTCGAAACGAACCCTGTCGCCCGCGGCGAGCCCCGGATCGGAGGGCAGGTCGAGGAGGAGACGACTTCCCCCCGTCTCGACGATCACCCAGGGGCCGAACCTCCCGTCGACCACATCACCGGTGAGGACTCCCTCCATCTGGTGCCGTCCCCGGGACAGGGGGTCGGGGGTCTTCTCCTCGGCGACCAGGGCGGCCAGCGCCCACACCGCGACCGCCACCGCGATCCAGGGCCGGGAGACCGGCGGGGGCAGCGTCGGATGGTCGAGTCTCACGGCACGGTGATCAGGTCGCGGATCGCCGCCAACTTCGCCTCGCCGATTCCGGGGACGGCGAGTAGGTCCTCGACCACCCCGAACGGGCCATGCTGTTCCCGGTAGGCGACGATTCTCCCGGCGAGCACCGGTCCCACTCCCGGTAGGGCCTCCAACTCCCCGGCGCTCGCCCGGTTCACCGCAACCATGCCGCCGACGACGCCGGCATCCCCGTACCAAGAGTGGGGGCCGCCACCACCGGGTCCGGGGACCACCAGCTGTTGACCTCCGACTACCTCGGCGGCGAGGTTGATCCCCTCGGTCCGAGCCCCATGCTTCAGGCCTCCGGCGGCGCGTATGGCGTCGGCCACCAGCGAGCCAGCGGGAATGGAGACCACACCCGGGGAGACCACCCAACCGGCGACATGGATCTCGATCGGCGCCGGCTCGGCTGTCGCCGCCGTCGTCGGCGGGAGCGGTGACGGCGCCGGGATCTCTGGTCGCTGCAACCACCCCAGCCCGGCGCCGAGGGCCACACCGGCCACCGCCAGGATCAGCCCGAAACGGCCCGGGCCCGGCTGTCTCTCCCCCATCTCCTGATTCCTACCGGTCCCAGGATGGCCGGGGAAGTCCCCTGGTTAGGGTGTGGCGATGCTGGACCCCACCCGCTTCCGGGTCACGCCGGGCACAGATGCCCCGATGGCGGGTAGGGACCCGAGCTCGAGTGAGGGATTCGACGGGGGTAAGGCTGAGAGCCGCCAGACCCTGCGCTCGTTGAACACACGCCTCGGCGAGCTCCAGGAACTCCTCTGGGCGGAGCAGATGAGATCGCTGCTGGTGGTCCTCCAGGCGATGGACACCGGCGGCAAGGACGGCACCATCCGGCACGTGTTCCGCGGAGTCAACCCCCAGGGTGTCAAGGTGTGGTCATTCGGCGCCCCCACCCCTGCCGAGCTGGCACACGATTTCCTGTGGCGGGTCCACGACCGAGTCCCGGCCGCAGGCACCATCGGGATCTTCAACCGCTCCCACTATGAGGACGTCCTGGTGGCGCGGGTGAAGTCACTAGTCCCCGAAGAGCGGTGGTCCAAGCGATACCGTCACATCCGCGACTTCGAGCAGATGCTCACCGACGAGGGCACCGTCATCGTCAAGCTCTTCCTCCACATCTCCAAGGAGCAGCAGCGCAAACGTCTCCAAGCTCGGCTCGACCACCCGGCCAAGACTTGGAAGTTCGACAAGTCGGACCTGGCCGATCGCGAACTGTGGGGCGACTACGAGGAGGCCTACCGGGTGGCCATAGCCGAGACCGCCACCGACTCGGCCCCCTGGTACGTGGTCCCCTCCGACCGCAAGTGGTACCGCAACCTGGTGGTCTCCTCGATCCTCATCGACACCCTGGAGAGGATGGACCCCCGCCCTCCCGAGCCCGACCCGGGGGTGGAGGGACTGGTGGTCACTTGAGTCGCCCGAGACGCTCGGCCACGGCGCGGGCCTCGGCCTCGAGGGGATTGGACCAGTAGGCCATACGGTGGCCTATCCCCCGCCGCCGACCAGCGAAGTACCCGCCGAGGTAGCGCCGGAGAAACCTGACCAGCCCATAGTCCGCCCATTGCCGCACATGAACCAACTCGTGCACCACCAGCCTCCCCAGGTCGGGGCCGGGAGAGCCGAGGATATCGGGATGCACGAACACCCAGTGCATCAGGGTGATAGCTCCGGTCCCCCTCGCCCAGGTGCGAGTGAGAAACGGTGGTGCGGAACGAACCGTCACCCGGTCGGGGTCGACGGGATGGATCACCGCGCGGAGCTCCTCGCTATCGAGCCCGGTGGTTCGGAGGACCCTGCCGGCGTTCACCCCACGACCACGTTGACCAGCCTCGGGGGCTTGGAGACCACCTGCCGCACCTCGTGGCCGTCGATCCAGGCCTGTGCCTTCTCCGACGCGAGGGCGAGACGCTCGGCCTCGCCGGCGTCGATCCCAGGCGAAACGATGAGCCGGTCCCGTACCTTTCCGTTGACCTGGACGATCAGGGTGACCAGCTCCTCCCGGGCCAGGTCCTCGTCCCACTCGGGCCAGGGTTGCTCGGCGAGCATCCCTTCGAAGCCTCGCCGCTCCCAGATCTCATGGGCGATGTGGGGCGCCATCGGGGAGAGCATGAGCAGCAGCAGCCGGAGGACCGTGTCGACCGTTTCCGCGCGGGGCTCGTCATCCAGGTAGTCACCTAGGGCGTTGGACAGGATCATCAGGGCAGGCACCGCGGTGTTGAAGTGGAACCGCTCGATATCGTCGGTTACCTTCTTCACGGTGCGGTGGGCCAGGCTCACCAGCTCACGGTCGTCTTCCCCTGCCGGCCGGGAAGTGTCTTCGACCACGGTGTTGGCCGCCTTCCATACCCTGTCGAGGAACCGGCGGGTCCCATCGATCCCGTTGCTGTTCCAGGCGGTGTCGTCGGTGGGTGGGCCCATGAACAGGTGGTAGAGACGAAGGGCGTCGGCGCCGTGTGAGGCGAACAAGTCGACCGGATCGACCGCATTGCCCTTCGACTTGGACATCTTGGCGCCGCCCATGGTGATCATCCCCTGAGTGAACAGGCGACTGAACGGCTCCTCGACCGCGGAAAGCCCGATGTCGTGGAGGAACTTGGTGATGAACCGGGCGTAGAGCAGGTGAAGGACGGCATGTTCCACCCCTCCGATGTATTGATCGAGGGGCATCCAATAGGCGGCCCTCTCCGGGTCGAAGATCGCCTGGTCGTTGTCGACGTCGGCGTAGCGGAAGTAATACCAGGACGAATCGACGAAGGTGTCCATGGTGTCGGTCTCCCGCTGGGCGGGACCGTCACATCGGGGGCAGGTGGTGTCGACGAATTCCTCAACCGCGGCAAGCGGTGACCGACCCTGGGGCAGGTAGTCCTCCACCTCGGGGAGCAGCACCGGAAGCTGGTCTCGGGGGACCGGGACCAAGCCGCAATCGGGGCAGTTCACCATGGGGATGGGACAACCCCAGTACCTCTGGCGGGAGATCAGCCAATCCCGCAGCCGGTAGGTCACCGAGGCCCGGCCGATGTCCTGCTCCTCCAGCCAGCGGCTTATCCGGGCCTTGGCCGCCGCCTGGTCGAGGCCGTCGAGGAAGTCGGAGTTTATGGTCGGTCCGTCGCCGAGATAGGCCTCGCCATCCCAGTCGCCGGGTGGCTGCACGGTGCGAATGATCTCTATCCCGTACTTGGTGGCGAAGTCCCAGTCGCGCTGGTCCTGGCCGGGGACACCCATGATGGCACCGGTCCCGTACCCCATGAGGACGTAGTCGGCGACGTAGACCGGAACCTGGCGTCCGTTGACCGGGTTGATCGCGTGGACACCGGTGAAAATCCCTGTCTTGTCACCTTCGGCCATACGCTCCACCTCGGACACCCGCCCGGACTCTTCGATATAGGCCCACACCTCCTCTTCCCGCCCGGTGCCGGCAATGAGCGCCTCCACCAGGGGATGCTCCGGGGCGAGCACGCAGAACGTCATCCCGAAGATGGTGTCGGGACGGGTGGTGAAAACCTCAAACACGCCACGACCATCTTCCAGCTCGATGTTGAAGCTGGCGCCTTCGGACCGTCCGATCCAGTTGCGCTGCATGGTGCGCACCC
Organism: uncultured Acidimicrobiaceae bacterium; assembly: GCA_964571765.1. Classification (GTDB taxonomy): domain Bacteria; phylum Actinomycetota; class Acidimicrobiia; order Spongiisociales; family ZC4RG35; genus ZC4RG35. The sequence goes on from CAZNDH010000035.1 coordinate 6,708, forward strand.
GGTCGGGCCAGTGCTCCAACATCTCGATGTCGGTGAGGAGACGGTCGGCGTAGTCGGTGATCTTGAAGAACCACTGGGCCAGGTTGCGCTTGACCACCGGGGTGTCACATCGCTCGCACAACCCGTCGATCACCTGCTCGTTGGCCAGGACCGTCTGGTCTTTGGGGCACCAGTTGACCGGTGCCTCCCGCTTGTAGGCCAGTCCCCGCTCGTAGAGCTCGAGGAAGAGCCACTGGTCCCACCGGTAGAAGTCGGGGTGGTGTGAGGCCAGCTCCCTACTCCAGTCGTACATCGCTCCCAATTGCTTCATCTGGATGGTCATCGTGGCGATCTGCTTCTCGGTGTTGATCCGGGGGTGGACCCCGGTGTCGATGGCAGCGTTCTCCGCGGGCAGGCCGAAACTGTCCCACCCCATCGGGGCAAGGACGTTATAGCCCCGCATCTTCTTGTAGCGGGTGAGCAGGTCACCAAAGGTGTAGTTGCGCACATGCCCTTGATGCAGCGCCCCTGAGGGATAGGGGTACATGCACACGTTGTAGAACTTGGGACGCGTCGGGTCCTCGGTGACCTGGAAGATCTCGTCGGTCTCCCAACGCTGCTGCCACCTGGCCTCTACGGTCTTGTGGTCGTACGACATCAGGGTTGAGGGTAATTGTTGGTGCCAACATGGTGGCCTAGCCAATCGAGGAGGAGACATGACCGCTCAACGGGTCGGGGTGATCGGTGGAGGGCTGATGGGCTCGGGGATCGCCGAAGTGTGTGCCCGTGCCGGCCACCAGGTGGTGATCCACGAGATCGACGACGCCGCTGCCGAGGCCGCCCTGGCGCGAGTGGACGGATCGTTGTCGCGTGCAGTGGAGGGCGGGAAGCTCGACGCGGCCACGCGCGACTCGGTCCGCTCCCTGATCACGGTGTCCACCGACCTCGACGCACAGGCGGATCGTCAGGTCGTCATCGAGGCGGCCACGGAGAACGAGGAGCTGAAGAAACGACTGTTCGTCGACCTCGACTCGGTGGTAGATGATCCCGGGGCGATTCTCGCCTCCAACACCTCCTCGATCCCCATCACCCGCCTCGCCTCAGTTACTCGACGACCCGAGCATGTGGTCGGGCTGCACTTCTTCAACCCGGTACCGGTGATGGCCCTGGTCGAGCTGGTGACCACCGTCATGTCCCGTCCCGCCGTGGCAGACCAAGCCCAGGTCTTCGCCGAAGGTCTCGGAAAGACGGTGATCCGGGCCAAGGACCGAGCCGGGTTCGTGGTCAACACGCTCCTCATCCCTTACATGCTTTCCGCGGTCCGCATGCTGGAATCGGGTATGGCCACCCGAGATGACATCGACGCGGGGATGCGGCTCGGGGCCAACCACCCCATGGGTCCGTTGGAGCTGACCGACTTCGTTGGCCTCGACACAACCAAGTTCGTCGCCGACGTCCTCTTCGACGAGTTCAAAGAGCCGCTGTACGCCTCTCCCCCGCTGCTCACCCGGATGGTCGAGGCGGGACTGCATGGCCGCAAGTCCGGTCAGGGCTTCTACGAATATTGACGGACAGTGTCCGCCGGTTGCTCGACACCGTCGGCCAATGGATATACCCCTTCCCCCGGACGTGCCTGGTCCTGGACCGCGGTCAGACCCATCTCGCTGGATGCGAAGCCCATGTCCTGGGTGTCTCCACCAGCGGCTCGGTCGCTGGCGCCTCAGGCCTCACGAAACCCTCGAATTTCCCGTGATCGCGGCGGCGTCGACGGAATCCAACCGATAGGCTCGGACGACGCCCGATCCCGTCGACAACGGGCCAGAGGAGGAGATGTGACCAGCGATTCCAACCCGCCCGAGATGCCGGAGCAGAGCCGGCCACCGGCAGCCGAACCGTCACCGGTCGGAGATGCCGTGGCCGACGCCAGGGCCGCGTTCAACCGCGCCGGGTTCAGCAGCCCTATGGGCATGGTGGCATTGGCCGGTTTGATCCTGATCGGAGTCGAGGTCATCTTCGGCATCATCCTCGAGCAGTACTACGTGGAGTGGGTGATGCTTGCCCTTGGTCTTGCCGCGGTCCTTGTCTTCTATGGCAAAGGCGCCTACGACGGCATCGCACCCGCCCCCGACCTCCTCAAGCTCACCGGTATGTTGATTGCCGCTCTGGGGGTCTTCGCATTGATATACGACCTGCGATACGCGGGCAGCCGACTCGATGACTTCCCGGAAATAGTCGGCGCCCTGCTCACCTACGGTGCTGCAGTTCTGGCCTTCCTCGGAGCAAGGGCGATAAAGCGCTGACCATCCAACCGGTGCCGGTCGAGACCGTCTCTACCGGTGACCGGTCGTAGCATCTACCTTGGTAGCTGCACCCTGACCCGAAGATGCCCGAGGAGGTGCAGGTTCGATGCTGATCGAACGGATCCGGAACTCGATCATCGGCGCCGACACCGCGGTGACCACCCCGTTCGGGGTACGTCGGGTGGTTTATGCCGATTACACCGCGTCGGGCCGATCGCTCGGTTTCATCGAGGACTTCATCCGCAACTCGGTGCTCCCCATGTACGCCAACACTCACACCGAGACCTCGGGAACCGGGCTGCAGACCACCCGGTTCCGTGAGGAGGCCCGGGACGTCATCCGTCGTTGCGTCGGGGCCAGCCGCGCCGAGCACGCGGTGATCTTCGCCGGTTCGGGCGCCACCGGGGCTATCGACCGGCTGATCTCGATCATGGGGCTCCGGATCCCCGCCCCCCTCGAGGACCGCTACCACCTCTCCGAATACCTCCCTCCCGAGTCCCGTCCGGTCATCTTCGTCGGCCCATTCGAGCACCACTCCAACGAGATCTCCTGGCGGGAGACGATCGCCGAGGTGGTGGAGATCTCTGAGGACAGCGACGGCCACATCGACCTCGACGACCTGGAAGGGCGTCTCCTCGACTACGCCGACCGCCCTTTGAGGATCGGGAGCTTCTCGGCGGCCTCGAACGTCACCGGGATCCTCTCCGACACCTCGGCGATCTCCTCGCTGCTCCACCGTCACCGTGCCCTCACCTTCTGGGACTTCGCCGCGGCAGCTCCTTACGTTGAGATCGAGATGGGCTCCCCGGAAACCCACGGCGACGACTACAAGGACGCCATTTTCATCTCACCCCACAAGTTCATCGGAGGGCCGGGAACTCCCGGGGTTCTGATCGCCCGCCGCGACCTGCTCACCAACCGGGTGCCCTCGGTGCCCGGCGGGGGGACGGTCACCTACGTCAACGAGGACCACCACCTCTACGTCGCCGACCAAGAGCATCGCGAGGAGGGTGGAACCCCGGCGATCGTCGAGTCGATCCGCGCCGGCCTGGTGTTCTCGCTCAAAGAGCAGGTCGGAACAGATGCGATCCGTAAGCTCGAGCACGACTGGATCGCCCGGGCGATCGACTCCTGGTCGGAGAACCCCAACATCCTCATCCTGGGCAATCCTGACGCCGACCGGTTATCTATCGTCTCCTTCTTGGTCCGAGCCCCCGAGCATCTCGGCTCGGGACGGTTCCTCCATCACAACTTCGTAGTGGCCGCGTTGAATGATCTGTTCGGCATCCAGGCCAGGGGCGGCTGCTCCTGTGCCGGCCCCTACGGGCACCGTCTGCTGGGGATCGACAACGAGACCAGCGTGAAGATCGAGCATGAGGTCGTAGGTGGTTGCAGTGTGGTCAAACCGGGTTGGGTGAGGATCAACTTCAACTACTTCATCCCCGAAGAGGAGTTCGACTACCTGGTGGAGGCGGTCCACCTCATCGCCGACCGGGGATGGAGGCTCCTTCCGCTGTACCGTTTCGACGCTGCCACCGGCGAGTGGAGTCACCGCGACGGGCTTCCCTTCCTCCCGCACACTCTGGAGGGGTTCCTCGAAACATCCGCTTCCACCCGGCTGACCAGGCCACTCGAGAGCTTGGCCGAAGCGCTGAACGATGCTCGCGAGATCCTCGACGCGCCCCTTCCCTCTGCCGAGGAATGCGATCCGCTCCCCGAAGGCTCCGAGCTCCTCCGCTGGTTCCCCCTCCCCCACGAAGTCTCCGCGGCCTGAGCCCCTTGTTCCCCTCGGCCTTCGGCGATAGCTTCATTCCAAGGAGGCGGCTCGGAGAGGAACATCCTGGACGCTCGCACCCGGGCCTGGCTCGACCAGGAGCACGCCAACACCACCACCATCATCAGACGACACGGTTGGATGATCCAGTACGTGGGTGGGGGCGCCTGCAACGCCCCCGGCTGTGACGGCGATGACGACGACGACCGACCGTCGTTCGCCTACACCGTCGGCATGTTCGGCATGGGCCATCCCGAATTCCTCATCTTCGATGTCTCCCCGGCGACGGCCAGCAGGGTTCTCAACGACCTGGGCACACGGGTCAGATCAGGGGAGAACCTTGTGGAGGGACAGTTGATCACCTCTGGGGAGTGGCCCCACCGGTTGGTCCTCGAGCGATTGCCCAACCCCGGGGAGATCGTGTTCACCGCCAATCACTTCTACAGGCGGCCCCCGGATGAGAACTCGGTTGAGGTGCTCCAGGTCACCTATGACGACACCAACGGCCGGTTCCCATGGGATGACGGATACGCCGGCGCAGGTCGTCAGCCGCGTCCGGGAGACTTCCGGGCCTGAGTGTAGGTTGGGGCCATGCGCATCGGGCTCATTACGCAGCTCCACGGTCGTCCTGACGGAGAGCCGCCCCCGCCTACCTGGGAATCGGTCAGCGCCAGGGTGCGGGCGGCTGAAAGGGTCGGATTCGACGTGTTCGTGTTCGAGGACGCTTTGCTCTACCGAGGGGACAACGGAACCGATGGTGTCTGGGAGTCGACCACGATGGCGGGTGCCCTCGCCGCCATCACCTCACGGATCACCCTGGGGCCGTCGGTCATCAACTCCCCGTACCGGTCCCCCGCCATGGTCGCCAAGATTGCCGACACACTCGACGAGATCTCCGGCGGACGGTTCGTCCTCGGAGTCGGCGCCGGCAACACCTTCGACTCCGACTACGAGGCATTCGGCTTCCCCACCGACATGCGCTACTCCCGCTTCGCCGAGGCGATCCAGATCATCCACGCCCTGCTCAAGAGCGGGTCAGTGGACTTCGATGGCGTGTTTTACTCGGCGAAGGATGCCGAGCTCATCCTGAGGGGTCCACGGGAGCAGGGACCACCGATCAACATCGCCGCCGGGAGCCCCAAGATGCTCCAGCTTGCTGCTCGCTACGGGGACCAATGGAACTGGTGGGGTTGGGGAGAGACCCTGGAACAGACCCAAGAGCGGATGAGGCCGATCCTCGAGACACTGGAGTCGGCGTGCTCCGGGGAGGGACGCGACCCGGAGACGCTGACTCGGACCCTCGATCTCTACACGGTGGTACCGGAACCCTTCTCCGACCGGGCTGCCGAGAGCGGGACGGGCAACCCGATCACCGGGCGAGCCGACGAGATAGCGACACACATAATCGCCCTCGGTGAGCTGGGGTTCGAGGAGGTCCGCTGTGACCTCTGGCCCAAGACGACCGAGGCGGTGGAGTCGATGGAACCGGTGATCGAGCTGGTTCACTCGGGATAGGGCATTCGGCCAAGGCCGGCGACCGCTGACAACCGGACGCGCCAAGGCACTGACCAAGCGCCATCCCTGACCCCCTGAGCAGGTCGTCTCGGTTGTCTACTGCAAGGACTTGCCCGAGACCTCGTACACGAGGAGGGCGGCGGCCAGTACCGACCCCGCGGCTGCTCCGGTCGCCCCGGATTCAGGAGCGTTCGTGGGCTAACGCCAGCCCCACACCTGACACCCCCTAAGATGGTTACATGCACTTGACAGATCCCCAAACCGGCCAGTGGTTCGTCTCCTTTGAAGGGACGAAATGGTGGTTCGACTCGGGATCGATCGCCCTTGACTTCGCCTACACCGGCTCCATGGGTGACAACCCTTCATGGGAGCAGTGGCACACCCCGGGGGACCTGGCGGCCTGGATCGACCAGCGCTTTGGGGTCCAGCCACCCGTTAGCGCCTCCCACCTGGCCGACGCCAAGACGCTGCGGCACACGGTGGCATCCCTGGTCACCGCTGCCAGCGATGGCCGGCCCTTCCGCAGATCGTCGGTTCGGGTCCTCGACCGGTACGCCGCCGGCCCGGATGTCGCCCCCCAATTGGGACGGCGGCCCCGGCCCAGCCTGGAGGAAGTCCTCGCCGGAATCGCCCGGGAGGCGGTAATCATCCTCCGCGATCAGTCCGAGCGCATCCGCCAATGTGCTGCCGGCGACTGTCAGATCATCTACCTCGATACCTCGCGGTCGGCCAACCGCATGTGGTGCTCGATGCAACGCTGCGGCAACCGCCACAAGGTGCGGCAGCAGCGCGCCCGTCTCAGGGCGCTCGCGACTAAAGGAGAAGCAAGATGACTCTCACCCACAACAACCCCGAATCACTCCACATCAACCCGGCGTTCAGCCACCTGGTCGAGATCGACGCACTGGCCCTTGTGCCAGCCGAATGAGCGCGCAGCCTGATGGCGACTCCGTGAAGACCTGGAACATGATGTACTGCCCGGAGATGACTCGATGATCTACCTGGCCCTTCTTCGCGGCATAAACGTCGGTGGAAAGCAGAAAGTGGAGATGAAAAAGCTGAAGAAAACCTTCGAGGGGGTCGGGCTGAACGAGGTCCAGACCTACATCAACTCGGGGAACGTGATCTTCGAAGCTGACCTCGACGATGCCGACCATCTGGCCTCTGAGCTGCACGAGGCGATCTGGAAGCAGTTCGAAGTCCGGACCGGGGTGCTCCTCAGAGACAGCGAAGAAGTTCATGGAGTGGTCGACGCTCTTCCTTCGACCTGGGTCAACGACGCCAGCGCCAAGTGTGACGTCCTCTTCCTCTGGGACGAGGTGGACTCACCGGAAATCATCGACCGGCTACCGGCCAAACCGGGCATAGACGATGTGATGTATGTGCCGGGATCGGTGATGTGGCGGGTCGACCGGGCGGTTGCTGCCCGGAGCGGAATGCCGAGACTGGTTGGCACTGACCTCTACAAAGCGATGACGATTCGCAACTGCAACACGGTCCGCAAGCTCGCTGAGTTGATATCCGCCCGAGAGAGTTGACCGATCGGGCTCGACATCTCGGCCGCGGCCGACCCCTGGACACCCCCCAAATCAGAGAACACGGTGGATCTGGGGAGTTGAGCCCCTGACCATTGACTGCCACTCCCCTACGTGCGGCTCCTTATGGGTTTCAGCCTGGGCGAGGCGTCAGTGATCGCGCGAGTCGATGTCGAGGTCCTTCTTGACGTATTCGGTGTGCTGCTCCTTCTTGGTGGTGTTCATGGCCACCAAGGTCAGGATCGCGCCCAGCCCACCCACCACCATCAGGATGATCCCGATCGTGTTGAGGTTGAAACCTTCCGCTTCCACCGACACTGCGAACGCCAGGATGGCACCCACTGCGATGAGGAAGAGCGAGCCTCCGAAACCGATATTCCTGTTCACTTCATGTCTCCTTCGTTGGGTTTGTCCGTTGCCTGCGATTCGAAGCCGATGTGCTGGAGACGACGGCACGGAAGCCCGGACTCGGGTCTGTGCGCTCGTCTATTGTAGCACTTCATGCAACCGGCTTTAGGCTCGATATGACGATCAATCGGAGGGATAGGAAACAGCTCCTTTT
>CAZNDH010000036.1:0-3764 GCA_964571765.1 uncultured Acidimicrobiaceae bacterium
GGCCAGGGCTTCTACCGTCCCCCGGCACCCTTCTACCGTGGCTTCTACCGGATCTTCTACCGGCTCCCGGCGATCAGCTTCTCGAAGACCCGGGCGGCTTCGGCTTGCATCCCGGGGAGCACGTGTTGGTAGGTGTCGATGGTGAACGCCGGATTGCCGTGACCCAGCCGTTCACTCACCACCTTGACTGGAACGCCGGCTTTGATCAGCAACGTGCCGTGGGTGTGGCGGACGTCGTGAAGACGAACCTTTGGTACTCCGGCGCGAACGACGACTCGTTCGAAGGCCTGCGAGATGGAATGGGGGTGAATCGGGTTGCCGTTCACGTCGGCGAACACCCAGTCTTCTGATTGGATGCCGACAGCAGCCCGTTGAGTTTTCTGCCACGCCTTCCAGGCGGCCAGGACTGCGACGGTGGTGGGGTCGAGGTCGATCGCCCGACGGGAGTTGTTGGTCTTGCCTCGCGACTCGTGCAGCTCGTATCCGATGGAGACAAGACCAGGATTGATCGAGAGCGTCGCGGACCCAAGGTCGACGTCGGCCCACTGCAATCCGAGCAGCTCGCTGCGGCGGAGTCACGTGTTGGCGAGCAGCCCCATCGCTGGGAACAGTCTGTGGCCGGCAGCTTCGCGGAGAAACGCCTGCAGTTCCTGGGCTGTCCAGGCTTGTTGTTCCACCTTGGGGATCGACCGCACCTTGGGGGCGTGGGCCACCAGAGCGACGTTTCGTGTCACGATCCCACGACGCACGGCATCGTTGAGTGCGCCGCGGATGATGAGATGGATCTCCAACACTGTCTTCGGTGCCAGCGGCCGCTTCTCGTTCCGCGGATGCAGTTTCTCGTCGTAGAGCTTCTCGAGGTGATGGGGTCGAAGGCGGCGGATCGGGACACTCGCGAGAGTAGGGAGAATGTGTCGTTCGATCTTGCGGCGATACCCGTCCCACGTGCTGTGCGCCAAGGCGACCTTCTTGGCCGGCAGCCAACGCGCCGTCAGATAGACCCCGACTGTGAGCGACCGAGCGTCGTCCTGTCGGCCGTTCAACTCCGCGGCCAAGCTCGCCGCCAGCCGCTCGGCGTCCTCCCGACTGGTGCCGGCAGGGTGCCAACGTCGCCGCTCCTTCCCAGTCACCGGATCCAGGCCTTCGTACACGATCGCATACCAGCGGTCACCTCTTCGGGCTACATAACCTCTCACGAGGATCTGCTTTCCGAGTGCCCGACCGTCGGGAACCCGGTAGAAGGATCGGTAGAAGCCGGTCGAACAGCACTGGACTCTCTGTTCGTGTTTCGGCGAAGCCCTGGTCAACAGAGTGCAATGGTTCGCTCGCAGGATTGAGAACCCGGTAGAAGCGCCTCGGCCGACCGGTGCGTGCTCATCGCTTTGCTGGCGACAGGATCCGCCATCTGGCCGTTAACAACGCGTCAAGGCGGGGGACATACCAGGGCATGAGTGACCACAGTGGAATGTGGTATCGATGCGTGCTCATCAGGAGGTCGAAGAATCGGATGGCACCCGCAACACGACGAGCAGTGAATCACTCCGCCTGAGGGTTGATCAGCGGTGTCGTGTCGACGGGGTACTTCACGCGTATCTCGGTGCCGCTCATCTTGACGGCGAGGAGGAGGTTCTTCATGCCTTCGCCCGGTGCGAGTGGCGACCGAATACGCCCGGTCAGCTCCCGGTGACGCTGGTCCGTGAGGTTGATCTCGCTGACTCCGTAGTTCCGATCTGTCGGCCACTCATCAGATAGGTGTCCCTGTGGCCGTCCGTGTAAAGCAGGGATCCGCCACGTCTCGGATCGGCCGAGGCACCGCCTTATTGACGCGGTTGTTGCGACCGTCGTTCCGGCTGCGGCATCCGGCTCAGGTGGTCGTGGTCGCCTTTGCTGCGGCAATCCTGCTGGGGACCTTCTTGCTTTCCCTTCCTGCTGCCACTACCGGTCCGGGGCGTGCCACGCTTCTCGAGGCTCTCTTCACGTCTACGTCGGCGGTGTGCGTCACGGGGCTGATCGTTGTGGACACTCCCGGGTACTGGTCGGCGTTTGGCCATGGTGTGATCCTCGGGCTAATCCAGCTGGGGGGCTTTGGGATCATGACCGCGGCTTCGGTGCTCGGGTTGGTCGTGTCGCGTCGTCTAGGACTGCGTTCCAGGCTCACCGCTGCGGCGGAGACGGGAAGCGTCGGCATCGGTGACGTCCGAGCACTCTTGCTCGGGGTCGCTCGAACGACTCTCTTCGTGGAGGTGGCCGTGGCGGTGTTGTTGATCCTCCGGCTTTGGAGCGCCTACGACACGTCCGTCGGCGAGGGCATCTGGCTTGGAGTGTTCCATGCGGTCTCTGCGTTCAACAACGCCGGCTTTTCTCTCTACTCGGACAGCTTGATGGGGTTCGTCGCCGACCCCTGGATCATCCTTCCGGTTTCGGTGGCTGTCATCCTGGGTGGTGTTGGCTTCCCGGTCATTCTGGAGATCTGGCGGAACAACAAGGCCCGCAGTGGGTGGACGCTTCACACCAAGATCACCTTGTGGATGACGGCGCTACTCCTGGTCGGGGGGACGATCTTCGTCACCGCCATGGAGTGGGGGAACCCCGCCACCCTCGGCAGTCTCGACGGACCGGGGAAGGTGCTCGGCGGCTTCTTCCAGGCAGTGATGCCCCGGACGGCGGGCTTCAACAGTGTCGATATCGGATCCTTGTCTCCCGCGACCCTTTTGGGGCTCGTCGTGATGATGTTCATCGGCGGGAGTAGTGCCGGAACCGCTGGCGGGATCAAGGTCACCACCTTCGCCGTGCTGCTGTTCGTGATCATCGCCGAGGCACGCGGGGACAACGAAGTGTCCGCATTCGGACGTCAGGTGCCACGGGCGATCCAACGCCAGGCGCTCACCGTTGCTTTGACTGCGGTCGCAGCAGTAGTCATCTCCACCCTGTTCCTGCTGATAATCACCGCGTTCCACCTCGACGAGGTCCTCTTCGAAGTGGTGTCCGCCTTCGCCACGGTCGGTCTCTCGACGGGGATAACCGCTGACCTTCCGGGTGTGGGAAAGGTGCTCCTCACCGTCTTGATGTTTGTGGGCCGGCTGGGTCCGGTGACTCTCGCCACTGCCCTAGCCTTGAGACAGCGCCAACGAATGTTCGCCTATCCCGAGGAGCAGCCGATCATTGGCTAGACAGGACCACCGACTGCCCGGCGTCGTCGTCATTGGCCTCGGCCGGTTCGGACGAGCCCTCGCCCTCGAGTTGGAGTCCGGCGGGACCGAGGTGTTGGGCATCGACGCCAATTCAGAGCTGGTTCAATCGCTCTCCGGCCAGCTCACGCACCTGGTGGTCGCGGACTCCACCAAAGAGGAGGCGCTCCGCCAGCTGTCGGTTCACGAGTTCGAGCAGGTCGTGGTGGGCATCGGCTCCGACATCGAAGCGAGCATCCTCACCACCTCCCTGGTGCTGGGTTTCGGCGTGCCAAATGTGTGGGCCAAGGCGATCAGCGACGCCCACGGAAGGATCCTCCATCAACTGGGGGTCGGCCATGTGGTCTATCCGGAACATGACATGGGTCGACGTCTCGCCCACCTGGTGCGAGGCAAGATGCTCGACTTCGTCGAGTTCGAGGACAACTTCGCTTTGGTGAAGACGACCCCGCCCGCTGAAGTGATCGGCAAGCCGCTGGGCGAGACTGGAGTTCGCGGCAAGCACGGGATCACGGTGGTCGGGGTGAAGCCGAAGGGCGGCATCTTCACCTATGCCACCGCCGAGACCGTGCTCCA
>CAZNDH010000036.1:3864-7588 GCA_964571765.1 uncultured Acidimicrobiaceae bacterium
GCCGCCGGCTACGTGGTGTTCTGCGATCGGGTGGTCGGCGCCGCCCCTGTAGAGGTCCGTCGCCAAAGCGTGGAGGCGGACGGCGATGATTGAGAACTTGGTCGGTCTGGCGGTCGGGATAGCCCTCCTCGTCTACCTACTGTTGGCGTTGCTCGACCCGGACCGGTTCTGATGGCTGCCCAGTGGATCATCCTGGGGACCCTCGTCGGGCTGGTTCTGATCGCCGCTCCGCCGCTCGGCCGCTACTTGGCCGCAGTCCTAGGCTCAGGTCCCGCTCCCGGTGATCGGGTGTTCCTGCCGATCGAGCGTCTCGTCTACCGCTCGGTGGGGGTCGACTCCGGCCGGGAGCAGCGTTGGACGGGATACGCCTTCTCGCTGTTGGCGTTCAGCCTGGTCTCTGTCCTCGTTCTCTACGGGATCCTCCGCTTCCAGGGTGTGCTGCCGTTCAACCCCGACGAGCTGCTCGGTGTGGACCCGCTGCTCGCCCTGAACGTGGCGGTTTCGTTCGTCGCCAACACCAACTGGCAGAACTACGGGGGTGAGGCGACCCTCTCCCACTTCTCTCAATCGGTTGGTCTGGTGACCCAGAACTTCGTGTCCGCCTCGGCAGGTCTCGGGGTGATGGCAGCCCTGATCAGGGGTTTGGCGCAGAGACGACGAGACACCGTGGGGAACTTCTGGGTCGATCTCACCCGAATCACCACCAGGCTTCTCCTGCCTCTGAGCATCCTGATCGCACTCGCTCTGGTTACCCAGGGTGTGACCCAGAACACCACCGGAGCTCAGCAAGTGGCCACCGTGGACGGGGGAACCCAGCTCATCCCCGGCGGCCCGGTGGCATCCCAGATCGCCATCAAACAGCTCGGAACCAACGGAGGCGGGTTCTTCAACACCAACTCTGCTCATCCCTTCGAGAACCCAACCGGAATCAGCAATCTCATCGAGCTGGCGGCGATCGTCCTCATCCCCTTCGCCGCCCCCTTCACGTACGGGGCGATGGTCGAACGCCGCCGGCAGGGTTGGGCGGTGTTCTGGGCGATGCTCATCCTTTGGCTCGCCAGCGTCGGGTTGGCGGTCGCCGCCGAGACCTCCGGCAATCCGGCACTGGAGGCATACGGCGTCGACCAGCAGGCATCGGAGAGCTCGCCCGGGGGGAACCTCGAAGGCAAGGAGGTGAGGTTCGGGCCTGGAATCTCGGCTTTGTGGGCGGCGTCGACGACGGCCACGTCCAACGGGTCGGTCAACTCGATGCACGACTCCTACACCCCAATCGGGGCGACTGTGACCCTCACCAACATGCTCCTCGGAGAGGTGAGTCCCGGCGGGATAGGAGTGGGACTCACCGGGATGCTGATCTTCGTGGTCCTCACCGTTTTTATCGCCGGTCTAATGGTGGGACGGACCCCGGAGCTGTTGGGAAAGAAGATCCAAGCCTCGGAGATGAAACTCGCCACCCTCTACCTGCTGGCGATGCCGGTCATGGTCCTGGGGATCACCGGCGTCGCTGTCCTCCTCCCTGAGGCGCTGGACGCCCGCACCAACTCGGGCGCTTGGGGATTGGCGGAGATCCTCTACGGGGTCGCCTCGCCGGCGAACAACAACGGTTCGGCGTTCGCCGGTCTCTCCTCTAACACGCCCTTTTTCAACCTGACCCAGGCACTGGCGATGCTGGTGGGTCGGTTCTTCCTCATCATCCCGGTGCTGGCCATCGGCGGGTCGCTGGCGGGCAAGCAGGCAGCGGAGGCAAGCGAAGGGTCCTTCCCCACCGACAGCCCGCTCTTCGTCGGTTTGCTCCTGGCGGTCATCGTGATCGTCGCCGGCCTCACCTTCTTCCCTGCCCTCTCCCTGGGGCCGCTGGTCGAGGCGCTGGGGTGATCGAGGTGAGATCGTGACCCGTACCACCCGGAAGATGTTCGATCCAGTGATCGTGCGGCGGGCGGCGGCCGACGCCGTGCGCAAGCTCGACCCCCGCCACCTTGCCCGCAACCCGGTGATCTTCGTGGTCGAGGTCGGCGCCGTGTTCACCACGGTGCTCTGGCTTCTCGACCGCGGGCCCGATCCTGGCTTTGGAGCGCAGGTGGTGGTGTGGCTCTGGGTCACGGTGCTCTTCGCCAACTTCGCCGAGGCGATGGCGGAGGGGAGGGGCAAGGCGCAGGCCGACTCGTTACGTCAGGCGCGCACGCTCACCGTCGCCAACCGGCGTCGACCCGACCGCCACATCGAGGTGGTGGCCGCCTCCTCCCTCAAAGTCGGCGACGTCGTGGTGGTCTCCGCCGGTGAAGTCATCCCCGGTGATGGTGAGGTGATCGAGGGTGTGGCCTCCGTCGACGAGTCGGCGGTCACCGGGGAGTCTGCGCCAGTGATCCGCGAGTCGGGCGGTGACCGGTCGGCGGTGACGGGAGGTACCCGGGTGCTGTCCGACGAGATCGTGGTCAGGATCACGGCTCAGGCCGGGGAGACGTTCCTCGACCGGATGATCTCACTGGTGGAGGGGGCAGAGCGGCAGAAGACCCCCAACGAGGTGGCGCTCAACATCCTCCTCGCCGGGCTCACCATCATCTTCCTCTTGGTCACCCTGTCTCTCCAGCCGCTCGCCGTGTACTCAGGAGCAGAGCAGGAGGTCCTGGTCCTAGTCGCACTACTGGTCACGCTCATCCCAACCACGATCGGGGCGCTCCTCTCAGCCATCGGCATCGCCGGCATGGACCGGCTCATCCAGGCCAATGTCCTCGCCATGAGCGGCAGGGCGGTGGAAGCGGCCGGGGACTGCACCACACTCCTCCTTGACAAGACCGGCACCATCACCCTGGGCGACCGTCAGGCTCGCCATTTCGAGCCGGCGCCCGACGTCACCGAGGCCGAGCTGGCCGAGGCGGCCCAGCTGGCCAGTCTGGCCGACGAGACTCCGGAGGGCCGCTCCATAGTGGTCCTGGCAAAGGAGCGGTTTGGGTTCAGGGGCAGGGAGCTGGCCGGTGCCACCCTGGTCCCCTTCAGCGCGCACACCAGGATGAGCGGGGTCGACGTGGCCGGACGACGCATCCGCAAAGGAGCCGCTGACGCGGTGACCCGCTGGGTGGAAGAACAGGACGGCCTGGTGCCCGAAGAAGTAGCAAAGACGGTATCTCGGGCAGCGACCGAAGGCGCCACCCCATTGCTCGTCGCGGAAGGCGCCAAGGTCATGGGGACGGTGATCCTCCGGGACGTGGTCAAGTCGGGGATGGCCGAAAGGTTCGACCAGCTGCGGCGGCTGGGAATCCGCACCGTGATGATCACCGGTGACAACCCCCTGACCGCGGCCGCCATCGCCGAGGAGGCTGGCGTCGACGACTACCTGGCCGAGGCCACCCCCGAGGACAAGATGAAGCTGATCCGAAGGGAACAGGCCGGTGGTCGGCTGGTGGCGATGACCGGCGACGGCACCAACGACGCTCCCGCCCTCGCCCAAGCCGACGTAGGGGTGGCGATGAACACCGGGACCCAGGCTGCCAAGGAGGCGGGGAACATGGTCGACCTCGACTCCAACCCGACCAAGCTCATCGAGATCGTCGAGATCGGAAAGCAGCTTCTCATCACCCGAGGCGCATTGACCACCTTCTCTATCGCCAACGACGTCGCCAAGTACTTCGCCATCATCCCGGCGATGTTCGCTGCGGTGATCCCGGCGCTCGACCGACTCAACCTCATGCGTCTGGAGAGCCCGCAGTCGGCGATCCTCTCCGCGGTG
>CAZNDH010000036.1:7688-13873 GCA_964571765.1 uncultured Acidimicrobiaceae bacterium
CCGACTCAACCTCATGCGTCTGGAGAGCCCGCAGTCGGCGATCCTCTCCGCGGTGATCTTCAACGCAGTCATCATCGTGGCTCTCATCCCCATAGCCCTGCGCGGAGTGCGCTTCCGGCCCGCCTCGGCTCCCGCCATCCTCCGACGCAACGTCACCATCTTCGGGGTGGGCGGTCTCCTGGTCCCGTTCCTGGGGATCAAGCTGATCGACCTGTTGGTGACCGGGATCGGGCTGGTCTGATGAGACGCCAACTTCTCCCAGCACTCCGCATGCTCGGCGTCATGACCCTCCTCACCGGGTTGGTCTACACGGCCGCGGTGACTCTCGTCACCCAAGGCGTCCTCGGCCACCAGGCCGACGGTTCCCTGGTGGAACGCGGCGGCGTGGTGGTCGGCTCTGAGCTCTTGGGTCAGCCGTTCGAGACTGCCGGCTATTTCCACCTCCGCCCTTCGGTGGTCGGCTACGACCCCAGTCTGTCCGGGGCCTCCAACCTTGGTCCAAACAACCCCGATCATCTCGCCGCAGTAGAAGCTCGGGCCTCGGAATACCGGGAGATCAACGGTCTCGACGCGGCGACACCGGTACCCGTCGACGCGGTGACGACCTCCGCATCGGGTCTCGACCCTCACATCTCGGTGGCCAACGCCCGACTCCAGGCGCAACGGGTCGCACGAGAGCGAGGCCTGGGCGTCGAGGAGATCCTCGCCCTCATCGACCGCCAGACTTCGGGTGCCTCGGTGGCATATCTGAGCGATCCCGCAGTGAATGTGCTCCTGCTCAACCTGGCACTCGATGACCTTTGACCCGGCGACAGCTGTGACCGGCATAACGTAAGCCAAGACGAAAGGAAAAGGGTTTGGCCAAGAGAGGAAAGCTGCGGGTCTTCCTCGGCGCCGCCCCGGGTGTAGGCAAGTCCTACGCCATGTTGGAGGAGGGCCACCGTCTCCGGAGCGAAGGGCGCGACGTCGCCATCGGTTTCGTCGAGCCTCACGGTCGTCGCGATACGACAGCCCTGATCGGAGACCTGGAGGTGATCCCCAGAAACAGGCTCGAGTATCGGGGAACCAGCTTCGAGGAAATGGACCTGGAAGCGGTGCTGGAACGTCAACCCGAAGTGGCCCTGATCGACGAGCTCGCTCATACCAACATCCCCGGCTCCCATCACGACAAGCGATGGCAAGACGTCGAAGTGATACTCGACGCCGGGATCGACGTTCTCACCACCCTCAACATCCAGCATCTCGAGTCGCTCAACGATGTCGTCTTCGAGATCACGGGAGTCACCCAGCGAGAGACCATCCCCGACGAGATGGTGCGACGGGCTGACCAGATCGAACTCGTCGACCTTCCCCAGGAGGGGATCACCGAGCGTATGGCCGCCGGCAAGATCTACCCACCGGAACGGATCGACGCCGCCCTGGCCAACTACTTCCGACCCGGAAACCTCGGGGCCCTCAGGGAGCTCGCCCTCTCCTGGACGGCCGATCGGGTCGACGAAGCGCTGGCCAAATACCGGGAAGCCCACGGCATCGCCGAGCTATGGGAGACCAAAGAACGCGTCGTGGTCGCCATCGCAGGAGCAGAAGGCGGAGACATGGTGATCCGCCGAGCAACCCGGATGGCGATGAGGGCAAGAGCAGACCTCGTCGGGGTTTTCGTCCGGCCTACCCACGGCCTCGCTGACGAGGAGTACCCGGCTCTGGCCGAGCAGAGAGCACTGCTCGAACAGTTCGGCGGCCGCTACTACGAAATCGTCGGCGACGACGTGGGAACCGCACTACTCGCCTTTGCCAAAGGAGAGAACGCGACCCAACTCGTCGTCGGGGCTTCCCGGCGGTCCAGAATCGAGGAGTGGCTGCGAGGATCCCCAGTCGGCAAAGTCATTCGGGAATCGGGTGCGCTCGACGTTCACATCATCTCCTACGAAGGCGTCCGAAGACCCAAAGTCCGTCGACGTACCAGCGGGGCTTCGATCAGCCTCCGCCGTCAGAGCGCAGCCTGGGCACTGGCGGTGATCGGGCTGCCCTCTCTCAGCTGGCTGCTCCTCGGGGTCGGCGGCGACCTCGCCCTGCACAACATCCTCCTCGTCTACCTGCTCACCTCCCTCCTCGTGGCGGCCATCGGAGGAGTCTGGCCAGCGGTGGCCGCTGCCGCCGCCGGATTCATGCTTGCCAACTGGTTCTTCACCGAGCCCAGGCGGACCTGGACCATCGCAGATCCGGACAACCTGTTCTCCCTGTTCAGTTTCGTGGTCGTCGCAGTCACAGTCGGCCTCCTAGTCGGGATGTCCACCCGACGAAGCGCAGAGGCTCGCAAAGCCCGGGCTCAGGCCGAAGCACTCGCCGCCACAGCCTCACAGGCTCATCCAGTGTTCGGGGAGGCCGCTGAAGGCCTCATTCACATGGTTCGCGAGACATTCACCCTCAGCGCAGCAAGCATCCTCCGCCGCAGCGAGGACGGATGGGAAACCCTGGCCGCCTCAGGGGCCGAGCAGCTCTCATCGCCGGACAACGCCACCGAGACCATTGAGCTGACCGACGACACCATCCTCGCGATCCGGGACGGGAAGCTGACCGCGGACGATCGTCGCGTGCTAAGAGCATTCGCCGCCCAGATCACCCAAGCCGTCGAGCGTCAGGCACTCGAAGAGGAGGCAAAGACAGCAGAGACAATGGTCGAAACCGATCGGCTCCGAACGGCACTGCTCGGTGCCGTCTCCCACGACCTGAGGACACCACTGGCCACGATCAAGGCTTCGGTCACGAGCCTCCTAGAGACCGGAGTGGACTGGACACCGGAACAAACCAATGCCTTCCTCACCACCATCCGCGACGAGACCGAAAGGCTCAACCGGCTGGTCGGCCGGCTCCTCGACGCCAGCCGAGTCCAAGCGGGCGCGGTCCACGTGTTCTTCCGGGAGGTCAGCCTCGAAGAAGTGGTGAATGCCGCCCTCACTGGACTGGGACCCGTGGCCGAGGAGGTCGATGTCGACGTGCCCGAGGACCTTCCCCAAGTCCAAACCGATCCCACCCTGCTCGAGCGAGTGGTGGCCAACCTCGTCGAGAACGCGGTCAGGTGGTCGCCGCCTGGCACCCACGTCAACGTCTCCGCCGGGCAAGTAGGTGGGAGGATCGACCTGAGAATCGTCGACCGCGGCCCGGGTATCCCCCACGACCGACAGGAGGAGGTGTTCCAACCCTTCCAGCGCCTCAGCGACAGCCAACCCGTGGGAGGAGTCGGTCTCGGCCTGGCCGTATCCAGAGGGTTTCTCGACGCCATGGGCAACGAGCTACTCATCGAAGACACACCGGGAGGAGGCACCACCATGGTGATCGGTCTCAAACCGGCGCGAGCCACTCACCAAGTCCTCAACTCCGACCTGACCGAAAGCCGTCGATGACAGACAAGCAGCGCGTCCTGGTCGTCGACGACGAACCGCAGATCGTGCGGGCCCTCTCAGTCAACCTGAAGGCACTCGGCTATGAGGTGGACGCCGCCGCCTCGGGTGAAGAGGCGCTCTCGCATGCATCGCAACGACGACCTGACGCGGTGATCCTCGACCTGGGACTTCCCGGGATCGACGGCATCCAGGTCATCGAGGGACTGCGTGGCTGGACCACCGTGCCCATCATCGTCCTAACCGTCCGCGAGCAGGAGGCCGACAAGATTGCGGCGCTCGACGCAGGCGCCGACGACTACGTCACCAAACCCTTCGGAATGGGGGAGCTGCTGGCGAGACTGAGAGCCTCGCTCCGCCGAGCTGCGCCACCATCTACCGAACAGCCCGTGGTGACGACTCCTCATTTCGTCATCGACCTGTCAGCCAAGACCGTGGAGCGCGACGGAGCCGAGATCAGACTCACCCCAACCGAGTGGGGAGTGGTCGAGCTGCTCGTCCGGAACGAAGGCAAGCTCGTGTCCCAGGTACAGCTACTGAAAGAGGTATGGGGTCCGGCCTACGAAGTCGAAACCAACTATCTGAGAGTGTTCATGGCGCAGATCCGCCACAAACTCGAGCCCGACCCGAGCCAGCCGATCTACTTCATAACCGAACCCGGAATGGGCTACCGATTCCTCCGGTCCCGGACCGAAACACCCGTTCCCTGACATCCCCTCCATCGCGCGTCCATCGCGCGAAAGGGTGCGATGGGACCGTCAAGAACGCGAAATGATGCGAAGCAAATACCGGTTTTGAACAGGCATTCCGCGGATTTCGCCTGGTCAGCAGTTACCCCGGACTCGCTCATAACCCGAAGGTCGCGGGTTCAAATCCCGCCCCCGCTACTAAAGGCCCTGGTCAACGACACTTGGCCAGGGCTTCTACCGTCTTTCGGCTTCCTTCTACCGGGACTTCTACCGGCTATCCGGGTCGAGCCTCGTCGATGAGCTTCTCGAAGGTGCGGGCGGCTTCGGCTTGCATGCCGGGGAGCACGTGTTGGTAGGTGTCGATTGTGAACGCCGGATTCCCATGACCCAATCGCTCTGACACCACCTTGACCGGGACCCCGGCCTTGATCAGGAGCGTGCCGTGGGTATGCCTGATGTCGTGAAGTCGGATGCGCGCACTCCTGCTCGGTTGGCGATCCGTTCGAAGGTCTGGGAGATCGAATGCGGATGGACCGGCTTGCCGTCATTGTTGGTGAACACCCAGCTCTCGGATTCGATGCCTGCAGCCTCCTGTTCGGCTCTCTGCCATTCCTTCCATGCCTTTAGCACCTTGATGGTGGTGGGATCGAGGTCGATGGCTCGTCTCGCGTTGGGGGTCTTGCCTCTCGACTCCCGCACCTCGTAAGCGACGGCGACCAGACCTCGGTTGACCGACACCCGCGCCTTCTTGAAGTCGACGTCATCCCAACGGAGCCCGAGCAGTTCGCTACGACGCATTCCAGTGGCGGCCAGAACCCAGAACGCGGGGAACAGTCGATGACCCGCCGCGGCTTGGAGAAACGCCTGCAGCTGCTGGGCATTCCACGCTTGAGGCTCCGTCTTCGGGATCGATCTCAGCTTGGGTGCATGAGCCACCAGAGCAACGTTCCGACTGACGAGGCCGCGTCTCACCGCATCGTTGAGGGCTCCTCGGATGATGAGATGCACCTCGAGAACGGTCTTTGGTGCCAGCGGCCGACGATCGTCGGTGGGATACAACATCCGGTCGTACAGCGTCTCCAGATGGTGGGCGCGGAGCCGTCGGATCCGGACATGGCCGATGGCGGGGAGGATGTGCCGGTCGATCTTGCGGCGGTATCCGTCCCAGGTCGACTCGGCCAGATTGATCTTCTTCCCCGGCAGCCAGGTGCTGATCAGGTAGGCGCCGAAGGTGAGCGACCGCATCTGGTCGTTGCGGCCATTCAACTCGGCTGCCAACCGCGTAGCGGGACACATAACCTCGCACGAGGTTCTCCTTTCCGGGTCCCCGACCTTCGGAAACCCGGTAGAAGGATCGGTAGAAGAGGGACTTTCTGGCGAGGCACCGACGGGTTGTCCGTTTTGGCCGGCGCGAATGTCCTGGTCACGGGTTGTCGTCGGGCCCGGGATCATTGCCAGGAACCCGGTAGAAGCCTGCCTGCCAGTCAAGACGACCCCGTACCGTTCAGTCGCAGAGGGTAACGTTGCGTCCACGGAAAGCCACCACTACCAGGAGGTTCAGTTCCAACCCGTATCGGCTTGTCACATTCAGTGACGGCCAGTCTTCGACTCGATAGGCGGCGTATAGGCGGCGCGATCGCACCTGGCGAGCTTGAACGTGTGGGGCGGCGCCCGCCGCCGCGAGCCGACGCCACGTGTGAGCACTTCTAGGTTCTAGGTCCCCGTGGTCCAATGGCGGCCGTGCAACGCAAAGGCCCGCCGTCGTGGCGGGCCTTGCTTCCTGATCGCCGAGGCGATTCAGGTAGTTGATCTGATTAACACTCTACAAGCCGTGTGATGCAGCGTCTATAACCACGACAGCTTCAATCCCATTCCTTGGGCCGGTGGAATCTGCCGACGTCGTCTTCCAGCGTGTGGGTGAACTGACATTGGCGCACGGTGCTGACAGACACCCCGCATGATGCTCGACGGGTTCACCTTCCTCAGCTCCCCGCAGGCCAGCGTGTTGGATGGTCCTTATCGTCGTTGTGCATGAACTCAACACTGCGGTGAGCGGCCGCGGCGACCCGATGCGAGCCAGCGGTCCGCTCCACCGGGT
>CAZNDH010000037.1:0-13844 GCA_964571765.1 uncultured Acidimicrobiaceae bacterium
CACAGTTCCAATCCCCCGAGAACGCCACATCGCCCGGATTTCCATAGAAGAAGGTGTTGCTGATCAGACTCAGACCTGAGGTGGCGTAGTTGAGGATCCTGAATTGGCCGCCGGAGTCTTGGAAGGCCGTGGTGTCGCAGTCGGCACCCGGAGGGCACAGGTTGACACCCGGCGGGTAGGCCAGGGTCATCGCACCCTTCTGGAACCATGAGGTCAGCGGCCACTGGTAGGCAGTGGTCCCCTGGAGCATCCCATCCCTCCAACCAGGGTCGACCGAGCTCCCGAACCAGACTCGCCAGTCGTGTTCCTTGATGAAGTTGAAGTAGATGAGCGCTACCACATTGGGGTGAGAGGCAGCCCAGGAGAATGCCTCCCTGATCCACTGCGACTTGCTCGATGAGGGTGATGCCGCGGTCTGGGCGATGACCAGCGGCTTGGTCGGATACCACGAGGCGAGTTGGTCGATGGTGCCACCCATCACCTGATAGACGCTGTGCTCACCGGGCCACCGATAGGCGGAGATGCCGATCACATCCACGTAGGAGTCGCCCGGGTAGTAGTCGGCGATCGAACCACAGCCCGGTGTGGTCCATCCATTGGGAGCGAAGGCGAAACGAACCTTGGTTTCGTCGATCCCATGACTACGGATGAGGTCGACAACACGGCGGTAGGCGTTGCGATAGCTCGCTGGGGTACACCCGTAGGACACCCAATTCCCGTTCATCTCCTGCATCGGGGCGATGACCAGGCTCCTCCCTTCCCCCAGGTTCAAATAGAGCTGGAGATGGCCGATCCAACGATGGATCTGGGGGTCCCAGTTGCCGCTGGCAATGGATTGAGCAGTGGCGGGGATGTCGAGATTGACAAAGGGGGTCGCCTTGCCCTTCCACACCTGGTCGAGTTTCTCCCGGGTGTTGGACCATTGCCCGACCTGCGCCGGCCCGGTGTCCTCGTTGACCGAGAGGAACGTCCCTCCAAAGGTGGCCCTATTGCCGGTCGCCGCCGCCAGGGCGTCGAGGTCGGACCCCGAGCTGAACTGGTCGGAATAGATACCACCATGAACGGTCCCGGCGCCGTGGACAGTGGCCGCCAGAGCTGGCTGGGCGGGCAGGAAGCTGAGCATGCCGACGAGCATCGCCAATGCCGTGGCCAAGGCGATGCGACTACGCATGGGGACGTTATCGACGCGGAACACAGACGCCTTGAACAAGATCCGGTGGTCAGCCGACTGCAGCCGGCACTTCCTCTGATTCAGCATTGATCACGTGGGCCGTCCAGAGGCCCAGAACGAACCATAAGGCCGGTTCGAAGATAACTGTCTGTGTCAGCGAGGCCAGCCCGACAACCGATAGCGCGGCCATGGTCATCCGATCGGGCTCGCCGGAGACTGAGACGACGGCAACCAACAGGACCAGAAACCCGACCAGCCCAACCAGCCCCGTCTCGGCGAGTAGCTGTAACCAGAGATTGTGTGGCTCCTGAAAGCCGGTCTGAGCCCAGCCCGTTCCCAGGCCAATTCCCCGGATGGGATGCTCGGTGAAGCGCTCCCAATACTCGCTCCAAACCTCAACTCTGTTGTCGCCGACTATGCGATCCGGATCGATCACACCCGGCTCCTCGGAGTCGAGGGAGATCGCACCGAGCACAGCCAGGTAGGTCAGGCGAAATTCGAGAGCGGTCGTCAGGTCACCTCCAACCCCTTCGGGGTCCGCTGCCACCTGGACCGCGACCAGCAACACTCCGGCGACCACACCTCCTCCCACCAGACTCACCGCACGTCTCATCCGATCCCGGTTCCCCAGCCCGTATGCCAGGCAAACGGCTACGGCCCCGACGGCGAGGCCGAGCCACCCTGTCCTGGAGAGGGTGAGGATGGTGACGGTGAACAAACTCCCCAAGACGATGGGACCCAACCACCGGGGGCCCCGCACTGCATCGCGCAACCAGGCGAATGCTGCAAAGACGAACCAGAGATTCGCCCAAAGGGCGGCATACCCCGGATCCTGATGCCAGTTGGTCAAGGCAATGAAACCGGATCCCAGGTAGGCAGGCTTGTTGACCCGCTCCACTCCTGGGATGTCGTTCACCGCTGACACCGCGTCGGGACCGAACACTCCGTTGGTCACCAGCCCGAGGATGAAACCGGTCACACCCATCACCGCCGCCGACCAGAAGATCACTCGAGGCAGTCTGTCCAGGCCATGATCGGAGGTCACCATGAAGAGCAGGGCGCCGGCCACCAGCGCCAGAAAGAGTCTCCCGAAGGCTCCGGGGGCCTCCGGTCCCGGCCAGGAGACGAGCACAGAGATGAGGAAAATCCCCACCCCGAGGACTGCCCGCCTTGGCCAGGGGAGAGCCCGCTCCGCCAGCAGGTCGAGTAGGGCAACCGCGATCAACAGGATGAGCCACGGTTTCCAGGCCACCACCCCCCTGAGGTAGACGGTGTGGACCGGCAGGGTGGCCACCAGGGCCAGATAGAGCCTGTCGGACCAGACCTTGATGTTGTTATGGGCGATCAATCGATCCTGGAGGGTAGGTCCCTCGGCGATGCTGGCACCTACTATCGCCTTCGATGTCATCTGCGGGGTCACACCAGTCGGGACGGGCCGGCGTGTCAGTGGTGATGACCGTTTACAACGAGAGCGGGAACATCGCCGCCCTGCTCGAGGCACTTCTCGGCGGATCGATGCGACCGGATCAGGTCGTCGTGGCGGACGGCGGATCTACCGACGGGACTGTGGAAATACTCCGTGACTTCGCCTCGCACTACCCGGAGGTCGTCGTTGTTGAAGAGGCCGGTGACCGCGCCAGTGGTCGTAACGCCGCGGTGAGCAGGGCCCGATTCGATCGTATCGCGGCTATCGACGGGGGCTGCCTCCCCCGCGACACCTGGTTGGAGCACATGGTCGAGGCGTTCGAAGCGGGTGCCGTCTGGGTGGGTGGCTTCTATCAGCCCGTGGGTGAGTCGAGATTGGCCACCGCCATCGGGTTGACCATGGTCTATGTCAGGGAGGAGGCAGAGCGCCATTTCGTGCCTTCAGCCCGCTCTCTGGGGTTTACCCGCGATCTCTGGGCCGAGGTGGGAGGTTTCCCAGAAGGTCTCCAATTCGCCGAGGACACCCTTTTTGCCGAAGAGCTGTTTCGCCGCGGCCACAACCCGGTCTTCGCACCAGATGCGATCGTCGAATGGCATCCTCCTCACACCCTCATCCAGCAGGCGCGCACCATGTACGACTGGGGCCATGGCGACGGGCTCCAGGGGCTTCGATCGAGTCACTACCGCCGGCTGTTGTTGGGGTCCACGGGCACGCTGGCCCTCCTGTCGGCGGCTGCCTTTCTCGACCGGCGTCTAATCCCTCTCGCCCTGGCACCGGGCGCCGTGTTCGTGATCCGGAGCACCCGCGACAAATACCGACACATGGATGGACCGTCGAAATTCGCTCTAATTCCCATCGCTGCGGTCAACGGGGCTCTCAGCTCACTCGTTGGCTTTCTCGCCGGCCGGCGGCGGCGGAAGAAGAAGGCCGTGTGAGTCGGATCATCTTCGTCACAACCGAGCTCCACCCGGACACCCCGGGAGGGGCGGGCGTCGTCATCGATGCGCTGACCCGCCGGTTGGCGACAACCAGGGAGTGTGTTGTCGTCTTGCTCGGCTCGCCACCCGAAGCAGCCGCCGATCACCCCGGCGTGGAGGTGTTGAGACGCCCCATTCCCGCCACGGGATTCCTCGAGCGCGCCGAGGCGGTTGCCAAAGCGGTCGCCGATATCGCCATGCCAGAGGACCGGGTCGAGTTCCACGACTTCGAGGGGATCGGCTACCTCGCTCTGGCACATCGGATCGATCTCGGGTTGGATCGGACTGCACTGACCGTTCGCTTCCACGGGCCGTACGACCTGCTGTCCGATGCCATGGAGACCGCTCCCACAGACTGGGACCTGGTGTCTGCGATGGAGAGGGAGGCTTTCAGGATGGCCGACCTCGTGCTGGTGCCGGTTCAGGACCAGATCCAGTGGCTGATCGACCGATACGGGCTCGATCCCGACCGGATCGGACTGGCTCCTCCTCCCGTACCGAAGATCGGGCGAGTCGACCGCAAATCCCCGAAGACGCCCACGTTCGCCGTGGTGGGCAGGCTCGGTGAGATGAAGGGAAGCCAGGACGCAGTCCGTGCTGCGTTGACGCTACTCGAGAGGGGCACCTCCCTCGTGTTGCGATTCGTAGGTGGTGACGGATGGAGTCCGACCAACACCTCGACGATGCGGGAGTGGATTGAGTCACTGGTGGCCACCACCCCTCACCCCAACGCATTCCAGTTCACCGGGCCGGTCGACCGCAGCGCGATTGCGGCCGCCCTGTCAGACGTCACCGCGGTTGTGGTACCCAGCAGATTCGAGAGCTTCTGTCTGGCGGCACACGAAGCCAGAAGGCTGGGGCACCCTGTCATCGTGCCCGACCTCCCCGCCTTCCACAGCACATTCCATCCCGAAACCGGGGCCCTGGTCTTCGACGGCTCCGTCGAAGACCTCGGCCGGGCCATGCAGCAATTGATCGATGACCCTGAACTGGTCGCCCGCCTCGCCGACGCGCCACCGCCTGCAGTCGGAGACCCCATGGAGCCCTACCAGACCGATCCTCGCCCCCGGCACCCGCGGGCCCAGGCCGGGCTGGCAACGGCGGCGGCTCAGAGACTCGATGCCCTCTGGGAGGAGAAGAAGGGCCCGACACTTCTCCAGGAGCTGTACCGACTCCTCCCCGACGGGCTCGCCCGCGTCCTGCGCAAGGCGGCGCCCCGGGGTTTGAAGCAGCGGGCCAAGGCGCTGGCGTCCTGGCCGTTGGAGCAGGAGAGGCGGGCCCTCAGTGCGAGACTCGACCTGGTTGCCGACCGCATCAGAGCTGGTGAGTTCCCCGAGCTGGAGAACCCCGAGGTGACCGTGGTGATCACCGTGTTCAACGACACCCGCTATCTGGAGGAGACCTTGGCGTCGGTGTACGAGCAGACACACCGCTCCTGGGAGATCGTTGTGGTCGACGACGGCTCCACAGACGAGACTGCCATCGCCTACCTCGATACCCTCGACCGGCCCCGGTTGAGGGTGATACGCCAGGAGAACAAGGGCCTCCCCGGAGCGAGGAACACCGGGATCTCCATTGCCCTCGGGCGTTACGTGGTTCCCCTGGACGCCGATGATCAACTCGAGCCGGACTACATGTCCCAGATGGTCACGGCTCTCGAGGCGTTTCCGCGAGCGGCCTATGCCCACTGCTACGCCCGCCTCCACCACGACATCGACGCCATCTGGGTCACCCGCCCCTTCAACCCGTACTGGCAACTGCTCGGCAATGGCGTCGTCGGGTGTGTCCTCCTCCGCAAGGACGCCTGGGAGACGGTTGGGGGCTATGACGAGACCATGAACCGGGGTAACGAAGACTGGGAGCTGTGGCTGCGGCTGATGAAGCACCGCTGGGGCCAGGTCCAGGTCCCCCAGGTCCTTTTCAGATATCGCAAGCATGGGATCTCGATGAGCGTCGACACCGAGTCTCGATTCGAAGAAGGCCGACGGATGGTCAGGGATCGGCACCCTGACCTATATCAGCCGGAGAGGATTCGTCGGTTCAAACGTAGGTGGTACCCGCTGGTCACCCTGATAACCGACCTCGGCGGTGTCGGCCACGGTGACATCGAGGTGGTCGAATCCCTCGATGGCCTCAGCGAGACCTGGGGCAAGTACGTCGCCGACCTCCGAGGGATCGATCCGTTGCCTCTAGACCTGGTCATGTCGATGGCTTCGGCCCTCGAGTCGAATCCCAAGGCGGCGCGGGCGGTCACCCGGGGCCTACCCCCGGTGATGCTGTTGCGCCGCTGGAATCTCCACGACCCGGGAGCCACTCCTGACGGGGTGATCGTGGTCGACGATCCCATCGTTGGTCGAGAGGTGGAGATCCCGGCGCACCTCCCCCGCCCGGGATGGTCGGTGCCCGAGGGGTTGGGCCCGCCGGGTGTGGCCATCCAGCGTCAGCCACCCGAAGAGGCTGGGTCCATCCCCGACCCGGAGCGATGGTGATCACGAGCGTCAAGCGACTGCTCCGGCCTCTGATACCCGACCGGGTGATGGCCCGCTACCGGCTCCACCAGCATTCGAGGCACTCTCGATCCAACGTCGATGTGTTCCTCCCCGACAGTCGCCGGGCCCGTCACTGGCTCAGGGCCACCCCCGATACCTATCGAGTGAGACTGTCCCTGCCCGAGGGCGAGCCCCAACCTGAGATGGTCGTGGTGGTAGACCCGTCCCTCCCGTGGGAAGAAGACTGGCGCGACACCGCCACCCGGGCGCTGGCCGACCCCTGGTTGGGGGCGGCTGTGGTGGGCGAGGTCGATGAGCCTCGTCTCGTCGACCGACGGCGGGTCGAGCCGGTGATCGGGCCCCTCCTCATCGTTGTTCGCCAGAAGATCCTCGACGAGGTAGGGGGGCTCCCTGAGGGCGATCATCCCCTCCCCGGCCTCCTCGCCCGAGCACGGGACGCCGGCCACCCGATCGGGCTTATCCCGGTGCTGCCCCGGGCCGACGCTCCGACGGCCCGCGCAGACCCCATCGAAGCGGATGCGGTGGTGATCCTGGCCGCGGTGCCTATGCACGACCTCGGCGGGGGTCCCCGAAGCACCCAGCTGGCCCTGGAGTTCCTCCGCCAGGGCCACCACGTCACACTGGTATCGCTTTACGAGGCCCAAGAGTCGGTCGACCTGGGGATTCGCTACATACACCCCTCCCTGGAGCAGTACCGGGTGGAACGCTTCGACCCGGAGAGCCTGGCGTCGAGGGTGCGGAATCCCGGTCTGGTTCTGGTCGAGGCTCCCGCGGGTCCACTGATCGACAAGGCGGTGTCGCTCCAAGAGGCAGGCTGGGAGCTGGTCTACGACGTCATCGACGAATGGTCCGACCCCGCCCTCGGCGGCGATTGGTTCGATGGGGCCAGGGAGCGGGACCTGGTCGCCCGGGCCGACCGGGTGGTGGCTTCGGCTCCCGACCTGGTCGACCGGGTGTGGCGGATGGGTCGGGAGGCGACCCTGGTCCCCAATGCGGTCAACGCCGAGATATTCGGTGTTGACCTGCCGCCCCGTCCCGACGATCTCCCCGACGCGGAGACCATCATCGGCTACCACGGCTCCCTGTACGGCGATTGGTTCGACTGGGAGGCGCTGCTGAGAGTGGCGAGAACCTTTCCGGATGCGGCCGTAGTGGTGATCGGGGACGACAAGACAGCCCATCGAGAGATGCCACCAAACGTCTACTTCCTCGGTCTCAAGGCCCAAACCGAGCTTCCCTCCTACCTCCAGCGGATGGACGTGGGAATGATCCCCTTCAAGGTCAGCGCCACCACCCATGCGGTCAGCCCGCTCAAGGCCTACGAGTACCTGGCCTCCGGAGTCCCGGTTGCCGCTCCACCTCTGAGGTCCCTCGATGGGCTGACCGGGGTGGTCCGTGGTGATCTGGTAGACGCGGTGGCGACGGCCCTCAGCCTCCCCCGTGTCGACCGAAGCTCCACGCTCTCGATGCACTCGTGGTCAGCCAGGTTCCGCCAGCTGTCCAGCGAGCCCCGTCCTCGGGGAGAGAGCCGACGGATCCGTACCGTGACACGTCCCCCTGTCCATCACCCACAGGCTGGGAGGCTGGTTCCCAGAGCCCAGCACTAGTCCAGAACCTCCTGTCCCACCGGCTTGACCACTATCCTCCGTGCGTCCCGGGCGGTGCCAAGCCAATTCCAGGCTCAGCTATGACTTCCACCTACATCTACGACTCAGATCAGGCGCGCCGTCCGATCGTCACCGAGCTGACCAACGTCTGGGCTTATCGCGGCCTGTTGAAGCTTCTCGTCACGCGAGACCTGACCGTCCGTTACAAGCGGTCGTCCCTTGGTGTGTTGTGGACGCTCCTCAACCCACTCCTGACCATGACCGTCTTGTGGATCGTTTTCAGCCAGTTCTTCCGCTTCGAGGTCCCGGGAGTGCCATATGTCGCCTACCTCCTCTCCGGGATTCTCCTCGTCACCTTCTTCGCCCAAGGAGTCCTCGCCACCGGGGCCTCGATCGTCAACAGTTCCTCTGTGCTGTCCAAGGTCTACGTGCCGGCCGAAGTCTTCGCTCTGGCCGCATCGGTGGCGGCTCTGGTCAATTTCGCGATCAGCCTCATCCCCCTCCTGATAATCCAGGGGATCACGGGAGTGGGGATTCCCTGGACCGTCGTCCTGGTCCCGATACCAGCTTTCTTCCTGCTCCTTTTGGTCGCCGGACTCGGTCTCCTGGTCGCCTCCGCCGCGGTCTACTTCTATGACATCCTCGACTTGACCGCGGTCCTCACCCAACTGCTCGGCTACCTCACTCCCACCTTTTACCCGCTGTCGATCATCCCCGAACGGTTCCTCCCCCTCATCTATGCCAATCCCCTCTATTCGTACCTGACCGTTTTCCGCGGGTTCATCTACGAAGGCGCCTTCGCTCCCGGGTGGAATTTCGTGATGATGATCGGCAGTTCCGTAATCGTCTTGCTGTTGGGTGTCTGGGTGTTCACCCGGTCATGGAAGAACCTCGTGGTGGTGCTGTGACGACAGCCGTCGAGGCAACCGATGTCTCCCTTGCCTACCGGCTGACCAGGGACCGTGCAGGCACCATGAAGGAGTACGCAATCGAACTCTTCAAACGCAAAGTGCAACGGGAGGAGTTCTGGGCAGTGCGGGACGTCAGCTTCTCGCTCGACCCTGGAGAAGTGCTCGGCGTGATCGGCCCCAACGGCGCCGGGAAGAGCACCTTGATGAAGATGGTGGCCCGCGTTCTCCCCCCCACCGAGGGCCGGATAGTGGTTCGTGGAGTCGTGGCGCCCATGATCGAGCTAGGGGCCGGTTTCAATCAGGAGATGAGTGCCTACGACAACATCGTTCTCTACGGAACACTGCTCGGCAGAACACCCTCGCAGATGCGCGATCGGGTGGGCGCCATATCAGAGTGGGCCGAGCTGACCGATTTCGTCGACGTCCCCGTCCGCAGCTTCTCGTCTGGGATGCTGGCTCGCCTCGGTTTTGCGGTGGCCACCGACATCGAACCCGATGTCCTCGTGATCGACGAGGTCCTCTCCGTCGGGGACACAGCATTCCAAGAGAAATCGAAGACGAGGATTCGACAACTGATCGAATCCGGGGCGGCCGTCTTGTTCGTGTCACACCAGCTGGGGACGGTCAAAGAGATGTCGGATCGAGTGATGTGGCTCGACCATGGCCGCATGGTGATGATGGGTGATCCCACCGAAGTCGTCGACGCCTACGCCAATCCATCCTGACCGGGCCCTGGAAGTCGATCATCAGGTCCACTGCCAGGTGGAGCCCTTCCGACCAGGATGGCGACGTGACCCGGAGAGCGGAGTATCGGGGCCCTCAACGACACAAGGGCTCGGTAGCCCGCGATCTCCCCAAGGCGTAAGCCAGTTCAGTGCGCATGAAACCGCCCGACGATGGATGCACGCGATGTCTGGCCAGGGGCTCGGGAACGAGCCCAAACCTCCCACCGGCGGCGACGATCTGCGACCAGAAGTGCCAATCTTCGCAATAGAGAAAGGCGAGCTCGGGGGCGAATCGGATGCCTCTCTGCACAACCTCTCTGTCGACCAGCGCACATGTGGAGATGATCGGGTTCTCCCGTCTCCCCACACGGCCATCGAACGGAGGCTTGGCCTCGATGCCGTCATAGTCACCGAAGAACTCGGTCCAGGTGGCCACCGCCCAGACATCGTCGCGAGAGTTGAGAACGGCAGCGCACCGACTCAGGAAAGTCGGGCGCAGAAGGTCATCCGAGTCGATGAACAGGAAGCTGTCGCCCTCGAAGACTTCCAACGCGGCGTTCCTGGCAGCGGAGACCCCCCTGTGTTCGGTACGGACGATTCGCAACCTCGAGTCCAGGCGTGTCAGGTCCTCCAATGCTTCGCCGACATCGTCTGATCGGGAACCATCGTCGACTAGCACCACCTCCAAGGGAGGGTGGACCTGGCCGAGCACGGACTCCACACACTCGGGGAGAAACCTGACGTCGCGGAACACCGGGATCCCGACCGAGACCGCCCGCGCTCTGTCGAGCCCAAGACCGGTCGTGGCTTTCGAACGCCGCGAGGTGGTGACATTCGCGCCAGATTCAGGGCCCCGGTGACGCCCCTCGGTCAACACGGCGGTCAGGTCATCGGGATCGACCCAGGTAGGGGCCTCCGGCCAGATGAGGCTGGCAACGCTCCCCTGCGGCACCACCACGGGGATGCCGTCACTGATGTAGCTGGCCACGCTGGCATTGGGAGGAGCGAAAGGGTCACCGAGGACAATCACATCAGGAGTTGCAGTCGGTTGCTGTCGGCGCTCCAACTGCTCTCCCAACAGCTCCCGAGAGTGGCGGAGGGCGTCCCAGGTGGAACCGGTCCAGATCCGGTCCTCTTCATCCTCCTCTGACACTGTGATCGTCACCTCAGGCATCGAGCTCAGTGCCCGAAGGACTTCGCCCGTCTGGTTCCGTCTACACACCGTGCCCGGGGCCCAGATGCGACCGGGACCGCCAGGGAGATCAACATGTGGTGGGGACTCGGACCTGCCAACCAGCTCCGCATGGACCCCAAGCTTCTCGAGTTCAGCGAGAGCGACCGTCGAAGTCGCCAACACCCGATCCGACCACTGGTATTGCGCCTGCTCCCAGTCGACCTGAGAGTCCAGCGGCATTGGCAGCCCTTCGTGGGTCTTGGCCAGGAAACGCAGCTCCAGGAGGGCAGAGTCAGCTGCCACTGTCCACAACTGGCGTCGCTGGGCCGGATCGGCCGCGGCCTGCTCGAGTGCAAAGACGCCGCCCAGACCCATGAAGTCGCTCATCAAGACGGTGTCCCCTGGATCGGTCCGATTGGTGAGGTGTCGAGCGACCCGCCAGGAGGCAAGCAGAGGTTCAGGGGTGTGTTGGAACTTCTGCTCGAGAAGTCGGCTCTTTCGGTCGAGGCGACTCTGGCCGATCGCCAGCCTCTCGCCCAGGGTGTCGAACCCTGAAGATATGAGCAGGTCGACTGCGTAATCGAGGCTCCGAGAAGCCCGGTCGTCGTCGACAGATACCACAAGGAGGCTCATGTCGACTCGATCCGGAGGAGGAGCTCACTGACTGCCCGAGCCAACCCCGTCCGATAATGAGGCATCTGCGGCAGCGCCAGGTCCTCATATCGCTCGCTGTCGAGCACCGAATTGGCCGGGCGCACCGCCGGACGGGGAAACTGGGCGGATTCGATGGCGACGACTCGAGTCGGGTCCAGCCCGGCGATGAGGGCAATCTCGCGAGCAAGCCCGAACCACGTGGTCACACCCTCGTTGGCCATGTGGAGCAGGCCGGTCGCGCCCTGTCTAACGGCTGTCATCGTGGCCCGGGCCAGGTCGTCGACCATGGTTGGCCGTCCTCGCTGGTCGTCGACCACCTGCACCGGGCCCTTAGGGATCAACTCCAGCATGGTCCGGGCAAAGTTGCGATGGGTTCCGGAGAGGACCCATGATGTTCGGATCACCAGTGCCTCTGGGTGTGCCCGGATCGCAAGTTTCTCGCCCTCCAGTTTGGTCGATCCGTAGACGTTCAACGGGTGTGGAGCGTCGCTCTCGAGGTAGGGGGAGTCCTTGGCGCCGTCGAACACGTAGTCGGTGGAAAACGTCACCAGACCGGACCGATGCCTCATCGTCGCCGAGGCCAGAGCCCCGACCGAGGTGGCATTCACCAGCCTTGCCGTGTCCTTGTCTTCCTCGGCAGCGTCGACTGCTGTGTAGGCAGCACAGTTGAGCACCAGTTCGGGCCGGTTGGCGGCGATCCAGGGATCGATCTCCTCTGGCCTGGTCATGTCGATGTCAGCTCGAGTCAGGGCAACCGCATCTTTTCCGAGAAGTCGAATGAAAGCGGAACCAAGTTGTCCCCCCGCTCCGAGGACGGCGATCATCAGTCGGTCGCAGCGTCGGCCAGGATCCGCTCCAGGTACTCCCGATAGCTGGATCTCGGCATCCCGGCGACCATCGAAGTCATGTGACCACGGTCGACGTACCCGCGTTGGTACGCGATCTCCTCGAGGCATGCAATCTTCAGACCCTGACGGTGCTCGATGGTGGCAATGAAGTTCGCCGCTTGGAGCAGACTGTCATGGGTTCCGCTGTCGAGCCAGGCGATACCCCGTCCCAGACGTACGGTTCGTAGAGCACCCCGTGCCATGTACTCCCGGTTGACATCGGTGATCTCCAGTTCCCCTCGAGCTGAAGGCGTCAGGTTCTTGGCGATGTCAACCACGTCCTCGTCGTACAGATAGAAACCGGGCACGGCGAGATTCGATTTGGGGGTGTCAGGCTTTTCCTCGAGAGAAACGGCCAACCCCTTGCCATCCATCTCCACGACCCCATACCGTTGTGGGTCGGACACTGGATATCCGAAGATGACGGCTCCCCTGTCGAACTCCGACACCACCGTATCGAGACCGAGGTTGCCGTAGAAGATGTTGTCACCGAGGATCAAAGCGCTCTTGTCGCCGTCGATGAACGACTCCCCGATGAGAAAGGCCTGGGCGATGCCCTCTGGCGCCAACTGCACCGCGTACTCGATGGACATCCCCCATTGGGAGCCATTGCCAAGCAGGGCTTCGAAGCGGGGCGTGTCATCGGGTGTGGAAATGACAAGCACCTCCTGAATACCGGCTTCCATCAGGGTGCCCAGCGGGTAGTAGACCATTGGCTTGTCGTAGACCGGCTGAAGCTGTTTGCTCGCCACCCGGGTTATCGGATCGAGTCGGGTTCCCGCGCCTCCGGCGAGAAGGATGCCCTTCATGGACGACTCCCCTTGAGCGGGCGCCACCAGTCCTCTCGCTCCCGGTACCACTGGATGGTGTCGGAAAGCCTCTCTTCGAAGTCGTGTGCGGGTGCCCAACCCAAGGAACGTATCTTGCTGGAGTCGACCGCATAGCGGAAGTCATGTCCCAGTCGATCGGGCACCGGCTCTATCCAGCTGTCATCCAGGTCGAACGCATGGAGAATCGCCTGGGTCAAGTCGACGTTGGGCAGTTGGGCGTTGGCTCCGATGTTGTAGACCTCGCCGGGCTGGCCCCGCTCGACGAGGAGGTGAACCGCCGAGCAGTGATCCTCGACATAAAGCCAATCCCGCTCGTTTCGCCCGTCCCCATAGAGCGGCACCTTCGCCCCCTCCAGTAGATTGGTCACGAACAGCGGAATGACCTTCTCGGGGAACTGGTAAGGCCCATAGTTGTTGGTGCAGCGGGTGACCAACACCGGATAGCCGTAGGTGCGGTGATAAGAGAGGGCTAGAAGATCCGATCCCGCCTTGGATGACGAGTATGGCGAGGACGGTTCCAGCGGAGCCTCCTCCGTGGCGAATCCCGCGTCTACCGACCCGTAGACCTCGTCGGTCGATATGTGGATGAACTTCGGGACTCCGTGCCTGTGGGCGGCGTCGAGGAGGACCCCGGTGCCGACAACGTTGGTGATCAAGAAGGGGGAAGGTCCGGCTATGGATCGATCGACGTGACTCTCAGCGGCGAAATGGACGATCACGTCGTGGCCGGGCATCAGCTCATCGACTAATTCCCCATCCGTGATGTCTCCTTTGACGAACTCGTGATTCGGGTGGCGATCCAGCTCTTCGACCGTGGCCGGGACCCCTGCATAGGTGAGCGCGTCCAGGTTTGTGACCGTGGCGTCGGGCTCGTGCTCCATCAGATACCTGATGAAGTTCGATCCGATGAATCCGGCGCCACCGGTTACGAGGTATCTGCGTGCCATGTCTGAAGTCCCCTCATTGAATACG
>CAZNDH010000038.1:0-13514 GCA_964571765.1 uncultured Acidimicrobiaceae bacterium
CCCTGTTCGGTGATCGTCCTCAACACCTGAGCAGCGTTCTCGGCAGACGAGAGAACTGGCTCCCCTGGCGTTAGGTGACGACGGTCCGGGGTTGCCCGGCTCGGGGCGCGAGCCGTCTTCGAGCCATGTCACCGGGTCACCCCGTATCGGCTGGCGGCCTCACCACCCGGCTGTCGACCGGTCCCAGTCGGGAGTGTCTAGAAGAGGCCGAATACCCGGTGGGTGGTATAGGCCACACCAGCCAGGAACAACAGCCCGAGATACGCCATCACCAGGCGGGTGTCGCCCAGTTTGCATCTCGACCGGACCAGTCCGTTGCGGCGGGCCCGAAAGTAGACCACCAGGGCGATCCCGCTGAACACGGAGACCATCGCCCAAGGTGTCACCAGCCAGGAGAGGGCGGCGATGGTGGCGTAGATGCAGAGTCGCACCGGGTCGAACGGCTGTGATCCCGGTGGCGTTGCCGGGCGAAATGCAGCCGGTGGCTCGGTGCGCCCGTTCATCGCGCCACCTTGACCGGGACCGAAACCACCCGTGCCCGGCGGCGGGCCACCTCGGCGATCTTCATCTCTCCTATTGGCCGCCAGGCTTGCGCTGCGCAGAAAGGGGCGCACTGGTCCTGGGAACCCGACCGGGTCCCCACGTGGACACAGCACTGGGTGAGACGCTCTTCGAGCATGGTGTTGATGTCCATGAACGGCTTGACCGTGATCCGCTTTATCCGGGTGCCCACCATCTCCCTCATCGCTTCTTTTTGGCGTCGCGATCCGGCTGCCATCTTGAGGAGAGTGCTGAGGCCCAGGTCACACGTCTCGCATACATCCCGAAACAGGTCGAGGACGGTGGGATGGGTCAAGGAAGTCTGCTCGCTGAGAAGACCGAGGAGTGACGTCTTGACCAGTTCCCTGAGCTCGCCGGTGAGCTCGGGGTCGATGATCCGGTTGCTCACCAGGTCGAGGTGCTCCTTGAGCCGCTCGTGGCCGATGATCGAGACCAGGGAGCGCCACTCCCCGTCGTCGTTGCGGAGCATGTAGCCCACACTGGCGCAGTGGGGATGGGAGCAAGGCAGGGCGGTGAGGTCGTCCCAGGAGACGATCCCGCCGGTCTGGGGGTCGAGACGCTTGAGCACACCGGTATGGGTCAGCCGCTCCAGGGGGTTGATCTCCATTGAGCGTCCCGAGCCAAACACCGGCTGGATGCAGACACCACCAACGAACGGTGTCTCCAAGGCGGTCAGCACCACGGCGCCAATCTCGTCGTCGTTGACCCCGAGGGCGGCGGTCATGGTGAGGGTGGTGAAGATGCCGGCTTCGCTGAGGCGACTCAAGGCTCGTTCCTTCATCGACCGGAGGTCGGCGGCACGATGGTGGAGGTGGGTCTCCCTCCTGAACCCGTCGAACTGGAGATAGACCTCTACCCGATCGCGATGAGCCGTCAGAAGCGCAAGGAGGTCGTCATTCCGTGAGAGGCTCACCCCGTTGGTGTTGACCAGGATCCTGACGACGTTTCGCTCCAGAGCCCCTTCGAGGATCTCCTGGAACTGCGGGTGGATCGTTGGCTCGCCACCACTGAGCATGAGGACATCGATTCGCCCCGCTTCCCGAACCAGTCTCTGGTCGATGTTGGACATCACGTCCTCGACTCTTGCCACTCCGGTCAGTTCGGGCATCGAGTCGGCATAACAGGTGGGGCAGCGCAGATTGCAGTTCTCGTTGATGTCCTCGAGGAGGATGCAGGTGTGCTGGGTCTGCATTTCCCCCAGTCCGTAGAGATAAGCCGAGGGAATGGGCGCGTAGTTGCCCGGGGTGTCGGGGAGATGGACCTTGGTGGGGGCAGTCCACTGCTCCAGGTAGGTGAGGATCTCCAGGTCCTCGTCGTACAGGGTGACAACCTTTCCATGTGTGGGGCATCCGCGGACCAGCCACACCTGCCCTTCGGCCTCGGCCAGATAGCCGCTCAGTCGAGCGACCTCACCGAGGGGGCGAGCCGGATCCTCATGGTGGCAATGGGGGCAGAAGGCGTTCACGTAGCGGTGGATGCGGTCCGCCCGCACCGGCATGCCAACGGTCATCGGAGGTCATCCCTCGAACTCATGACACGCCGCCTGCCCCTATCGGGGCGGGATCCGCCGCCAAGGACTCCGGCCTGGGTCGTCTCCACATGTGGAGGGCGACGGCGGAGGGCACTGCCACCAAGAGGAACACTTGTGACCCACTGAGCCCTCCGGCCATCACCGGGTTCTCCCTGACGAACTCGAGGGCGAAGCGGAAGATTGCGTAGGCGAGCAGGTAGAGCTTGAAGCTGTCTCCTGGACGGCTGAGACGACCGGCGGCGCCGAGCAAGAGTCC
Organism: uncultured Acidimicrobiaceae bacterium; assembly: GCA_964571765.1. Lineage (GTDB taxonomy): Bacteria > Actinomycetota > Acidimicrobiia > Spongiisociales > ZC4RG35 > ZC4RG35. The sequence goes on from CAZNDH010000038.1 coordinate 2,349, forward strand.
CAGGGCGACCAGATGAAAGCCGATCTCGTAGAGGAACGAAGGGTGCATGGGGAGACCGGCTGCACAGGACGGGCAATAGGGCATGGTGGCCGCCACCTCGGGCGACACGTTGATCCCCCAAGGGAGGGTGGTCGGTGTCCCCACTTGCTCGGTGAGAAAACAACCGACCCGTCCGACTGCCAGTCCTCCGGCCACCGATGGGGCGAACCAGTCGCCGGTCGAGCCCTGATAACCAATGAGGCGTTTGGTGGCCAGAACGCCCAGGTAGGCTCCGGCAAGACCGCCGAGAACGCTCTGACCGCCATAGAGCCACAATCCGAGGAGGTCGGGGTCTTCGGCTTGTCCCAGGTATTGCCAGCCGGTGCCGAGCTTGGCGAACACGGCACCGGTCAAGAGGCCACCGGCGACCAGGACGGCTAGGCCCGGCGGCCGATTGGGTTCCTTCCGGGTCCGAGCCCAGAGGACACCCAGCGCGGTGGCTACCCCGAGCACCACGAACAGGTCGTGTGTGGGTATGGGGAAAGGCCCGAGCTGGATGGTCGGGATCAAGGTCTCATCCCAAAGACGAGAAGGAGGCAGGCGCCGCCGATGAGGATGACCACCCCACCCACAATGGCCAAGGCGATGACGCAGCCCCGCATCAACCGTCGTCCGCCGGGATCCTCCGGCGGGACCTGTGGTGGGGTCACCGACATCGAGCCACTCCTCCGATTCGAGTAGGCCGGGCGGTCCGGCCGGTTGCGGCGGCGGAGTCTATGGCACCGGCAGCCGGCGATGTCGACGGATGGTGCCTGGTTCAGTCAGCCCGCACCTGGCGAAGAAGTCAAAGATGGCATAGGTCTGTTACCTGCGGTGGGTTTCTCAGCTGGGCCGGGCGACGCTGGAGAAGTCGGTGGTCAGCAGGGTGGCCCAGAGGTCGATGCCGTACCACAGGTTGGCCAGGCGGATGTTCTCGTCGGCGCCATGCTGGTTGTTGTCATGGTTGGCGATGGGGAGGACGGCCACCGGAGCGCCGAGGACGTCCTCGAAGAGATGGAGGGGGATGGAGCCGCCGAAGGTGGGTAGGGCGACCACCTCACCGCCACCTGCGGTCCGGCACACCCCGAGCAAGGTGGTGGCCAGTGGCGAATCCATGGGGATCCGGGCGGCCCGGTAGCCGGGCATCCTGTCGAGTCGGGCCAAGCGCCGATAGGCGCGTCGCTCATCGGCTGTCGGCTCCCGGTCGATGACGTGGTACCCCTGGGCAACCAGGTGGGCCTCCACCCGGTCGATCATCACCACCGGGTCGTCGCCGGCGGCGAGGCGGATGTCGACCGATGCGGTGGCTTCGGCCGGTACCACGTTCCTCGCATCGGCGCCGATGGCGGCGGCCTTGATCCCCTTGACATTGAAGCTGGGGATCATGAGGCGGTCGGCGTATCGGCCGTCGGAGACCTCGGCGCCCCCGAACCCGAGCTCATCGCCGAGCCGGTCCTCCACAGGGGGGAGAGCGTCGATGGCTGCCCGATCGGCAGCCGTTATCGGGCGGGTGTCGTCGTAGAAGCCGTCGATGGTCACCGTGCCCGAGTCGTCCTTGCAGGTGGCGAGAAGCCGAGCCAGCTCGAGGGCCGGGTTGGGCACCCAGTTGCCGTAGTGGCCCGAATGAAGCTCACGCTCCGGCCCGTAGACGGTCAGGTCGAATCCGGAGTAGCCGCGGACGCCGAAAGCCACCTGGGGAGCCCGGGTCTGGTGGACCGGCCCGTCGCACAGCAGCCAGGAGTCGGCCGCGAGCATGGGGGCGAGTTCCTCCATGTACCTCTCCAGGTTGGGGCTTCCGGATTCCTCTTCTCCCTCGAAGAGGAAGACCAGATCGACTTGGCGTTCCAGTTTGGCGGCGGCGAGGGCGTCGATGGCCGCGGTGATGGCTGCGAACGGTGCCTTGTCGTCCGAGGCTCCCCGGGCGTAGAGACGCCACTCGGGGTCGATAGCTTCTTCCGGACCGGGAAGATCCCGGGAGCGCCCGCCATCGTGCCAGGCGCCGGTGGCGAGCACCGCCCCAAAAGGATTGGTGGTCCACTCGTCGGGATCGACCGGCTGGCCGTCGTAGTGGACGTAGACCCCGAGCGTGGCAGTGGGCGATCCGGTACGGAGCGCGCCGACGACCACCGGGGTGGCCCCGGGGAGCTCGACCACCTCCATGGCTGCCCCCCGCTTCGAGAAACTGGCTTGCAGCTCCGCGGCGTTGGCCCGCAGGTCTCCCAGGGACCCGGTGACATTGGGTATCTGCAACAGGGACGCGAAGTCGCCGACCACCGCCGATCCGTGCTCCCGACGGTGCTCGGCCGCGGCAACCAGGGCTCTGACCTGCAACGCGGAGTCGTCCACCCGCCGGATCGTAGGCGGCTTTGCTTGATCGAGACCCCGGGTGGAGAGTGGAGCCGAAAGGTTTGGCCCGGCTCCGGTTCCGGGTATCTTGAATTTGGGTGCCTGGGGGAGGGCTACGGTGGTTGGCGAGTGAGCTTGTCGCGTTATGCGGGTCGTACTAGGTGAGGTTTGCCAGGGGAGGGGCCGGTGGGTCTGACCGACGAAACCTTCGAGTTGACGCTCGAAGCGGCCCGGGTTGGAGCCGAGTGGGCTTGGGCCGAGTTGTACCGTGCGATGGCCGGACCGGTGACCGGCTACCTGGCGAGCCGGGGTGCTCGCGAGCCGGAAGATCTGACCAGTGACGTTTTCCTCCAAGTGGCCCGGAACGTCGACTCCTTCCGCGGGGGTCTCTCCGGATTCCGCTCCTGGGTGTTCGTCATCGCCCACCGTCGCCTCCTCGACGAGAGGAGAAAGCTGGGACGGCGACCCGACATGGTGGAGCTGGACACCGACATTCCGGCAGGTGACGTCGAGGACGAGGCGATCGATCGCCTGGTGGCGAAGGAGATCCACGACGCCTTCGAGTCGCTGACCCACGGCCAGCGCGACGTCCTCGCCCTGAGGATCATCGCCGGGCTCACCCTCGCCGAGACGGCTGTTGTCGTAGGGAAGAGAGTCGGCGCGGTCAAGGCCATCCAGAGGAGGGCAATCGAGGCGCTACAAGCCCGGCTGGGCGCAGAGGAAGTATCCCTTTGAGCGGTTTCGACGTTAACGAAGGTGAAATGGCTCGAGCGCGGATCTCCGATCAGGACGTCGAGCGGCTCCTTGCCGGGAACCCGCCCGATGATCCCAGCCTCCTGGCGCTGGCGCCGCTGCTGGAACGTCTGAGCACCGAATGGGACCGAAGGCCCTCTCCAGAGAGCGTCTCGGTGTTCGCCCGCGCTGCTGCCAGGCTGGCTGGCCAACCGAGCACGCCGCCGCCGACTCCGGTGACTCCGGTGCTGTCAGCGCAGAGACGGTTGCGTCCAAGGCTGGCACTCGCCCTGACTCTCTTGATGGTGGTATCGACCCTGAGCGGAGTGGCCATCGCCGCCGAGAGCTCCCTACCCGGTGACACCCTGCACGGGGTGAAGCTGGCACTCGAGAAGGTGGGAATCGGTCGGGGCGGGGTCGAGGAGCGTCTCTCCGAGGCCACCCTGCTGGCGTCGCATGGCATGCATGATGTCGCCCTGGCCCATGCCGTGGCCGCTCTCACCGCCGAGAACGGTGACGAGGGGATGGCCGACGCGGTGGCTGAGCTCGAGGAAACCATAGACAAGCTTTCGTCGGAGGTGCCGGCGAATGCCAACCAGGTGAGGAGCAGGGTCGCCGAGATGCTCCAGTGGATGCTCGACAACGCCGCTCTCATCGACGACCCGGAAGCCGAGCCGGGAGCCTTCGGACGGGGTGTGGCCGCCATGGCCCGTCAGATAGGCCTCCATCGAGGCGGCTCGGATGATGGGAATGTCCCCGGGAGCCCGGTGAATCAGGATCACCCAAGTGTCACAGACGAGGGCAACAGGGGGTCATTAGGTGGACCACCAACGGGCCCGCCTGGCCCGCCCACCGAAGGGATTCCGCCCAACCGTCCCTGAACCCGCTGATGCCCCCGAAGACCGTGGGGCCGGTGTTGGGGAGACACCGGCCCGACGGTTCGCGTTGAACATCACCACCCTGCTCGTATCCTGAGCCAATGCGTGTGGGAAACCTCCTGATCGGCATCGGCGCGGTCCTGGTCCTGGTCGGCCTGGTGGTCAGGTCGTTCCCCGGGGCCTTCTCCTGGTTCGGGAACCTTCCCGGGGACATCCGCATCGAGGGGGAGAGCTCCCGAGTGTTCATCCCGATCACCTCGATGCTCTTGCTGAGTCTGGTGGCCACCGTGGTGCTCAATCTGGTGGGTGGACTCTTTCGGGATCGCTGAACTTCACTTCTCGCCGGCGAAGTGGTCGGCAAGGGCGGCGAACTGCTTCCTCATGGTGCGACGGGCGATGGCCGGATAGACCCACCGCCCCAGACCGGGTGGCCGTTTGAACTCGGCCTCGGTCACCTGGGTTGCTCTGGTCCCCCCCGCGGCGGCCTCGATCTCGATGGTGATGATGCGCCTCTGAAAGCGATCCTCGACTTCCCAAGTCACCGAGGTGTCGGTGAGGGCGAGTAACCCGACGTCCCCGTCGAATTGGACCCGGCTCCCGTCGCGACGCTCCAGGTATTGGTGGTAGCGGAACCTGGAGCCAACGGCCAGCGGCTCGGGAGTGAGCATCTCCACCGTTTCCACGTTGACACACCACTTGGGGTCGTTGCGGGTGTCGGCCACGAAGGCGAGGACCTCCCATGGTTGGGCTGGTATGACGCCCGAGGCCCGCGCCGGTCTCACCGGGTAGGACATGGGCCGACGGTACCTCAGTCTGTTCACCGGGCGCCGCGGTGTTGGGCTCGGGTTGCGATAGGTTGACCGGATGCGACTCGGAGCGGGGCTGCTCGCCGTTGCCCTCGCCGCCTGCACCCAGACCGACACCGGCCCTGTGACCACGGTCGCCACGACGGTGGCACCGACGATCTCGGTGCCCTCCACCGTGCCCCCCTCGACGACCACCTCGACCACCCTGCCGCCCGCCACCACCACGACGATCCCTCCGGAACGCCTCACAATCGAGTTCTATCCCGTGCCGCCAGGGTCCCTGCCCCACGACGTTGCTCCCGCCGAGGAAGGGGGGGTGTGGTACACCGCCCAGGGATCGGGGGAGCTCGGCTGGCTCGATCCGGCCACCGGGGACACCCGGCACATCCGTCTCGGTCAGGGTTCCCGGCCCCATGGGGTGATCGTCGACCGGTTCGGCGTCCCCTGGGTCACCGACGGTGGCCTCAACGCCATCGTCGCCGTCGATCCGGCCACCGACGAGGTCTCGGTGTACCCCCTTCCTGCAGCCCATGCCGGAGCAAACCTCAACACCGCGGCTTTCGATGGCACCGGAAGGCTGTGGTTCACCGGTCAGCGAGGCATCTACGGTTTCCTCGACACCGAGACCGGCCACATGGAGGTGTTCACGGCTCCGATGGGCCCGGGCCCCTATGGGATGACGGCGACTCCCGAGGGAACGGTGTATTACGCCTCCCTGGCAGGCTCCCACATCGCTCGGATCGGGGCGGAAGGCACCGCGGCGATCATCGATCCGCCGACCCCGGGTCAGGGGGCACGCCGCGTCTGGTCCGACTCGGCGGGGAGGATCTGGGTCAGCGAGTGGAACAGCGGCAACTTGAGTCGCTACACCCCCGGCACCGGCGAGTGGGTCACCTGGCCGATACCCGGCGACCAGGCCTCGCCTTACGCGGTGTTCGTCGATGACCGCGACATCGTCTGGGCCAGTGACTTCGGCTCCAACTCGATGGTCCGCTTCGATCCGACCACCGAACAGTTCCACTTCTACCCGCTACCCAACCCCCCGGGGAACGTCCGCCAGATCCTGGGCCGGCCCGGTGAGGTGTGGGGGGCCGAGTCGGCCGCCGACACCTTGATCGTCATCCGCACCCGCTGACCACCGACACTCCTGACTTAGGCTGGACCGATGACAGTGAGCAACGCCGACCGGGTGGTGTATCCGGAGTCGGGGCTGACCAAGGGTGACGTGTTCGAGCACTACCTCCGAGTGTCACCTGCCCTGTTTCCCTTCCTCGAGGGGAGAGCACTCACCGTGGAGCGGTACCCGAAGGGCATCGGCGACCAGGGATTCATGCAGAAGAACGCACCCGACCACTACCCGGAGGACATCGACCGTCACCGGGTGCCCAAGGAAGGCGGGGGGACCACCGTCTACCCGGTGGTCCGCAGGCCCGAGTCGATCGCTTTCTTCGCCAACCAGGGGGTGATCACCTTCCACGTGCCACCGGTCCGAGTCGACGATGTCGACCGTCCCGACTGGGTGATTTGGGACCTCGACCCCACAGAAGGCGATGTCACCATGGCCCGCGATGCAGCCAAGGCCTTACGCGACATCCTCTCCGAATACCAGGTCGAGGTGATGGTGATGACCTCCGGGTCCAAGGGGTATCACCTCCGGACTCGGCTCCGACCCGGATTGGACGGTGACACCGTCGCCATGATGGCGCGAGGTGTCGCCGTCATCGGCGCGGAGCGTCATCCCGACCTGCTCACCGTGGAGTTCCACAAGAAGAACCGGGGCGACCGGGTTTTCGTCGACTGGCTGCGCAATGCGCCCTATGCCACCGCGGTCGCCCCATGGTCGCTGCGGGCTCGGGAGGGTGCTCCTTTGGCCGCCCCGATATCGTGGGAAGAGCTCGACACTGTTGCCCCCGATGCCATCCGGCTCGCCGATGTCGAAGCCCGTCTCTCCTCCGATCCCTGGACCGGTATGAAGGCCACCGACCTCGACCTGGCGGCAGAGATGGTCGAGGGGGACCTCGGGGAGGCCGGGATCACCCTGACCCCGTTCGACCGCTTTCGTCCCTGACGCCCTCACCGAGAGCGTGGTCCCGAGAGCCTCTCGGTAATGGCCTTCTCCTTCGACGGTCTCGAGGTTCGAGCCGCTCGCCGTATCCACTTAGCATCGTCACATGCTCCCGATCCGCGACCTCAACCCCACCCGGATCAGACCGGTCCTCACCTTCCTGATCATCGCCGCCTGCCTCGTGGTGTTCTTCTACTTTCAGGGCCAGGAGACCCAACGCGAGGCCAACGAGTTCCTGCTGCGCCGGGCGGCGATCAGCTGTGAGATCACCACGGGGAGTCCGCTGACCACCGAGCAGATCAGCCGCCAGCTCTGCTCCGCTGCAGGAGGTAGCCCGATCTTCCCCGAGAAGGATCCCCTGGTGTCCATCCTCACCTCGATGTTCCTCCACGGGGGGCTGGGACACTTGCTGTTCAACATGTGGTTCTTGTGGATTTTCGGGAACAACGTCGAGGAGGCCTTCGGTCACCTCGGTTACCTGATGCTCTACTTCCTGGGTGGGGTGGTGGCCACACTGGTCTTCGTAAGCGCCAATCCGGCATCCACCGTCCCACTGGTCGGTGCCTCCGGGGCCATTGCCGCCGTCCTTGGCGCCTATGCAATGCTGTTCCCGGCACACCGGGTGCTCACCCTGGTGGGATGGCTGCTCCTCCCTCTGCCGGCGGCACTGTTCCTCGGGATTTGGTTCATCGGCCAGTTCGGGCTGGGAGGGACCAACGTCGCCTGGGAGGCTCACGCCGGAGGATTCGTCTTTGGCCTGGTGGTGGCGTTGCTGTTCCGCCGCCCATTGCTGCGGCGGGTGCTCGGGTGACCGGAGCCTCAGATCTCGTCGACGTCGACCCGCTGCGCCGGGGGGAGCAGCGCCGGATCGCTATACAGCCTCACCACCCGGGTGACTGGGTAGGTGATGGTTCTCGGCTTGCGAAACTGGACGACATCCCCCACATCGGCCCTGTCCACCTGGTCACGGGTGATCCTGACCGACACCCGATCGTGGTCGGAGACATCGACCGTCAGATAACACCAGTCGAGCGGCTGAGCCCCCTCGGGTGGGCGAAAGTCCTTACCTACCACCAGCCCGGTATGCCTCTTGGACATAACAAGCTCTCCTCTTCACCCCCAGCCCGACCTTCACTGTCGCACGGTGAGATTACCTCACCCATAGTTAACGGAGAGCTAAAAACCGCCACCTAACGTGGTCGACGGGTCATGCATCGCTTTCGTCTGATGACCGCCAACCTGTTCACCCGATGGGTCGACCCCGACCACGTCGCCGCGGTGATCGACGAGCACCGGCCCGACGTCTTGGTCGCCCAGGAGCTGGCTCCTAGGGCCGCCGAGGTGATCGCCGGGCGTTTCCCTCACCATGTTCTCTCCCCGGACAACGCCTATTCGGGGTGGGGGATGGCCTCCCGACTGCCGGCGGTAATCGAGGAGGGGAGGCCAGGATGGGGTCGGGGCGGGCACGGTCTGATCGAGGTGGGACAGACTGTGGTCCATGTGGCCACGGTCCACATCCTCGACCCGATGAAGCTTCCACCGTGGAGGACGGCATGGCGCCGGAGGGAGCAGGTCGAGGCTCTCTTCAGATGGGGGGACGCCCTCCCGGACGGTGAGCCTCAACTCGTGGCCGGCGACCTCAACGCCTCTCCGATGTGGCCTGTTTACCGCCGGCTCACCAGCCGCTGGACCGACCTGGTGGAACAGGCGGCTGGAGCCGTCGGGAGCCGTGCGCCCCGAACCTGGGGCCTGCCCGGCGGCCCCAGGCTGCTCCGCATAGACCATGTTCTCGGCACCAACCTCACCCCCACCAACCCAATGGTCATCCCCATCAAGGGCTCGGATCACTCGGCGGTCCTCCTCGACCTCGAGGTCGATCGAGCGAACCTCAGGTAGCACCCACCCCTATGCGTGGCGAATTCTCCCCACGATGGCCTCGGCGAGGTCGCCGACCCTACTCGAAGACTGCGGCCAGGACTTCGGCGGCGGAGTCGACGATGTGGAAGGTCATGTCGTCGCGCACCTTGTCGGGCACATCGTCGAGGTCGACTTCGTTGCGACGAGGCAGAACCACTTCGGTGAGCCCGGCGCGATGAGCGGCGAGCACCTTCTGCTTCACTCCGCCGATGGGTAGCACCTTTCCTTGGAGGGTGATCTCCCCGGTCATCCCCACCGATCCCTTGACGGTCCGTGCTGAGAGCAGGGAGACCAAAGAGGTGAGCATGGCGATCCCCGCCGAGGGCCCGTCCTTGGGAATTGCTCCCGCCGGCACGTGAAGGTGGAATCTCTGGGACACCGCACCCGGGTCGAGACCTAGATCGGCAGCGTGAGACTCGACGTAGCTGAGGGCGATGCGCGCCGACTCCTTCATGACGTCACCGAGCTGGCCGGTCAGGGTCAGACCAGGCTCGCCGGGCATGGTGCTGGCCTCGACGAAGAGGACCTCACCTCCGGCCCCGGTTACCGCCAGACCGGTGGCCACACCGGGGACCGTGGTGCGGTCTGAGGCCTCATCCTTCCACACCTTGGGCTTGCCTAGATGGTCGATCACCTGTGGCTCGTCGACCACGATCGTGCCGCCACCGTCCCGGGCCACGGCGGTGGCCACCTTGCGGGCCAGCCTGCCCAGCTCCCTCTCCAGGCTGCGCACCCCGGCCTCTCGGGTGTAGCGATCGACGATGGCCGCCAGAGCGTCCTCGGTCACTTCCAGCTCTTCCGGCTCGAGACCGGCGCTTCGTAGTTGGCGGGGGAGGAGATGGTCGCGGGCGATCTCCACTTTCTCCATGTCGGTGTAGCCGTCGATTCGGATCGTCTCGGTCCGGTCGAGCAGGGGCGCCGGGATGGTCTCCACCATGTTGGCCGTGGCGATGAACATCACGTCGGACAGGTCGAGGTCCACCTCCAGGTAGTTGTCTCGGAAGGTGTGGTTCTGTGCCGGGTCGAGCACCTCGAGCAGCGCCGAGGAAGGGTCTCCCCTCCAGTCGGCTCCCACCTTGTCCATCTCGTCCAGGAGGAAGACCGGGTTCATGGTTCCTGCCTCGGTGAGTGCCCTGGCGATTCGGCCGGGGCGAGCTCCCACGTAGGTGCGTCGGTGTCCGCGGATCTCGGCTTCGTCCCTCAAACCTCCCAGTGCCACCCGGACGAACCGGCGACCCAGGGCGCGAGCCACCGACTCGCCCAGCGAGGTCTTGCCTACCCCGGGGGGGCCGACCAGGAGCAGGATGGCGCCCTGGTTGCGTTGTCCCTCGGCGGTGATTCCCCGTTCGGTTCGGAGCTTGCGTACCGCCAGGTGCTCGATGATCCGCTCCTTGACGTCACTGAGGCCGGTGTGGTCGGCGTCGAGCACGGTCCAAGCCTCGTCGAGGTCGAGGCGGTCGTCGCTGGCGACCCCCCAGGGGAGGTCGAACATGGTTTCCAGCCAGGTGCGGATCCAGGAGTGCTCAGGGGACTGTTCACTCATCCGCTCCAGACGGTCGATCTCCCGCTCCACTGCTTCGGTCACCTTCTCCGGCATGTCGGTCTCGGCGAGTCGCTGGCGGTACTCGTCGGCGACGTCGGCCTCCTCGCCCAACTCGCGCTTGATCGCCTCCAACTGCTGACGAAGGATGTAGTCGCGCTGGCCCTTCTCGATCCGCTCGCTGGCCTCGTCTCTGACCTTGCGGCGCAGCTCGAGGTCGGCGAGCACCTCGGTCATCCATTCCAGGAGCAGGCCGAGCCGGTGGCGGATGTCGAGTGCCTCGAGCAGCTCGACCTTCTGTTCCAGGGTGAGGTCGGGCGAATAGACCGCCAGGTCGGCGAGCCGTGCTGGGCTGTCCATGGAGAGGAGACGCTCGGCGATCCCGGCCAGGCCCCGGTTCTCCAGCACCGCCGAGACCACAGCGCGATACTCGGCGACCAGTTCGTCGAGCTCGGGATCGACGATGTCCACCTCAGGGTATTCGTCGGCGACCACCCAAAGGGCGCCTGTGTCGTCGACCGAACCGGCTCCCACCCGGGCCCGGCATCGGCCGGCGACGACCACGTTCCCGTCATCGTCGATCTGCTGGATCTCGGCCATGGTGCCCACCGTGGCGTAGCGGCCCTCGATTCGGGGGACGAGGAGGATCTGGCCCTGGCTCTTCTCAGCGGCGGCGATGGCGGTCTTGCCTTCTCCGGTCTCCACCCTGATGGTGACCACCATGTGCGGGAAGACCACCCCGTTGTGCAGGGGTAGGACGGGTAGGGTGAGTTGCGTAATCTGCGGGTCGGAGCTCATCAGTGTCGGGTAAACCTCGGACACCCGGGCGGTATTCCGAAGTTGAGCCATCCAGACTCAGGAAAT
>CAZNDH010000039.1:0-12762 GCA_964571765.1 uncultured Acidimicrobiaceae bacterium
ATAAACCCCACCAGGTCCTTAGCCTGGCGCGTCTTCCAATTCCGCCACTCCGACAAGTGCGGCGGGGCGATTCTAGGGCCGGGTCAGGCCAAGACGAAGGTCAGGGCAAAGGTGCTGATCCCGAACAGGATGCCCACGATCACGGTGAGGCGGTCCAGGTTCCGCTCCACGATCGTCGACCCGGTGAGACCCGAGGTCGACATCCCGCCACCGAACACGTCCGACAACCCTCCACCGCGGCCCGAGTGTAGGAGCACCAAGGCGATCACCGCCAGGGACAAGATCACCTGAAAGACTATGGCGAGTGCAGTGACGATTCTCATGACGTCGAAAACCCCGCCGTCTGGCGGGTCTTCCATGGTACCAGCACCCGGAGAGAGACCCCAAGCTCCGTGGCGTGAGCACCGCTGAGGGCCCCTCCGTCAGGGATGCCAACAGATCGAGGGAGGCTACGTCTCGGGCGGTGGGCTCGCCTGGCGGGCGACCGCCTCAGCGGCTGCCTTGGCGGCCTCCTCATCTCCCAGGTACCCCGATGACAACGGCGCCATATCGTCGTCGAGCTCGTAAACCAGCGGGATCCCGGTGGGGATGTTGAGAGCCACCACCTCGTCGTCGCTCAACCCGTCGAGGTGTTTGACCAGAGCCCGCAGCGAGTTGCCATGGGCGACCACCAGCGGGGTGAGCCCCTGCTCGAGCTCGGGGACGATTTCCTCGAACCAGTATGGCAACATCCGGTCGACGACATCGGCGAGGCACTCCGTCGCCGGCAGGTCCTCGGGGTCGACGTCGGCGTAGACCGGGTCGTGTGACGGGTGACGCTCGTCGTCGAGCTCGAGCGCAGGCGGTGAGACGTCATACGATCGCCGCCATGCCAACACCTGGTCGTCGCCGTATTTGCTCGCGGTCTCCACCTTGTCCAGACCCTGAAGATCCCCGTAGTGGCGCTCGTTGAGCCTCCAACTTCGCCTGGTTGGCAGATCACCCCAACCCCCTTCCTCCAGGGTGATGTCCGCGGTATCGATCGAGCGACGAAGGACCGAGGTGTGAACCACGTCGGGGGTCAGCCCGGCCTCTACGATCAGCCGGCCCGCCGCCCGAGCCTCCTCCTCTCCCTGCGGGGTGAGACCCACATCGGTCCAGCCGGTGAACCGGTTCTCCAGGTTCCAGGTCGATTGCCCGTGGCGCAGGAGTATCAGGGTGTGGGTCATCGCCAGTACCTCACGATGGCGGCGAAACCATCAGGATCCAGCGAAGCACCCCCGACCAGACCTCCGTCGATATGGCGTTTGGCCATGAAGTCCTTGATGTTCCCGGCATTCACCGAACCACCGTAGAGCACCCGCACCGACTCGGCGACGTCGGTGCCGGCCAGGCTGCGCACCGTCTCCCGAACCACCTCGGTCATGAGACCGGCGTCTTCGGGCAGGGCGTGGCGCCCGGTGCCGATAGCCCACACCGGTTCGTAGGCGATGGCCAGTGACCCGATGTCATCCACCCGGGCGAGGCTGCCTTTCACCTGGGAGACCACCACCGCCTCCGCATCTCCGGCCTCACGCTGTTCCAGGGTCTCGCCGACACAGACGATGGGATGCATTCCGGCCGCGAGGACTGCCCGAGACTTCAGGCTGACCGTCTCGTCGGTCTCCCCGAAGTTCTGCCGTCGCTCAGAGTGGCCCACGATGACGTGGCGCACTCCCAGCTTGGCAAGCATCGGGGCAGAGACCTCACCGGTGAACGCGCCCTCCGGATCCCAGTGGACGTCTTGGGCCCCGAGCCCTATCCGCATGTGGTCCTGTTCGATGACGATCTGCACCGAGCGCAGCGAAGTGAACGCCGGGGCGACCACCACCTCCACCCGGTCATAGTCCTCCGACTCGAGGCGGTAAGACAGCTTCTGGACCATCTGGATCGCTTCGAGGTGGTTGGCATTCATCTTCCAGTTGCCCACCATCAGCGGTGTGCGGTCACTCATGTGACCCATCTTTCCAGAACGGCCACCCCGGGAAGAACCCGGCCTTCGAGGAGCTCCAGTCCGGCCCCCCCACCGGTGGAGACATGGGAAACCGAGTCCTCCATACCTAGTTCCCGCAACGCCGCCACAGAGTCGCCACCTCCGATGGCGGTGAACCCGGGGCAATCCCCCATCGCCTGAGCCACCGTCTCGGTGCCCGATCGGAAGGACTCCCACTCGAAGACGCCCATAGGGCCGTTCCAGAAGACACTCCCCGCTTTCCGGATGACCTCGGCGAAGCGATCGGCTGTCTCCGGTCCGATGTCGAGTCCCATGTGATCCACACCGATCCGGTCCGATGGAACCGTCGTCGCCTCAGCGTCCTCGGCGAAACGATCACCGGTAACGACGTCTTCGGGGAGGAGGATCCTCCCCGATGCTTCGGCGAGGACATCGCCCACACTCTCCACCATCGTCTCCTCCACCAGCGAGGACCCCACTTCGAGCCCTTGGGCCCGGAGAAAGGTGAAGCACATCCCGCCACCGATGAGCATCCAGTCCACCTTGGGAAGGAGGTTGCGGATCACCCCTAATTTGTCGGAGACCTTGGCCCCACCCAGGACCACCACGTAGGGCCGCTCTGGATCGCCGAGAAACCGCCCCAGGGCGGCCAACTCGGAATGAAGCAGGGGGCCTGCCACCGATCTGACGAGACCGGCGACGCCGACCGTGGAGCTATGGGCCCGATGAACCGAGCCAAAGGCGTCCTGGACGAAGAGCTCGTGACCCGAGGCGAGCTGGTTGGCGGTTACCGGGTCGTTGTCGGTTTCCCCGGGGAGAAAGCGGGTGTTTTCCAGTACGGCGATCCCCTCGGTCGTCTCCCCACCGAACCCGACCCTGACGTCGGTCAGCTCTGCCATCCGCGCAGCTACCGGCCGCATCGACAAGGAGGGGTCGCTGCCCTTCGGTCGTCCCAGATGGGAGCACACGGTGACCCGGGCCCCTCCCTCGACGAGACCCTCCAGGGTGGGCAAGGCGGCCCTGATCCTGAAGTCGTCGGCCACCGCACCCCGATCCAGGGGCACGTTGAGGTCGGAACGCACCAGGACGCTCAAACCGGCGACGTCTACGTCGTCGAGAGTGAGATACCGCTTCGTGCCACCGCCTCCTGTCACTTGTGCGCGAGCCTAGAGGCCATGGTGAGGCTTCAGGCCGCCCTCCGGTGGCCGTTAGCTCTCCTAGGAAGTACACCATCATGGGACAGGCGACATCCTCCGAACTCCGCCACCCTTCCGAGATGCGGGGGGACTACTGGTGATCACCCCGGAGCGGTCCACAGCTCCTCGAGGATTCGACCCAGCTTGACCGGGTCGTGAGCCGGCCAGTCGGCGTCATGGTCGACCACGTCGGCGGTGACCACCCGCCACCCGTACTGGGCAGCGCTAGCCGAGTCGACGGTCACCGCGTCGTGGCCAGGTGGAACCGTCAGTGGGCCATCGTGAACCACCACCACCCCTGGACCCTCGATCCCGGCATGAACTCGAAGCGCATGAAGGTGGTCGCCCCCGGTGAGCCCCAAGGTCTCCCCGTCCTGGGTGACCAGGTTGACCACGAACACCCTCTGAGCGGGCGAACTGAGGACCGCTGGGGCGAGCATGGGCACCATCAGCGCCGGGATCAGCGAGGTGTACAGGCTTCCCGGGCCGATCACGATCTGGTCCGCCCCGGCCACCGCCGCCAACGCGTGCCGGCTCGCCGGGGTGTCCGAGGGCTCGATGGAGAGCCGGCTGATCGTCCCCCGGGAACGGGCGATCGCCCCCTGGCCCACCACCTCACGATCATCGACGACCGCCTTCAGGGTCAAGGGATCCTCGGCAACCGGGATCACCCGGCCCAGGGCGCCCAACATCCGCTCGGCAGTGGCCACGGCGGAGGAGAAGTCGCCGAGGATGTCGGTCAGGGCGACAAGGATCAGATTGCCCAGTGAGTGCTCGGCGATGTCGCCGTCACGGAAGCGATGGGCGAACAACTCCGACCACAGGCTGGGTTCGGGAGTGAGGGCGAGGAGGCAGCGGCGCACGTCGCCTGGCGGCGGGATGCCCAGCTCGGTGAGCCGTCCCGAAGACCCCCCGTCGTCTGCCACGGTCACCAAGGCGCAGATGTCGCCGGCAAAGGTCTGAATCGCCTCCAGTGCTGCTGCCTGACCGTGTCCTCCACCGATGGCGACCACCGACGGACCCTGGGGGTCGAGCAGCAAGGGCTCGAGCGCAGTCTCGGTATCGGTCCTCACCTCTCGATGTCCCGATGCCGCACCGAGGCCTGCACACCGTGGCGGGCGAGTCGCCGGGCAAGCTCCTCGGCGATGGCCACCGAGCGATGATGGCCCCCGGTACACCCGATCCCGATGGCCAGGTATGACTTGGCCTCGGACTCGAACCGCGGAATCAGAAACTCCAGCAGTTCGTCGACTCGCTCGACGAACTGCTCGGCGCCCTCGGCCCCGAGGACATACTCGCGGACCACGGTGTCGGTGCCTACGAGGTCACGAAGGTCGGGAACCCAATGGGGATTGGGAAGGAAGCGCACGTCGAAGAGGAGGTCGAGATCACGAGGAGTCCCGTGCTTGAAGCCGAAAGACCTGATCGACACCCTCATCGGACGGGGAGCCTCCGTCTCGCTGAACATCGCGGTGACCCGGTCGCGCAGATCATGCACGTTCAACGACGAGGTATCGATGACCACATCGGCCATCTCCCGGAGTTCATCGAGCACCTCCCGCTCGGCAGCGATCGACTCGGCGATGGTGTCCAGCCCCAGGGGATGGGGACGGCGGTTCTCCTCGTAGCGCCCGATGATCACGTCGTCGTCGGCATCGATGAACACCACCCGGGTGATGACGTTGTCCCTCCCCAGAGACATCATCGCCTCCTTGAGCTCGTCGATAGGAAGCCCTCCTCGGGAGTCGATGACCACCGCCAGATGGACGTGCTCCTCGGGGATGTCATGGGACTCGACAGCCGACTCGAGGAGGGCAGGTGGCAGGTTGTCGATGACCACGTAGCCCAGGTCCTCGAGGATCTTGGCGACACTGGAACGCCCGGCACCGGACATGCCGGTGACAACGAGCACATGGGGGGCGTCGGTGGCAGGCAGCTCCATGGCTTCCCTCGAATTATTCGTGGAGGGCAGAGTACAGGTCGGCAGCCACCGGCCCGGGCACCACTCGGGCCAACTCGTCGACCCCGGCCTGGCGCATCCTCTTCAACGAGCCAAAGTGCTTGATCAGGTCCCGTTTGCGTTTGGGGCCCACCCCGGGGACATCGTCGAGGACGGAGTCGACCATCGACTTGGACCGGAGCTGCTGGTGGTATGCCAGGGCGAATCGGTGTGCCTCGTCCCGGACCTGCTGCAACAGGTAGAGAGCGTCGGCGTCCCTGGGGATCCGGAGTGGCTCGGGATCGCCGGGAAGAAAGACCTCCTCCATCCGCTTTGCCAAGCCGATGACCGGTATGTCCAGGTCGAGCTCGTCGAGCACCTTGACCGCTCGCCCCAGCTGACCGGGACCGCCATCTATCACCACCAGGCTGGGCGGATAGGCAAACCTGCCTTGCTCGGGCAGGGGGCGATCTCGATCCCGCAGGTAAGCCCGGAAGCGGCGCCGGATGGTCTCCTCCATCGAGGCGAAGTCGTCCTGGCCCTCCACGTTGCGGATCTTGAACCGCCGATACTCCCCACGTTTGGGAAGCCCGTCTTCGAGGACCACCATCGAGGCCACGGTGTTGGTCCCCTGGAGGGTGGATACGTCGTAGGCCTCGATCCGCAGCGGAGCCCGGGAGAGCCCGAGCTCCTCCTGGAGTGACCTCAGCGCCTTGGCCCGGGCGTTGTGGTCGCGTTGGCGGCTCATGCGATGCCGGGCGAAGGCTTCGGCGGCGTTGGTCGCCGCGGTCTCCATGAGTCGCCTCTTGCTTCCCCGTTGCGGTACCCGCAGCCCCACTTTCGAGCCTCTGGACTCTGCCAGCCACTCTTCGAGCAACCCGGCCTCGGCCGGCTCAACCGACACCAGGACCTCCCGAGGCGGCGGCTCCTCGCCATAGAGCTGCAGAATGACCCGGGCCATCAGTTCCGCGTCGTCGAGATCCTCGACCCGGTCGACGATCAGCCCCCGACGACCCACCACCCTTCCCCTCCTCACGTTGAGAACCTGGAAGGCCGATTCCAATTGGTCACCATGGAAAGCCACCAAGTCGAAGTCCTCGGGCCGTTCGGTGACCACCTCCTGACGCAGCATCGCCCGGCGAACGTCCTCGATTCGGTCACGATGGCGAGCGGCGAGCTCGAACTCCTCCCGCCCGGCTGCCTCCCACATCAGCTGCTCGAGGTCGGCGAGCACCCCCTCGGTGTCACCGTTAAGGAAGGCAGCCAGCCCCTCGACCATCCCGGCGTAGGCATCTGGCTCCACCGCCGAGATGCACGGCCCCGAGCACTTTTCGATGTGGAATAGGAGGCAGGGCCTACCCTGGTTGCGCTGACGCTCGAACAGGGCATTTGAGCAGGTGCGCACCGGGAAGGTGCGGAGGAGCTGGTCGAGGGTCTTCCGGATCGCGTAGGTGTGGGCGTAGGGCCCGAAGTACTCGTTGCCCTTGCGCTTCTTTCCCCGGGTGACCAAGGCCTGGGGCCATTCCTGGGTCCGGGTGATCATCAGATAGGGGTAGGACTTGTCGTCGACCAATCTGATGTTGAACCGGGGCCGATGCTGCTTGATCAGCGAGTATTCCAGCATCAGGGCTGCCACTTCGGAGTCGGTGATGATCCACTCCACGGTTCGGGCGGCATCGACCATTGCCTGGGTGCGCAGGTGGAGCCCGGCGCCGAAATAGGACATCACCCTGCCCCGGAGGCTCTTCGCCTTACCCGCATATATCACCTTTCCATGCTGATCACGGAACAGATAGGCGCCGGGCTTGACCGGGATGTCGCCTGATCGAGGCCTTTCGAACATCACCTCTCAGGGTAGGAGGCGCCAGCGACTGGCCAGCAGGTGGGGCACAGCCGGCATCAGGTCGGGCTCGTGGTGGGGCCGTTCCACCAGGACCTCCAGGGCCCAACCGCATGACGCCGCGGTGGATAGCAGGGAGGCCAGGCTGCGATGGTGGAAGGTTATGGTCCTCCCTCTGCTGGTGACCCGGGTGGGACCGGCCCTGAAGTATTGTCCCGGCCGCCAGAGCAGCTCACCATCGCCGTCGGTGATCGGCGTAGCCTCGGGAGCCGTCCACGCCGGGTGGTTCATCACCACGGCCAGCACTCCCCCGGGTCGGGTGACCCGGGCGGCTTCGGCGAAGAACCTGGTGTGTTCGGGGAGGTGTTCCAGCACCAGCACCGCGTACACCCCGTCGACCGAGCGATCGGCGATGGGGATGTCGGGAATCCGCCCGATCATGGTCATGCTCGACGTACGAGCCAGATCCTCGTTGACATCGATGCCCACCACCACCGAGCCCAAGGCTGCCAGCCGACGCATCACCCGTCCCTCTCCGGCGCCGAGGTCGAGGTAGCGACATCCCGCGGTCGGGTCGAGCACCTCGAGGAGCAGCGGAGTCACCACCCCCTCGTAGGCGGGATCGTCGTCGATCTCCTCCATCCACCAATCTCCGAGAGCTTCCCAGGTCATGCCCGGGAGAGTAGGTCGCCAGGCTCCCGGTGGCAGAGGCGTGTCGGTCGTAGCCTGATGGGCATGGTCGGATGGCGATGGAGACCGGGGTTCGCCGCGGCGGTGGTGGCCTTCTTCCTGATCGCCCAGATCACCATCCCCGTCGCCCGGCTCTTCACCGGCTCCGACGGTATGCAGCGCTTCGGCTGGCAGATGTTCTCCCGGGCCTCACCGGCCACGGTCTTCGTGGTGGTCACCCCCGACGACGAAGTCCCGGTCTCACCCCGCACGGTCATGGCGCGGGCCCGAGGCGACCTCGACCTGGAGACCCTGATCCCCCCGTTCCTCTGCGCCCGCAACCCCTCTGCCGAAAGGATCGTATGGGACTCTGGTGAGCACCGATGTTGAGCCGGTTGGTCGACCCGGTGGATGCGCGAGCCCTGGGCATCACTCGCATCGGCGTCGGCCTTGCGGCCATCGTGCGATCGCTGGTGGCCCTGCCGGTATTGCTCCGCCTCGCCGACCCCTCCTACCTCACCGCCCCCGTCTTCCAGTGGATGCCTCAGCCGACCCGAGCACTGGCCTTCACCCTGGTCGGGGTCTGGCTGGTGAGCGGGGTCCTCTTCACGGTCGGCTGGCGGGTCCCGGTCACCGGTACGATCCTGCTCCTCTGCCTGGTCTTCCTTCTCGCCCTCGACCTGCAGACCTACAGCAACCACCTGTATCTGATGTCGCTATTGGTGCTGTTGCTGACACTGGCCGACTCGGGGGCGGCGCTGTCGGTGGAGCGACGGCCACACCCGGTCCCCTTGTGGCCGGTGTGGCTGATCATGATCCAGGTCTCCCTGGTCTACGGGTTCTCTTCGATCACCAAGCTCAACGACGACTTCCTGTCGGGTCGGGTCCTCGCCGGGGTCCTCCACAACGGGGTGGTCACGGTGCCATCGCCGGCGCTCACCCCGCGGGTCCTGGGAAGCCTCGCCGTTGTCACCGTCGTCGTCGAAGCCTTCCTCGCTTTGGCCCTGTGGAGCCCGAGGCTCCAGAAGGCGGCCTTTGTCGTCGGAACGGGTCTCCACGCATCGATAACCCTGCTCATGGGTGACACCCTCGAGCTCCTGGTCTTCTCGATGCTGATGATGTCTACCTACCCCCTGTTCGCCGCGATGGTAGGCCCCGCGTCGGTATCGGATGGCGGAGGCCGCCTCCCCGACGACGATCAGCTGGTGTAGCCGAGTGTCTCCCGGAACCAGGGAAGGGTACGCTCCAGGCCGGTCCGGAGCGGAATCTCCGCCTTCCAGCCAAGGAGATCCTCGGCCTTGGTGGTGTCGGGGCGACGTACCGACGGGTCGTCGGTGAGGCGGGGAAGGAACTCGACGCCGGGGTAGTGGCCCACCACATCCTGGACCATCTCGGCCAGCTCGAGCACGGTGACCTCCTCGGGGTTGCCGATATTGACCGGACCGGTTTCATCGGAGAGCAGCAGGCGCAGGATCCCCTCGACCTCGTCGTCGACGTAGCACAACGATCGAGTCTGGGTTCCGTCGCCGTGAATCGGCAGAGGTCGGTTCTCCAAGGCCGCCTTGAAGAAAGTGGGAACCGCCCGGCCGTCGTTGGCCCGCATCCTCGGCCCATAGGTGTTGAAGATTCGGACGATCCTGGTGGCCATGCCGTGCTCGCGGTGATAGGCCAGGGTGATCGCCTCGGCGAACCTCTTAGCCTCGTCGTAGACCCCGCGGGGCCCTATGGGATTGACGTTGCCCCAGTAGGACTCGGGCTGGGGGTTGACCTGCGGATCGCCGTAGACCTCCGAGGTTGAGGCGAGGAGAAAGACCGCACCCTTCTCCCTGGCCAGCCCCAAGCCCTTGTGGGTGCCGAAGGCCCCCACCTTGAGGGTGTGGATCGGCCACTTCAGATAGTCCACCGGCGAGGCGGGTGATGCGAAGTTGAGCACGTAGTGGACGTCGCCGGGAACATGGAGGTAGCCGGTGACGTCGTAGTCGACCAGGCGGAACCGGGGGTCGTCGATGAGGTGTCCCACATTGTCGGCCGACCCGGTGATCATGTTGTCCAGGCAGGTCACCCGGGCCCCGGCGTCGATCAGCCAGGTACAGACGTGGGATCCGAGAAACCCGGCCCCACCCAAGACCACGGCATGCCTACCGTTCAAATCCTCGAAGCCACGTTCGCTTCCCCTGCCCCATCCATCCATTTCGCCCTCCACTCGCCGCACAGCCTACCTCGGCGCTCTCGCCACTCATAGTGGTCATCTCTACCCGACTACCCGCCGGTCAATTCACGGAGGAACTTGCCGGTGTAGCTCTCCCCCACCTGGGCTACCTGTTCCGGTGAACCCTCGGCGATGACCCGACCCCCTCCGCTCCCTCCCTCGGGACCCAGATCGATGACGTGGTCCACCGTCTTGATCACGTCCAGGTTGTGCTCGATGACCACCACGGTGTTTCCCGAGTCGACCAGCCTTTGCAGGACCTGTAAGAGCTTGCGGATGTCCTCGAAGTGAAGTCCGGTGGTCGGCTCGTCGAGGATGTAGAAGGTGCGACCGGTCGATCGCCTTCCCAGCTCGGAGGCCAGCTTGATTCGTTGCGCCTCCCCGCCGGAGAGGGTGGTAGCCGGTTGTCCGAGGCGGATGTAGCCCAGCCCGACGTCGTACAGCGTCTGGAGGATGCGGACGATCTTGGGCTGATGCTCGAAGAATCCCAGCGCCTCCTCGACCGACATGGCCAGGACGTCGGAGATGTTGTGACCCTTCCACAGGATCTCCAGTGTCTCCCGGTTGTACCGCTTGCCGCCGCACACCTCACAGGGGACGTAGACATCGGGGAGGAAGTGCATTTCGATCTTTATGGTGCCGTCGCCCCTGCATGCCTCGCAGCGTCCCCCGGAGACGTTGAAGGAGAACCGTCCCGGCTTGTAACCGCGGGCACGGGCCTCGGTGGTCTGGGAGAACAGCTCCCTGATGTGGTCGAACAGCTTGGTGTAGGTCGCCGGATTGGACCGGGGGGTCCGCCCGATGGGCGACTGGTCGATGTCGATCACCTTGTCGATGTGCTCGATGCCGGTGATCCGCTTGTGCCGCCCGGGAACCACCCGGGCCCGGTTGACCTTGGAGGCGAGACCCTTCCACAGGATCTCTTCGACCAGGGTCGACTTGCCAGACCCCGAGACCCCGGTGACGGCGGTGAACACGCCGAGGGGGAACCTCACGTCGAGGTTCTGCAGGTTGTTCTCGGTGGCCCCGACCACCTCGATGGCCTCGCCATCCCCTTCCCGGCGGAACAAGGGCTGTTCGATCTGGCGGCGGCCCGCCATGTAGTCGCCGGTCATCGAGTCGGGAGCTGCCTTGATGTCGGCCAGGGTCCCCTGGGCGACGATTGCTCCTCCGTGTTCGCCGGCACCGGGACCGATGTCGAGGATATGGTCGGCCACACGGATGGTCTCCTCGTCGTGTTCCACCACGATCAGGGTGTTTCCCATGTCCCGCAGGCGGAGCAGGGTCTCGATGAGACGCTGGTTGTCCCGCTGGTGGAGCCCGATCGAAGGTTCGTCGAGGATGTAGAGCACCCCGACCAGCCCGGAGCCGATCTGAGTGGCCAGCCTGATCCTCTGGGCCTCACCCCCGGCCAGGGTCGCCGCTGACCGGGCGAGCGTCAGGTAGTCGAGGCCCACGTCGAGCAGGAAGCGGAGTCTGGCCTTGATCTCTTTGAGGACCAACTCGGCGATATGGGCGTCGCGCTCGCTCAGTTGAAGGGTGTCGAAGAAGTTTTGGGCTTCACCGAGGGAGAGCTCGGTGACCTCGGCGATGTTGCGTCCGGTGATGGTCACCGCCAGCGAGATCGCGTTGAGCCGGCCGCCGTGGCAGACGTCACAGGGAACCTCGGCCATGTACTCCTGGTAGTACTCCCTGGCCGAGTCGCTGTCGGCGCTCTCGTGCCGTCGGGTGAGGAAGGGGATGGCCCCTTCGAAGGTGGCGTCCCACTTCCGCTTCCGACCAAAGCGGTTGAGGTACTCGACGGTGATCCGCTCCGGGCCGGTGCCGTGGAGGATCTTCTCCCGGACATCGCTGGGCAGGTCCTTCCACGGAGTGGCCATCGAGAACCCGTAGTGCTCGGCGAGCCCGCCGAGGAGGCGGTGGTAATAGCGCATACGGTTGGATGACCACATCGGGATGGCCCCTTCGCTGAGCGACAGGTCGGGGTCGGCGATCACCAGGTCGGAGTCGACCTGATAGCGGGTGCCGATACCGGAGCACGTAGTGCAGGCGCCGTATGGGCTATTGAAGGAGAAATTCCGGGGCTGGAGGTCCTCGAAGCTGAGACCGCATATGGAGCACGCCAGGCTTTGGGAGAAGGTGAGGGTCGCCCCCTCGACGATCTCGATGTCGGCGACTCCTTCGGCCAGGGTGAGTGCGGTCTCCAGGGATTGCGTGAGTCGCTGCTGCATTCCCTCCTTGCGTACCAGACGATCTACGACCACCTCGATGGTGTGGGTGTGGTAGCGGTCGAGTCGAATCTCATCGGTGAGCTCGCGTACTTCGCCGTCGATCCGGGCACGGGCGAAACCCTGCTTGGCCAGGTCTGTGAGGAGTCCCTCGTATTCACCCTTGCGGCCTCGCACCACCGGTGCCAGCACCTGGAAGCGGGTGCCTTCCTCCAGCTCGAGGATGCGGTCGACGATCTGTTGGGGGGTTTGACGCTCTACTGGGGTCCCGTCGTTGGGACAGTGGGGCACCCCGATCCGGGCCCAGAGGAGCCGCATATAGTCGTAGACCTCGGTGACTGTGCCAACCGTTGACCGTGGGTTGCGGGAGGCGGTTTTCTGGTCGATGGAGATCGCCGGAGATAGCCCGTCGATGAAGTCGACGTCGGGCTTGTCCATCTGCCCGAGGAACTGACGGGCGTAGGCGGAGAGCGACTCGACATAGCGACGCTGCCCTTCGGCGTAGATGGTGTCGAAGGCCAACGACGACTTGCCCGACCCGGAGATGCCGGTGAACACGATCAACTTGTCCCGGGGCAGCTCAACCGTGAGGTTCTTCAGGTTGTGCTCACGGGCGCCCCGTATCAGTATCGAATCGGTTGACACTCTCTCGCCTGGTCGCCTGAGTTACGACAGTGTAATCCCCGGCCGCTCCGAACGCGTGTTCGCT
>CAZNDH010000040.1:0-12744 GCA_964571765.1 uncultured Acidimicrobiaceae bacterium
CCTAAGCGGGCGTGGCGGAACTGGAAGACGCGCAGGGTTTAGGTCCCTGTGGGGTGACACCCGTGGAGGTTCGAGTCCTCTCGCCCGCACAAACCTCGGCGGCCACGCCCCAAGCATGGCTGCATTGCATTTGCACCGGGTATCGAAAAACGCCACTGGGTGCAAATGCACGATCATGTCCGGCGGGTTCTTGACGTGGCACCAGACCTTCCGTCGCATTCTCAGGGTCCGACGAGCGAACTCTGGGGTTATCCCCGATGCCCGGCCCCCCACGACTGTGTCAGGATTCGGGGGAAGTGACGGGACCCCGGCCGATCGTGATCGCAGGCGTTGCTCTAAGCGGGATGGCATTCGCCGTGCAGCAATGGTCGCTCGACCGGTACGGATTGACCCTCGACCTTCCCGAGAGATTGTGGGTACAACTCGGAGTGGGCTGGGCGTTCCTCATTGCCGGGATGGCAGCCCGGCATCGATCCTCACACAACAGGCTGGGTGGATGGATGGTCCTGTTCGGTCTGATCTGGATCGGCTCGCTGGTGTTCACCGCCCCCAGGTTCCAGTGGCACGCATTGGGCTGGGCTGTGTCGCTCTACGGCATCCTGTTCGTGATCCTCTACATGTACCCCATGGGCGTCCTCCGGCGTTGGGAACAATGGGCGGCGAGAGCCTGGGTGGCAATCGTCCTCTTGCTGGGGCTTGGCGCCCTGACACGGGTCGACTTCTACCGGGGGATCGATGACCCGGATTGTTGCCCGCAGCACCTCCTCTTCATCGCAGCCGACCCGCGCCTCGAGACCGGGATCTACGTCGCCGGGCAGGGGCTGGCCGCCATGGTCTTCACCGTGATCGTGCTGACACTGATGAACCGTTGGCTGGGGTCGAGCCCTGTCGGTCGCCGACCACTCACCAGGCTGCTGCTGATCGTCGGCCCCCTCTTCGTGCTGATGGTCGTTCTCCCGATCATCGGCTACATCGGCAGCGGGCCTTCAGGGGTCCCGCCCGCGGCTTCCGGTGGTGGCTTCGTGCCCAGTCCCCTCCCCGATCGGTGGAACCTCTACCTGCAGAACGGTCTGCTGATGATCCTCCCTTTGGTGATCCTGGTCGGTCTGTTCCAATCACGGCTCTCCCAAGCCCGGGTCGGGGAAATGTTCGGCGACCTGGGCCAGGCTTCTTCGGCGAGCGACCTCGAGAAGCGTCTCAGGATCGTCCTCGGAGACCCGGAGTCGATTTTGGCTTTCCACTCCAGCGCCTCAGGTGATCTCGTCGACGTCACCGGACGGCCGGTGGCACCTGAAAGTCGCGACGTCATCACCCGGGTGGATCCCGAGGTCTCGATCATCCACGACCCATCGATAGAGGAGAGTCTGGTCAGGTCCGCCGGCGCCGCGGCCGGTTTGGCCCTCTCCAACGCCCGGCTGGAGGCGGAGCTACGAGCCCAGCTCATCGAGCTCCAAGACTCCAGACGCAGGCTGGTGGAGGCAACCGACGAGGCACGGCGGTCGGTGGAACGGGATCTCCACGATGGTGCACAGCAACGCCTGGTCGTCCTGGCGTCCACACTCCGTCGGGCGCTCGGTCATGACGGAGAGCAGGACGTTGTGGCCCAGCTCCTCGCCGCAGCAGCCGAGGACGCTGACATGGCGATCAGCCAGCTCCGTGAGCTGGCGCGGGGCACCCACCCGGCGATCCTCGAACAGGCTGGACTCGGCCCGGCGGTTTCCAGCCTCGTCGACCGGGCGCCGATACCGGTAGATCTCGACATCGACCCCCAACGCCACCCCGGCGCAATCGAGATCACCGCCTACTACGTGATAGCCGAATCGTTGGCCAACGTGTTCAAGCACGCCGGTGCAAGTCATGCCCGGGTCGCCACCGGCCCCGAGCAAGGGACGCTGAAAGTAGTGGTGGAAGACGACGGTCGCGGTGGCGTCGACCCGGCCGGCGCCGGGATCCAAGGGCTCCGAGACCGGGTGGGCGCCGTGGGAGGGGTTCTCGAGGTTGGCTCGAGCGATCTGGGAGGAACGAAGATCCAGGCGCTTATACCACTCGGTGCGGAGCCCTGACATGCGGGTGGTGGTGGCCGAAGACTCGGTCCTCTTGAGAGCCGGCCTGGTCCGACTGCTCGAAGATGATGGGTTCGAGATCGCCGCCGAAGTCGGCGACGCCGTCTCCTTGAAGAAGCGTGTCAGGGCAGACCCTCCCGACTTGTGCATCGTCGACGTGCGGATGCCTCCCACCAATAGGGCCGACGGACTCCAGGCGGCCATCGAGCTCAGGGGCGAGTTTCCTGACTTGGCGGTGTTGATCCTCTCCCAATACGTCGAGCCCCATTACGCCCTG
Organism: uncultured Acidimicrobiaceae bacterium; assembly: GCA_964571765.1. Lineage (GTDB taxonomy): Bacteria > Actinomycetota > Acidimicrobiia > Spongiisociales > ZC4RG35 > ZC4RG35. Next base: position 2,341 of record CAZNDH010000040.1, read on the forward strand.
GAGCTCCTCTCTCAAGGCGCGGAGGGTGTTGGCTACCTGCTCAAGGAGCGGATCAGCACCCCGGCCGACTTCATCGATGCTCTCCACCGTGTTTCCCAAAGAGGGACGGTCATAGACCCATCGGTGGTGTCTCAACTGGTGGGGAGACAACGACGTGACGACTCGCTGGCCCGGCTGACCGATCGGGAACGAGAAGTTTTGGAAGCCATGGCCGAGGGTCGGGCCAATTCGGCGATAGCCGACACCCTGTACATGAGCGAGAAGACGGTGGAGGCCCACGTGCGGAGCATCTTTCAGAAACTCGATCTCGCCGCCGACCACGACACCAACCGGCGAGTCCTAGCTGTTCTCCGCTGGCTCCGGCAATGAGGGAAAACCCTGGGAGGACTCTGGTGGTGGCCCCGATGACCTCGGGCACGGCTTGTCGAACACTGGGGGCAGCGAATCAGGAAGGAGCCAATGCCCGCCAACCACCCTCTGTCACCAAAGCAGATCGCCGCCCTCGTGACGATGACAGTGATCATGCTCCTCACGGTGATGGTCCTGATCACCCCGGTCGATCAGAGCACAGCCGCCCGGATGACCACTATCGACTCGATCACCGCCCGCCTGATCATCGACGGAGACCGACCCTGAAAAGGATGGCCACCAGGCTCTGGGTGGCTTGGCTGCTCGTGATCCCAGCCGCCTGTGGGGATGGCTCGGGCGGCCCGACCGGGAACGCTGCGGTGTGGGTCTCCGAGGACGGGACCACATGGGAGCGTATCGTCGGCAGCGAGCTCGGCGGGCCGGGAGACCAGCAGATGCTCGGAGTGACCCAACTGGGGGATGCTCTCGTCGCGGTTGGTCTCCACCGGTCCGACGGCGAGATGAGGGGTCGGGTCTGGGTTTCGGCCGACGGGCGAACCTGGCGTTCCGTCGATCAGCCTTCCCTCGCCGGTCCTGGTGAGACGTTGATCAGCAGGGTGGCGGTCACCCCTGCCGGGCTGGTCGCCATCGGAATCACCGGCGGCCCCGAGGAGACCGACCCGGCCGTTTGGATCTCACCTGACGGCGAAGCTTGGACCCGGGTCGAGCACGCCAACCTGAGCAGCAAGCAGCCGGCAGGAGCCAGCTCGATCGTCGTCCTCGGCGATCTCATCCTGGTAGGAGGGTGGCTGGGGGACCGGGCTTCGGTGTGGACGACGAGCGATGGCCTCGACTGGACCGCGGAGGTGATCCAGTCGAGTGGGGCAGAGCCGGCGGCGATACATGACATGGTCGTGGCCGGTGGCCGGGTGATCGCGGTGGGACGCGCCGGCACCGACGCCGGGGCATGGACAACTGATGACGGAGTCGACTGGGACCCGGTCCCCGAGCCGTCCCTGGGCGGCCCCGGTGTCCAGTCGATCTCGTCGGCCACAATGGCGGGAGGACGATTGGTGGCGGTCGGCATCGAAGAGACCTACGAGCGGATCTACTTCCTGGGCAGAGGCGCCGATAGCCGCTTCTCGGCAGCGGTGTGGTTGTCGCCTGACGGTCGGACTTGGGAACGCGTGCCCGACCCGAGCAGGCCGGGGGGAGTTGGTGACGAGCTGATGTATCGAGTCGTCGGCTGGGGCGACCGGCTGGTGGCAACCGGTACTGCCAACCCCGATCCTCGGCAGGCAATGTCAGGCGAGTTCGACACCGGGGCCGACTTCGACGCGGCCATCTGGATCTCCGATAGCGGTCTCGTCTGGACCAGGGTGCAGGCCCCCAGCTTGGGAGGACCCGACTGGCAGGACATCTTCGATGTGGTCGTCTTCGGTGGTGAACTGGTGGCAGTTGGTGGCGACGACCTGGGATCGCCATGAAGCTCGATCGGGATGCGACCCCAAGTGCATCGACCTTCAGCCCGGTGGTGCCGGGGGGATCCCGGTGATGATCCTGGCTCCTCGGCGGAAGGTGAGATAGCTCCAAGCCCAGGAGGCCAGCACCAAAGCTCGGTTGCGGAAGCCGATCAGGTAGAAGATATGGACCGCCAGCCAGGACGCCCAGGCGACGAACCCACCAAAGCGGAGTCGACCGAAGTCGGCCACGCCGCGGGCCCTGCCGATAGTGGCCAACGAGCCCTTGTTCCGGTAGCGGAAGGGCTTCCTCTCCTCCCCTCGCAGGTCGCCGATGATCATCCGGGCGGCGTGACGACCCATCTGGATCGCCGCCGGGGCCACACCGGGAACTCCGGGAATGGTGGCTAGGTCGCCGACGACGAATACCTCGGCATGTTGGGGATGGGAGAGGTCGGACCTCACCTGCATCCGTCCGCTGCGATCGGTCTCTCCCCCGAGCATCGACCCCAACGGAGAGGCCTCGACCCCGGCCGCCCAGAGCACCGTGGCTGCATCAATGCGCTGACCACTCGACATGGTGACCCCCTGCGGGTCGATGACCGACACCATTTCGCCCGTGACCACCTCCACCCCCATCGCCTCCAGCTGGCGCCGAGCGCTTGCCGAGAGATCCTCGGGATAGACCGGGAGAACCCGGTCGGCCCCCTCGACCAGGACCACCCGCGTCCCGGAAGGGTCGATGCGGTGGAACTCACGATTCAGGGCATGGACCGCGATCTCCATCAATGCCCCGGCCAACTCCACCCCGGTTGGTCCGGCGCCGACCACCACGAAGGTGAGCAGCTCAGCGGCCCGCTCCGGGTAGCGCTCCGCCATTTCGAAGGCGGTCAAGATTCGCTGGCGCATGGCCACCGCGTCCTCCAGGGTCTTCAAGCCAGGGGCGAGCTCGGCCCAGTCAGCTCGCCCGAAGTAGGAGTGACTGGCGCCGGTGGCCACTATCAGATAGTCGTACCCCACGCGCTCACCGTCGTCGAGGATCACCTCTCTGGCTGGGAGGTCGGTCCCGACCACCGACGCCAGGATCACGGAGGAGAGATTCCCCTGGCGGCGGAACACCGAGCGGATCGGGTAGGCGATGTCGCTCGGATTGAGGGCGGCCGAAGCCACCTGGTAGAGGAGCGGCTGGAAGAGGTGGAAGTTACGACGGTCGACGACCACGACCTCCACCGCGGCCCGCTTCAGTGTCTTCGCCGCGTTGAGTCCGGCGAATCCGGCCCCAATCACCACCACCCTGGTCATCAACCGGCCGTCAGCTCGGCGGCCAGGGCAAGGAGTGCCCGGGAGCGATGGGACACGTTGTTCTTCTCCGTCTCCTCCAGTTCGGCCAGGGTCTTGTCGCCGATCAGGAACACCGGGTCGTATCCGAAGCCGCCACTCCCCCGTCGCTCCCCGATGATCTCCCCTTCCAGGGTGCCTTCGGCGATGAACTCGGACCCGTCGGGGAAGACCAGGGCGACCACCGTCCGGAATCGTCCCGACCTGTCTTCGATTCCGTCGAGACGTTCGAGGAGCAATTCGAGGTTGTCGTCGTAGCTGGCCTCCGCCCCGGCGAACCGGCGAGCGTGAATCCCAGGCTCTCCTCCCAGCGCATCGACCTCCAGGCCGGTGTCGTCACCCAGGGCAGGGAGCCCGGTGGCCTCGGCCACCGACCTCGCCTTGAGCAGGGCGTTCTCTTCCAGGGTGGTCCCGCTCTCCTCGACATCGGGCCAGTCGAGCCCGTCCACCACCTCACCGACGAGACCGGTGGCCTCGAGGATCGCCTTCATCTCGGCCAGCTTGTCCTGGTTCTTGGTCGCGATCACCAGCCGGGGGATCAATCGGCCACCGCCCTCCTCTGCAGATCGTGCAGCTCTTCGATCCCCGAAGTGGCGAGGTCGAGCAGAGCGTCGAGGTCGCCCCTGGAAAAGGGCACCTTCTCGGCGGTTCCCTGAACCTCAACCAGCAGGCCCCGCCCCGTCATCACCACGTTCATGTCCACCTCGGCGGCGACATCCTTCTCGTAGTCGAGGTCCAGCCAGGAGGTCCCGTCGACGATCCCCACGGAGACTGCGGCGATCTCGTCGATGATCGGCAGACGCTCGAGCACGCCCGTGTCAACCGCATCCTGGAACGCCTGATGCATCGCAACCCATCCGCCGGTGATCGCCGCGGTGCGGGTACCACCGTCGGCCTCGATGACGTCACAGTCCACCCTGACGATCAGCTCACCCATGGCCCTGGTGTCTACTCCGGCCCGGAGAGCCCTGCCGATCAGCCTCGAGATTTCCTTGGCCCTCCCACCCGATACGTGGTCGCGGCGCACCCTCTCGGGTGAAGAGCCGGGGAGCATGGCGTACTCGGCGGTGACCCAGCCCTTGCCGGAGGCGGACATCCAGCGGGGCACGTCGGTCTCCACGGAAGCGGTGCACAGGACCCGCGTCCTTCCCATGGAGATCAGGACCGACCCTGGCGTCGACTCGGTGAATCCAAGCTCGAGACTGACAGGACGGAGTTGATCTGGGGGACGATCGGACACTTCGGCAACGCTAACCAGGCTGCGTCAGACGTCGAAGCTCGCCCGGGGAGTCGCCAGGGTCACCGGGCGATCAAAGACCTGCTCGGCCTCGTGAATCGAACGGGCGCGGTCGAGATAGGGGGGTATATGGGTCAGGACCAAACGTTTGGCCCCTACTTCACGAGCGATCTCGGCGGCCTCGGCGGCGCTCAGGTGTTTGGGATAGGCGGGATCCTTGGTCGACTCCTGGTAGCTGGCCTCGCTGAGCATCACGTCGACACCATGCGCCAACTCACGCCAGGCCCCGGCCGGCCCGGTGTCTCCTGTGTAGAACAGGGTACGGTCGGTGGCTTCCCAGCGCGAGCCGACCGTGGGCACCGAGTGATCCATCTCGGCGAACCGCACCTCGATATCACCGATCCGGGCGAGGTCACCGTCGGCGACCGGGGTGAAGGAGAAGGTACGGTCGAACACCGACTCCTGGCCCTTGTCGACGAAGGCGGAGACCCGGTCCCACACCGATTGAGGGGCGTACACCGGTATCTCCGATCGAGGCTCCGGTCGGTAGGTCCAGGCGTGGAAGGCGGTGAGCAGGTCGGAGCAGTGGTCGGCATGCTGATGGGAGATGACCACCGCATCGACCATGTCGGCGTCGACCGGCATGGCGACGAAGGTCCCCGGTCCGGCGTCACACCACACCCTGGTGGGTCCGTGTTCGATGAGGTACCCGGAGGCGGGCCTCCCAGCTACCGGATAGGTTCCTGACGAACCGATGACATGAACTCTCACGGGGAAAGGCGCTCCATCTGCCATCCCTCGGCGGAGCGCCGATAGACGATGCGATCATGGAAGCGGTTGGGGCGTCCCTGCCAGAACTCAACCGAGTCGGGAGCGAGTCTCCATCCTCCCCATCCATCCGGTCGGGGAACCGTGTCGGGATAGCGTTCATCAAAGACCCGGAAGGACTCCTCCAACTCCTCACGGGAGGCGACCACGGTGCTCTGTGCCGAGGCATGTGCCGCGATCTGCGCTCCCCGGGGCCTGGTGGCGAAATAGGCGTCGGCTTCCTCCTCGCCGACCGGGGCAAGTGTGCCCTCGAATCTGACCTGACGGTGCAAGGGAACCCAGACGAAAGTAGCCGCCCCAAGGGGATTGGCCTTGAGCTCGACACTCTTTCGGCTCTCCATTCCGGTGTAGAACACAATCCCATCTTGACTAATTTCCTTCATCAACACCGCCCGCGCCGACGGGCGGGCATCGGCATCAGCGGTGGCCACCACGAAAGCATTTGGCTCTTCGAGCCCTGCTTCGAGGACACCGGCGAACCACTGGGCGAACTGGGTGAAGGGGTCGGGAGCCATATCGTCTTCGCCGAGGCCGGCGCCTTCGTATTCGCGGCGAAGCCTGGCGGCAACCGTCGGATCCACCTGGTCACGATACTCTCAGAGGATGAACCATCCGGTGCCAACCTCGACCCGGGTCTGGCGAGGTCTGCGACGGCGTTGCCCCAGATGCTCCACCCCGGCATTCACCTCCTGGTTCACCATGGCGCAGACCTGCCGGGGTTGCGGGATCAGGTTCGAACGAGAACAGGGCTACTGGGTGGGGGCGGTGACCATCAACACCACGGTCACCTTCATCTCCTTCGTCGGGCTGTTCATCCTTCTCACCCTGGCCACCTGGCCCGAGGTCCCCTGGAGAATGGTGATGGCTATCACCGTGAGTGTGAACCTCATCCTCCCCGTGGTCTTCTACCCGGTGTCGAAAACCCTGTGGGTGGCCCTGGAGACGTCCTGGCACCCGTTGGAACCCTCGGAGGTCCCCAATCGATAGCCCGACCCCCAAACCCCTGGCGGCAACAGCCAGGGCTCCACTCATAGGACAGCGGGCTGTTCAACCCAGGTCCTACCAGGACCGGGCTACAACCTCTTTGCCACCTCGTCGAGCATCACCTCGGTTGCGCCTCCACCGATCGAGTTGATCCTGACGTCCCGGTACATCCTCTCGATGGCAGTCTCGGCGGCGTAGCCCATGCCGCCGTGGAATTGGACGCAGTCGTAGAGCACCCGGTTGGACAACTCTCCGACCAGAGCCTTGACCTCCGACACTTGACGCACCGCATCTTCACCCTGGTCGAGCAGCCAGGCGGTCTTGTAGGCCAACTCACGGGCGGCGTCGACCTCGGCCTGACGCATGGCGATCCGCTGACGGATCGCCTGCTTGGTCCATAGCGGGGCCCCGAAGGCAACCCGCTCCTTCACATAATCGATGGTCAACTCCAGCGCCTTCTGGCTCTCCCCCAAGGCCTGACCCATCACCGCCAGACGCTCGTTCTGGAAGTTGTGCATGATGTAGTAGAAACCCCGATTCTCCTCACCGATCAGATGGTCCTCGGGAACCCAGACGTCCTCGAGGATGAGCTCGGCGGTGTTGGAGGCGTGCCAGCCCATTTTCTCCAGCGCCCGGCTGGCGGTGAACCCCCCGGTGCCCTTCTCCACGGCGAAGATCGAGATTCCCCGGGATCCCTTGGCCTCAGGATCGGTCCTTGCTGCGATGAATACCAGGTCGGCGAAGCCACCGTTGGTGATGAACATCTTGGTGCCGTTGATCCTCCAGCCACTGCCATCGCGACGCGCCGAGGTTCGCATTGCGGCGACGTCCGAGCCCGCGTCGGGCTCGGTGACCCCGATGGCGCTCATCAACTCCCCGGACAGCAGTCCCGGCAACCAACGCTCCTTTTGGGAGTCGGAGCCGAAGTGAGTCACATATGGGGTGGCCAGATCGGTGTGCACCAGGACGGTGATGGCGGTCCCACCCGAGGTGCACCTGCCCAGCTCCTCGGCGAAGACCACGGTGGCGATGTGCCCCAGACCGACACCGCCGTGATCTTCGGGAACCCGGAGCCCGAAGAAACCCAGCTTGCCCATCTCGTCGAGCACCTCCCGGGGAACCGACCGGTTCTCTTCCCATGTCTCGACGTTGGGGACGATCTCCTTTTCGACGAACCCGCGGACGGCCAGTCGGATCGCCTCCAGGTCTGCGTCGACGTATATCGACCTCACTTGCCCTCCTCGGCAGCGAGCAGGGCCCGACCTGCCCTGCTGTTGTAGGACAGATTGTGGTCCTGGCAGAATTTCTGGGCCACCCTGGCGACCTGTCGGCCGTCGACGCCGTGATCCACCCCCAAACCGTCGAGGAGCCACACCAGATCTTCGGTGGCCACGTTGCCGGTGGCCCCGGGTGCGTAGGGACAGCCGCCGAGCCCACCAGCCGAGGCATCCATCCGTTCGATCCCGTGGTCGAGGGCGGTCATGGTGTTGGCGATCGCCTGCCCATAGGTGTCGTGGAAATGAACCCCCACCAGGTCGACCGGCACCCGCTCCAGCACCTCGCCGAGCAGCCTCTCCACGTGGTAGGGCGTCGCCTTTCCGATGGTCTCCCCCAAATAGACCTGGTCCACCCCCCACTCGACCAGGGTCTCGGCGAGGTGAGCCACCCAATCGGGGTCCTGCTCCCCCTCGAAAGGGCAATGGGTCGCGGTGGAGACGTACCCCCGGAAGGACGCCTCCGGTGGAGCCTCGGTGATGATCCGCCGGATTCGGTGCATCGCCTCGTCGACGGTGGCATTGACATTGCGTTGACTGAAGGTGTCCGAGGCCGCGGTGAGGACTCCGAGGTGGGTGAGCCCGGCGGCAAGCGCCGCCTCCATCCCCTGGACATTGGGAACGAGGGCGCAGAGAGTCACCCCGGGAGCAGTGACCGCGGCCACCACCTCGGCCCCGTCGGCCATCTGGGGAACCCACTGGGGACTGACGAAGGACACCGCGTCGAAAGTGGTGAGGCCGGCACCGGCCAGATCGTCGATGAGACGAGCCTTGGCCGCGGTGGGGATGAGCGCTCCCAAAGACTGCAACCCGTCTCTCGACGCCGACTCGGTGATTGACACCCTCTCCGGAATGCTCACTCCGAAGACGGTAACCGTCGGCGGGATTCCAGGATGAACACCTTGATCGGCCGGTTGGTCACCTGGCTCCGGTAGCGGGCATACCCGGGGAACAACCCACCGGCGACAAGCCACACCGCCTCGGCCTCCTCCGGTCCTGCTTCCCGGGCCTGCGCCGGGACCCGCCTCTTCCCCATCTCCGCCTGCACCTCCGGGTTGGCCTCCAGGTTGAGCACCCATCCCGGGTGGCCCGGTCGGCCGAAGTTGGAACCGACCACTGCCAGGTCCTCACCTATGGGAAAGGGGATCAGGGGGACCCGGCGCACCCGGCCGGAGTGGCGGCCGGCCACCCATAGCCAGATGATCTCCTGTCCGGCAGCCCATGATGAAAGGGTCCCACGGCCTCCCGTCACCTGGTGAGAGACACGGTCGAGCCAGTGCAGGAGTGGCGCCATGACCCTGGCGGCCGGGCTTGTCCCGGCGATCCGCCCAACCAGGCTCTGGATACCACTCGGGACCCGGGCCTCGTAGTCGAGGTCGGCGATCAGGCCCATGAGCGAGAAGCTAGGGCCGTTCAGGCGGAAGTGCGATCCGACCCGGCCCCTTCACTGGGCCCAGCCTCCACCAGGCCACCTTCCGGTCGCCTGCCGGGATCGTCCGGCTCGGACGAAATGTCCTTCGATGCGGATGCCTCGAGTGTGGCGATGTCGAGGGTGGAAAGCACCAGGCTGGCCGAGCTGGCAAAGGCGAAGATGCCGACGATGGCGACTGACCAGGCGAGGTGCGAGCGTGTCGGGCTCGATCCGCCCATGAGCCATGGAGCGCTGACTATCACGGCGGCAGCCGACCACAAGGCAAGCTGGGACATGATGCGGATCTGGAGTACCTCGTGCAGTCGACGTACCGACTGGCTGGTGCGGATCACGGACCAGACCAGCAGGAGAGAGAGCACCGAGTACACCAGGGCAACCCGCTCAGGTTCCAACGCCACCAGGCTCATCGCCAGGATCACGGTCATCCCGTAGAGGAGGATGATTGTGCCGGTGGCCGCCCGCAGATACCTGTTCGCCTGCTCGGCTGCCTGGGGGAACATGCCGCGCTGCACGTAGAAAAAGACCCCGATCACGAAGAACCCCAGGAGTGATGTGGCGATACCGGCCAGTTGGAGCAGGAATGCGTCGGACACGGTCTCCATGGCCCAATCCTCGTTCGAGGCCCGCCCGGCTGGAAGGGACTTCGGTCCCTTTCGGTACCCGGCAAAGAGGGAACTGGGCCATGACTCTCGCCCCCGGTCGACCTCTAGGATCGCCCGGCAATGAGCCAACATGCCCTGGTCCTGATCACCTGTGGCTCCGAGGACGAGAGCCGCAGGATCTCGCGGCGGCTCGTGGAAGACCGGCTGGCCGCCGGGGTGCAGATGACCTCCATCGAGAGCATCTACACCTGGCAGGGGGAGGTAGTCGAAGACCGTGAGGTGCTGCTCATCGCCAAGACCCGATCGGAGCATTTCGAGCTCATCGAGTCTGTCGTCGTTGAGATGCACTCCTACGACGTGCCGCCCATCCTGATCCTCCCCATCGACCGCGCCCACCAGCCTTACCTCGACTGGATCGACGGGGCGACCGGCCGACCCGGGAACTGGGCGCAAGCCCCTGGTCGGTCGAGCCCATGACAAGGTGGTGCCGGCTTGACAAAGCCTGAGCAGCATCGAGCCGGCCTCCAACACGCCTGTCGGCTCAGACACGACTAGACCCACCCATTGACCCTGGGGCGGGTTCTCGTTTTTTCAGGTGCCAACTTCTCGTTGGCACTCGTGGTGGAGGTGCGGGGAGTCGAACCCCGGTCCGCTGAGCCGTCGGCGAAGGCATCTCCGAGCGCAGTCGTCAGCGAGCTTCGAATGCGGGAACTCTGACGACGAGTTTTCCCGCACCTAGCCGGAGTTGGTCTTGACCACCCGATCCCGACGCCCCGGGTGGAGCATCCCGCATTGCGACGCCCTGGTCCGATCGGGCGGGAGCCGACCGGGAGGACGGGCTGTTATTTAGGCAGCCAGTGCGAAGTTGTCTTCGGCACTTATTGGTTGTTCCGGTTTGTTG
>CAZNDH010000041.1:0-12525 GCA_964571765.1 uncultured Acidimicrobiaceae bacterium
AAGAGGAAGGCGGCGCCGATCAGGCTGGAGAAGTTGAAGGTCTGGGCGGTGTAGATCCGGGCCTCCCGCACTGCCTCCCGCACGCCGATGATGCTGAGCAGGGCGACATCCTTCTGCAAGGCCACCGCCAGGTTGAGCAACGCCGGGACCACGTTGCGCACCGCCTGGGGGAGGATGGCGTGACGGAGGGTCTGCCACTGGGAGAGCCCGAGGGCCTTGGCCGCGGCCCGTTGCGAGTCGTGGACCGCTTCGATCCCCGACCGGTAGACCTCGGTGGTGTATGAGCTGTAGGACAGGATCAGGGCGATCGAACCCCAGAACAGGTTGCTCCGAGGCACGCCGGGGAGCTGCAGGGCAGGTATTCCCAGGCCGAAGAGGAGGACCAGGAGGATGGCAGGGAGGCCGCGGAACAGATCGACGAAGAGGATCGCAGCCACCCGGAACGGGGCGAAGACGGGGCCGGTCAACGAGCGGAACACCGCCACCACCAGGGAGAAGACCAGGATCACCACCCCGCTGGTCACCCAAACCCTCATGTTGATCCAGAACCCGCGGAGCACTTGGGGGAACGAGGCTTGGATGTGCTCCCAGGAGAAGAAGGAGTTCCGGAAGGCCGGCCAGTACTGCGAAGAGGTGATCCACCAGGCTGCCAGTCCGAAGACGACTCCGGTGCTGATGGCACTCACCAGCACCGGAGTCCAACGTTCCCGTGCGCTCACCCGGTGGTGGGCCGGAGGTGGTGGCTCCGGCACCGCCGGGCCGGTTTGGGTCACCCGCTGAGTCTTGGGATCTCGCCTCCATCGGCCAGCCACTCGGTGGCCAGGTCGTCGAGGACGCCTCTGCTGTCCAGTGCCGAGAGCGCCTGGTTGACACACTCGACGAAGGCGTTGTCCTTGGCGAAGAGCATCCCCAGGCCCTCTCCACCCTCACTGTCGGGGAGGATGGCGGCGATGATGGCGTCGGGGACCTGGACCGCAGTGGCGAACAGGGCGGTGGGCAGAGAGACCACGGTGGCCTCGATCTGACCGCCTTCCATGGCGAGGAACACGTCAGAAAGCTCGTCGAACACGTCGACGTCGGTGGCTCCGATCCGGTCCTCGATGTAGTCGAGGTCGGTAGTCCCGATCACTGCCCCATACCTGAGACCTTGTATTTCGGCCAGGGTCTGGGGGTTGGCTCCCGGGCTGTCGGGGAAGGTGACCAGCACCTTCTCCGCCACGTAATAGGGGTCGGAGAAGTCGACCACCTGGCGTCGGTCTTCGGTGATCGAGTACTGCTGGATGTTGAAGTCGTAGCCCTTTTCACCGGGGGCTATTGCCTCGTCGAAGGTGGTACGCACCCAGACCACGTCGTCGCGGGCGAACCCGAGCTCCTCGGCCACGGCGTAGACCACCGCGTTCTCGAAGCCCTGGCCACCGGCGGGGTCGTCATCGAGCATCCATGGCGGGAACACCGGGTCGCCGGTGGCCACCGTCAGCTTGCCAGGCTCGTGGAGCGCCGGGTGTTGCGGGTCGCACTCCCCATCACCGTTGGACGGTCCCCCCTCATCTCCACCACAGGCAGCCAGGACCATGGCGAGCACTGCAGTAAGGGTTAGGAGCCTCTTCAACACGGTGTTTCCTCCTCTTGGGGCGGCGAATCATAATCCCGCTAAACCCACCCCCGGCTGGGCCTTCATCGGAGGGTCTCAGATTGGAGCCCGGGAGCCGGGACACGTACCAGACGTTCCACTCGTCAAAGGAGAGCTTGATCCGCTCCTTCGTCCCCCCTTCCGGGAGCCGATGCGGTCGGCGATGGCGACGACCTACCAGTCAAGGTCCCCATCTCGACCGAAGTGGCTAGGAAGCAGGCGACGTCGCCCCTCCTCTTCCTAGTGGTAGGCGTGAAGCGAGATGAAGTCCACAAGGTCGTGCTGGCTATGGATAAGTCATCCAGGTCAGGTTCTCGTGGCCGGAGGCAGTTGCGCCGCAGGAGCAGAAGGGCGGCCCCGGCGGGGCCGCCCTCCTTATGTCGGGCTATCAGCCGGTTAGTTGACCTGAACGGTCACCTGATCCGACAGGACTCCGTCCTCGTACAGGCTGAGTGTGGCCGTCGTGAAGTGAACGTCCACTATCTGCGCTGTCCACTGTGCGTTGGGACATGTCGGTGTCGAGGGAAGGGGATCCGGAGAATCCGTGGTGATGCTGAAGTTATACCGCCCGTTGCGCGGTGTCGCCAGCGGACCAGTGCCTCCTGCCACGTTCACCTCGGTGTCCTGACCCGGAGCGCGGTTCCCGCCCGGGTTGATGCAGACCACCTCGGCAATTCCATCGGCCTCGATCGTGATCTCGAAGGTCGTCCCGCCGAGACCGGCCACCGCCCCGGTGCACTGGACCTGTGTCCCGATGTCGGTACAGGTGGGCGCGTTGCGACCTCCCGTTAGGAAGTGCCCGCTCTGTCCAAACGCCGGCACCGCGGTCATGACCAGTAGGGCGATCGCAGCCAACATCACTGTGGCTCGCCTCATATCGGTTCCTTTCTGCTGGGAGACGAACCCCCCGTTCGCCTCAGGAGCCATCCAATACAGCCCGCGGTGTGGATCATCCGTCCTCTCGGCGTTGTCCCAGCGTTGCCGGGATACTCTGGCCGTCAAACGCCCTCCCAGATCTCTTCCAGGCCGAAGGAGGGCTCTACACCAATCTCGTCCTGGAGAAGTCCCGATAGCTCTTCGTATCGTCGGTGAGCTTCGGCGCGGTTCCCCTCCATCACCAGCACCCGTATCACCACCCGGTGGGCGCTCTCCCGAAGGGGACCCCCCGCCACCGCGAGAAGGCCTGCATCGACGGCCGGACCAAACCTGCCCGCCTGGGCCAGCCGCTCGCTGAGTTGCTCCAAGGCGTGGAGCCGAAGCTGCCTGTACGATTCTCGCTCGGTCTCGACCCAGTCGTCGCTCCATTGAGGAAGTAGGTCGTCAGCGAAGAGTTCCGGCGATAGGTCGGCGCCGTCTCTGGAGTCGTGGAGAAGGCGGTGGGCTGTGGCCCGCCTCTCGCGGAGATCGATGGTGACGTCGGGCCTCAGCCGAAGGTCGTCGTTGGTGACCTCGACAAGGGCGTCACGAACCTGCCCGAGCTTCCATAGAGCCGAACGAAGAGCGGAGCGGGCCGACGCCTCATCTACCTCTGGCCAGAGCGTCCCAGCCACGTAGGAGCGACCAACCGAGCGGCCTTTCTGAAGACTGAGCAAGGCGATCATACGCTGAGAAGGCACGGGAAGCCGCGTCAACTCGTCTCCTAGAAATAGCTGGAAGCTTCCTAGGAGGGATAAGTGCGGTTGCCTCCAGCCCCCACGTTCTGAGCCCCGACGTTTCCACGCCTCCCGGCGTGCGGTTACATCGCGCGCCACTTCCCGAACCATACTCAAGTCGTCCCCGGGCGGCACTCGGTCTTCCCAGGCGGCGCCGGGGCTGAACCCCTGCGCCGTCGACGCTCTCATCGCCACGGTGGCAGCCGCACCCGAACGAGGTGGTGTCCACGCAGACTGGTCCATCACTCGAACTCTCGCGCGTTCGTTGAGTTGGTCATGTTTGGGCGTGGGCTCGGGGACAAATCACCCGACCGAGAGGGCTCCGGGTATTGCCAGAACCGCGCGTACGACAGCTGGTCCCCACCCATCGGTGAGCCGGACCGATGGGTTCTGCTGCCGAGGCGTCTGAGATGACTGATGCCTGGCCGGCAGCCCTCCCAGGTGAGCAGGAAACCTAAACTGGCGACCAGGGCCGGTCGCTGTTCGAGCGCTGTGCTAGACGCCGTCGGCCTCCATGGACCCGAGTCATCAGGCAGTAGTTGACAAGACGCGGGGACGTAGCTCAGTTGGAAGAGCACCGGCTTTGCAAGCCGGGGGTCGTGGGTTCGAGTCCCATCGTCTCCACCAGCCGAACGGATGGGATTCGCACTCGGATGTGTTGTAACTGTTGTCGCTTGTCGAAGGAGTGAGATGCGTAGCGCAGTCATCGTCGACGCGGTGAGGACCGCGGTGGGACGCCGTAACGGGGTCTTCAAGGAAGTGCACCCCGTCGACCTGGCCTCGATCCCGCTCGAGGCCCTGATCACCCGCAACGACCTCGATCCTGCCCGGGTCGACGACGTGATCATGGGCACCGTCGGCCAGGTAGGCGAACAGGCCTACAACGTCGGTCGCAACGCCGCCCTCGCCGCCGGGTTCCCCGAGTCTGTCCCGGGTGTGACCATCGATCGCCAATGCGGCTCCTCCCAACAGTCCCTTCACTTCGCCGCCCAGGCGATCATGGCCGGCTCCCAGGACGTGGTGATCGCTGCCGGCGTGGAGAGCATGACCCGGGTCCCCATGGGCTCGGGTGTCCAGAACGGGCCGGGGCTTCCCTTCGGTTCCAAGATGCTCGAGCGCTACGCCAACGGCTTGGTACCCCAAGGGCTCTCGGCGGAGATGATCGCCGAGAAGTGGGGGATCTCCCGGGAGGAGATGGACCAGCTGTCCCTCGACTCACACCGCCGGGCAGCCCGGGCCACCTCCGAAGGCCGGTTCGAGACCCAGATCGTCCCCGTCGAGGCCACCTCCGAGGACGGCTCGACCATGGCGATCATCCGTGACGAGGGGATCCGGGAGGACACCTCCCTGGACAGGCTGGCCTCGCTGCAGCCTGCGTTCCAGGCCGACGGCAAGGTCACCGCGGGCAACTCCTCACAGATCTCCGACGGAGCCGCCGCCCTGTTGGTGATGGGGGAGGACACTGCCGAGCGTCTGGGGATGACCCCTCGGGCCCGGGTCCACACCATGTCGATGGCCGGTGTCGACCCGGTCATGATGCTCACTGGACCGATACCGGCCACCGAGAAGGCTCTGGAGCGTGCCGGGCTCACCATCGACGACATCGACCTGTTCGAGGTCAATGAGGCCTTCGCCTCGGTTCCCATCGCGTGGCGGATGGAGCTGGGCGGAGCCGATCCGATGGGCCTCTGGGATCGGACCAACGTCAACGGCGGCGCCATCGCCCTCGGCCACCCCCTCGGTGGGTCGGGGGCGCGGATCGCCACCACCCTCCTCTGGGAACTCGACCGCACCGGCGGCCGGTACGGGCTGCAGACCATGTGTGAGGGCGGTGGGATGGCCAACGCCACCATTCTCGAACGGGTGTGAGCCAGCAGCTGTCCCCCTGCGGAGCGGGGGACCGCCAGGACACGGTAAGGGTGAGGGGGGTCACTCACCTTTCGTGGGTGCTGGTCCCCTCCTCGCCAGGCTGGCGGCCATCGCTTCCCCCGTGAACGGGTCGACATGACGGGGTCCGGTGGTCTCGACCTTGTGCTGGCGGTGTTGCTCGGGTTGGTGATCTGGCGGGTATCCATCGCCATGGTGCGGATCCTCTCCTCGAAGCCGCCGGAGATCGACCCCTCCGACGTGGTAGTCGTGGACCAGGACTACCGGTGCACCGTCTGTGGGGCCGAGCTCACCATGAGGATGGTCAACATCGCCGAGGACAGGGCGCCCCGCCATTGCCGGGAGGAGATGGTGGCGATATGGCGACCCGAACAGACATAATCACACGGTTGTAGTTATCCACCGACTTACCCACAGGCTGTTGAGAATTACACCGGTGTAACCTTGCCGGAGGCGAGCTACTACCGATAGTTGGTGGTCATGATGAAGCCGGTGGCGATGGCCACCAATCCGGCGATCATCACCAGTTGGTCGAGCTGAAAGACGAACCTGATAAGGACCAGGATCACCCCGACCACCATCAGTCCTGCCATGACAGCTACGTACCAACTCGGGCTGGGGTCCTTGGCCCGGGCGGCCGCCGCAGCCGATGGCGACTGGGGACGACTCTTCGGCTTGCGCCGCTTCGACTCTGGCATGCCTCCCCGACCCTAGTAGGCGGGCCCAAACACCGCCCTAGCCACTTGGGATCGTCGTCGGCGGCGCCGCCGTGGTGGTGGTCGGCGGTATGGTGGTAGTGGTCGGTGGCGGCTGGTACTCACCCAGGGTTATGGTCACCGGGGAGCCCCGAGTCACCGTCTGTCCGGCGGCAGGCACCTGACCCACCACCCGGTCGTTCTGGGCAGGGTCGGCCACCGGTTGACGGGTGTTGGAGACGTTGGCCACCAGCCCGGCCGCGGTCAGGGTGTCACGGGCCTGGCTCTCGGTCATACCGGTGACGTTGGGGACCTGGACCGGTGCCGGGCCCTGGGATACCACGAGGAGGACGGTATGACCCACGATGGCCTGGGAGCCTCCCACGGGGTCGGTGCGGATCACCAGGCCCTGAGGAACAGTGTCCGAGTGTTCCTCATTGACCCTGACCCGAAGACCGATGTCGTTGAGTGCGCTGGTGGCGTCGCGCTCGGTCTCGTCGACCACGTCGGGAACGATCACCGTCTCCGGGCCACTGGAGACCACCAGGTTGACCGGGGCTTCCGACCCGATCCGCACCCCGGCCGGCGGGTTCTGCTCGATGACGATGCCCGGCTCGAAGTTGGCATCGGCCCGCTCGGTCACCTGGCCCACCGTGAGGCCGGCGTCGACGATCATCTGACGGGCCGCCTCGAGGGTTTGGCCAACCAATGGAGGCACCGGCACCTCGGCAGGACCGGATGACACGTAAACCTGGACGATCGAGCCCAGCTCGGCTTCTTCGTCGGCGGCAGGGTCGGTGCGGATGACGATGCCGGCCTCGATCTCGTCGTTGGTCTCCGGGATCAGGCTGCCGACGAAACCCTCCCGTGCCAGGACTTGGAGGGCGAGCTCCTGGGTCATCCCGGTGACATCAGGCACCGTAGCAGTCTCGCTGGTGGCTCCCCCGGCGAAGCGGAACAACATGAAGAGGAGGATCCCCAGGGCGGCGAGCAGACCGAAGGCGGTGATGATGAAGGGGAGCTGTGACGGGGGCTCCTCCTCGATCTGCCGGTAGACCTCGTCGGGGGGCACCGTGGGCGGTGGGACCGAGGGCAACACCCGGGTGCTGTCGCCGTGGCCGCCCACCGCCACCGGCACCGGGAGCGTCTCCATCACCACCGGGTTGCCGGAGAGGACCGAGAGCAGGTCCTGGCGCATCTCCTCCGCCGACTGATAACGGGCCGAGGGATCTTTCCTCAGGGCCTTCATCACCACTGCGTCGAGCTCGGGCGGGACGTCGGGGTTGAGCGAGGAGGGTGCCAGGGCCTCGGTGGAAACGTGTTGGAATGCCACCGCCATCGGGCTGTCACCGAGGAAGGGCGGACGCCCGGTGAGCATCTCGTAGAGCACCACCCCCAGGGCGTAGACGTCGCTGCGGGCGTCGGCGTTGGAGCCCTGGGCCTGCTCGGGACTGAAGTAGGTGGCGGTCCCGATCACCGCCCCGGTCTTGGTCAGCTCCTGGCTGTCGTCCCAGGCCCGGGCGATCCCGAAGTCGGTGACCTTCACCATCCCGTCCTTGGCGAGGAGGATGTTCCCCGGCTTGACGTCGCGGTGAACCAGCCCCGCCTGGTGGGCCACCGATAGGGCGGCGGCGGTCTCGGCGGCGATCTCCGTGGCCCTGCGGGGCAGGAGGGCGCCCTCCGACTTGAGGACGTCACGCAACGACCGCCCGTCGACGATCTCCATCACGATGAAATAGGTGCTGTTGGCCTGGCCCCAGTCGAATATCCCCACCACATTGGGATGGGCCAGGTTGGCCGCGGCCTGTGCTTCCCTGCGGAAGCGCTTGACGAAGGCCTCGTCCGCCGAGAACTGAGAGTGGAGGACCTTGATCGCCACGGTCCGGTTGAGAAGGGTGTCCTGACCTTGGTAGACGTCCGCCATCCCCCCCCGGGCGAGATGGGACGTCACGTGATAGCGGTCGTTGAGGGCGGTGGGAGTTTGCATCGGGCTAGGCGATTGTAGGAAGGGTGCGGTTCCAACTCACTGGTCGAGCCCCAGCCAGGCGGTGATGATGCTCGAGGCGATCGGTGCCGCCAGAGAGCCTCCCGAGGCCCCTTCTCCCGAGGTCGGGCTGCCTTCGACCAGAACAGCGATGGCGATGGTGGGATCGTCGACCGGGGCGAAGCCGATGAACCAGGGGTTGGAAAACCCGCCCTGGCCGGTGGCGGTGCCGGTCTTGCCGGCGACTCTGGTGCCGGGGACTGCGGCTCCCCGCCCGGTTCCGTCGGTGACCACCTGCTCCATGAGCGTGGTCAGGGTGGCGGAGGTCTGTGAGGTCATCGCCCTCCCGATGGGGCTCACCGTGGCCGACTCCACGGTCTCTCCCTCGGCGTCGAACACCCGTTCTACCAGGTAGGGGAGGACGGCGACCCCGTCGTTGGCCACGGCTGCGGCGATCATCGCCATGTGCAACGGCGTGGCCCTCACATCGCGTTCCCCGATGCCACTCTGCCCCAAGGCGGCGGGGTCCTCCTCGAGCTGTTCGGTGAGCCATCGCGCCGGGGGCACAGACCAGGGGAACTCCAGGTCGCGGTTCCATCCCAGGGCTTCGGCGGTGATGCCGATGCTCTCCACCCCCACCTGGATGGCCAGATCGGCGAACACCGTGTTGCAGCTGCGGACGAACCCCTGGCGGAGGGTGGCCGAGACCCCGTCGTTGCAGGGCCGTCCCGAGGCGTTGGAGATGGTCGCGGTCGATCCGGGGAGCCGGAACGCAACCGGGTCGGCGAACGAGGTGGAGGGCCCGGCCACCCCGGTGTCGAGGGCGGCCGCGGCCACCACGGTCTTGAAGGTCGAGCCGGGGGCGTAGACCTCCCGGGTGGCCCGGTCATTGAGGGGGCGGCCTGGGTCGGTGACCAGGCTCTCCCAGTTGGAGGCGGTCTGCAATCCGAGCAGCAGCGACGGGTCGAATGAGGGGTTGGAGTAGGCGGCGAGAATCGCTCCGGTCGTCGGGTCGATGGCGACCACCGCCCCCGGATGTGCTCCCAGGGCTTGGGCGGCCACTCGTTGCAGGCGGGCGTCGATGGTGATCTCCAGGTTCCTCGGCCTGAGGTCGGTTCCGAAGATGGCGGCGATCATGTCGCTGATGGTCAGGTCGCGTCGGGAGCGCAGCTGGGTGGAGTAGGCGGCCTCGAGACCGGACTCCCCGACCAGAAACGACGTGTACCCGACGGTATGGGCGAACAGTGGCCCTTCGGGGTATTCGCGGACGAAGTCCCTCCCGTCTTCCTCTTCGACCGACCGGGCGACCACCACTCCGTCCGCGGTGATGATGAGGCCTCTCTCCTTCCCCCGGACGGTGAGGGCGGGACGGGGGTTGCGCGGGTCGTTCTTCAGCTCGTCTGCCCTGACCACTTGGAACCAGGTGACCGAGATGAGGAGGGCACCGAAGGCGACGAACAGGCCGAGGGCCAGCCTGCGGATGGGACCGTTCACGGCGCCTCCTCGTGGCTGATCCTGAGGAGCAGGGCGACCAGCACCAGGTTGCCCACCAGCGCCGAGCCTCCGTAGGACATGAAGGGGAGGGTTATCCCGGTGAGCGGCACCAGCCGGAGGATCCCGCCGACGATGAGAAACACCTGGATCCCGAACACCAGGGTGAGGCCGGCGGCGAGCAGCTTGCGAAAGGTGTCCCGGCTTCGGAAGGCGATCCCCAGGCCCACCGCCACCATCAGGGAGTACAGGGCGAGGGCGGCCACCGTCCCCGCCAGGCCGAGCTCCTCGCCCACCGCGGCGAAGATGAAGTCGGTAGAGGCGTTGGGTATCAGGTCCGGTCTTCCCAGACCGGGACCGGCGCCGGCGAGACTCCCCGACGCCAGCCCGAACAGCCCCTGGGCGATCTGGTATCCCTCGTTGGCGAAGTTGTCGAAGGGGGCTAGCCAGGCGATCACCCGACGCTGCACGTGGTCAAAGGACACATAGGCGGCGAAGCCGGCGAGGAGGGTCAGGGCCCCACCGGTGACCAGGTACCCCGATGCGCCGGTGGCGGCGTAGAGCAGGAGCACGAATCCGGCGAAGAGGAGCAGCGACGCTCCCAGGTCTCGCTGCCAGATGAGGATGAGGAGGCTGGCGCCCCACGCCATGAGAAGAGGGATGAGCTGGCGGGGCTCGGGAAAGCGGAACGGTCCCACCTGACGGTGAGCCTCGCGCAGCGGCCGCTGATGGTCGGCGAGATAGCCGGCAAGGAATACGACCAGGCCAAGCTTGGCGAGCTCGGCGGGTTGGAAGCCGATCGAGCTGAAGCCCAGGTCGAGCGTGACCCACAGCCGGGAGCCGTTCACCTCCAGGCCCCGCAGGGGGAAGCCCCAGGCCGACGGAAGGTTGGGGAGGAGGAGCAAACCCACCGAGACCAGGAGGATCAGGTTGCGGTAACGCCGCAGGATCGACGTTCCCCTGGAAGCGAGCAGCCACAGGGTGAGTGCCGCCAGCGCCGCTCCGATGAGCAGCCACCACCGCTGCAGCCCTGCCCGGAAGGTGCTCAGCCGGTAGACCTCCATGAACCCGAGCGAAGTGATCGCCACCACCAGGGGGAGGAGCAACGGGGTGGCCTTAGGCGCCCATTGACGGACCGCCAAGGCGATTGCCCCGAAGGCGATGACGAATACGAGGAAGGTCAGGCCCACCTGGGCGTCCACCCCGCTGTCGCGGGCAAAGTTGACCAGGGTGACCGCCATCGCCGCCAGGGTCGAAGCGGTGAGGATGCTGGCCCATTCGGCCTTACGGGTCATGTCAATCGAGGGCGTCGATGACGATCACCGAGATGTTGTCCACCCCTCCCGCGGCATTGGCCATCTCCACGAGGTTCCAAACCACCTCCTCGGGCGTGGGGCCGGTCAGGGTGGCGGCGATGCGGGAGTCAGGGACCATCTCGGTGAGCCCGTCTGAGCAGAGCAGGATGCGGTCACCTGCCTTGAGGTCGATCTCACGCTCGTCGATGTTGACGAATCGGGTGAGTCCGAGGGTGCGGGTCAACATATGCCTCTGGGGGTGAGCGGAGGCCTCACCTGCGCTGATCCGGCCCAGCGCCACATACTCGGCGGCCACCGTGTGGTCCTGGGTGACCTGCTGCAGCTCGTCGTCGCGGAGCAGGTAACCACGGCTGTCACCGACATGGGCGAAGTGGGCAATGCCTTCCGGGGTCAGGGTGACCAGGGTCAGAGTTGTGCCCATGCCTTCGAGATCGGGCTCCCTGGCAACCTCCTCGCGGATGGCGCGGTTGCCTGCAGCCACTCGATCTCCCGGTCCCAGGTCGACCGAGGCGGCGGCGTTCACCGCCAGCCTGGAGGCGACCTCCCCGGCGACGTGGCCCCCCATCCCGTCGGCGACCATCAGGGTCACCGGACCGTCCGACTCGCCCGACGAGTCGGGGTAGACCGCGTCCTCGTTGTTCTTCCGGACCATTCCTTGATGGGTGGCCGCCGCCCAGATGTACCTCACCGGACCTCCATCACCGTCTTGCCCACCTGGATGGTGTCTCCACGTCGCAACTGGGTGGGTGCGGTGACCCTACGTCCATTGACATAGGTGCCGTTGGTGCTGCCCAGGTCGTGGAGGACCATCCCGTTCTCCGCGGCCACCAGTCGCATGTGGAAATCGGAAGCGTAGGGGTCGGCAAGGACAACATCGGCCTCAGCCGACCTGCCCATCACCATGACATTGTCCACCTCGATCTCCCGGCCGGGGGAACTGTCCGACTTCACGAAGAAGATCTTCCTTCCCTCCCGGCGTTGACGGCGCACCGAGATCCCCAGATGTGAGCCTATAGCCCGGGCGATCTGCCAGACAAAGATGTAGACCAGGCCGAGGAAGATGATCCGGAGCAGGGCCAGGATCAGGTCAGGCATCAGGCTTCGCTCCAGCGGTAGCGGTGTCCGGCGAAGGCGATCATCGAGCCGGCGTCCAGCGGAACGGGGCGAACCGCGGGTTGGCCGTCCACCTGGGTCCCGTTGGCCGACCCCAGGTCGACCACCCAGGCGCGCCCTCCCTCCCGCCAGACCAGGGCATGCCGCCGGCTGACATCGTCGTGGGCTATGTGGACATCGGCATCGTCTCCCCGACCGATCAGGGCGCGGTTCCTCCCCACGGTCACCGTATCCTCCCCGGCAACAAGACGGGCCCATGGCACCGGCGGCCCTGGTGACACCTCGACGTGGCACTCCAGGCTTCCGGCATTGACCCGCTCCGAAGTCTCGATGCGCACCCTGCAAGGACCCTCCAGGCGGAGCCCTTCCTCGGAGGTGTAGTGGTCGAGCTCGTCGGTGAGGGACTGCTCCAACTCAGAGGGATCGGTGGTCAGATCGGCCGGATTCACCACCAAGGTGTAGAGGTTGGCCGTTGCCGGCCCGGTCTCGTGGTCGAACCGGGCGAAGTCGGCCTCTCTGGCGAGTCGCCCGGCGATCTCCGAGGGGTGGAGGCGACCGGAGAAGACCCTGCCGGCCACCCCCTCGAGTAGACGCTCCAGCCTTCGCTCGAATCCGCGGACCAGGTTCATTTCACACCGAGGTTACGGGGTTTCGGCAGGTCGACGACTACCGCAAGACCCCGGCCAACGGTACGATCCCTTCTCCCCATCGCCGGGCGAGTGGCGGAATTGGCAGACGCGCAGGATTCAGGTTCCTG
>CAZNDH010000042.1:0-9544 GCA_964571765.1 uncultured Acidimicrobiaceae bacterium
CCTCGCGGTTGTCGATCACCCACTCCTGGTAGAGGTCGAGGTAGTGGGGGAGCAGGTTTAGGTATTCGGCGATTACTTCGGGGTCAAGGTTGTGAGCGCGCACGGCCATTCCGTGAATCTCCTCGTGTTCCTTGCCAAGGAAGTCATAGAGGAACGGATGCCAGATGAACCGGTCCCACTCGGGATCCCCGTTCCAATGCTCCGAGCTCCTGATCAGCCCGTTGTTGAAAGCGAAGATGAAGCTTCCCGGCGACGAAGGGCGCCCGACGATGGTGTGCAGGGTGGTGGTTCGCATGAATTGGCAGCGGACCCGGAACTGGGGAGAGGCGGATGAGACCTCACAGCTCACATCGTCGTACCTGGAACCGTAAGCCTGGTTGAGTTGGAAGGTCAGGTCCAGGGTGGCCAGGTCGACCAAGGGATCTTCGTTCCAGGCTCGGAAGTCGGCGGAGAGATAAGACTTGGCCAGTCTCACGTCATAGGCGTTTCGAGCGTCGAGGTACCTCTCGGCAGTGGCGATGGCCACTCGGACCTCGTCTTCGCCATACTCGGCCCCTGGACCCACCGGGGAAACCGTTTCCCAGAGTCCTGAGCCAAGGGTCCCGAGTGCAATCACCAGAGCAAGGCAGAGTGCGGCGAGCACGACCCAAGGTGGCGCCACAGCAGCAGTCGGCGGCCGCCCTGTCCGGGCGGCACGGAATCGGGCTACCCTCGTCGCCGGCTCGGCACGCGGCTCTCTGACTCGCACCACATCCGCCATGCCGGCGTGCCTCCTCTTCAGGATCTCTATGCGGATGCGGAGATCCGCAGCAAGATCCGCGCCGAACAGCTGATCGAGGTGCTCCGATTCGGCGACGATGTTGGCGTTACGGATCCGTGCCTCAACCTCGACGCTCATGCGGGTCCTCTCCATTGGGACGACAGCCCGGAGGCGTCGAGCTGCGAACGTGTTGATTCCAGGTGGCGAGCTAGGCGTTTCTTGGCACGGGAGTACCGATGGTCGATGGCATCCCGGGAGATCCCGAGGATGTCGGAGATCTCGGAAGGGGTCATCTCCTCCCAGATGGTGAGTTGGAGGATCTCGCGGTCTTGTGGGCTGAGCCCAGCAAGCGCGTCGAAAAGCTCCTGGTCACCCCTGATCATGGGTTCGTCCACTGCAGGCATCAGATCAACGGAAGCTGCACCCACTTTTCTCACCAGGGCGGCACGACGCCGGGTTGATCGGCGTTGATTGGCCAACACCCGGAAGGCGACACCGATCAGCCAGGGCAGTTCTTCGGCCGGGTCGGGCAAGGCATCGATCCGTCTCCAGGCGGTGAGAAATGTCTCGGCAGCGGCATCCATCGCATCTGCCATCGAAGTGCGCCTAGCGCAATAGGAGAGGATCGCGCGGTGATGCGTGGCATAGAGGCGTTCGAAGGTGGCTTCATCTCCGGGAACGTCACTCATGCTTGGTGACCTCGACTGTCAGGAGCAGCCTGCTCATCACATGTCAGAGATGTCCGGCAACGCCCGACTTCTGACAGGTCGGCTAAGGGTATCTGAACCGCGCGGAAGGTCGAATGGTCCACCCCCTCGGTCGTGAGGGGGTCCTGCGCCAACGAGCGTCGGCGACCGCGGGTTGGTGATCACCGGAAACGGGCAGGGGAGAGCCTCTCGGGGTCGACCCCGGCACGGCTCAGCTCGTCGGAGATCGGATTCCCGGTGACCAGCGAGGCGATCAGCGACCCGTACCCCGGTGAGGTGGCGATCCCGATGCCTCCCTGGCCGGCCAGCCAGAAGAACCCGGGGGCGGTGGGGTCCTCGCCGATCACCAGGTCACGGTCGGGGGAGAAGGTGCGCAGCCCGGTCCACTGGGAGTTGACCGACCTGATTCCCAGCGTAGTCATCTCATTGATCCGCTCGAGGGCCAAGGCGACGTCCTCCATCCGGGGTCTGGGATCGCCGGGCTCGGCCGGCTCCTCCTCGGCCAGCGAGCAGAGGAGCTGGGTCCCGTCCGGCTTGAAGTAACAGCGATGGTCGACGTCGACCACGAACGGCCAGTCCCGATAGCGGTGGTCCCCGGGGACCATGAACGCGGTGCGTCGCATCGGCTGGAGCCCGATCGGTGTCAGGCCGGCCATGGCAGCTACCGCATCGCCCCAGGCGCCGGCGGCATTGATCAACAGGTCGGCCCGATAGCTCCTCGACAGGGTCGAGACCTTCCATCCGCCGTTGTCTCTCTCGATGCCTGCCACCCCGGCCCGTGTATGGATTTCGGCGCCGTGGGTTCTGGCCATTCTGACGAATGCCTGATGGAGGGCGGCCACGTCGATGTCCTTGGCGACTGGCTCGTAGAGGCCGGCGGCGACTCTCTCCGGGCGGAGCACCGGCACTATGGCCAGAGCAGCATCCCGATCTATGAGCTGCGCCTCGAACCCCCTGGGCATCGGCTCGGCCGCCAGCGCCTCGAGACCTTCGACCTGGGTCTCATCTGCCACCCACAGAAGTCCCCGATCGTTGAGGAGAGGGCTGTCGACGACACCTTCGGGAGGGGCATCGAAGAAGGCGGCCGATGCCGCGGCCAAGGGTCGGGCGCCCTGGGCCCCGTAGTTCACCACGAACAGCGCCGCCGACCTCCCGGTGGTGTGGTAGGCCAGGGTCTGCTCGGCTTCGAGGAGGGTCACCTTTGCGTGAGTGGCGAGATGAGCCGCCGCCGCGACGCCGGCCATGCCCCCGCCTATGACCAGGACGTCGATCACGGGTTGATCACGACACGGCCGACCGCACGGCGCTCGGCGACCACCCGGAAAGCCTCCTGGCCTTCGTCCAGGGTGAACTTCGAGCCGATCCGCGGCTCGAGGGTGCCGTCGGCCGCCCAGTCGAGAATCTGTCTTCGGTTCATCGCCGACTTCACCGGTTCCTCGGTTGTGAACCGGCCCCAGAACACTCCCACCAGGGAGTTCCCCTTGAGGAGGGGGATGTTGAGAGGGATGCGCGGGATGTCGCCGGCGGCAAACCCGACCACGAGGAGCCTGCCGTCCCACCGGGTCGACCGAAGAGCCTGTTCGGTGGTCACACCACCCACCGGGTCGTAGACCACATCGACCCCGGCGCCACCGGTGGCCTGATCGATGCCCTCTCGGAGGTCGCTCTCGTCATAGCGTATGACGTGGTCCGCCCCGGCATCCTCGACCAGGTCCGCTTTCTCGGCGGAGGACACCGCGGCCAACACCGTTGCGCCGAGCGCCTTGCCGATCTGCACCGCGGCCAGTCCTACTCCACCCGCTGCACCCAATACCAGAAGCGCCTCTCCCGGTTCTACTCGCGCCCGGTCGACCAGGGCGTGGTAGGAGGTCCCGTAGGTGCCGGGGAGGGTGGCCCCGGTGTCGAACCCGATCGAGTCGGGGAGGTGGTCGACCGATGCGACCGGGATCGCCACCTTTTCGGCCATAGCCCCGTAGGGGACGAACCCGCACACCCGGTCGCCGGGGGAGAAGTCGCCGCTCCCTTCCACGATCGTGCCCGCCAGCTCGTAGCCGGGGGCGAACGGTGGCTCTGGTCGGATCTGGTAGTGACCCGAGACCATGAGGGTGTCGGCGAAGTTGACCACTGCTGAGGCCACCTCGACCACCACCATCCCCTCGCCCCGGTCGGGGTCGGGGAGCTCCCCGACCCCGAGACCGTCTATCCCCTGGTAGGCGTGGCATACGAGAGCGCGCATCCGACCAGACTACGACACCCTGTCCCGGGCCGACTTCTGACACAATCCTGGCTGGTGCCTGTCGAGCCGATGCCCTCGAGTTTCGATCTGCCGACCCCGGTGGACGACGACGGCGACGTGATCGCCGTTGGGGGGGACCTGTCCCCGGGAACCATCCTCCAGGCATACCGTAAGGGGTTGTTCCCCATGCATCTACCAGACGGCCACCTGGGGTGGTGGTCGCCCGTGGAGCGTGCCATCCTCCCGCTCGACGGGTTCCGTGTCTCGCGCTCTCTTCGCCAGTCGACCCGCCGTTTCACCATCACCTTGGACGAGGACTTCGCCTCGGTCATCGACGGTTGCGCCGACCCCCAGCGTGAAGGCGGATGGATCACCCCCGACTTCGTTGAGGCATATACCGAGTTGCATCGCCTGGGGTGGGCTCACTCCATCGAGGTTCGTGACATGGACGGCGTAGTGGTCGGTGGCCTCTACGGGGTGGCCATCAACGGACTCTTCGCCGGGGAATCGATGTTCCACCGAGTGCGCGACGCATCCAAGGTGGCCCTGCTTCACCTGGTGGTGCTGATGAACGAAGGGGGTGGCAGGCTTATCGATGTGCAGTGGCTCACCCCCCACCTCGAGGCGCTAGGGGCGGTCGTTGTGGGTCGGCGCGGATACCTCGACCTGTTGAGCCAAGCCCTGGGCGGGGTTGGCCCGTTCGGCACGGGCACTGGTTAGAGTCGCCGCCGTGCTTGACAGTGGCACGGCGCGAGCCGTCGTGGCCGGAGTCGACCTCACCGCCCTGGGAAGGAGAGTGGCCGACCGGGCTCGGATGATCGCCGAGGCGTCCGGTGCACCCCTCACACTGGTCCATGTGGTCGAGCCGGTGTCCGAGGCCCTCATCGAACCGTCCCTTGCTCGGTTGATGCACGAGCGCCAGGCTGCCGCCGCCGAGGAGCTCGCCAGATGGTGCCGGGAGCGGTCGGAGGTCGAAGTCGAGCTCGAGGTGGTCAAGGGGTCACCGGCTTGGGAGCTGGCCTCGCGCTCCAAGAGAGCACGGATGGTGGTCGTCGGGTCGTCGACAATCGACGCCTTTACCCTGGGCCCCACCGCTCGCCGGGTGGCGAGGAAGTCGGTGTGCCACACGCTGGTGGTACGCCGCCAGCCCAGGGTCCCGTACCGCCGGGTAATTGTCGCCGTCGATTTCTCCGAGGCGTCGAAGGTCGGGGTGGAGATGTCGCTCGAGCTGTTCTCCGAGGCGGACATCACTTTGCTCTACTCGCTGACCTCCCGATTCGATCCCCTGCTGGTCGCCGCCGGGTTGTTCACCGAGGAACTAGACGCCTCGAGGAGCCGCCGGCTCGACGTGGCCGCCGATCGGATGGCCGAGTTCGCCCACTCCTGGGGGGACCGGGTGGGAACGCTGATCGCCGACGGGCCCCCGTTGGAGACCGTCGACGAAGTGGTGAGGCGGCGCAACGCCGACCTGGTGGTGGCTTCCAGCAGGGGGGCGACCGCCACCAGAATGGTGCTGCTGGGCACGGTCGCCGAGGGTCTGCTCCATGCCGCCCCAAGTGACGTCCTGGTGGCCAGGGTGCCGGCCGCCTTTCGCCGCCCTTAGGGTGTGACTACGGGGAGAGCCACCGTGAAGGTGGTTCCGGATGGGTCGCTGTCCACCGTGATCGTGCCACCGGCGCGAGAGACGATGTTGTGCGAGGTGTGCAATCCGAGGCCGGTCCCTTTCCCCGGGTCCTTGGTGGTGAAGAAAGGGTCGAAGATCCGGGGGAGTAGTTCCTCGGGGATGCCACCACCGGTGTCGGAGACGGTGACCACCACATGGTCGCCGTTGCTCCTGGCTGTTATCCGCAGGTTGCCATCGCCATCCATGGCATCGGCGGCGTTGTCAATGAGGTTGGTCCACACCTGGTTGAGATCGCGGCCCGGCGCCAGGACCGGAGGCAGGTCGTCAGCGAGGTCGGTCTCAACGTCGAGGTTGCGGAGCTTGTGCTTGAGCAGGACGAGGGTGTCCTCGATCCCCTTGGGGATCTCGACCTCCTGGACCGGGGCGCGGTCGAGAAAGCTGTACTCCTTCACGATCCTGACCAGTTCGGAGACCCGGGAGGCACCGATACCGATCTCCTCGATCAACTGGCCGGCGGCTTCGCGCAGGGCGATGAACCTGAGGAGATGACAACGGAGCACACCTTCGACATGGGCCACCGAGCTCTCCAGCGACTCGATGGTCCAGCCGTTGGCGATCAACACCGGCGCCAGCTCCCAAGCGTCCGGCACATCGTTTTGGGCTAACCAGCCGGCCATCTCCTCGTTGGCGCTGGCTCGGTCCAGGGGTTTGGAGGGAGGCTCTACCGGATCGTGGATAAGCGGATCGAAGCCGAGCTTGAGGGCCATGGCGGCGTTGGTCTCGATCAGGTCCCGGTGAACCTCGGCAAGCTCCTGGGTGCTCCTGCCCACCGCCGCTGCCGGGTTGTTGAGCTCGTGCATCAACTGGGCGGCCATCCGTCCCAAGGCGGCCATCCTCTCCCCGTGGCGAAGGGTCTCTTCGGTGCTGCGGAGACGAGAGGTCACCGTTCGGAACATTCGGCGGGCGACCCTGGGATCCTCGAGAAGGCGATTGAACGCCGAGGCAGGCACCCGGACCACCAAGGATGAGGTGAGTGCACTCACACTGGCGATGCGAGGGGCGTTGTCGAGGAGGGCGAGCTCGCCTACCACGTCACCGGGCTTGATCCGGGCCAACTCGATTGTCTGACCACCCTGAACGGTGGTGACCACCAGCTCACCCTCCACCAGGACGTACATCTCCTCAGACCGGGCGCCTTCCTCGATGATCACCGTCCCTGGCTCCAGCTCGACCTGCTCGGAGACATCGCACACCTCGAAGAGCAGCTTCGCCGGGAGGTCGGAGAAGTAGGTGACGGAGCGTAGGATCTCGGCGGTGTTCATAGGGCGGCCAGGTGCTGATGGACGAACCGTATGGCGGTGGCCCCTTCCCCGGTGGCGCCGGCCACCCGGCGGATCGAGCCGTGGCGGACGTCGCCGGCGACGAATATTCCCGGCACCGAGGTCTCCAGGGGTAGGGGGTTTCGCTCGACGTTCCAGCCCTTGAGTGGCCCCAGGTCGCCACCGGATAGGATGAAGCCGCTCTCGTCCTTTTGGACCAGGTCGCCGAGCCACTCGGTCTGCGCCTTTTGCCCGATGAAGATGAAGACCGCCCCACAGTCCACGGTCCTGGTGTCGCCGGTGTCGAGGTCCTCGATCTCCAAGGCTTCGAGATGGTCGTCGCCGATGGCCTTCACCATCCGGGAGCGGGGAAGGATGCTCACCGCCTCGTTGGCCTCCAGGTTGTCGATCAGGTAGCGGGACATGGTCGCGGTGAGGTCGGCACTGCGGATGGTTACGGTCACCGAGTCGGTGAAGCGGGTGAGGAACAGTGCGGCCTGGCCGGCGGAGTTCCCTCCGCCGATGACGTACATCGGCCTGCCCCGATGATTCTCTGCCTCGATGCGAGAAGTGCCGTAGTACACCCCGGCCCCGATGAGGTCGTCGAGGCCTTCGGCGCTGAGACGCCGATAAGAGACCCCGGTGGCGACGATCAGGGCCTTGGTGGTGATCTCGGAGCCATCGATGAGATGGATCACCCGGAACGGGTCTTTGCGTTCCACCCGCTCCACCGTCGCCGGAACCAGGATCTCCGCGCCGAACCGGGTGGCCTGAGTGGAGGCTCGTCTGGCGAGGTCGCCACCGCTTATCCCTTTGGGGAAACCGAGATAGTTCTCGATCAGCGCGGACTGCCCCGCCTGACCCCCCGGTGCCGACGACTCGATGAGCAGGGTCTTCAGGCCCTCGGAGGCACCGTACACCGCAGCGGCCAGGCCGGCGGGGCCGGCGCCGACGATGGTGACGTCATAGGCCGGGTTGGTGGCCGTGGTGCGCAACCCGATTCGCGCTGCCAGCTCGGTGGTGGTCGGGTTGCTCAAGGTCGATCCATCGTCGAGCACCACCAGGGGGAGGTCGGCAGGGCCGGCTCCGGCGGTTTCCACCAGCCTTTCGGCCTCGGCATCCTGGCCGACGGTGAGGGATCGGTAGGGGACCTGGTTCATGGCGAGGAAGGCCTTGAGCTCGTGTCCTTGACGGGACCAGGTGGGGCTGATCACCCGGAGGCCGCTCGGCCCGGGACGGTAGGCAGCGTGCCAGTCGTCGAGGAGATCGTCGAGGATCGGATAGAGCCGTTCGCTCGGCGGGTCCCAGGGCTTCATGATGTACTGGTCGAGCCCGATCTCGTTGATGGCGTTGATGGCAACGTCGGTGTCGGCGTATGCGGTGAGAAGCGCCCTTCTCGTGGTGGGGAAGAGATCAACCGACACCCGAAGCACATCGAGGCCGGTGACCTTGGGCATCCGCTGATCGGCGAGAATCAAGGCGAGAGGGTCACCACGGAGCGAGAGTTCCTTGATGGTTTCGATCGCTTCGTCGCCGGTCTGAGCCGAGAGCATCCGGTACTCCGCGCCATAGCGAGCCCGGAGGTCGCGGACCACGGCGGCGAGCACCTCGGGCTCGTCGTCGATGGCGAGTATTGAAGGCTTCGACTCAGGCAAACCGCCACCACCTCACGTTCAGTGAAGGTTTGCCCCGTTTAGGCGAGGCAAACAACACAGAAGCTACTAGATGGCGGCCAGTGCTTTCTCGACGGCGCGTCGGACGAACACCTTCGCCAGATGGCTCTTGTACTCCACCGAGCCATACAGATCCTCGAGGACGATCACATCGTCGAGGGCTCTCTCCGCGGCCGCCTCGATTGCCCCGGCAGAACCGTCGGTTCCGATCAGACCGTCGGCTACGCCGGGCAACAGGGTTGGCTTGGTGCCCACCCCGGTGAGGGCAACTCTGGCGGCCTCGATCGAGCCGTTGGGCTTCTTCACCCAGGCGGCGGCCCCGGCGACGGCGTAGTCAGAATGGCCTCCGCGACGCCCCAGCTTGTCGTAGGCCGACCCTTCCCCCGGCCCGGCCTTGGGCAGTCTGATGGAAAGCAGGATCTCGTCAGGCTGGAGCGCCGACGTCAACGAGTCGACGCAGAAGTCGGGGGCACCGATCTCCCTGGTCCCGTATGCCGACCCGGCGACGAGGATCCCACCGCAGGCGATCACCGCCGCCGGTTGATCGGCGGCAACGTCGGCGTGCGCCATCGATCCGCAGGTTGTCCCCCGGTTGCGCACCTGGACGTCGCCGGTCATGGCCGCCGCGGTCGCCAGGGCAGGGGCGTTCTCGGCGATCAGCGGGTTGGACGCGGTATCCCGGTGGCGAACCAGGGCACCGACCGAAACGTGGTCCCCCTGGTCCTCGATGGCATCGAGGCCGGGGATCCTCCCAATGTCGACCACCACCTCCGGAGAGATAAGCCGCATCTTCATCAAGGGGATCAGGCTCATCCCGCCCGCCATCACCTTGGAGTCTTCACCCAGTGCGGAATAGGCCTCGTCCAGGGTGCCCGGAGCCAGATACTCGAAAGATCTCGGGTACATGTCAGTCGTCCATCTCCTGGATCGCCGCCCACACCCGCTACGGTCGCAGAGGCATGTCGACGTGGATCACTTCGAGCTGGGAGAGGGCGTCGACCACCGCGTTGACGATGGTGTGGGCCGAGCCGATGGTCCCTGCCGCGCCGATCGGGTCGAGAGCTGTCGGGGTGCTCGTATTGCCCAGGTGGACGGAGGGCAGATCGTCCGCCGTCGGTAGGGGGTGATCGAGGAGGGAGCCGGCGAGATTGTTCCCGTATCGTCATGGACTGCGTCCTCGAAGAGCTCTCGAGCGATGCCTTGGGTCATGCCGCCGTGCACCTGG
>CAZNDH010000042.1:9644-12356 GCA_964571765.1 uncultured Acidimicrobiaceae bacterium
CTGGTTCCCTCAATCGTCGACGTGATATTCGTGGAGATCGACTCCGACGTCGTGTGCTTCCCATAGCCCTTGATGAGTGCGGGATCTTCGCGGCGGCGGACAGCCCGACCAATGACACCGGTGCTTGCCATCACGCACCCCCTTCCCAGTCGGGTGCCGGCGGCTCTTCACCCCTGATCTTGGCTCCGGCGTACTCGACTGCTTTGACGATGTTGTGATATCCGGTGCAGCGGCAGAGGTTGCCCTCTATGCCGTGTCGGATCTCGCTCTCCGAGGGCCGGTGGTTCTTGGAGAGCAGGGCCACCGAGGTCATGATCATCCCCGGGGTGCAGAACCCGCATTGGAGGCCATGACGCTCCCAGAAGCCCTCCTGGACCGGGTGGAGTTGACCGTTGGAGGTGAGGCCTTCGATGGTGGTGATCTCTGCACCGTCTGCTTGGACGGCAAACATGGTGCAAGCTTTCACCGCGTCGCCGTCGACGTGGACTGTGCATGCCCCGCAATATCCGGTCTCACATCCGACGTGGGTTCCGGTGAGACGCAGGTCTTCCCGGAGAAAGTGGACCAGCAGCGTCCGGGGCTCGACTTCTGCGGTGACCGCCCTCCCGTTGACCGTCATGGACACTTCGATGAGCGACCCCTTTCGAAGGCGACGACTGGGCAGCCTGGAACCTATCAGATGGCCGGGGCAGTGTAGGAGGAATAGAAGGCCCTCCCAGCCGACGCTGGTGCTCCGGGGGAAGAATCCAGCTATCAAGCCGAACAGTGGGTGGCTGGGGTTTCTCGTTTTCCCTAGTGGGGTAGGCATAGGAGGTTCCTCAGCGCAATGGGAACAGGCTCCTCAGAACGGAGAGAACATGAGTGGACGTGGACACAGCCATAGTTTCCGAGAACGACGACGGACCACCGACAGTCGAGTGATCAGCCCCGGCCAGATGATTGCTGGGGCCCTTGGGTTGTTCCTGCTCATCCTCGGGGGTGTAGCCCTGGCCA
Source organism: uncultured Acidimicrobiaceae bacterium (assembly GCA_964571765.1). Taxonomy (GTDB): domain Bacteria; phylum Actinomycetota; class Acidimicrobiia; order Spongiisociales; family ZC4RG35; genus ZC4RG35. Next base: position 10,638 of record CAZNDH010000042.1, read on the forward strand.
GAGTAGGTTTCAGCTCCCTGACCGGGGAGACGACTGTGGTGCTCGGTTTCGGTCACACCGCCCTGATGGGGTTGATCGACATCGTCGCCGGGTTGCTCTTCCTTGGGGTGGCCTCGTCACCCGGCATGAGGGGGTCGATGATTGGGCTGGCACTGGTCGCCCTGGCCTTCGGGGCAGTGGTTGCCATCGAGCCGGGCAGCTTCGAAGCCGTCCTCGGAGGCGGCAGCGAGATCGGGGTGCTCTACTTGATCATCGGTGTGGTGGGACTGGTCGCCGCCTTGACCTTCCCCACTTTGGTGGTGGACCGGGTGTCTACCGAGGAGGACACCAGTTCGCGGGTTTGAAACTGCCTGTCATCCGTCGAGCTTGAGGCGGGCATAGCGCTCGATCTCTTTGACCTGGCGGCCGCTGCGCGCAAGCCGGTTGCCGATCTCGGAGTATCCCTCTCCCGATTGGCGGAGTCTCATGACGACTCTCTCCACCGGGCGGAGCGGATGGTCGTTGTTACGGGTCCGTTGCCCGCCAGACCGCATCCTCGCCATGTCGAGGATCCTGATCACCGTGCCCGGCTTCTTGCCTACACGGCTCCCGATCTCCGAAGGGCTCGCCCCGGAGTCATGGAGTCGGGTCACCACTCTCTCGATCGGGCTCATCGCCTGTTCGTTCATCGGGGCTTCCTCCTGTCGACCGGCTCCTCCTGACCCTAACCGCTCCCGGTGGATAGCCATCCGGAGGCCCGGTCTAGCCTGACGGTGGTGACCTCGGGGGAACAACTCCGCTTCGGCTTGAGTGTGGTGCCATCCTGGCAGGAGCAGCGCGAGATGGTCGAGCTGGTTCGTCTCGCTGATGAGTCGGGTCTCGACCTGGTTGGAATACAGGACCATCCTTACCAGTGGAGGTTTCACGACACCTGGACTCTCATCGCCTATTTGGCAGGGATCACTTCGAGGATCAGCTTCTTCCCAAACGTGATCTGCCTACCGCTCCGGCCTCCGGCGATCGTGGCCAAGTCGACGGCATCCCTCGATGTCCTCACCGGGGGCCGGGTTGAGCTGGGTCTCGGGGCCGGCGCGTTCTGGGAGGCGATCGGGGCGATGGGTGGGCCGGTTCGAGAACCCACGGCCGCAGTCGATGCCACCGAGGAGGCAATCGACGTCATCAGGCTGGTGTGGAGCGGCGAGCGGGGGGTTAGGTATGACGGGGTGCATTACCAGTTGTCCGGCCTCCACACCGGCCCCAAACCGGCCCACGAGATGGGAATCTGGGTGGGAGCCCGAGGCTCGAGGATGCTCGACCTGATAGGGCGTAAGGGTGATGGCTGGGTCCCGTCTTCATCATGGGCACCACCAGCCGCCCTGCCTGGCTTCATGGAGAAGATCGATGCGGCCGCTGAGAAGGCGGATCGCCGTCCCGAAGACATCCGCCGGGTCTACAACCTCATGGGGTCGATCGGCGATGGGCCGGGGGAGCGCTTCCGGGGTGCGGCCGGCCAATGGGTCGAGGAACTGGGTGAGCTAGCCGGGTTAGGGATGGACACCTTCATCTTCTGGCCCGAGGGGGAAGACCTGCTGGGTCAAGTGGAAGTCTTCGCCAATGATGTCGTCCCCGCCCTACGAGCCGGGCCAAGACCTGATGGCGACTCCGGGTGAGTGTCACCGGAGCGATACCATGAGGCCACCGGGCCCGTAGCTCAACCTGGTCAGAGCAGCGGACTCATAA
>CAZNDH010000043.1:0-12351 GCA_964571765.1 uncultured Acidimicrobiaceae bacterium
ACACGCTCCGGGTTTGGGACGTCTCCAATCGGCCTCTCGGCCAAGGACTGGCTGTTCAATTGGATCCCGGCGCCCAGATTGCATCACGGGGGATCAGCTCTGCCTCCGGATTGGTTGGCGCCTCGATTCTGCAGGGCAGTTGCCCGTACCAACAGATCTTCGGCCTCCTCATCGATGCTGACAGTGGTGAGATCCTTCAGCGAATCAGCCACCACGAGTTCTGGAGTCAGATGGGGATCATCACCCCGGACGGATCCCGCCTAATCCACCAGCGGACGGGGCGGGATGTCGATATCGACCTCAGGTGTGATGAGAAGGTCTTGGGTCCCCTGGTGGTGCGGGATGTGGCCTCGGGTGAGGTCGTCGATTTGGAAGGGCTCTGCGAGTGGCTCATCGAGTCCGACTGTCCTGCACCACCCCAGCTCCCCTATGCCGACCAAATCTTGGGGATTTCGATCAGCGGGGATGGGAGATACGCCGTCGCCAGCGGCGCGAGCTTGGCGGTGTCGGTATGGGATCTGACATCGGGGTCGGTGGTTTCGACATGGACGATGGACTCAGAACGTCTCTGGGTCACCGGAGTCGCCATCGATCCGGAAGGCTCGGTGGTGGCAGCGTTCCATATCAAAGACTCAGGGGGAGTGGTGAAGATCACCGACCTCACTGGAGGACCGATCGCCCAACTCGAGATCAACGGCAACACGAACAGATCCGGTCACCTCGCCTTCTCACCGGGCGGATCCCGGCTCGCCGTCGGGGGAGCGAGCCTCACCGTGATCGACACTGGCAGCTGGGAGATCGAGTGGGATGCCGCGGCGCACGATGGCGGGGTGTATCACCTCGACTTCAGCCGGGACGGGTCCCTGATCGCCACCACCGGCGCCGATGGCTTCGTCAGGGTGTGGCGCACCGAGGACGGCAGCCTGGTCAACGTCATACCCTTCGGAGACGAGTGGGCCAAGGGTGTGGCGTTCGTCGATGACCGAAGCGTCGTGGTGGGGACCAGCGACGGGTTGATCCTCCGCCTCACTGTCGATGTCGAAGAGCTGATCGAGATCGCCCGGTCCCGGGTGACGCGGGAGCTCACCGACCAGGAGTGTCGCACCTACCTGCATCTCGACTCCTGCCCCGCCGACTGACCTTCGAGCTCTCTGTCTCCACCATTTGGAGCGTTTCTTGAGCCTCTCCGGCGTCCGCCTGGAGCACCGACCCGTAGATGTCGGGCCTAAGTCATGGCAACCGTCATGGCACGAAGGCGAGAAGGAGAAAGCAATGGCGCATTTCAGTGCTACCGGGGAAGGCGCAGTCGGCCAACCCAAGAAGTACTCGTTGCGGACCGCCGGTGTGGTTCTGGGAGCAGGCGTCGTGCTGGCCGTCGCTCTCAGCCTCGTCGGCAACTCGTTCGAGGCTCCGGTCAACCAAGCGACCCGGACTGTCTCCGTCGAAGAGTTTGTGCGTCTCAACACGACGGCCCTCGAGGCACTGGTGCCGGGTGTGGTGTTCGGGCCAGGGGAGCCCATGAGTCCGTTCCTTGAGTGGAACACGACGGCTCTGACCGGTGCAGTGTCCGCAGCCGGAGTTGCGGTGGATCCATTCCTGGAGTGGAACACGAGGGCTCTCCCAGAGTCAGTGGCCCGGCTCGGATCGGCTCAGAGTTCCTTTCTGGAGTGGAACACCACGCTCCTGCCAGAGGCGGGGTACCGGATGGGCTCGGCCACGGATTCGTTCCTGGATTGGAACACCAAGGTGCTCGACTATCCCCCGGCTCGCTGACGAGCCAGGAACTGTCCTCGCCAACTCGCGGGGATCTCATAGGGAGGCGGGAGCACCCTGGAGCGGTGCTCCCGCCTCCTCCATCGCCGAGCCACGCGGATCCGAGCATCGTGGGGGGGTGGGGCGCCATTTCGATCTGTAACCTCGCCACGTGTCGACCTCCGACCTCCCGGCGCTGGTCGGGATCTGGGAGGGCATCGGTCAAAGGCGGTATCCCACCTCCCCGACTTTCGCTATCGGAACACTCTCGCCGTGGTCCACGATCCCACCGGTGGTGTGTTCCGCTACGTCCAGAAGACATGGCACATCACCGACAACGGAGAGGCGGACTCGCACCACCAGACCGGCTTCATCGGATCAACTGACGATGGTCATGTGTTGGTGATCAGTGCCCAAGGTCTGGATAGCGCCGAAGTTCTGAGTGGCATCGCGGTCAGCCCGTCCGTGGGCCCTGAGGATCGAACTGCCTCGGTGGTGATTGCACATGATGAGAGGATGCACCCCTCCTGGCGGGAGACCATCGTCTTCGGTGACACCTTGACCTACACCATGGGTATGGCAACCCCTCGATGCCAGCTGGTGACGAGCATCTCACCGCAACCCTCACCTGGGCAGGACAACCCCGTTCGCTGAAGGGATCGCCCCGGTGGGTCAGGAGAGCTCGGCTCCCAACACCAGATCGTGGAGGCGCTTAGGCTCGGTCCCTCGCTTTGGGTTCTGTTGACGGCACCGCTCCCCGGCCAGAGTCAGGACCCTGGTCGTATCGCCCGTCGACCAGGTAGTTTGAGGTTCGCTCATGTTGGAAGCTCTCCTCTCTCAATGGAGCGGCGAGACGGTCATCGTCCGCCACGACAAGGCCAGCGGGGCATGGATATTCGTGGCCGTCCACTCCACCCGGTTAGGGCCTGCTGTGGGTGGCACCCGGATGATGGCCTACCCTGATCTCGAGGCTGCCTTGCGCGACGCCCTACGACTCGCCGAAGGAATGACCTTCAAGTTCGCTGCGCCTGGCCTGCAATTTGGGGGAGGCAAGGCGGTGATCGCGCTGCCAGCGTCCCTCGAGCGATCCGCTCGCGCACCCCTCCTACGTCGCTACGGCACGCTGCTGAGCCAGCTCGGCGGTCTGTTCCGCACCGGACCGGACGTCGGGACCACCCCTGCCGACATGGACGTGATTGCTGAGACGGGCGCTCCGTATGTCTTCTCGCGCACGCCTACTGCCGGCGGAGCAGGTGACCCGGGGCCTTTCACCGCACGAGGCGTCCTGGCAGGCATCGAAGTAGTCTGCGACCGCCTGTTCGGCGAGCAATCCGTCAAGGGCCGGCGGGTGCTGGTGCAGGGAGCCGGCGATGTGGGGGCCAAGCTCATCGGGTATCTGGGTGAGGCGGGCGCCGAGGTCCTCTTCAGCGAGGTCGACGAGGGTGCGATCCAGCACTTTCGCGACGAGCTCGGCGTGGAGTACGTCCCACCCGAGGCGGTCTACACCACAGAATGTGACGTCTTTGCTCCATGCGCGCTGGGAGGGGTGCTCAACGCGGATACGATCCCCAAGCTGAGATGTAGGGCGGTGGCTGGAAGCGCCAACAACCAGCTGGACCAGCATGAGGATGCGGAACGGCTCCGGTCCCGGGGCATCCTCTACGCACCCGACTACGTGATCAATGTTGGTGGCGTGATGGCAGTTCTCGGGCTCGAGGTTCAGGGCTGGCAGCGCGACACGGCCGAGCAGAACGTCGTGGACAGCGTCCGGAAAGCGCTGACGCAGATCTTCGAGTCGGCATCGGCACAGGGGATCACCACGGAAGCAGCGGCTCGCAGGATCGCTGAAGGCCACCTGGACGCCGCCGCCAAGTAGGTCGCATCGTCTGCGACCTGCCTGAACGCACAACACCGCCGTTCAAACAACGTGTTGAACGGCGAGGGGCACAGGTTCGCTGACCGAGGTCGGCCTCTGATTTTGATCCGCTGGATCACTGGCTGACTGAGATCGCCCCCGTCGGGCAGGCCGCTTCGGCCTCACTCACCAGGCCGTGAAACACCGGGTCGGGCTCGACGACCAGGACTCTGGCGACCTCGTCCACTTCGAACACCGCGGGGCAGATCCGTTCGCATTCCCCGGTGGCGGCACAGACGCCCTCGTCCACGGTGACTCTCACATCCCCGATCCTATAGGGGCCGATTTCGACGGCGCCCCCCGGGGGCTGGTTGCTAGCTTGCGGCGACAGTATCGATAGGAGGAGTCCGTTGTCTCAGGAGAACACCGCAGGGGTCCGGCTCGAGGCCGCCGCCGTCGGTTTTCCCACCGCACTGGCCACCGCGGTCGGGCTGATCATCGCCGGATCTGTCCTGTTGACCGCCCAGACCGGCTTCGGGGCCGGTGGGGGGGTGTTCGCAGTATCCATCCTCATCGCTTACGCCCTCATGCTGGCCCAGTCGGCGAGTTTCGCCGAGGCGGCCGGCATCCTGCCCACCGCCGGCTCGGTCTACGACTACGTGGCCGCCGGTCTCGGCCGCTTCTGGGCCATAACGGCCAGCCTCGCCGCGTATCTCGGGGTTCACATCTTCGCTGGTGTCGCCGAGACCGCCACTGCCGGGGTGTTCGCCTCCTTCAACTTCGGGCCGCTCTACCGCTTCCAGGAGACGGGATCGTGGTGGATCGGGGTCGCCATCACCGTGGTGCTTGCCATCGTCAACCTGCTCGGTATCAGGCCTTACGGCAAGACCGAGATCGCCATGACCGCGGTGATGTGGGGCACCCTCATCATCTTCGGCCTGGTCGGTGTCCTCACCGCCAAGAAGTCGAGCATCACGGGCCCGTTTGGCGAGTCGTTCGTCGGCACCGACCTGACCGCGGTGCTCACCATGGTCGGCTTGGCCCTGTTCCTCTTTGTCGGTGTGGAGTACGTGACACCTCTCGCCTCGGAATTGCGCGACGCGGCGCGGACCATTCCCAAGGCCATGTACCTCGGGGTGACCGCGGTGGCGGTGGCGATGTTCCTCTATGGCGCGGCAGTGGCCCGACAGGTGGAGAACATCGACCTGGGCGACGGGACCCTCATCCTCGACACGCCACTCGCCATCCCCGCCTTCGCCGAGGCCCTGATGGGGCGGCTCGGGAGGCTCTGGCTCGGAGGCGCGGTGCTCCTGGCCTCGGCGGCCACGCTCAACACGCTCCTCGCCGGCATTCCCCGCATCCTCTATGGGATGGCAAAGGACGGCACCCTCCCCAAGGTGTTCGCTTACCTTCACCCCCGCTACCGGGAGCCATGGGTGGGGATCGTCTTCGTCGCCCTGATCGGGATCGTTGGAGCCATCCTCATAGACGGCAACATCGACTCGATCATCACCTTGATCCTCGCCGCGGTGATGGCCTGGATCTTCAGCTACATCCTGGTCAACGTCTCGGTGATGCGGTTGAGGCAGCGGCGCCCCGACCTGGACCGGCCCTACAAGACCCCCCTGTATCCACTGCCGCAGATCCTGGCTTCGGTAGGTCTGCTGGTGGCTGCCTGGTTCATTGCCCCACCCGGGTTGTCGCGGGCCGACATCTACACCCCGTTCTTCATCATGCTCGGTGTAGCCGCGGTCTACGCCTTGGTCTGGACCTACGGGGTGCAGAAGACCAACCCCTGGAAGCCCGTGGAACCGGAGCACCTCAAGGCCGTGGAGGGTGTGAGCAACCCGTGACCCAACCGGCGAGCGGGCGCCTCCTGGGCCTGATCGCCGGTGACCTCCAAGGTCACCGCCAGACCGGGACCGCCGACGGCCTGACAGCCTTCGTCCCCGAGTCCGGGGTAGGCCCGACCTTGGTGGTGGGCCAGCGGGTGCAAAAGCGGTTCCTGGGTAGAACCGAGATCGCCCAGTTCAGGGTGGAGGGCCTCGCCTCCGGCAAGGGGCCCGCCCGGCTGAGCGTGCATCACACCGGGAAGCTGCGCACCGACGGCATCGAGATCCGGGTGGTCGAAGGATCTGGTGCAGTCGCCGCCGTGGCCGATTCGCTGGCCGCCGACACCGTTTTCGCCGCGGCTGCTGCCAGTCTCGACTTCACCCGGTTCGATATCGCTCTCGACGGGGAACGCTTCCGGGCCACGCTGGAGTTGATGGGTGCTTCCTTCGTCTCAATAGCCCTGCCCCCGATCCGCTCCTACGTCCGTCTCCACCGTGACCAGGGGGACGCCCTCATCGGGTGCGCCTCTGCCCTCCAGCGACTGCTCGGGGATGGGGGTTGACAGTCGAGTCGATCCTTGGCATAGTTCGGTCGATCGACCGAACATCGGAGCCAACTGGTGACTGTTGAACCGAGGACCAGGGCCACCATTGTCGAGGCTGCCAAACAGGCGCTGCTCGACACCGGGTATGCCGGGCTCTCGACCCGCAAGATCGCCGAGGAAGCAGGAGTCCCTCTCAGCCAGATCCACTACCACTTCGGCTCAAAGCAGAGCCTGGTCCTCGAGGTCCTCGATGAGGAGAACCGCCGTCTCCTCGAGAGGCAGCGGTCGTTGTACTCCACCGACATGCCCCTGTGGAAGCAGTGGGAGCAGGCGTGCGACTTCCTCGAAGACGATTTGGCCTCGGGTTATGTGCGGGTCCTCCAGGAGATGACTGCCGCTGGATGGGCAGACCCTGAGATCGCCGCCGCGGTCAGGGAGATGTTGGGCAAATGGTTCGCCGTTCTCGCCGACGTGGCCGCCCGGACGGCACAACGCATCGGCGGTCTCGGGCCGTTCACACCTGCAGAGGCCGGAGTCATCGCCGGCGCCCCCTTCCTCGGCATCGAGGCGATGATCCTGCTTGGGTTCGCCGAGAAGGACCTTCCCATGCGCTCGGCGTTGCGTAAGTTCGGCGAGATCCTGCGGGACATGGAGGAGTCGGGCCGGTGAGGGCCGCCTTCCCCGACCTCACCGACCACGTGGTACGGGATGGAGTCCGGCTCGGCTACGAGGTGTTCGGGCGGGGTGAGCCGACCATCCTCCTCCTTCCCACCTGGACCATCGTCCATTCCCGACAGTGGAAGATGCAGGTGCCTTACCTGGCGCGCCACTATCGGGTGGTCACCTACGACGGGCCGGGAAACGGGATGTCTGATCGGGTGACCGACCCCGTCCGGTACACCGCCGACTCGTATGCCGACGATGCCGTCGCCGTCCTCGACGCCTGTGGTGTCGAGCGAGCTGTGGTCGTCGGGTTGTCGCTGGGCGCCCGGTACGGGGTGAGGCTGGCCAGCCTTCACCCTGAACGGGTGATCGGCTTGGTGGCCATCTCGCCGTCGCTGCCTTTGGTCCCTCCTCTCCCGGAGCGGGCCTCCATTGGCGAAAACCTCTACCGCCCAGCCCCGGAGAATCCGAAGGGTTGGGACAAATACAACATCGATTACTGGTACCGCGCCTACCCGGACTTCGTCGAGTTCTTCTTCTCCCAGGTGTTCAATGAGCCCCACTCCACCAAGCCCAGGGAGGACACCCTGGAATGGGGTCTCGAGTCCGGTCCCGAGATCCTCGACGCGGAGGCCCGGGGAAAGGCATTCGAGGTCGACCTCACCGGCGCCGGCCTGGTGGCCCCGCTGTCCTGTCCCACCCTGGTGATCCACGGCACCGGCGACCGGATCCAGCCCCACGCGGTGGGATCGGAGCTGGCACGACTCACCGGTGGCACTCTGGCGTCGCTCGAAGGTTCCGGCCACCTCCCCAACGTCCGCGACCCGGTGAAGGTCAACCTGCTGATCCGCGAGTTCGTGGAGGGGCTACCACGATGAGGGCTCGCCATCCGGACCACCAGGGAACGGTCGACCGCGCCGGGGTCGGCATCCACTATGAAGTCTATGGGGAAGGTGACACCACCCTTCTCCTCATCCCCCCGTCGCCGATCACACACTCGAGGATCTGGAAGGCGCAGATCCCCTACCTTTCCCGTCATTGCCGGGTGGTCACCTTCGACGGACGTGGCAATGGGAGGTCGGGCCAGCCCACCGAACCGTCGGCTCACAGTCAGCAGGCAATTCTCGGCGACATCCTCGCCGTGGCCGACGCCACCTCGATCGACACCGCGGTGCTGGTGGCCCACTGTCATGCCAACTGGTGGGCGGTGGCGTTCACATCTAGGCACCCGGATCGTGTCGAAGGGATGGTCGCAATCGAGCCTGGTGTCCCCTACCTGGGCAGACCGCAACCCCACTGGGTGGAGACCGCTCCTCACTGGGATGAGATCCTCGAGAACCCCAGCGGCTGGCAGCTCAACAACCGCCACGCCATCACCACCCGACACCGGGACTGGGTCGAGTTCTTCTTCGGGGAGCAATTGGTGGAGCGGCACTCCACCAAGCAGTGGGAGGACGCCGTCGAATGGGCTCTGGAGTCAACCGGTGAGGTGCTCGCCGCCGGCGAAGAGGGGTTCGAGATCGGTCTTCCCGACCGGGAGGTCGTGGAGGAGATGTGTGGTTCGCTCACTATCCCCACCCTCACCATTCACGGCGACCAGGACGTCTGCCAGCATGTCGACCGGGGGAGAGCCTTTGCCGCGGTCACCGGCGGTGAGCTGATCGTCGTGGAGGGTGCTGGGCATCTCACCCCGGCCCGTGAGCCGGTCGAGGTCAGCCTGGCGATACGGGGTTTCGTCGACAAGATCAAGGGAGGACCCATGCCTGCTCATGTCTGGGCGCGCGGTATGAGCCGTCGCAAGAAGGCCCTGTATCTCTCCTCGCCGATCGGGTTGGGCCACGTAAACCGTGACCTGGCCATCGCCGAGGAGCTTCGTCGCCTCGAGCCCGAGCTGGAGATCGAGTGGCTCGCCCAAGATCCTGTGACCCGGGCACTGGCGAAGGCCGGTGAGAAGGTTCATCCCGCCAGCGAGTGGCTCGCCTCTGAGTCGGGGCACATCGCCTCGGAGGCCGCCGGTCACGAGCTCCACTGCTTCCAGGCACTGCGTCGCATGGACGAGATCCTGGTGGCCAACTTCATGGTCTTCCAGGAGGTGCTCGAGGAGGGCCTCCACGACCTGGTGATCGGGGACGAGGCCTGGGATGTCGACTACTACTGGCACGAGAACCCCGAGCTGAAGCGTGGCACACACGTGTGGATGACCGACTTCGTCGGCTACCTCCCCATGCCCGAAGGCGGCGACCACGAGGCTTACCTCACTGCCGACTACAACGCCGAGATGATCGAGCACATCGCTCGCTTCCCCCGTATCCGCGACCGGGCGATCTTCGTCGGCAGCCCCGATGACATCTACCCCGAGGTGTTCGGGCCGGGGCTCCCCAAGATCAGGGATTGGACCGAGGAGCACTTCGAGTTCTCCGGGTACATCACCGGCTTCAAGCCACCCACCGGGGCAGAGGTGGAGGAGTGGCGCGCCGAGTTGGGCTACCAGCCCGACGAGAGGGTGTGTGTGGTGACCGTCGGCGGCTCCGGTGTCGGCCACGACCTCCTGGAGAAGGTGATCGCCTCATATCCCAAGGCCAAGGAGCTAGTGCCCGGGCTGCGGATGGTCGCGGTGGCAGGGCCCCGCATCGACCCGACCCTTTTTCCCACCCATCCCGGGCTCGAGGTCCACGGCTATGTGGACCGTCTCTACCGGCATCTGGCGGTGTGCGACATCGCTGTGGTTCAGGGTGGCCTCACCACCACCATGGAGCTGACCGCGGCCCAGCGACCATTTCTCTACTTCCCCCTCATCAACCACTTCGAGCAGAACTTCCACGTCCGCCATCGGCTCGACCAGTACCGGGCGGGCCGCCATATGGACTACCGGGACACCGACCCCGATCAACTAGCCGAGGCGATCGCCGCAGAAGTGGGCCGGCCGGTCACCTACCGGCCGGTGGAGACCGACGGCGCCCGAAGAGCCGCCTCGATGATCGCCGAGCTGCTCTGACCTGACCAACAAGGAGGACCGAATCGAGAACAACCATATCCGGCATCGGTCGGACGACCGACTGATGTCCGGCAGTCGAGACAAAAGAACCCAAACAGACAGAAGGAGAACATCCAGATGACGACAGCAACCAGAAATCGCAACGGGGTCAACGTCGACGGTCTCTTCGGGGCGCTCGACGCGGTCAAGGCGATGCCGGCCGCGGCCAAGTTCCAATTCCGGGCGACCAACGAGTGGATCAGCGGCACCCACAGTCGCAGCACCATCCACGAATTCTTCGGACTGGGCGAGGAGCAGACCCACCGTCAGGCGTTCCAGTACGAGGCCGACCATCCCGAGCAGTTGGTGGGGAAAGATGCCGCTCCGACCCCGGTGGAGTTCCTCCTCCACGCTCTAGCGGCTTGCATCACCGCGGGGATCGGCAACATCGCCTCGGCTCGGGGGATCGACCTCACCCGGGTGAGCTCCACGGTGAGCGGCGACATCGACCTGGTGGGACTGCTCGGCCTGGACGACACCGTGCGCAACGGGTACCAGTCGATCCAGGTGGAGATCACCATCGAGGGTGACGCCGAGGCCGAGACCCTGCGCGGCGTGGTGGAGAGATCGATGGCAAGGTCGGCGGTCTACGACATGCTGAACAACGGCACCACGGTGTCGGTGGCGGTTGACGTCGCATGAAAGGCCGGATGCGCGGCCGGGGTGAGACCCCCCGGCCGCGTCCGGTTAGGGACGACGACCATGGCCTGTGACTATGACGTGATCGTGGTCGGCGCCCGGGTGGCCGGGGCGTCGACGGCGATGCTGCTCGCCCGCCAGGGCCACCGGGTGCTGTTGGTCGACCGGGCTGCTCTGCCTTCCGACACTGTGTCCACCCATGCCGTACTCCGAAGCGGAGTCCTCCAACTGACCCGCTGGGGGCTCATCGACCGTGTCGTCGACGCCGGGACCCCGCCGATCAGGAACATCACCCTCGGTTTCGGCGAGGAGCGGATCTCCTTTCGGGTTCGACCCGAATACGGGGTCGACACCCTGTATGCCCCCCGCCGGCACGTGCTCGACGGGATGATCCTGGAGGCTGCGGTCGAAGCCGGTGCCGAGTTCCGCGGCTCTACCCGGATGGTCGACCTGATCCGGGACCGGCGTGGGTCGGTCCACGGGATCCTTGCTGAAGGGGATGGTGAGGAAGCGGAGCCGGTCACCGCCCGGATGGTGGTTGGCGCCGACGGGGTGTGGTCGCGTACCGCCGAGCTCGTGGGCGCCGGCGCCTACCGGAGCCATCAGCCGACCAACGGCATCCATTACGCCTACTACCGGGACGTCGCCGTGGACGGCTTCTGGTTCCAGTTCACCCCGGGGGTCAACGCCGGGGTGGTTCCCACCAACGACGGGCTCAGCTGTGTCTTTGTCGCCCGTCACCGCGACCAGGTGGCCGGCTTTCGTTCCGACCCCCAGGCGGAGTTCGACCGGCTCATGGCCCTGGCCGCACCCGACCTTGCCGACGTGGTGGGGGCGGGGACCAGGGAGACACCGTTCCGTGGGACTCCCGGCCTCCCCGGGTTCATCCGCCGTCCCTGGGGGCGGGGATGGGTACTGGTGGGCGATGCCGGCTACACCAAGGACCCGATCTCGGCCCACGGGATCAGCGACGCGTTGCGCGACGCCGAGTTGTGTGCCCGCGCCGTCGATCTCTCGCTGAACCGGCCCGAGGAAACGGCTACGGCGATGAGTCACTACCAGGCGACCCGGGACTCCCTCTCCATGAGCATGTACCGCGAGTCGGAGGCCCTGGCACGATATCGGTGGGACGCAGAAGAGGCTTCGGCTCGGATGCGGCGCATCAGCGAGGCGGTACGGGCCGAATGCGCCTTCCTGGAGACGCCTCACGAGTGGGAGTCGAAGGAGCTCGCCAGGGTCTGACTCCGACCGGGCGCAGTCTTTGGCTCAGGAGGATCCGTTTTCTTGAGGTCGAATGGCGGGACTGGCCCGACAGCCACCTTGCCGAAGGGATAGGCTCCTTGAACCGTTCTTGAACGCCGGCTCCGATGATCGGGGTGATGATGGGCGCAGGTTCGACGGCGGCGACGAAGACGCATCTGTGGTTTGGGGTGTTGGGGCCGCTTCGCGCCGAAAGCGGCGATGCTGTGATCGACCTTGGTGGTCCCAAGCAGCGTGCGGTGTTGGCGATGCTGGTGGCAGGTCGTGGCCGGGCGGTGTCCCGGGATACGATCATCGAGGGTGTCTGGGGCGAGGCTGGTTCGGAGGCCAACCGCCGGTCGTTTCACACGTATGTGTCCAACCTCAGGGCGGTCCTGGGAGGGGTGATCGTCCGGACCGGTGACACCTACCGCCTGGAGATCGACGCGGGGAGTGTCGACTCCCTCGCCTTCGAGTCGGCGGTGGACGAGGCGAGGCGCCTGTTGCCCACCGACCCCGGTCTGGTGGCGATGTCGCTTCGTGAGGCTCTCGGGTTGTGGCGGGGTCGGCCGTATGCGGATCTGACGGATGTGCCGGGCCTGGAGTCCGAAATCCGGCGGCTCGAGGAACTTCGGCTCGAGGCGGTGGAGCTGCGGATCGATGCCGAGCTGGCCTCCGGGTTACATGGCTCCTTGATCGCCGAGGTTGAGGCACTAGCCGAAGAGCACCCGATGCGGGAGAGATTCCGGGCGCAGCACATGTTGGCTCTCTACCGGTCGGGTCGTCAATCGG
>CAZNDH010000044.1:0-11730 GCA_964571765.1 uncultured Acidimicrobiaceae bacterium
TGCTCTGCCAATTGAGCTACCGCGGAAGGGTGGTTGGCAGGCGTCAGGTTACCAACCGGAAGGTGCAACCCCGATACCCGGAATGCAATTGCACCAGGGCTCGAGAAACGCGACCCGGTGCAAATGCATCGAGAATCAGAGGTTCTCGAGAAAGCCCTGGAGTTTGACCGAGCGGTCGGGATGACGCAGTTTGGCCAGGGCCTTTGTCTCCAGTTGGCGGATCCGCTCCCGGGTCACGTTGAAGTGGGCGCCGACTTCCTCGAGGGTTCTCATCCGGCCATCGGCCAGCCCGAAACGCATGATCAGCACCTCGCGTTCCCGCTCGTTGAGACCCTCCAGCGCCTCCGCCAGTTGGTCCTGGAGGGAGGTGAAGCTGGCCACGTCGGCCGGGCGCTCCGAGTCGACATCCTCGACCAGGTCGCCCAGGGTGCCGTCGTCGCCCTCGCCGACCGGGGTCTCAAGGGACACCGTGTCCAGAGCGATGCGGGTCAGCTCAACCACCCGGTCGACCTCCAGGTCGAGCTCCTTGGCGAGCTCCTCGATGGTCGGTGCTCGTCCCAAGGTCTGGGTTAGCTCCCGTTGGGAGCGGGTCAGCTTGTTGACCGCATCGAGGACATGGATCGGCATACGGATGGTCCGACCCTGGTCAGCGATGGCACGGGATATCGACTGACGGATCCACCAGGTGGCGTAGGTGGAGAACTTGAAGCCCCTCCGGTAATCGAACCGCTCCACCGCCCGCATCAGGCCGACGTTGCCCTCCTGGATCAGGTCGAGCAAGGCCATGCCCCGACCCACATACCGACGGGCCAGGGCCACCACTAGCCTGAGGTTCGACTGGACCAGCTGCTCGTGAGCGGCCCGACCCACCACCACCTCGTGCTCCAGAAAGGAACGGTCCTCGTCGGACAGCGCCTCGTCGGCATCGAGACGAGCAGCCGCCTTCAGGCCACCCTCCATCTGCATGGCCAGCTCCACCTCCTGCTGGGCGGTGAGCAACGGGTACCGACCGATCTCGTTGAGGTAGAGACGCACCGGATCCGACACCGAGATCTGCGAGACCGAGATGGTCTCCTCGGTGACCCCTGGACCCTCCTCGAGCAGCCTGATGCCCTTGAGACGAAGCTCATCGGCCACCGATTCGAAGGCCTCCCCGGGGGCCTCGATGTCCTCCAACTCCTGCTGGACTTCGGCCATGGTGAGGAACCCGCGATGATTGCCCCTCTTGATCAGCCCGCTGGTGACCCGTGTCAGGTCTTCACTCATCAGGTTCCCAGTGATCGACGTTCCTGCTGTAACGCTATCAACTCGCGGAAGACAGATGAATGGGCCTCGCTCCCCTCCTCCAGCCCGGCGAGGCGGGCCTCCAGCACGTCGATCTGCACCTCCAGCCGCCTCAGGCTCAACAGACGCTCCACGTCGGACAGTTCGGGGAGGGGTCGCTCGTCCAGGATCAGAGACATCGCCACCTCTCGGGTTCCGGGGTCGGCGATCCCGGTGACGTCCGCCTCTCCCCCGGTTTTCAGCGACGGGGCCAACGCCTGGTAGACCGAGATCAGCCCCTCGTCCTCGAAGTCGGAGTCAGCCACCTCGATGGCGCCCGGGTTGGCCAGGACGACCCGGAGCAGCTCCCTGCCGAAGGGGTCGCCGACAACACCTGGGCGGCGAGACGCCGGCGGCGGCCGTTCCACCTTCCCTTTCCGCACCGCCTCGAGAACGATGTCCAGGTCCACCCCGACCAGACGAGAGGCGAAGCGGGCGTATTCGTGGCGAGCCAACTCGTTGCCGATACGCCGCAGGAGATCGACCGCCGCTTGCAGGGCTCTCGCCCGTCCCTCCGGCCCGTCGAGATCGAATCGGGCCACCTCCCGCTCGATCCTCTGCTCGAGCAAAGGGCGGGAGTCTTCGATCGCCTTGACCAGCTCGCGCGAACGACCTGCCTGAACGAGGTCGGCCGGATCGAGACCTCCTGGCATCTCAGCCACCCGGAGGTCGATGGCCAGCTTGAAGGGGAGGTCGAGGTCATCACCTCGCATTGCTGCCCGCAGACCCGCCTCGTCGGCGTCGAGGGCGAGGATCACCCGGTCGGTGAACCGCCGGAGAAGGTCGAAGTGGTCATCACCCAGGGCGGTGCCACAGGTGGCCACCGCGGTGCCCACCCCGGCAAGATGCAGCGCGATGACGTCGGTATACCCCTCGACGACTACCGCGTGGCCTTCGGCGGCTATCGCTTTACGCGCCCGGTCGAGGCCAAAGAGCAGGCGGGACTTCTGGTAGACGATGGAGTCAGCCGAGTTGACATACTTGGCTTCCGGGTTGTTGGTCGCCTTGGGGTCGACCCCCTCAACCCTGCGCCCACCGAAGCCAACCGGATCACCCCGTACGTCGTGGATGGGGAACATCAACCGGCCGCGGAACACGTCGAAAAGGCCACGGGGGCCCTTTCGAGAGAGCCCGGCGTCGACCAGGGCCCGTTCTTCGATCCCTCCGGCGCGTAGCTCCCGGGTCGTTGTGTCCCATTCCACGCCGGAGAACCCCAACCTCCACTGGTCGATCACGTCGACCTCATACCCCCGGGAGCGGAGGTAGGCCCGGGCAGCCCCCGCCTCGGGAGCCTGCTTCAACCGGTCGTGATATAACTCGATCGCCCGTTGCAAAGCCTCGACCGCGTCACTGCGCCGACCGCTACGACGGGCCGCAGCCGGATCCCGGGTGAGGGCGATGCCGGCGCGTCTCGCCAGGATGTCGAGAGACTCCGGAAAGCTCACGCCCTGGGTCTTCTGGATGAAGGTGAATACGTCGCCTCCCTCGCCACACCCGAAGCAGTGATAGAGCCCGCGGGCCCGGTCGATCGACATCGACGGGCTTTTCTCCTCGTGGAAAGGGCAGATCGCCATGAAGGTGCGCCCGGACTTGCGCACATTGGTGACCTCCGCGATCAGGTCGACCAGGTCGGTGGCCTCACGGACCCGGTCGCGGTCGCCTCGGTCTTCCATGACTGTCGATGATACGGAGGCAGTGGTGTTCAGCGGTGGGGTGGTGAGATCGGTCGAGGGGTCACCACTCCCCCCGCCGAACCATACCCAGACCAGCGCCGACCCCCCGATGGCGAGTGCGAATGCCGCCACTCACCCCACAAGGGAACGTCTCATCGGGTCACCATTGGGGCGTCTGTGGACGACCCCAACAGGTACTCACTCGAGGAGGTCCGCAAGATGCGCCACCAACCGGTCGAGCGATACTCGGTCCTGAGCCATGGTGTCGCGGTTGCGCACCGTGACCGCCTGGTCGTCGAGGGTGTCGAAGTCGACGGTTACGCAGTAGGGGGTGCCGATCTCGTCCTGGCGGCGATAGCGCCGACCGATCGACTGGGTGGTGTCCAGTTCGATCATCCACCGGCGCCTCAGCTCGGTGGCCAGCTTTTCGGCCGGCTCGATCAGCTCAGGTTTCCTCGACAACGGCAGCACCGCCACCTTGTAGGGGGCTAGCCGGTGGTGGAGCCCAAGGACCACCCGGGTCTCCTCGTTGACCGTCTCCTCCCGGTAGGCGTCGATGAGGAAGGCGAAAGTGGTCCGGGTAGCCCCAGCGGCGGGCTCGATCACATATGGGTAGAACCGCTCCCCGGTCTCCTGGTCGAAGTATCGGAGATCTTCTCCGGAGTGCTCATGGTGCTGGCGGAGGTCGAAGTCGGTGCGGTTGGCAATCCCCTCCAACTCGTCCCACCCCCAGGGAAACAGATACTCGACATCGGCGGTGCTCGCCGAGTAATGGCTCAACTCGTCGCTCTCGTGATACCTCAGGCGGAGGTGATCGGAGCGCATCCCCAGACCGGCGTACCAATTGAGGCGCTGCTCCACCCAGTATTCGAACCAGTCTCCCGCATCCTCGGGCCGGCAGAAGAACTCCATCTCCATCTGCTCGAACTCCCGGGTACGGAAGACGAACTGACCCGGGGTGATCTCATTGCGGAACGACTTGCCGATCTGTGCCACCCCGAAGGGGAGCTTGAGACGGTTGGTCCGTCTCACGTTCTCGAAATTGATGAATATCCCCTGGGCGGTCTCCGGGCGGAGGTAGACCAGGTTCTCGTCGTCCTCCACCGGGCCCATGTGGGTACGGAACATCAGGTTGAAGTTCCGCGGGTCGGTGAACTGTCCCCTTGCCCCACAGCTGGGACACTGGTCGGGGTCGGCCAGCCTGTCGAGACGATGGCGGGTGTTGCAGTTGCGGCACTCCACCATGGGATCGGTGAAGACCTCCTCGTGGGTCGATGCCTGCCACACCTGGCGGGCCTGGAGGATCGCCGAGTCGAGCCCGACCACGTCGTCGCGCTCCTGGACCATGGTCTTCCACCACTGCTCCTTGACGTTGCGTAGCAGCTCCACGCCGAGCGGCCCGTAGTCGTAGGCAGAACGCAGACCCCCATAGATCTCGGAGGATTGAAAGACGAAGCCCCGCTTCTTGGCCAGATTGGTGATGGTCTCGAGAGTTACCGGTGTCATCTCTGGGGGTGAACGGTGGCCCGGATCGCTTGCTTAGTCAATCCCGGTCATCTCTTCTGCCCCACCAAAGCGGCGCTCCCGACCCTGGTAGTCGGCCACCGCATCCAGGAGGTGGTAACGGTTGAAGTCGGGCCACAGGATTCCGGGAAAGCTGAACTCGGCGTAGGCCCCCTGCCACAGAAGAAAATTGGAGAGACGGTGCTCTCCCGACGATCGGATGATCAGGTCGACGGGGGGCATGTCGGGGAGGTACATCGCCGAGTCCATGGCATCCTCGTCGACGTCGTTGGGGGAGAACTCCCCGGCGGCAACCCTGCGGGCGATGGCGGCCGCGGCGTCGGCGATCTCCCGGCGGCTCCCATAATTGAAGGCGAACACCAATTGGAGCCGGTCATTGTCCGCGGTCAGTTCCGAAGCCTCGCTCATGTGCCTTCGGTTGCGGTCCGGGATCCGGGGGTCGCCCATGTCTCCGGCGAAGCGCATCCGGACCCCCTGGGCATGGAGGTCGTCACGCCGGCGGGTGAGCAGGTCCTCGTTGAACCACATGAGGAACTCGACCTCCTCCTCGTCGCGCGCCCAATTCTCGGTGGAGAAGGTGAATGCGGTGAGCCAGCGGATCCCGATCTGCAGCGCCCCCTCGACGGTGTCGAACAGCGCAGCCTCCCCGGCAAGATGTCCGGCGGTGCGAGGCAACCCCTTGGCGTTGGCCCATCGCCCGTTCCCATCGAGGATCAACCCGACGTGCACCGGAATGTTGTCGGGGTCGAGGCGACCCAGGTCGAGGGTCATTCCAGGACCGCCAGTGAGGTCAGCCTCCGGTCTAGATGATGCTCGACGAACCGCCGGGCGACACCCATGGCTTCGGCCGAGTAGTCCACGTTGCAGGTGGGCAGGGCCGCGAGGTCGGCGGCGGCCAGGCTCTGGAGGTATCCGGTTACCCCGCTGCGGAGCCGGACCGAGCCCTCTGTGCCGCACCGGTCGCAGATCACGCCCCCGCCGGAGAAGGAGAAGCGGTGGAGGCCTTCGGCCCTGCCGCACGAGGCGCAAGCAGCCAGTGCGGGGGCCACCCCGACCACATCGGCGAGTTTGAGGAGGAAGCTGGTGATCAGGTCGGGTCCACGGTGGCCGGCCTCGAGTGCCTTGAGGCCCCGCTGGAGGAGAAGAAACAGCCTCAGCGAAGTCTCGTCCTCCTGGGCGACGGCGTCGGCCGCCTCGACCATGGACCCGGCTGCTACCACCGCATCCAGATCGGTGCGGAGACGGGGAAACGGCTCGAGCACCGCCACCTGGGTGATGGTGTCCAGGTTTCGACCCTCGTAGAGGACCAGGTCGACATGGGTGAACGGCTCGAGACGACCACCAAACCGGCTCTTGGTCTTGCGGATCCCCTTGGCCACGGTGCGCATCTTCCCCCGGTTTGGGCTGAGCAGGACCACCACCCGATCGGCCTCACCGAAGGGGTATGAGCGAAGAACGATGCCTTGGTCGTGTCGCAGGGCCACCAGGGGTTAGAGGGTATCGGGACAAAGCCTCAACGATGGGGTACGTTTAGGACCATGGGACTGGCCAACCAAGACGAGATCGAACGCTTCCTCGCCGACCACAGCGAATGGGAGTCGACCGGCAAGGAGATCAGCCGCACCTTCACCTTCGACGACTTCAGCGGCTCGATGGGTTTCGTCAACCGGGTGGGCGAGCGCGCAGAGGTGGCTGACCATCACCCCGACATAGACATCCGCTGGAACAAGGTGACACTGCGGCTGTCCACCCACTCCGAGGGTGGGCTCACCGAGAAAGACTTCGATCTCGCTGCCCAAGCCGACGGGCTTGCTTGAACCCCGGATGTCTCCCCCGCCAGGACGGGGGGGTACGGCGAGCTAAACGCGCCTACTCGAAACCGAGACGGTCGAGGAGTTGAGGGCGACTCTGCCAGTCCTTCTCCACCACCACCTTGAGGCGCAGGTTGACCTTCTCTCCGAGCAGTGACTCCAACTCGCGGCGAGCCTCGGTCCCCGCCTGCTCCAACATCGAACCGCCTTGGCCGATAACGATGCCCTTTTGGCTCTTCCGCTCCACAACGAGGTCGGCGGTGATGTCGACCAGACCGTCGCTGCGCTGCTCGATCTCCTCGACCCGCACCGCCAGGGAATGGGGCAACTCGTCGCGCAACCTGTCGAGGAACTTCTCCCTGATCAGCTCGGCGACCAGGAGATGCTCCGGCTGGTCGCTGGTCATCCCCTCGGGGAAGTAGGCCGGTCCCTCTTCGAGACGGCCGACCACCTCGTCGACCAGCTCTGCCACCCCTTCACCGGTGACGGCCGATACCGGGTAGACATCGGTGAACGGCCACTCGGCGGCCTCGACGAGCTGCGACACCGTCTCGACACGAGAGGCCCGGTCGACCTTGTTGACCGCCACCACAACGTTGGCGTCGGCCTCGACCAGCCGCGAGGCGATCATACGGTCACCGGGACCAATGGGCATGGTGGCGTCGATGACGAAGAGCACGACGTCCGACTCGGCGAGTGTCCCACCCACCACGGCGTTGAGCCGGTTGCCCAGCTCGTTACGGGGCTTGTGGAGGCCCGGGGTGTCGACCAGGACCAGCTGATAGCCGGGCCCGCTCACCACCCCCCTGATGGCGTTCCGCGTTGTCTGTGGTCGCCGCGAGGTGATCGCCACTTTGGAGCCCACCATGGTGTTGACCAGTGTCGACTTGCCAACGTTGGGCCGGCCGACCACCGCGGCGAAACCCGACTTCACACCGCCCCGACGCTGGATTCCAGGGTGACGTTCACCGACGACACCCTGCGGCCCTGCATCCTGGTCACGGTGAACACCAGGTCCTCGAACCTGAAGGTCTCCCCCACCTCAGGTAATCGCTCGGCCAGCCCCAGGACCAGACCACCCACGGTGTCCCAGTCCTCGTCGGGAAGGTCGACCCCGGTGGCCTTCTCCAGATCGTCGATGGGGGCTCGGGCGTCGACGTCCCATGTGTCTCCGCGTCGCACGATGAGATGTTCCACCAGGTCGGTCTCATCGGAGATCTCGCCAACCAGCTCCTCGATCAGGTCCTCGATGGTGACCAGGCCGGCGATGTCCCCGAACTCGTCGACGACCATCACCTGGTGGAGATGGTGTTCTCGCATCTCGGTGAGAAGGCTGGAGGCCAGTTTGGTCTCGGGGACGAACTCGACCGGGCGCATCACCTCCTCCACCGACCGCGGGGGGCTGTTCTCCTTGATTCGGGGGAGGAGATCCTTGACCATGGCGATCCCCACCACGTCGCCGTTGGAGGTGACCGGGAGCCGCGAATAGCCCTCATCGGTGGCCACTGTGATCAGGTCCTCGATCGAGGCGTCGATAGGGATGGTGACCATGTCGGGTCGGGGGGTCATCACCTCCCGGACCACCGTCTCGGAGAACTCGAGCACCGAGTCGATCATTTCACGCTCCTGCTCCTCGACGTCGTCGAGCACCTGAGCTTGGTCCTCATCGTCCTCCTCGTCGTTCTCCCCGAGCAGGTCGTTGGCCCTGCCTCCCAGGGATGTCGCCAAGGCGAGCAGCCGCGATGAGCGGTAGGCGATCCGATGCGGGCTCCATCTACCCAGTGAGCGGGGAATCGGGTCCCCGAAGACGAATATGACGGCGCCGGTGAGCAGGGCGGCGACCAATGCCGGCCCCAGGTCGAGCTCCACAACCAGACCGACGGTGGCCAGCACAGCGGAGAGAATGAGCAGCCCGGAGACGACCACCCCCACCGCAGGGGTTATCACCTCACGCTGGTCGAGGAGCCGGGCAACCCTGGCCGCCCCAGCGTCACCGTCGGAGGCGTCGCGGAGGGCGTCGGCCCGGGGTACCCGGGACACCGCCGACCCGGCAGCGCGCACCCATCCTCCGAGGAGCAACAGCAGGGCGGCGAGGACGAGGACCACGGTGGCCGTCATCTCCGCACCCTTCCCACCAACGACAGGAGCTGGCGCTCCCTCTCCTCCATGCGTCGGGCGTCCCCGTCGTCCTCGTGGTCGTAGCCGAGCAGGTGAAGCAGCCCATGGGTGACCATCAGGGCCATCTCGTCCTGGAAGGCCACACCCAGCTCCTCGGCGGTGTGTCTCACGTAGGAAGGGGCGATGAGGACGTCGCCCAGCACCAGCGGGGGGCCATGAGGATTGACGTCCGGCACCACCCCCGGAATCAGGTCCTCGAGGGGGAAGGCGAGGACGTCAGTGGGTCCGTCACGCTCCAGGAACCGCTCGTTGTAACCGGCCATCTCCTCGTCGCTGACCATCAGAATGGTCACCTCCGCCTCATCGGGGAACCCTTCCTCCCTGAGGACGGTCTCGGCGAGATGGTGCAGCTCCCCGGTTTCAACGGGTTCGGTCTGCTCGTTGGCGAGGAAGACACTCACCCCCGACCGCCCGGGCCGACGCGGGGCAACTCCCGCCGGGAATGGCACCCCGTTGCCGGGGTGCGGGTACTGAGAGGGTCGTCCATCAGCTTCCAGGGAAGTTGGGATATGCGATCCGCTGATGGTAGTGACCGACCAGTGAGTCGACGAAGGCCTTTCTGATCTGGGTCAGCTCGCCCAGGGTGAGCGGTGACTCGGAGAGCTGACCGTCCTCGACCTTCTCGTCGATGATCCGGTTGGCCACTTTCTCGATGGCATCGGGCGTGGGCTCGGCCTTCTGGAACTCAGCCCGACAGGCAGCCTCGAGCGAGTCTGCCAGCATGAGGATCGCCGTCTCCGCCGTCCTCGGTTTGTGTCCGATGTGGCGGAAGTCGTCGATGTTCACCTCACCGTCCCCCGCTTGAGATCTAGCCTTCTCGTAGAAGTAGCGCATCACCCCGTCGCCATGATGGCTGACGATCCCCTGGACGACCTCGGTGGGGATCTTGAACCGCCGGGCCAGGGCCACCCCGGAGGTTACGTGACTCCGGATGACCTCGGCAGACTCCTTCGGCTCGAGCAAGTCGTGGGGATTCTGGATCCCGAACTGGTTCTCGATGAAGTAGGTGGGGTTCTCGGTCTTGCCCAGGTCGTGGTAGTAGGCCATCGCCCTGGCCAGGAGGGGGTTGGCACCGATAGCCCGGGCGGCGGCGTGGGCCAGGGTCCCCACCATCAGCGAGTGATTGAAGGTCCCGAACGCTTCCTCTTGGAGCAACTGGAGCGCCTGGTGGTTGCGGTCGGTGAGGTCGAGCAGCCCCAGGGTGGTTGTGACGTCGAACGCCGATTCGAAGAACTGGAGTCCGGCCAGGCCTACCAGGGAGGCGACGATGGAGGCGGCGAAGGCCCACATCACCGACTGGCCAACCACTTCGACGAAGACGTCGTTTGGGCCGAGGTGGAAGAAGGAGGCGGTGGCCGCGGCGATCGTCGCCGCCGCCAGGGAGGCGTAGACAACCGCGTTGCGGAAGTCGCCTCGGGAGCTCACCGAGCTGACGAACGGAATCGGCGCCATGGCGGCGAGCACCGCATAGACGGTGATCCCCACGTCGACCGTGCCCAGGGCGGTGAGCACCCCGACCGCCAGCGAGATGAGGAGGGCTATCCGCTGATCGAAGAGCACCGCGGTGATGAAACCGAAGGCGACCGCGGGAAGCAGGTACCAGCTTGTCGAGGGCTGCAGGGCAACCGTGGCACGGATCGAGGCCGCCGCCAGGAGAAGGGTGATCCCGAGCAGGGCGACCATCCTCGGCCTCGACCAGATCTCGGACCGGAACCGCGACAGGTAGAGCCCGATAACCCCCACCATGACCGCGATCACCGCAAGCAAAGCAACCGAGGCCGGTTCGGTGCTCAATGTGCTCGAGGTCTCGCGGATGGCGTCTATGTGGAGTTGGGTCACCCGAACACCCTGGGCGACGATGGTCTCGCCGGCCAGGAAGGAGACGGTCACCGGCACCACGGCGTTGGCCGCTTCCTCCCGAGCTTCGTCGGTTCGCTCCCGGTTGATGGGATAGTTGGGCTGGAGGAACGTGGCCACGATCTCGGCTGCGGCAGCACCCCCAGCTGGATCCTGGGCTCCACCATGGAACACCGGAGTGTGGCTGCCCCGAACGCGGGCCTGCACCACCGGGAGGTCGGCCGACTCGATTGTCCGCCCAAACTCCTGCAGCATCCGGTTGATCGCCGCCTCTTCGACGCTGGAGAGACGCTCCTCCTCGCCCAGGGCGGCGCGCACCACGTCCTCTGAGGCAGTGGACACCAAGTATGCGATCGTCGGCTGCAGAGGGAGGGCCGGTTGGCGGACTTCGAGTTCCTCTTCGGCCTCATCCAGCGGCCGCAAGTTGGGGGCGACCCCGATGTCGCCGGCGAAGCAGCTCGCTTCGGCGCCGCACACGACGGCCACAGCGAAGCCGTCGGGCACCAGGAACCAGCCGTGTGGAATCGCTTCGTCGGTGTGGTCGACGTAGACGACCGCCGCGATGCTGTCGACTTCAGCCTGGAACGACCCGTCCGACCCGGTTCGCACCTGGGTGACCCCTTCGGCGGTCTCCACATAAACCATGACCCTGGACAGACCCTGGTCGACGACGGGTCCTTCGGCGTCGGGGTTGAACAGCCCGTCGCCGTCGACATCGAGATAGACCCTGCCGAAGATCACCGTGCTTGCTGGCTCCTCACCCTCACCTGGAGGGGACGCCTCGGGCAACTCGGGCGGAACGTAGGCCGTCGCACTAGGAGCGGCAGCGACTACCACCTCTCGGGCATCCTCGAATACCTGGCTGATCAATTGCCCGACCACCCCTTCGACCTCGACATCGACCTCCCGGATGTCGGGGACGGCATCCCGAGCCGCCTGGCGAGCCGCCTCGGTGGCCAACTCGTCGACCACAGTCCCCGGTCGTTCGGCGACGTAGGTGGTCGGCGCAGCCTGGCCGACCTCCAGCTGGAGGGCGGCGCCACCGGATCCCAACGAGAAGACACCCCAGATAGCGGCCACCGTCGCCAGGAAAAGGGCCCCCCTCACAAAAGTGGGGCGGGGCATCACTTCTCCCGGTTCTCGAATCGCTGATAGGCCTCGACGATCGACGCCACTATGCGATGACGCACCACATCACGGGCGCCCAACTCGACGAACGCCACGCCGGGGATATCGGCCAGGATGTCTCGAACCACCCTGAGGCCAGAGATACGGCCAACCGGCAGGTCGGTCTGGGAGACATCACCGGTGATGATCATCTTGGAATTGAACCCGAGGCGGGTGAGAAACATCTTCATTTGCTC
>CAZNDH010000045.1:0-2164 GCA_964571765.1 uncultured Acidimicrobiaceae bacterium
GGTTCCACATGATCACCGGGGACATCAACGACCAGACCCTCAAGGAGATGGAGCAGCTGGTCCGTGAGGGTGTCACCAGCTTCAAGATGTTCATGGCCTACCCGGGGGTGTTCTACTCCGACGACGGCCAGATCGTCAGGGCGATGCAGAAGGCCGCCGATGATGGCGCCACCATATGCATGCACGCCGAGAACGGGATCGCCATCGATGTCCTCGCCCAGCAGGCCCTCGATCGGGGGGAGACCGACCCGATCTACCACGGGATGGTCCGCAAATCGCTCCTCGAGGGGGAGGCCGCGCACCGGGCCATCAGGCTCGCCGAGTTGACCGGCGCCCAGCTCTATATCGTCCATCTCACCGCCAAGGAGGCCCTCGACGAGGTGATCGAAGCCCGTGACCGGGGACTCAACGTCAACGCCGAGACCTGTCCTCAGTATCTGTTGCTGAACCTCGAGCACCTGGGCAATGGCTTCGAAGGGGCCAAGTACGTGTGCTCACCTCCATTGCGAGACGCCGCTGCCGGACATCAGGAGAGGCTGTGGCAGGGTCTGCGGACCAACGACCTTCAGGTGGTGTCCACCGACCACTGCCCGTTCTGCATGGGAGACCATCCCCAGTTCGGCACCCAGAAGCAGCTGGGCCAGGGTGACTTCACCAAGATCCCCAATGGTATGCCAGGTGTAGAGGACCGTATGGAGCTCATCTTCGACGCCGGCGTCTCTCAGGGGCGAATCGGGCTCAACCGCTTCGTCGAGATCACCGCCACCACTCCGGCCAGGATGTTCGGCCTCTACCCGAAGAAGGGGACAATCGCGGTGGGCTCCGATGCCGACATCGTCATCCTCGACCCGGAGGCCACCCGGACCATCTCGGTGGACACCCATCACATGGCGGTGGACTACTCGGCCTACGAGGGATGGGAGGTCAAGGGTGTGGTGGAGACGGTGATGTCCAGGGGCAAGGTGATCGTCTCCGACAACACCTACCACGGCAAACCCGGGGACGGGGAGTACCTGCCCCGCGGTCTCAGCCAGTACCGGATCTGATCCGGGGGCGAAGTGTCGAGCCGGTCGCGTCGCACTTCCCGTCATCACTTCGGGTACGCAGGCATCGCCATCCTCTCGGTGACTCCACTGGTGTTGGCGGTGCTCATGCTTAGGCTGAGATGATGGACTTTGGCGTAGTCCTCCAGACCGACCCCCCGGCGCGTCGGGTGATCGAGTTGACCCGGTTGGCCGAGGAGTTGGGGTTCAGCCACGGGTGGACCTTCGACAGCCATGTCCTCTGGCAGGAGCCTTTCGTCATCTACTCCCAAATGCTCGAGGCCACGGAGAAGATGGTGGTGGGGCCGATGGTGACCAATCCTGGCACCCGGGACTGGACGGTGCTCGCCTCTTTGTTCGCCACCCTCAACGAAATGCACGGAGGGCGGACCATCTGCGGGATGGGCCGCGGCGACTCCGCCCTCCGCTACATCGGGGCCAAGCCCACCACGCTGGAGACCATGGTCAGCGCCATGGGGGTGATCAAGACCCTGGTCGCCGGGGGAGAGGTGGAGTACAACGGCAAGCAGCTTCGCATCCCCTGGGTGAAGGAGGGGTGGGACCTCCCCATGTGGGTGGCCGGCTACGGTCCCAAGGCCTTGGCCACCATCGGGCGCCACGCTGACGGCTACATCCTCCAGCTCGCCGATCCTCAGGTGTTGGAGTGGACCATGGCGGCGGTGAGGGACGCTGCCTCCACCGCAGGAAGGGATCCTGATGAGGTGGCCATCTGCGTCGTGGCCCCGGCCTACGTGGGTGAGGATCTCGACCGCCAGCGGGAGCAGCTCCGTTGGTTCGGTGGGATGGTGGGCAACCACGTCGCCGACATGGTCAAGAGATACGGGGAGGACACCACCAAGGTGCCTCAGGTGCTCCTCGACTACATAAAGGGCCGGGAGGGCTACGACTACGACCATCACGGGAAATCAGGCAACCCGTCCACCGAGTTCGTCCCCGACGAGATCGTGGATCGCTTCTGTGTGCTGGGCACGGTCGACGACCACATCGAGAAGTTGACCCAACTCAAGGACATGGGTGTCGATCACTTCGGCATCTACCTGATGCACGATGACCGCGAAGGCACCCTCCGCTCCTACGGGGACCGAATAATCCCCGCCGTA
>CAZNDH010000045.1:2264-10969 GCA_964571765.1 uncultured Acidimicrobiaceae bacterium
GGCCAGGGCCAGCCAGAGGACTATTCGGATGCACCCCGGGTTCCCGGGAACAACCGGTCCGGTAAGATGGTTGTCACATCAACTCATGGGTGCTGTCATTGAACTCGTCGATCTGGGGCTCCCCTGGCATGGTCTCGACCCCATCCCGTTCACCCTCCATCACGTCGACCACTACCGGGAGGGCAACGACTACCCAGCAGATTGCGAACCTCAGGTACTGGGACCCGGATATGGGTCAAATCCTCTCGAGAAAGCGCGGCCACCCCGCTGCGGGCATGGGGCTGAAACGTGGAACTGGGGCTGACCAGCTTCGCCGAGACCATCCCCGCCCCGGGCGGCGAGACGGTGAGCCACGGTGACAGGCTTCGCCAGGTCCTCGAGGAGATCGAGCTCGCCGAGCAAGTCGGGCTCGACGTCTACGGGCTGGGGGAGCACCACCGCCCAGACTTCGCCTCGTCGGCCCCGGCGGTCGTGCTGGCTGCAGGTGCCGGGCGCACTTCGAGGATTCGGTTGTTTCCCGCGGTCTCCATCCTCAGCACCGACGATCCAGTCAGGGTCTTCCAGCAGTACGCCACCCTCGACCTGGTCTCCTCGGGTCGGGCCGAGCTCCTCGTCGGTCGTGGCTCGTTCATCGAGTCCTTCCCCCTGTTCGGCTACGCCCTGGAGGACTACGACCAGTTGTTCTCCGAGAAGCTCGATCTCCTGCTCCAGATCCGCGACCAGGAGGTGGTCGAGTGGTCCGGTCGATTCCGCCCCCCGATCAGGGGTCAAGGGATCTATCCCCGCCCTGATCGACTCCTCCCCATCCGGGTGGCGGTCGGTGGCACTCCGGCCTCGGTGGTCCGGGCAGGCAGCCGCGGCCTCGGCCTTGCTCTGGCCATCATCGGGGGTAGCCCCGATCGGTTCACCGGTCTCACCGACCTCTACCGCCGGACCTTGGAGGACGCCGGCCACGACCCGGCCGACTTTCCCATCTCGGTCCATGGCCACGGCTTCGTCGCCGACAGCTCCGACGAGGCGGCGAACACCTTCTATCCGTCGTATGCGGTGGCGATGTCTCGTATAGGCCGGGAGCGGGGCTGGGGACCGATGACCAAGGAGCAGTTCGAGTTTCTGCGCCAGCCGGAAGGATCGCTGGTCATCGGGGATCCCGACGCGGTGGCGGCCAAGATCCTTCGCTGGAAGGAGATCTTGGGAGTTGAGCGCTTCGAGCTCCACGTCAGCGTGGGCACCATCCCCCACGCCAAGGTGCTCAGGTCGATAGAGCTCCTCGGCAAGGAGGTTGCCCCACTGGTGCGGGCCGGCTGAGGGAACGCCGGGCTGCTACCTCTCGATCGGGGCCCCACGGTCGAGCCTCTTCCGGTCGATCGACCATGGTCGCTGCGGAAGTCGAGGTCAAGGGGCGGTCAACACGTCTGTTATGAGGCTGCTGAACCGCTCCCCGACGGCGATGCCCTATGGGTGGTCCGGCCGCTCCTGAATGGAGGATGGCAACCACATAGCCGCCGCCGGGCCCGGGCCCGTCGACCCACCCCACCGAGTTGATCACGAGCCCGGCCAAGCCGTTCTACTGGGCTATCCGCCATCCCACGGCAAGCCTCCGAGTGACTCAACAGCACCCTCACCTCGTCGTGGATCGGGTTGGGACGATCTCAGTCGTGAAGGCGGGTGTCGTCCTCGCGGCCGACCACGAACCAGATGGCCTGGACCGGGATGTCGCCCCGGTTGTAGAGACGGTGGGGACGGGTGGAGTCGAAGGCGATGGAGTCGCCGGGCTCGAGCTCGAAGACCTGGAACCCGATTTGGACTCCCAGCCGACCAGTGACCACATACCCGTACTCCCGACCGTGGTGGCGCATCAACGATTGGTCCGGGGTCGACGACCCTCCGACCTCGTAGGTGGCCAGCAGGAAGTCGATCCCCTCCTCGCCACTTGCAGTGAGTTCCTCCCATCGGACCCCCGACGCCAGGTCGATCACCTGCCGCTCGCCGGGACGGACCATCGGTGAACCTGCTTCACCGTCCGGCTCCCCGGGCTCGGGACCTTGGTAGTCGTCGCCCCTGATCACCCGGTCGAGGGAGAGGTCGAGCTCGGTGACGATGGCGTACAACGTCCCCACCGAGGGCTTGGACAGCCCGCTCTCCAGCTGGGAGATCAGGCTGGGCGACAAGCCGAGCCTTCGCGCCAGCTCACGCTGGCTGAGCCCGGCCTTGACTCGTTCCTCACGGAGACGGGCGCCGATCCCGTCGAGGGCGCCCACCGAGTCGAGACGTTGGGTATCGCTCACATCAGCATCCATCCACCGTCGACATACAGGTTGATCCCGTTCACCGAGCGGTTCTCCAGGAGGAAGACGGTAGCGTCGACCACGTCGGCCATGGTGGTCAAGCGCCCGGTGGGCGTTCGGGCGACGATGTGGCTGAGGTCCTTTCCCTCCCAGAAGGGGCTGTCCCCGACGATCCCGGGATGGATGGCATTGACCCGGATCGGCTTGAGCTCGGTGGCCAGGGTGTTCACCATTGAGGTGACACCTCCGTTCACCGTGGTCACCGTGGTCGATCCCGGGTAGGGGCGATCCTTGGCCCGACCCCCGAAGAGGAGGATGACGCTCTCGTCGGAGAGTCGATCGACCAGGGTGTGGATGATCTCGGGGTAGCTGACCAGTTTCATCGTGGTCAGCGAGATAGCGTCCTGATAGGAGTAGTCGCGCACCGAGTTGTTGTCGCGGGCAATGGCGGAGAGGACGAGGCGGGACACTGCCCCCACGCCGGAGAGTGCGGAGGCGATTCCTGCCGGATCGGCCAGGTCGAAGCCCACCCCGGTGACCTCGCCGTCGATCCCCGAGGCAATCTCCCTGGTCCGGGCATCGTCACTGCCGCTGATCACCACCGGGTGTCCCTCGGAGGCGTAGTGCCGGGCGATCTCGAGACCGATGCCGGCGGTCCCCCCGATGATGACTACTGCTCCGTCCATGGGACCTACTCCTTAGCTCGATGGGGACAGACCCCCACCGAGGATATACCCTGATTCCCGGCAGCGTGCAGTCAGGCTGAGCAGCACGGAACGAAGGAGTGGCAGCTGGACCGGTACGACATCGGGATCGTCGGCGGGGGGATCGTCGGGCTGGCCACCGCCCGGGCCCTTGCCAGGGCACACCCGGAGGCGACCATTGCGGTGTTCGAAAAGGAGGACCGGGTCGCAACCCACCAGACCGGGCACAGCAGCGGGGTCATCCACTCGGGGCTCTACTACCGCCCCGGCTCGCTGAAGGCGCGTCTCGCCGTGGAGGGGGCAGGGGAGATGTACCAGCTGGTCGAGGAGGCGGGGATCCCCCACCGACGCTCGGGAAAGCTGGTGATTGCCACTGATCCCTCCGAGCTCCCCGCCCTCGACGAGTTGGAGCGACGGGGCCATGCCAACGGCCTGATGGGCCTGCGTCGTATCGGCCCGGGGGAAGTCACCGAGATCGAGCCGGCGGCGACCGGCATCGCCGCCCTCCACGTGCCCACCGCCGGGGTCACCGACTTCGCCCAGGTGGCCGGTCATCTCACCAGGCTGATCGATGGCGTAGCCGGGCGGGTGTTCCTCGGGCACCCGGTAAGCCGGATCGACCTGCATGGTGACCGGGTCGAGGTAGTCGCCGGCGGGACCGGATTCTCCTTCGAGGTGCTGGTCAACTGTGCGGGTCTCCACTCCGACCGGGTGGCCGCCCTCGCCGGAGTGGACCCCGAGGTGCGCATCGTCCCCTTCCGCGGGGAGTATTACACCCTCACCGACCCCCCCGCCGGTGAGATAAGGGCGCTTGTCTATCCGGTGCCCGACCCTCGTTATCCCTTCCTCGGAGTCCACTTCACCCGTCGGATCGACGACTCGGTCGAGATCGGTCCCAACGCCTTGCTCGCCTTGGGACGGGAGCAGTATCGGGGCCGGGGACCCACCTGGGCCGACCTTGGGGGAATGGCGGCCTACCCCGGGTTCTGGCGACTCGCGGTGAGGAATCTCCCTGCCGGCTGGCGTGAGCTGCGTTCTCGCTGGCGAGGCTTGTATGCCCGTCAGGCGAGACGTCTGATACCGGTGGTCAGCAAGGAGAACCTGGTCAAAGGTGGGGCGGGGATCCGGGCTCAGGCGGTCGACCGCCGGGGCCGGCTGGTCGACGACTTCGTCATCGAGACCGCAGGCCCTTCGATCCACGTTCTCAATGCGCCCTCGCCAGGAGGCACTGCCTCCCTGGCCATCGGCCGCCACATCGGCGCTCTCGTCGAAGGTCTCCTGCGGTGACACTTGGCGAAAATGTGTAGTGTGACTGATCGCCAATGAGCGACCGGCTAACAGTGGCAGTGTTGGGAACCGGCCGGATGGGTGGTGCCATGGCCGGGAGGCTGCATCGCGCCGGCTACGACCTGGTCTTGTGGAACCGAGATCGGGCAAAGGCGCAGCGGGTCGCATCCGAGCTGGGCCACCCGGTGGCCGCTACCGCAGCTGATGCCTCGTCGCAGGGTGGGCTGGTGCTCACCAGCCTGGCAGACGACGCGGCGATGCGGGCCGTCTATCTGGGGGAGCAGGGGGTGGTAGCCGGCGTGGGCCCGGGCACCGTGGTGGTCGACACCAGCACCGTCGACCCCGAGACCGTGCTGGAGGTGGGGGCGGCAGTCGATGCCACCGGGGCCGGGTTCATCGACTGCCCGGTATCGGGAAGTGTGTCCACCGTCGAGGCCGGTGCCCTGACCATCATGGCCGGGGGAGATCCCGAACTCATCGACCAGGCGGCGACGATGCTCGAGGCTCTGGCATCACGGATCGTCCTAACCGGCAAGAGGGGGAGTGGCGCCGCTACCAAGCTGGCGGTCAATGCTCTGGTGCACGGTCTCAATATCGCCCTCTCCGAGGCGCTGGTCCTGGCCGAGCGGGCCGGCGTCGAGCGCTCGGTGGCCTATGAGGTGTTCGCCTCGGGCGCCGGGGGCGCACCCTTCGTCCATTACAAACGGGAGGCCTACGAGCATCCCGAGTCGGCGATGGTCGCCTTCAGCATCGACCTGGTGGCCAAAGACCTCGAGCTCATCACCGGTCTCGCAGAGAGGGTCGATGCCCCCATGGCCCAGGCCAACACCGGTCTCGACATCGTCCGGCGCGCCATCGATGCCGGGTTCGCCCATCGTGACCTCAGCGCCCTCGCCGTATTCATGCGGGGGGAGGCCGGCTGATGTCCCATCACATCGTCAAGCTCGGGTCCGACCTGGTCTTCGAGACCCCGGCGGAGTTCGCCGGCTACAGCTCGGGATACACCTCCGATCCCGTGGTAGCAGAAGCCGGCGGCTCGGTGCAGATGGGCTTTCGGGTCTCCCGTCTCGAGCCGGGTGGCCACATAGATACCCATGTCCACTCCTATGAGGAGTCGTTCTACATCATCGACGGCGAGGCCACGGTGGACCTGCTGGGGGCCAGCCATCGGATGAGCAGCGGCGACTACGGGCTGTTCCCGGTGGCCACTCCCCATGGCTTGCGCAACACCTCGTCGCATCCCGTCGAGTTCGCCGAGATGATGGCCCCCATGCCCCGGGCCCGCTTCGGGTTCGACACCTACCCGGTGTCGGCCCTTCCCCTGGGTGAGGCGAAGCCGATCGACGTGCGCGACCCCCGTACCACCAGCTTTGGCCACATCGACCCGGAGAACATGGACCCGGCGCAACAGACCCAGGACCGGCTGGCCCTGAGCGCCAGCATGCGCACCGCCCTGCTCGTCTACTCCGGGATAACGGTGAAGATGATGATCGACTCCGATCTGGGAGCCGACCTGTCCACGATGTTCATGGTCCAGTACGTGCCCGGCGGGTTCGCCGGTGCCCACGACCACCCACTCGAAGAGGCGTATCTCATCCTCGATGGCGAGGTCGAGGCCCGGTTCGACGGTGAGGCCTATCAGCTTGGCCCGGGCGACGTCGCCTGGGCAGGCGTCGGATGCGTCCACGAGTTCCGCAACATCGGCGAGGGGCATGTCCGCTGGCTGGAGACCCAGGCTCCCCAGCCCCCGCCACGTCACTCGTACCGGTTCCAGCGCGACTGGACCTACCTGGAGAACGCACTGGCTGCCGAGTCGGTGGCCGCGGGAAAGGATGAAGATGGATGAGTTTCCGGTAGCAACCAGCCCCGCCCCCGGGGTGATGGGGGTCGATTGGGAGGTGCGGGTCGACTACGAGCGTCTCCGCCAGCACAGGATCGCACGGGTCCGCAAGATGCTCGACCAGTTCGACCTGGGGGCGGTCTTGTTGTTCGAGACCTCCAACATCCGATACGCCACCTCCACTCAGATCGGGTACTGGGCGTTCAACAAGGGTGAGCGTTACGCACTGGTCACCCGGGAGGGCCGGCCCCGCATCTGGGACTTTGGCTCGGCGGCGAAAGCCCACCGTCTCCAACTTCCCCACATGTACGACACGGAGAACGCGGTAGGGGGCAACACCGGCCTCCAGGGCGCCATCGGCCCGGAGACCGGGCTCCACTCACTGGCCGCCCAGGAGCTCAAGTCGGTCCTCGAGGCTGAGGGGCTCGCCGGTGAGAAGCTTGGGGTGGACATGGCGGAGACCGCGGTCATCCTCGCACTTCAGGCTGAAGGTCTCAATGTGGTCGACGGCCAGCAAGCCATGATGCGGGCCCGAGAGATCAAGAGCTCAGACGAGATCGTCCTCCTCACCCAGGCGTGTGCCATGGTCGACGGTGTCTATCAGGGGATCTTCGAGATGTTGAAGCCCGGTATTCGAGAGTCCGACGTGGTGGCCTATGCCCATGCCCGACTCTTCGAGATGGGCTCGGAGTTCGTCGAGGCGATCAACTCGATTGCCGGGGAACGATGCAGCCCCCACCCCCATGTGTTCAGCGACCGCCTCATCCGCCCCGGTGACCAGGCCTACTTCGACATCATCCACACCTACAACGGCTACAAGACTTGTTACTACCGCACCTTCGTGGTCGGCCGGGCCACCCAGGCGCAACGGGACGCCTTTGCCAAATCGAGGGAGTGGATGGACGCCGCCATCGAGTTGGTCAAGCCCGGCACCACCACCGACCAGATCGCCAAGGTGTGGCCCCGGGCAGAGGAGTTCGGCTTCGTCGACGAGATGGACGCCTTCGGGCTCCAGTTCGGTCATGGTGTCGGGGTGGGCCTCCACGAGCGGCCGATCATCAGTCGTCTCAACTCGATGGAGACCCCGGTGGAGATAGAAGAGGGGATGGTGTTCGCCCTGGAGACCTACGCCCCTGCCGGCGATGGGCGCTCGGCTGCCCGCATCGAGGAGGAGGTGGTGGTGACGGCCGACGGGTGCAAGGTGATCACTCTGTTCCCCTGTGAGGAGCTGATGGTGGCCAATGCCTACTGACACCCGTTACGACTACTCGTTGCGCCAGCCCCGGTTGCCGACGCCGGTGGACACCTCGCTGGCCGATGCTCCGATCGAGTTCGAGGTTCGCCTGGGCATGTATCGCAAGCTCCAGGAGTTGAGGCAGTTCGGGAAGCGGGCCCACGACCTCTTCCTGCAGAACCTGGTCAAAGGGACCACCCACCTCTCGCTGGGCCAAGAGGCAGTGGCTACCGGCTTCGGTGCGGCGATGCGCCCCGACGACTACACCTTCGCCACTTACCGGGGCCACGCCCATGCCCTGGCCCGTGGGATGGACCTGGGTGAGGGGATGGCGGAGTTGTTGGGCCGGGAGAACGGGATCCTCGGCGGTAAGGGGGGGTCGATGCATCTCACCGATGTCACCAAGGGGATGATGGGCTCCTATGCCATCATCGGCGCCCACCTCTGTGTCGCCAATGGTGCCGCCTGGTCGGCGCAGATGCGGGGAAGTGGACAGGTGGCAGTGTGCTTCTTCGGTGATGGGACCACCAATATCGGCACCTTTCACGAGGCGTTGAACATGGCCAAGATCTGGGATCTCCCCGTGGTGTTCGTCTGCGAGAACAACCTCTACATGGAGTACACACCGATCGACGTGATCACCGCGGTTGCCCGTCCCGCCGCCGACCGGGCCCCTGCCTATGGGCTCGAACCGGTGGTGGTAGACGGCAATGATCCCGACGCGGTGTTTCTCGTCGCCACCGAGGCCATCGACAGGGCCCGATCGGGCGGAGGCCCCTCGCTGATCGAGGCGCATACCTATCGCTCTGGGGGCCATTCCCGGGCCGATCCGGGCAAGTACCGTCCTGTCGCCGAGGTGGAGGCGTGGCTGGCTCGTGACCCGATACCCATGTACCACGACCGACTGTTGGGTTTGGGCGCCCCGGAGGCCACTCTGAGCGGGATCGAGCGGGAGGTGGCCGCCGCGGTCAACGCCGCCACCGAGTTCGCCAAGGCGGGGACCGAGCCCGGTGAGGGCTCCCTTCTCACCGAGGTCTACGCCGACGGAGGGTCCGCATGGCGCAACTGAGCTACCGCGAGGCGGTGGCCTATGGGATCGCCCAGGAGATGCGTCGCGATCCCCGGCTGGTCATGCTGGGAGAGGACATCGCCGCCGCAGGCGGGGTGTTCAAGACCACGGTGGGCTTGATCGACGAGTTCGGCCCCGACCGGATCAGGGACACGCCTATCTCGGAGAATGCCATTGTCGGTGCCGCCATGGGCGCTGCGATGACCGGCGTCCCGGTGATCGCCGAGCTCATGTTCTCCGACTTCATCGCGGTCTGTTTCGACATGATCGCCAACGAGATCGC
>CAZNDH010000046.1:0-10496 GCA_964571765.1 uncultured Acidimicrobiaceae bacterium
ACGCCGTCGTTGGTGATGGTGGGAGCGCCCCACTTCTTCTCCAGGACGACGTTGCGCCCCTTGGGGCCCAGGGTCACCTTGACTGTGTCGGCGAGTTTGTCTACTCCCGCCTGGAGACCCTTGCGGGCCTCCTCATTGAAGCGAAGTTCCTTCGCAGCCATCTTCTATCAACTCCTCACTTCACCACTGCCAGAAGGTCGCGCTCGGAAAGCACGAGGTACTCGCTCCCGTTGAGCTTGACCTCGGTCCCGGCGAACTTCGAGTAGAGGACCTTGTCACCGACAGATACCTCCATGGGGATGCGATCGCCATCGTCGTCGCGGGCCCCGGGCCCCACAGCGATGACCTCGCCGATCTGTGGCTTCTCCTTAGCGGTGTCGGGGATGACCAGACCTGAGGGAGTGCGGGCCTCCGCATCCTCGGTGGGACTGACCACCACCCGATCACCGAGCGGCTGAAGCTGCATTTCCACACGCCTCCTTGGGCTCAGTTACCAGTGCTTGCCGGCGGGTGCTCCCGCCACTAGCACTCTCTGTCATCGAGTGCCAGATCGGACATTAGCACTCAGTACAAACGAGTGCTAAAACGAGGAATCTGAGTCCTCTGGACTCAGATTGGTATATCCGCACCACGACCGGATCCGGTCGGTTGAGCAGGCGGATTGAGCTCAGAGGACCATTGACGGATCGACGTTCTCCGCCCAGTCTGTGATCCGGCCCCGGGCCAGCCAATGACCACCGGCCACCCCGATCATCGCCGCGTTGTCGGTGCACAGGATGGGGTCGGGCATGGCGAGGGTCACCCCCCTCCTGTCGGCCTCCTCGGCGAACCGGTGCCGGAGACGGCGGTTGGCGAGAACCCCGCCGCCGCCACCGACCACCATCGCCCCCGTCTCGTCGACGGCGGCGAAGGTCTTGTCCACCAGGACGTCGACGATGGCCTCCTGGACCGAGGCGGCCACATCGGCCAGGGGAGCCAACTCCCCGGACCGGACCGACCTCTCGATGTAGTTGACCACCGCCGTCTTCAATCCGGAGAAGGAGAAGTGGAATGGTCGCTCGGGGAGAGCGCGGGGAAAGACGACCGCCCCGGGGTCACCGCCCTCGGAGGCGAGGTCGATGGCCGGCCCGCCGGGAAAGCCCAGACCCATGGCCCGGGCCAGCTTGTCGAAGGCCTCTCCGGCGGCGTCGTCGATGGTGTGCCCCAAAGTCTGGTATTCCCCCCAGTCCTCGACCCGGACGATCTGAGAGTGTCCCCCGGAGGCTAGGAGGACCACCGCCGGGGGTACGAAGTCTTCGAACTGGAGCCTGGGAGCCATGAGGTGACCCTCCATGTGGTCGATTCCGATAAAGGGGAGCTGGCGGGCCCAGGCGGTGGCTTTACCAAACGAGTGGCCGACAAGCAAGGCCCCCACTAGCCCAGGGCCGGCGGTGGCCGCCACCCCGTCGAGGTCATCGGGATGGACCCCCGCCTGGGACAGCGCAAGATGGGTGAGACCCCGGATTGCCTCCACGTGCGCCCGGGCCGCCACCTCGGGCACCACACCGCCGAACCGGGCATGGAGGTCGATCTGGGAGGAGAGGACGTTGGAGAGGACCTCGCGGCCCCGAACCACCGCCACCGCGGTCTCGTCACAGGAGGTCTCGAAGGCGAGGATAGTGGGGTTCATCGGTGTACCACCGAGGAGCCGGCAACCGATGGTCGGTACTTGGTGTTTGGAGTCATTTCAGGCTTTCCTGGTACTCGGGAGAGTCGATGTCGTGGGCCCACAAGATGAGGGCGTCCTCCTCGCCGTAGTACCTGGGGCGGGCTCCCACCGGGACCAGGCCGAATGAGGAGTAGAGGGAGCGGGCGGCCTGGTTCCCCACCCGCACCTCCAACGTCAGATGGCGGGCGCCTTCGTCGATGGCGGCTTCGATCAGAGAGACCAAGAGGCGACGGCCGATGCCCTCTCCACGCCGGACCGGGTCGACCAGAAGGTTGGTGATGTGGGCCTCCTCGGCGACCACCATCACTCCGCCGAAACCCACCAGCCCGATGTCCTCGGCCACGAGATAGGACCGGCCGGGGGCTGCCAGCTCGTCGGAGAACATCTTGGCCGACCACGGCGAGGGCTGGTTGGCCGCCTCGAGGGCGGCCGCCGCCTCGAGGTCGTCCACGACGAGCCTCCGGATAGTGATCACCCCGCCCGCCAAGGCCCTTCCTCCCGTAGCTTCGCCCAGTTGATGGTCACATCGGGGTCGCGCATGTAGAGCGGCCGGATGTCGTCCGGGGCGGGGTAGTCCCCCTTCTCCATCCGAGCATGGCCGATCTCCGCCAGGGCGACCGCATAGGGGTAACGGGGCTTGCCGGTCTTCACCCGGCTGGTGCCCCTGAAGAAACCTTCGGGAAGGGCGATGACGTCGCCGACCACCAGACTCTCATCGGCACTCGAGTTGAGCATCGCCCGCAACACTTCGGGAGTGAGCAGCTCGGTGCTCCCCTCCTTGACCACTCCCCCGGGAACGGGGCGGTACCTGGCCACGGCGAATTCGCCGCGCCGTACATCGACCACCGCCCATATGAGACGGTGGCCGGTCCGGGCCTCCAAGGCGAGCGCATCCACGGAGACCGCCGGGACCAGCGGTATCCCGAAGGCAGCGGCCAGACCCTGGGCTGTGGCCAGGCCCACCCGGAGACCGGTGTACAACCCGGGGCCGACGTCGACCACCACCACGTCGAGGTCGCTCGGGGACCAACCCACCTGGTCGAAGCAGAAATCGATGGCCGGAACCAGGAAGCCGGCGTGTCCCACCCGGTCGATACGAGATGCGGCCGCCAAGGTTGCCCGATCCTCGACCAGCGCCACCGAAGCTCCGGGCGTGGCGGTCTCGATGGCCAGGATCCTCATGTCATCATCTCCAGCGCGCTGCCGTTCCACTGCCCACAAGGGACCAGGCGGATCAGTCGGGAACCGTCCTCCTCGACCTCCAGCTCCACCCGGACGTGGTCCTCGGGGAGAGCGCCTTCCACGGCATCCCCCCATTCGATGACGAGAACGCCCTCCCGAGCCATCTCGAAGACGTCGAGGTCCTCGAACTCGTTGATCGAGCCCAACCTATAGACATCGGCGTGAACCACCGGGATGAAACCACTGTCATACCGCCGCACCAACACGAAGGAAGGTGACATCACGGGCTCCTCGACCCCAAGGCCGGCAGCCAAACCACCGGTGAACAGGGTCTTTCCCGAGCCCAGCCCGCCCTTGAGCACCACTACATCTCCCGGGTTGAGCAGTGGGCCGAGACGCTGGGCCAGGGACAGGGTGTCGGCCGCGGTGGGGCAACGGAACTCCTTCATCCGAACAGCTCCTGCTGGCTCGGCTCGCCATGATCGCCCCGAGGCCCCTCCTCGGCTGGCTCGCCTTCGGCGTCCAGGGTCATACGCACCAGGGCGAAGTCCTCGCGCATCATGTCGGTCACCCGGTCCCCCCCTCGAAGGGCAGCCGCCGGATGGAAAGTGGGGATCAACGTGGCCCCCAACCACCACGGGTATGCCTTTCCCCGGAGTCGGGTTATCCCGGTCTCGGTGCGAAGCAGCAGCTTGGTGGCGAAGTTTCCCAGGGTGACCACCACTCGGGGCTCGACGAATCGAATCTGCTCCCGCAGGTAGCCCTTGCAAGAGTCGATCTCCTCGGGACGGGGGTCGCGATTCCCCGGTGGGCGGCACTTGAGGACATTGGCGATGTACACCTCGGGGCGGGTCATGCCGATCCCGCCAAGCATCTCGTCGAGCAACCGGCCGGCGGCACCGACGAACGGCTCCCCCTGGAGGTCTTCGTTGCGCCCGGGGGCCTCGCCCACCAGCATCAGCCTTGCCTGAAGCGAGCCGGTGCCGAACACTACCTTGGTCCGGGTCTCGGAGAGGCCGCAGGCGACACAGCCCAGGGCGCGCAACCTCAACGCCTCGAACTCGGGGATCGACAACTTCACCGGTCATCCATTCTGGCAG
This sequence comes from uncultured Acidimicrobiaceae bacterium, assembly GCA_964571765.1. Taxonomy (GTDB): domain Bacteria; phylum Actinomycetota; class Acidimicrobiia; order Spongiisociales; family ZC4RG35; genus ZC4RG35. The sequence goes on from CAZNDH010000046.1 coordinate 3,991, forward strand.
TGAAATCAGTGCCCCGAGGAGCGAACTGCCTGCTCGATGGCCGCCGCAGTGGCGCCGAAGGCGGCCTCGGATGCCACGTCACAATCGGCCTCCACCTCACCGCACGAGACCGCGAACACCACGTCGCCGTCCCACCTGGTGTGAACAGGGCGGATGCATGCGGCCAGGGCGTCGTGGGCCCTGACGACCAGTCTGGACAGCTCGATTCTGTCGAACCTCCCGTCGGTGGCCACCACCACCAGCGTGGTGTTGGTGAATGCATCGGGGACCAAGGCCGGGGGGCCCGGCTCGAGGGGCCCTCCAGTCAGGGGCTCTCCGGCCACATCGAACACGTCGCCAATGGCGTTGACCACCACCAGGGCCCCCACCAATGCCGGGCCAGCGGTCCGTAGCGCCGAGCCCAGGCCCCCGGGTTGGCGGTGCTCCTGACCCCTCCACTTGGCCGCGGTGGCGCCGGTGCCTGCCCCAACCCTGCCCTGCTCGACCGGGTCGCCGGAGGCTGCGTGGTAGGCGGCTTCGCCCTGATCGGGCCCGGGACGCACCGTGGGATCCCCCGGTATCAGGTCGAAGAGGACCGCGGCGGGCACGATGGGAACCCTGGCCACAGGTGTCTCGTGCCCCCGGCCCGCGGCCTCCAGGGCGCGGACCACCCCGTCGGCGGCCGACAAACCGAAGACGCTTCCCCCGGTCAGCAGGATTGCCTGGGCCTGCTCCACCCGCATCCCCGGCTGGAGGAGGGCGTACTCCCGCGTTCCGGGGGCGGCTCCGCGCACCTCGGCGGCGACCACGTTGGGCTCGGGGAGCACGATGACGGTGCAGCCGGTCTCGGCCTCCTGATTGGTCCAGTGGCCCACCATGAGCCCCGGTATGGCGGTGATCGTGTCATTCACGGCAGATAGCTCCGGGTCACCCGGGGACCGATCGAACAGACGATCTCGTAGGCCACCGTTCCCAACTCGTCGGCCCACTCGTCGGCGGTCACCTCTTCACCACCCTGAGAGCCGATGAGGATGACCTCGTCCCCTAAGGACACTTCATCATCACCGACGTCTACCAGGATCTGGTCCATGGTGACCCGTCCGGCCAGGGAACATCGCCTCCCCCCGATGAGCACGTGGCCGGTGCGAGCCCGGGAGAACCCGTCGGCGTAACCCACCGGGACCGTGGCCACGGTGCTCTCTTTGGGGAGGGCCCGGATCCTGCCATAGCTGGGCCTTGCCCCGGCATCCAGCCGCTGCAGGTGGGTCACCTCGCTCACCATGCGCATCACCGGTCGCAGCGTCACTATGTCCCGGGTCTCGGGACAGGGATGAAGCCCGTAGATCCCAAGACCGATCCGGCACATGTCCGCCCGGGCCTGGGGAAACAGGACGGCGCCCGCGGTGTTCGCCAGGTGCCTCGTCGGTACTTCGAGCCGGGCAGCGACTTCGAGAAACATCTCGATCTGGGATTGGGTGAAGCTCGGGTCCTCGTCGGCCACTGCGAAGTGGGTCCACAGACCCTCGATTCGAAGATCTCGATGTGACCCCAGTCGGGTGATCAGGTCACTGAGGCCGCCGGGGGCCATCCCCACCCGGTGCATCCCGGTGTCCACCTTGACGTGGACTTCCACCGGGCGCCCCAGGGAACCCAGGGAATCGGCAAACTGCTCGGTGTAGACAGTGGGTGTCAGGTCCCAGGCAACCAACTCCTTCGTCGACTCCGGGCGCGGCTCGGAGAGAAGCAGGATCGGCGAGCCAATCCCCGCCTCCCGTAGCCTGATCCCCTCCTCGACCAGAGCGACCGCCAGCCACCCGGCGCCGGCCCCTAGGGCAGCCTCCGCCACAGGCACATCACCATGGCCGTAGGCGTCGGCCTTTATCACCGCGCAGACCTGGGAGGGCGCCACAAGCTCGCGCAGGGCGATGGTGTTCTCGGCGACGGCCGAGAGATCGATCTCGACGCGGGTAGGTCTCACCAGGCGTGCCTCGAGATCTCTTCCACCAACGCCGGCGCCCCGACCGATCCTGCCGCCTTGAGCCGGCTGCCCGCCACTCCATGCCAGTAGGAGCCGGAGACCGCGGCATCCCGCGGGCCAAGACCGCGGGCCCAGAGGGCGCCCACCATCCCGGCGAGGACGTCACCGGTCCCGATGGTCGCCAGCTCGGGCCCACCTGTGGTGACCAGGACCGGCGGCCCGCCGTCGGTCACCAGCGTGGGATTTCCCTTGGCGAGGAGGGTCACCCCGGTCTTCGAGGCGTATGACCTGGTGGCGAACATGCCAGGTCCTACCCCGGCAAGCCTCTTGAACTCGCCGGCATGGGGGGTGACGATCACTTCGGCCCCCCGTGACACCGCGGCCTCGACCACGTCGGGTCGGAGAGCCCCGGCGTCCAGTACCAGCCGGGGAACCCCTTGCACCAGGGACAACGCCGCGCCCAGATCTTCATCCGACAGTCCTGGACCGACGATCGCCACGTCGAACTTGCCCGCCGGAGTACTGCCGTCGTCGAGGGCCAGGCAGGGAACCTCCGGGGCGAGTGCCTGGGCCAACTCCGGCCGGGGCGATGCCAGGTACACCGTGCCCGCCCCGAAGCCGACCGCGGACCTGGCGGCGAACACCGCGGCCCCGATCATCCCCGTCGACCCTCCCACCACCAGGACCGAGCCTGCCGACCACTTGTGGGCGGTGCGGTGGCGTCCCGGACGGGGGGCGTCTTCCTCCTCGGCAACCCACATCGAGGGCCGCCCGCCGTTGATCCCGATGTCGGCGACCACCACGTCACCACAGACATCGGGTCCCGACCCGCAGACGTGCCCGGTCTTGAGGGTGGAGAAGGTCACCGTGGCGTTTGCACGAAAACTCGGACCGGTCAACTCCCCGCTGTCAGGGTCCAGACCACTGGGGAAGTCGACCGCGACCACCGGGACATCGGACTCCATCCAGGGCACCAGGACCTCGGGAATCCCTCCCCGGGCCGCACCACCGAACACCGCATCGATGACCAGGTGGTAGTACCCGGGTGTGCCGATCTCCTCGATTCTCACCCCTTCTGCCCGGGCCCGCGCCTCGGCACGGGCTGCCTCCGGTCGCCTTGGCTCACCCAACCGGTAGACCACTACGCCGGCGCCGCGCTGGTGAAGGACCCGGGCGGCAACGTACCCGTCGCCGCCGTTGTTGCCCGGGCCGGCGAGCACAGCCACCCGGGAGCCGTAGGCCGCTCCGAGCCTGGCGGCCGTCAGGGCCACGGCAAGTCCGGCTCGTTCCATGGCGATGAAGACGTCGCCCTCATAGGCCTGATCGACCCGGCGATACTCGGACGCGGTGAGGACCGGCTTCACCACGTTGAGGTTAAGCGGGCGCCGTCCCAGGCCCCCGCTCACTCCTGATGTTCGGCCACGGCGACCGCCATGACCAGGGCGGCGGTGTCGGTGTGGGTGATGGTGACGAGCACCTCGGTCACCCCCAGGCTGGAGGCGCGTCGGGCCGCCGTGCCGGTCAGCAGCACCCTGGGGCGACCCCCTCCGGTGATCTCCACGTCGGTCCACCTCACCCGGCGCCAGCCGGTGCCCAACGACTTCATCACCGCTTCCTTGCCGGCGAACCGGGCTGCCAATCGCCGCTCCGGGGAGGCGAAGCGGAAGGCGTAATCCCGTTCGTGGGCGGTGAAGCACCGCTCGGCGAACCGAGGATACCTGGACAGAACACCACCGACCCGCGCGATGTCGGCCAGGTCAACTCCAAGCCCTATGATGCGCATCGCCAGAATCGTACGACCCTGCCCGGAGCGGGGCCGACGTCGGGAATCTTCAGCTCAAGTGTGTCTAGCGGGGACCGATGAGAAGGTATCCCCAGCAGAACCCCCATGCAGAATCCCGCCTCTCTCCCCATCAGGCTTGCCGGGTCATTGATCGCCATTGCCGCCCTCTTCTTCGGGATCGCCGCCGTCGCCTTGCAGACAGAAGTCGGGGGACCGGTCGAGGCGGCGGAAGAGACCACGACCACGACCAGCGAACCCACCACCACCACTAGCAGCAGCGCCCAGGCCGAGCCGACACTCACCTTCCCGGTGCCCTACCTGGAGCAGGTCGCGGTGGCGCCAGACGACAGCTCCACCACCACGGAGGTACCCCAGGCGACCTCGACCTCCACGCCTACCACCTCCAAGCCCACGACGACCTCGACTGCACCTCCGAACACCACGGCGACCCCTCCACCACCTTCGTCGTCTGTCCCTCCACCGGCCCAGGCGCCCGACGGCGCGGTGATCGTCAACCCGGGCGACAACATCCAGCAGATTGTCAATGCCCACCCTGCCGGTACCACTTTCTACCTGCGCGCCGGTATTCACAGCTCCCCAGGAGGGACCCGCCATGTCGATCCCAAGAGCGGAAACGTCTTCATCGGCGAGTCGGGAGCCGTCATGGACGGGGGCGGAAACACCCAGTTCGCATTCCAGGACAACATGAAGGGAGCGAACGTCACCATTCGAGGTCTGGTCATCCGCAACTACTCGACGCCCCAGCAGCGTGGCGCCGTCGACGCCGGCAGCGGTGGGTGGACAGTGATCGGCAATGAGATTCACAACAATGCCGCCGCGGGTGTCGCCCTTGCCGGCAGCAGTTGGGTCATCGAAGGAAACAACATCCACCACAATGAACAGATCGGGATAAAAGGCCAGGGCAGCGGCGGGCGAGTCGTCAACAACACCATCGCCCACAACAACCCGAACAAGCGCTTCGAGGCGGCCTGGGAGGCCGGAGGGACCAAGTTCGTCAACACCACCAATCTCTACGTGGGCGGCAACAGGGTCCTCAACAACAGAGGGCCCGGCCTGTGGACCGACGGCAACAACTCTGGCACTCTCTACGAGAACAACACCGTCCGAGACAACGTCGGCCCAGGCATCTTCCACGAGATCTCACAGAGCGCCACCATCCGCAACAACACGGTGACCGGAAACGCTCATGGCTTCTACATCGGTGGAATCCTGGTGGCCAACTCCTCCAACGTGAGCGTCTTGGGCAACACGGTGAGCGGTAACCACGGAGGAATCATCGGGCTCCAGGACGACCGCGGCGGACACAACACCCTTCATCTGGTGGTGAAGCAGAATGCAGTGTCGTTCTCCAGCGGCGTTCAGGGCATCATTCACAACTCGGGCTCCGACGTGACCCAGTCCGGCACGATCACATTCGATGAGAACGGTTACGGATCGAGTGCGGCCAAACCGTTCCGTTGGGGCAAGACGACCATGACCTTCCAGGAGTGGCAGGCGATCGGCCAGGACATCAACGGCTGGTTCGGATGACCTGGGCTGGAGTTGTGCTCACCTCCCCCTGCCGACGGGTCGGTCGGTATCGCGCTCAACCAGCCAGGTGAAGAGACCGATCCGGACCAGGCCCCCGGCGAGGAAGCCCAGTGGGACCACCCAGGCTCCAAGTGCTCCGGCAGCGATCGACACTGCGCTTCGAACAGTACCTGCGGTTACCTCTGCCGAAGCCAATCCCTTGGTGCGGTCCAAGACGACCAGCTCCGATCGTTGGAGGAAGACCAGGGAGTTGAGGGCGGCGGCCACGATACTGAGTTGGGCAAGCCCGTCGAGTTCGAAAGCCCGCGGCATGACCCAACGGATCGGGTTGAGCGGCTCGGGGAGCATGGTCGCCGCCAGGTAGCCGACGAGGGCCACCAAGACGGTACCGGCCAGACTGAAGGTCGCCCTCCGCGCCCGACGCCTGTCCATGTCTCGTGCTGCCTCCATGGCGTCGGGTCCGAGCACCGCGGCGAGCCCCATGGCGAGAACCAGCATCGGTTGTGCGGCCACCCGGGCAGCTTCGGCCAGGCCCAACTCCTCTGCACCGGCGAGGCGGGTGACGACCAGGCTGACCAGGAACCCGGCTGCAGGAGCCGCCAGCGACCCGACCAGCAGCCAGGACCCGGAGCGAGCCGCGTCGCCCAGGCGGAATGGCAGGCGTGAGCCCCTCCCCAGTCCAGCCGCGAAGGGAACGGACATTGACACCAAGTCGGCCAGAGCCAGGGCGCCCAAGGGGATGAACACCACACCGATCCCGGTCGAGGCACCGACCACCAGGGCAACCGCAACGACCCCGGCCCGGATCATCGACGCCAACGCCGCCCGTCCATGACTCCCTGAAAGATGGAGCATGCGTCTTACGTGGTCCTGCAGCGGGGAGACGAATGCGGCCGCACCACCGGTGACGGCGAGGGCCCACCTGCCTGACACCGAGTTCGGGACGAGAAAACCAGCTCCCGCGGTGAGGGCCGCGGCCAACACGGACCAGGGAAGGGCCGCCCCGAGCGATGCCGCCAAATAGGAGAGACGATCCGGCCGTTCCACGTCCACGAGCCTGGCCTCCGTCGGGATCAGCACCACCTGACTCGCGATTTGGGTCGCCAACATCATCCCCGAGAAGACAAGGGCGTAGGCGCCCAGTTCGCCCAGGTCGAGAAAGCGAACGGCGAAGACCCCGGCGGCAAAGGTTGCAGCAGACGAGGCCCCGGCATC
>CAZNDH010000047.1:0-9870 GCA_964571765.1 uncultured Acidimicrobiaceae bacterium
ACCTCATGGGACCCCGTGACATGTTGCCCGATATGTGTGGTGAGCCGGCGTCTTTATCAGCCGATACGTGCAGTCGCCGAGCCGGCCGCAATCAATGCAGCAAGACTGGCGGCGGCAGCGAGAATCCGGACCAGACGGGCCTTCATATATGTTCGCACGCTCACCTTCGTATATCGATTCCACCGACGTAGTCCGCCGGTGTCGACGATTCCGCTCCGCTTGGGTAGTTGATGGGCGTTGATAACAGCTGAGGACTGACGCCGTGCTCACCCGCTCCCGGCCCTTGAGGGGACGGGAACCCTTTCACATGTCAAAAAAGGCCCCTGACTTCGCCCGCCGGGGGTGCCAGGCAAGCGGTCAGAGACCCTTGCCCCACTATTCCCTGAATAGCAACCAGCAACCACCAATCTAGACCTCGCCGATAATGCCCACAAGAGGGGAAGGGATTTGCTCTCCCACAACCGGCATCCCCGGGGGTACTCTGATCGGGTCATGGACTATCAGGCGCTCCAGGACAAGATCAGGCGGTTGGACGGTGTCGAGGCTGCCCGGGTGGTCGCCTCCAACGGCCACGTCGAAGAGATACACGTGCTCGCCCGGCGTAACAAGGCTCCCAAGCAGCTGGTCAGGGACGTCCAGTCCTTGTGCCAGGCGTTGTTCGCCCTCAACATCGATCGTCGGGTGGTATCGGTGGTCCAACTAGCCGATGCCGACCTCGACGCCGGGCTGCGTCCGGCCCTGGTCGACGTCTCCGAGGCCCTGGAGGGAACCCGGGCCGACGTCACCGTCACCCTCCGCTGGAAGGACACCCTGCTTCTGGGCAAGTCCTCGGGTGCGGCGGCTCAGGCCACCCGGCCCCGTCAGGTGGCGGAGGCCACCCTGGGGGCCATCCGCCAGGGGATCAACCACTCGGTGGCCCTGGCGGTGGGCTCGATGGACGTCCCCACCCTGGGGAGCCGCAAGGTGGCGGTGGCCCAGATCGTGCTGGTCACCGAGTCGACCGAGCGGATGCTGATCGGAATCGCCTACGTCGAGGAGGACGAGACCCGTGCCGTGGTCCGGGCGGTGCTCGATGCCCTCAACCGGGTCCTCCCCGATCTGAAGCTCGATTGACCTCCCACGCCGTCGTCTCGCCCCATCGTCTCTCCGCCGCGGCCGGCCGGCGGGTGCTCCTCGACGGTGGCAACGCTGTCGACGCCGCCATTGCGATGGTCGCCGCCCAGGGTGTGGTCGCCCCGGAGACTTGCGGTTTGGGCGGCGACCTCTTCGCCCTGGTCCATCTGCCGGGATGGGAGACCCCACGGGCGTTGAACGCTTCGGGAAGAGCCGGCAGCAACGCCGATGGAGCCGAGCTGAAGCGCTCCGGCCTTCCCGGCATCCCCCTCGATCATCCCCTGGTGGTCACGGTTCCCGGATGTGTCGACGGTCTGGTCACCCTGGCCGCCGGGCTGGGCACCCGGTCGCTCGAGGAAACCCTGCAGCCGGCCATCGAGCTCGCCGCCGGAGGCTTCGAGGTGTCCACCGAGCAGGCGGGGGCATTCCAGGTGAGGGCGTCGGTCTACCGTGACAACCCGGCGGTGGCCGCCTTCTATCCCGGCGGAGATCCGGTTCGCCAAGGAGACACCGTGGTCAGGACGGAGCTGGCCGCCACACTGACCATGCTGGCCCGCAGCGGCGACCGGGACGACTTCTACCTGGGCCCTCCCGGCGAGGACATCGTCGAGGCGGTCGGCGGGCTGATCACCCGGGAAGACCTGGCCCGAAGCCAGGCGGAATGGGTGGAGCCCATCGGGGTCGAGGTGTCCGGTCTCACCGGATGGACCATGCCCCCCAACACCCAGGGCTACCTGGGCCCGGCAACGTTGGCGGTGTTCGAGATGCTCGACCCGCCGGAGGACCTCGACCACCCGCGCTGGTGGCACCTGCTCATCGAGGCGTACCGCTGTCTTGCCTGGGAGCGTGACGACCTGGTCGCCGACCCCGGCCACCTCTCGCTCCCGGCGACCATGCTGCTCGACCGGTCGCGACTTGCCCGGGCGGCGGAAACGGTTGGGGAGAGCGCCGGCGCCTGGCCGCTGCCACCGGGACGCATCTCGGGAACGGCCTACATGTGCGTCGCCGATGACCAGGGTCTGGCGGTGTCGATCATCCAGTCGAACTTTCGGGGCACCGGCTCCCGTTTCGGGGCGGCACGCTCGGGGTTCCTGCTCCACGACCGTGGCTCGGGCTTCACACTCACCCCGGGCCACCCCAACGAGGTCGCACCGGGAAAGCGGCCGCGCCACACCCTCTCCCCCACCCTGTGGACCGAAGGCGACCGTCCCGCCTGGCTCATCGGCACCCGCGGTGGCGACATCCAACCCCAACTGGTCGCCCAGATGGCGGCCCGGTTGATCCGGGCCGATATCGAACCGGGAGCTGCCCAGGCGTTGCCCCGGTGGGCGATGGACGAGTTCGGTCCCGGCTCGCGGTCGCGTCTGGCCATCGAACCCGGGGTGGCTCCCGCATTGGTGGCCGACCTGAGGTCGCGGGGCCACCAGGTGGAGCAGCTCACCACTCTCCAGCCGGGATGGGGCCCGATCTCGGTGATCGGCCTCGCCGGTGACACCAGGGTTGCCGCCGCCGACCCCAGGGTGGACACCACCGCCGCCCTGGTGTTCTAGGGCTTCGCGACCCAGCCGGCGGGCCACCGTCCCGGTGACAACCCCTGCTACCACCACCACTACCACCCCTGCACAGCCACATCTCGGCCCGATCGGGGCGGGACCCGGGCACTATGGCAGTGGACGAGGTGATTGTGCCAGCGGAGTTGTCTACCGCCGCACCCCGAGGCGGAGCGTCGCCGACTCCTCGGCGAACTCGGAGACGCCGAGGCGGACCGTGATCTCCCAGACACCGCTGATGGTCAGCTCGGAGCCCTGATGGAGATAATGGCCCGGGCCGACGAACTGCGGGGTGCGGACCAGCGGTCCCAGCTCACGGGCGGGCATCGACATCTCCAGGGTGACCGCGCCGGTCACCGCCACCGCCCGGCCCACCGGGCTGATGAACGAGACATGGATCTCGTTGTCCCCGGCCCGGCCGGGATCGACCACCACCTCGACCAGGTGGTCGCCGAAACGGGCCACCGCCGAGGACGGGGCGAGCACACCGGCGGCCTCAGCCGACGGCTGGGTTCCCGCCAGGAACGCGGTGACCCCCACCACGAGGATCAGGACGGCGACCTCGGCCCTCACCGTGCGTCGCAACCTGGTGGCCGTGGATTGGTCTCCCCCACCGGCGCGAACCGCCGGGGCGAGAAACCGGCTGTTGTAGTAGGCGATCCCGAGGGCGAGCACCAGCAGTGAGGTCTTGGCTATCAGCAGCCATCCGTAGGTGGTTCCGAGGGCCTCGGGTGCCCGGACCGTGGCCCAGGCCATCGCCCCGCCGGCCAGGGCAAGCAGCACGATCGAACCCGCGGCCAGCAGCGAGAAGCGGCTGATGGCTGTGGCTGCATGGGCGGGATCCCCTTCGGGCGGGTCCTTTCGCAGCACCACCGCCAGGGCGACCAGACCCCCCAGCCACACTCCCGCACCCAACACGTGGACCGCCGAGCCGACCCACATCACCAGGGCCGGCTCGACCGTCCGGGCATGGCCGGTGGCCAGCCCGGCGACGGCCAGGAGGGCGACACCAGCCCATCCCGTCAGCGGCCCACCCAAGGCGACCATGCCCAGCCCGACCACCCGGGCCAAAGCCGCCACGGCCACCCCCGAGGAGAGGGTCTCAGCCCACACCGGCGAGGAGCCGAGCCCACTGGGGCCGCCGAGGTCGACCACGAACGCCGGGACCTGGGCCAGCGCGGCCACCCCCCCGATCAGGGACACCCGGCGCAGGACGCCGCCGAGCAAAGGTGAGGTGGCCGGCATCACCCGGGAGAAAACGAAAACGCCCATGGCGACGAGGGCTGACCCCAGAGCCACCCACCGGGTCAGCGTCGAAGCGATGTTGGGGCGCCCTCCCGAGTCGGCGATGAGCCGGGCAACCAGATCGGAGTCGACTTGGGCGGTCTGCTCTTCGACGTGGAAGATGAAGGCACCGCCGACCGGATGCCCGTCGCCGGACACCGCCCGCCAACTGGCCACGTGGGTCCCACGGTCCAAGGGGTGGAGCGAGATGGTGAGCACCGTGCCGTCAGGCGAGCTTCGCACCGCCCCCGAGTCGACCCGGCGACCGCCGGCAGTGAACACTCGGATCGCCTCGGGCGGAGCGGTCACCGGCTCGTCGAAGCGGACGCTGACCTCGGTGGGTGCCTCGGTGAGCAGGGCTTCATCCGATGGCGAGGTGGTGATCATCTGGGCATGGCCAAGGGCGGGCGCCGGGATTGCCAGGAGGAGGAGGCAAAGCGCCACCGCGGGCCATCTGGGATGGATGCCGCTGGTGGTCATCGGAAACCGACCCTGACCGGGCGGCTCATGCCTTGAGGTCGGCGATCACCTGGCGCAGGGCGTCGGGGTCGGTGTCGAGGACCGAACCGATGCTGTAGAACCCGACCCGCTGCACCCGGTCGCCATACCGCTCCCGGATGGCGGTGCCGAGGCGGTCGACTGGAGCGGCCACCCCGACCTCGAATAGCAGGTCGTCCGGCACCAGGTCGGCCATCTCGGCCCACTGGCCACGACGCGACATGCCGTGGAGTTGGGGGCCGATATCCCAGCCGCTGGCCTCTAGCACCGGGTGGTAGGAGGGAGTCGAGGCGTAGAACGCCACCTGCTGGCGGACCATCCCTTTCATCTGCTCAACATGGGCATCGTCCTCCCCGGTCATGACGAAAACCGTGGTCACCCGTTCCACGTCGTCGAGAGATCGCCCCGCCGCCCGGGCCCCGGCCTCCATGTTGGGGAGCACCACATTGTCCAGATATGGGGTGGTATGGAAAGGGTGGACGTGGAACCCGTCGCACACCTCGCCGCCGAGGAAGCTGAGACGTGGCCCGACTCCGGCGATGTACACCGGCACCCGGGGATGGGCGATGGGCCCCGGGTCGAAGAACGGGGTCATCAGGCTGAACCGGTAGAAGTCTCCCTCATATTGCAGGGGGGTCGCCATCTGCCATGCCCCCCAGATGGCGCGAAGGGCGAGTATGAAGTCACGCAGACGTGCCGCGGGGCGACCCCATTCGGTACTGAACCGACGAGTGATGTGGGCCTTGACCTGAGTGCCCAGCCCGAGGAGGAAGCGGCCACCGCTGAGCCGGGCGAGGTCCCAGGAGGTGTAGGCGAGGACCATCGGCGATCGGGGGAAGGCGATGGCTACCGCGGTCCCCAGATCGAGGTCGGGTTCGGCCATCCCCGCCACCATCAGTGGGAGGAAAGGGTCGTACTGGGTCTCGGCGGTGAAGAACCCGTCATATCCGGCCGCCCGGGCAGTGGTGGCGGCCTCGGCGGCGTTCTCCGGCGGTCTCCCCGCGTAGTAGTAGTCGACCTTCATGTTCCCAAGGTACTAACCCGCGTCTCGGTTCAGGGTACGGAGTACAGGGTACGATCTGGCTCATGAAGCGTCTGCTCAAGGTGATCGGCGTGCTCTCTGGCGTCGCCGCGGTGATCTGGGCGATGCGCGACCGCTTCATCTCGGTGGCCACTTCGCGTGAGCCGGTGCCTCCGTCGTTTCGGGCCCTCACCGACATCGACAGCCCGCCTGTGACGGCCATCGAAGGGATTGGCCCGATATTCGCCAAGCGGCTCGCCGGGGTGGGCATCGACAATGTCGCCCGGCTCTCCGCCGCCTCTCCTGACCTGGTGGCCGAAGCCGCCGGAGTGAGCGCCGCCCGGGCACGCAGCTGGATCGACCTGGCGGCGAGCTGGGGCAAATGAGTGCCCTATCTCACCGACCCGGATGACCTCGCCGCGCTTGTCGGCGACGGGCCTTCTTACCGGGTAGATCAGCTCCGCCACTGGCTCTACACCACTCCGGTGCTCGACGCCGCCGACATGACCAACCTCCCCGGCTCAATCAGGGAGCGCATCGGGCCCGGGCTGTGGCCATTCACCGTCGAGGCCGAGCAGATCTCGGACCGGGGCACCACTCGCAAGTGGCTGTTCCGCGCTCCCGATGGTGCCGCTTTCGAGGCGGTGCTGATGGGCTACCCCCGGCGAGCCACGCTGTGCATCTCGAGTCAGGCGGGATGCGCCCTGGCATGCACCTTCTGCGCCACCGGGCAGTTCGGCTTCGAACGTCACCTCCAGGCCGGGGAGATCGTGGCCCAGGTGGCCTACGCCTGGGCCTTCCTCCGCCAGATCGGGATGCCGGGCGTCCCCGACCGACTGACCAACATCGTGTTCATGGGGATGGGCGAGCCCTTGGCAAATTATGACCGGGTGCGCGAGGCCATCAGGCGCATGGTCGAGGTGATGGGATTGTCGGCTCGTTCGATAACCGTGTCGACGGTGGGGATGGTCCCCGGGATCAGGAGACTGGCCGACGAGCCTTGGCCGGTCTCCCTGGCCATCAGCCTCCACGCCGCCGACGACGACCTCCGGTCGTCGCTGGTTCCGATAAACCGCCGCTACCCGATCGCCATGCTCGAGGAGGCTGCCGCGGAGTACTTCGAGAAGAAGGGTCGGCGGGTCTCCATCGAATGGACCATGATGGACGGGGTCAACGACACCGACGACCAGGCGGCCAAACTGGCGTCGATCGCCCAGCGGCTCCGCGCCCACGTCAACCTGATCGCCCTCAACCCGACCCCCCTCAGCGTCGAGCGGGCCTCCTCTCAACTCGCCATCGAAACCTTCGCCGGAGCCCTCAAGGCTCGTGGTGTCAACGTCACCATCAGGGACACCCGCGGGGCCGACATCGACGCCGCCTGCGGTCAACTACGCGCCAAAGAAGTCCACTCCGCCAACTCGCCGGTATTGCAGTTCACCGAACGCATGGCTGGCAGTGGGCCTGCTCAGGGTGTCGAGGGAGGTCTCAGATGCCCCTGAGTGGGCGGGGGCGTTCCCCCTCTACGTCTCTCTCGCCGTAGGCCGAGTCGACTGGGTCGGTAGACCCAATACCCGAATCTGATATTGAAAGCGTCCCAGTGGTGCGGTCCAATATGCCGACCACAAAGAGTGGTGACCCTGGGGGCGCCTCGCGTGAAGGCATCGATAGGGGAAAGCAAGGGAGGGAAAGTCCTATGAGGTATATGGGCAGGCACGTGTCTCCACGGGCGAAAGGCCGAGGAGCGCGTCGTTTCAGGAGGGCGCTGCCGCTGGCACTGGCGTTATTGATGGCGATGGCAGCGGTGGCGTGGGCGGACCACACGGTGTCGCTCCAGTTCGCCCTCAGCTCGGACGCGACCAAGACGGCCATCACTTCGGTGACCGAGGGCAACGACGTCGATGTGATCTTCCAAACCAACCGCTCGATGGGCAACGCCAAGCTATTCCAATGCTTTCTCCGCGACGCGGACGGGAACACGCTGAGTGAGCCTGGTCCGGTAGTGGCGTGTGGCATTCAGAACGCTGAGGATCCAGCGCTGCCGAGCGGACGTTGGGTTGAGCTCGCCACCGCGGCAGGCACGGCCTCCACGACTCATGTCTTCGACACATCGGGCCTCGCGGGCTATGTGGTCGGCTTCCTGGTGCAGCATTCGCCGCTCAACCATGACGAAGGAGTCGCGCTTGTGACGGCCAACCTCACCATCAGTCAGCAACCCGCCGACGGCGACGGCCATCCCGGATGCCAGGGAATCGAGAACGCATATGAGAGGGTGACCGGCAACAACGGAGCCTCTCAGAGCAAGGGTAAGGGCGCTGAGGCCCTGGAGAGGGTTGCGCAGAGACTCGGGTGCGACCTGAGCGGCTGAGCCGGTCGTCAGCACGCAGGAACTGCAGGAGCCCCTCGACCAAGTCGGGGGGCTCCCTTCGACTTCGACCTTGAGGGCATCCGAGCACCTGCCTCGGCTTGCGATACTCGGTTGGAGGGGTTGGTCTCGTTCTACGGTGTGCGGCTCTCGCCCTCCGACCTCCGGGTAACCGCCTCAGAGCGGGTCCGAGACGAACTCGCTCGCCGTCTCCTTCTCGAGTAGGTCACGGAGACGCCGACCGTTCTCCTCGATGTTCGCCATCATCGGACGTCTCATCACCGCCCAGAGGAGGCGACGTATGCCCCTCAGCTTGCGCGCTCGCATCCTCGTCTCCGTTGACCCGTCATCTCTGGCGGCGAACTCCACGGTCATCTCCCAAGGCCCGATCATGGGGACAGAGACCCTCTGCGTGTAATAGTCGAACGGCCTCCAATCGAGGATCTCCTCGATAATGACTCCCTTGCCGTGTGCGCAGTGATTGACCGTTCCCGCGCCTGTCCGGCCCAACGGGTTGTCCTGGTCGATGCGTACGAAGTCGGTCTGCCAGAGGAGACGACGCCGAGGCGAGGTGTAGGACTGCCAGACCGCGACAGGAGGGGCCGGAAGCCGTTCGATGATCTCGAATTCGGCCTCGTCGGACGATATGTAGACCCGGCGTGCCTCCTCTGCCTCCCTCCATCTCGCCTCGAGGTCGAGGACGTGCGCCAGAACCTCTCCGATCTCGTCGTACGTCTCCTGGTGGCCGACCAGACCCAGGGAGTCGGGGTCGAGTTGCAGGCGAGCCAGGCAGGCCTCGGTGAAGAGGACGTACGAGGTCAGGCCCCGATCAGTGGCCACTCGGTTCTTGAGAAGACGGTGCGCCACGATCACATCGGTGCCGGTCAGCTCCTCACCACCTGCCACCTGGGATCGGACGAAGTCGCCGTGATGCGCAACGAACTTGAGGTCGAGCTGGGGAATCAGCCGGCAGGCGTTGCACTGGCACACCGTCGCCTGGGCGACGTCCCGCCTCCGGCGACGAAACGAGAAGTAGGTCTCCTCGAGCGTGTCGAGAAGCATCGTGCCCTCCACCTCCGGGGCATAGGCGAAGACGGCATCACCCTCGAGTTTGGCCACCTCCAGGGTGGGAGTGAGGCCGGCGACGATCGTCTCGGTGAGATCGGCCAAAACGTTGTTGGCGTGCTCCAGCTCGGTGTCGCGGAGGTATGCGGTGTACCCCGCGATGTCGGCCAGGACGAGACAGCCGGTCTCCGCCTGGGCAACGATATCTTGGTGAGAGGTCGTCAAGCATGCTCCTAACGACTGGTCGGCGACCCTACCAGTCGGACTAGGTTCGGAGCCGTGGCTACCGACCACATTGAACCGTCGTCGGCTCCCGGCGTACAAGGAGCCGTCGTCGTCGCCTTTCTCGGCACCGTCGTCTTCGGTGGGGCCAACCCGATCGCCATCCATTTCAGCAACCAGGAGCTCCAGCCCCTGTTCGGAGCAACGCTCCGGTTCGCCCTTGCCGCTGCCGTCTTCCTTGCCTACCTCGGTCTTAGGAGGATCGCCCTTCCGAAGGGATCGGGCCTGTTGGGAGCTATCGGCTTTGGCGCACTCGTGGCCACGGCCAACGCTCTTGCATATTGGGCGATTCTCCACGTCCCGGCGGCGGTTGCCGCAGTGTTCATCGCCGCGGTGCCTCTGCTCACGATGTTTCTGGCGGCGGCACACCAGCTCGAAACCGTCCATGTGAGGGGTCTGGTCGGAGGGTTGCTGGTCGTGGCCGGTATCGCGGTTTTGCAGACCCCCGACTTCGGAGCCGACATCCCGCCCTTGGCGATACTCGCCTTGGTCGGTTCGACCATGTGCGCCGCGGAGGCGGGGATCGTGGCGAAGAAGTATCCGTCGCACCATCCTGCGGCCACCAACGCACTGGCGATGCTGGTCGGGGCGGGGGTTCTAATCGGGGCCTCCGCCATTGCCGGGGAAATCTGGCTCGTACCCACCAGGAGTGAGACCTGGCTCGCCGTCGCCCATCTCGCCGTGCTCGGGTCGGT
>CAZNDH010000048.1:0-9039 GCA_964571765.1 uncultured Acidimicrobiaceae bacterium
CCTGAGTGTTGGAGTTCCTCAGATAGACGAAACCATCAGACTGTCGGTAGAGCCCCGGTGTGGCAACCCCGTTGCAGTTCCAGTCACCCATGAAGGGGAAGTCACCGGGATTCCCGTAATAGAACCCGTCCACATGCACCGGGCCGTGGTAGAGGTGCCAGAAACCGCTGTTGACCTCCACCGCGGCGATCCTGGACGCCCCCGCAACCCCACCAGAGCAGGACACCGCCCCGCTGCTCACCATCTGGCCGAGGATGCCAACCGCCACCCCGGCCCGCACCAGACCATGTCCTGAGGAGCTGTCCCAGCCGGGGGGGCCAAGGTCGAGGGCGCCACAGGCGATGGCGTTGCGCACCTGGACTGCGTTGGCCTGGGGATACCGGGCCCTGAGGAGGGCGGCCACCCCGCTGACCTGCGCCGAGGCCATGGAAGTGCCTGACCTGCCATGGGGGGCCCCGAATACCTCCTGCCAGACAGGGGCCGATACGGTGCCCCCTGGGGCGACAACCTCGAGAGCAAGACCCTTCGAGGTGTAGGAGGTGATCGAGTTGTTGATCGCGGTTGCCCCGACCGCGATCACTCCCGGGTGATTCGCCGGGTAGTGGACCGGAAGGTTTCCCTCATTGCCCGAGGCTGCCACCAGGACGATGCCGGCGTCCATGGCCCGGCCGATGGCGGCGTTGAGGATGGAATCACCGCTGCCGTCCATCCCCAGCGACATGTTGATCACCCGGGCGTTGCTGGCGATCGCCCAGTCGATCCCCTCGGCGATGGTGCTGGAGTAGGCCAACGCGCCTTGAAAGACGTTGACGGCGAGGATGCGCGCCCCCGGGGCCACTCCCGCCCCGGCGAGGCCGTTCCCGCTGCACTGTGCGATGGTTGCCGCCACGTGGGTCCCGTGCCCGTGGGGGTCGGCGGCCGCTCCTGGGCCGCTGGCCTGGGTGACCGCGTTGTACTCGGCGATGATCGCACCACAGAATCCGTCGGCAATCGAGTCACTGACCCCGGTGTCGAGCA
The DNA here is from genome assembly GCA_964571765.1 of uncultured Acidimicrobiaceae bacterium. Lineage (GTDB taxonomy): Bacteria > Actinomycetota > Acidimicrobiia > Spongiisociales > ZC4RG35 > ZC4RG35. The sequence continues at coordinate 1,018 of CAZNDH010000048.1, forward strand.
CCGCCACCCGGACGCTGGTGCCCACCGTGGTCTGCCAGGCGGCAGGGAGGTCCATGACATGGAGATGCCACTGGTTGCTCGGGTTTCCTGCGCCGTTGACGTACCAGGGGTCGTTGGGGGTGAAGGGAGGCGTGACCAACAGCTCGTAGGCGAGATCCAGGGCAACCTCGGCTACCCCGGGGAGCGCTTCGATCTGGGGGGCGAAGTCGATCGGGTCGACACCGACTGGTGTGGGGACGACGAACCAGCCACCACCCAGCGCGCGAGCCCCGGTGGTGAGGCCCAGCGCAGCCGCGGCATCGGCGATCCGGACCACCACCCGGTCGCCGGCGTACTCGACGTCGGGGGCGCCGGCGTCCACGGAGATACCCTCGGGCTCGGCGCCGGCCGCTCCCACCGGCGCGAGGAGGAAAGCCAGGGTGAGAAAGACGACTTGGAGTGGGCGTCTGGGGGATCGGTTCATTGGCGCCGGGAGTGCCCCGCCATGGTATGCCATCTCGGGACAAATGGACGACTCCCTCGACCTCACCTCTGGGTGTCGGGTGGCTAATCTCTCCACCAGGCTTGGGGGTGTGATCCGGTGGAGATGATCAGGTGGCGACCACTCAGAATGGTCGCGGCAGGGGCCCTTGTGGTGGCGTGGCTGGTCCTCGGTGTCCTATCGGCCGAGGCGGTGCCGTCGGGGTTCACCCAGCCCGACACGGTCTACACCGACCTGGCCTTCCCCACCAACGTCGAGTTCGCCCCCGACGGCCGGGTGTTCATCATCGAGAAGCGGGGGACCATCAGGAGCGCCTCGAGCATCGGTGCCCCACTGACCCAGATCTACGACATGACCACTCGAGTTCACAACTACTGGGACCGGGGACTGTTGGGGTTGGCGGTGCACCCTCAGTACCCGGGGCAGCCGTATGTCTATGTGCTCTATACCCACGGGGTGCCCCTGGACATCCCCGGCGGGCCAACCACCGTCTGGGAGCAGGGAGCCAACGAGATCTGCCCCAATCCCCCCGGCGGCGCCGGAGACGGCCACGGCTGTGTGGTCTCGGCGCAGTTGGCCAGGCTGCAGCTCAACCCCAACACGATGGCAGTCACCGGGGATGTGGTGCTGATCCACGACTGGTGCCAGCAGTTCCCCAGTCACTCGATCGGCGACTTGGAGTTCGGCGCTGACGGGTTGCTTTATGTCAGCGGTGGTGACGGGGCATCGTTCGACTTTGCCGACTACGGCCAGGCGGGGGGCAGCCCCGGGTCGATCACGCCTCGCAACCCTTGCGGCGACCCTCCGGTGAGTGCCGGACAGGCCATGCCCACCGACGGAACCGCCGAGGGTGGTGCCCTCCGGGCCCAGGACCTCAGGACGGCAGGCGACCCGGTCAGCCTGAGTGGCACCGTGATCCGCATCGACCCCATGACCGGAGCAGCGCATCCCACCAACCCCAACATCGCACACCCCGATCCCAACGGGAAGCGGGTGGTGGCCTACGGCCTGCGTAATCCCTACCGCATGACCTTCCGGCCCGGTACCAACGACCTCTACATCGGTGATGTCGGCCAGGGCGCCTGGGAGGAGGTAAACCGGCACTCGAACCCGGGGAGTGCGGTGCGCAACTTCGGCTGGCCTTGCTTCGAGGGTGGAAACGGCTCGAACCTGGTGTTGACCTCCTACGCCGGGCTGAACATCTGCCAGAACCTCCCCTCGAGCCAGGTCACCGCCCCCCTGTTCGCCTATCGCCACACCCAGACCATCACCCATCCCACCAACGACGACTGCCCTCCGGCCGTGGCCGGACCCACCACCCAGACCAGTTCGTCGACTACCGGTCTCGCCTTCTACACCGGGGGCAACTACCCCGGCCAGTACAACGGGGCGCTTTTCGGGGCCGACTACAGCCGCAACTGCATCTGGGTGATGTACCCCGGACAGAACGGGGTTCCAAACCCCAACACCGTCGAGGTGTTCCACTACGGGCCCCCACCGGCTCCGGGACAACACGGGATCAGCCCGGTCGACCTGGAGATGGGCCCCGACGGCAACATGTATTTCGTCAGCTACCTCCATGGCAGGCTCTACAGGTTCCGGTATACCGGGGGGAATACTCCGCCGGTGGCGGTGATCCAGGCCAATCCCTCTTCGGGGCCGGCACCGCTCCAGGTCCAGCTCAACGGGTCCGGCTCCTTCGACCCCGACGGGCACCCGATCACCCAATACGCCTGGGACCTCAACGGCAACGGACAGTTCAACGATGCCTTCGGAGCGGTGGTGACCCACACCTTCATCCAGCCGGGGCCACACACGGTGCGTCTCCGGGTCACCGACTTCCCCGGGGAGACCGGGACCACGTCGGCTGTCATCCAGGTGTCCAACTCGCCGCCTCAACCGGTGATCCACACTCCTGCCATGGACACCTGGTGGTCGGTGGGTGACACCATCGGCTTCTCGGGCAGCGCCACCGACCCCGAGGAGGGAGCGCTCCCCGCCTCCAGGCTCGACTGGCTCGTGGTCCTCCACCACTGCGCCGAGGACAACACCTGTCATGAGCATCACGTCGGGGCGTTCAACGGGGTCGCCTCGGGCTCCTTCTCGGCGCCCAACCACGAATATCCGTCCTACATCGAGTTCCGGCTGACCGCGCGCGATCAGTTTGGGGTGACGACCACAGTGAGCCGTGAGGTCCATCCACGGACCGTCCAGCTCACCTTCCGCACCGACCCGCAGGGAGTCCCCCTCACCATCGGCGGGATAGTCCGACCCACCCCCCACACAGGCACCTTCATCATCAACTCGGTGATCGATGTGGCGGCGCCGCCGACCCACCCCGGCGATCCGCCCTGGGACTTCGCCAACTGGTCGACCGGCGGGAGTCGGTCCCACAACTTCCCGGCACCCTCATCAACCACCACCTACACGGCCTGGTATACCCAGGTTCTCGGTCCCGGTGAAGCGGATGCCTTCGGCGGGGACGGCTTCGGCGTGGTCGACTCGTCGAGTGGCGTCTGGTATCTCCGAGACCCGGCCAATGGCCACACCACCAGCTTCTTCTACGGGAACCCGAATGACTACCCGTTCATGGGTGACTGGAACTGTGACGGCATCTCCACACCCGGGCTCTACCGGCAGTCCGATGGGTTCGTCTACCTCCGCAACTCAAACACCCAGGGAATCGCCGACATCCGGTTCTTCTTCGGAAACCCCGGAGACATTCCCATCGCCGGCGATTTCAACAATGACGGATGCGACACCGTGTCCATCTACCGTCCCTCAGAGGCCCGCTTCTACATCATCAACAAGTTGGGTTCGAATGATGGTGGACTGGGTGCAGCCGACTTCTCGTTCCTGTTCGGGAACCCCGGCGACAAACCGTTCGTCGGTGACTTCAACGGCAACGGGCAAGACACCATTGGCCTTCACCGGGAGACCACCGGGTTGGTCTACTTCCGCAACACCCTCACCACCGGCATCGCCGACCACCAGTTCATCTTCGGCAACCCCGGAGACAGGCTGGTGACGGGTAACTGGGCCCAGGCTGGGTCGGCCGGCCCTGACACCGTCGGGGTGTTCCGCCCCTCCAGCGGAACCATGTTCCTGAAGTTCGCCAATACCCAGGGGGTCGCCGACCTCAGCTTCAAATACGGTACTTCGACCATGTGGCCGGTCGCCGGTGACTTCGGCCCGCTTCCCGGCGGGTCCCCACCGCCACCCGGATCCTGAACCCGGGCGGATCACGGTTCACCTCCAGCTGCGCCCCAGTGCTGTCGTTGCCGGCGTCTCCGGATCCAACTTCTGGTCGAAGTTATTCCCCAGGCCTACCCGGTCGGGACCCGAGTGTGGGGCTCGAGGAGTGGTGGGGCCTTCGGACCTTCGCTGTGTTGCAAGCGAACATCTCCAGTTCGCCCTGATGTTGGGGCCGTCGTCGAGCTCCTCACCGCTCGGGGCACCTTGTGGCCGGGCCCGAGGTCGGCCTCTGACGAGCGCGGCCTCACCCAACATCGCCGAAACGACTCGGGGACCATGAGTCAACCGATCTCGACCCCCACCTCGATGAGATCCAATGCGCGGCGCAGGTCGCCCTCGACCTCGCCCGGGGTGGCGCCTCGGGCGAAGACGAACCCCAGATAGCGATCACCGTCCGGGGGCGGGGCGACACGGCTGCCCACCGGGGTGGTGATCTCGATCCCGGTCACGGTCGGCAAGTCGGCGACCCGGTTCACTCCGTCGACGGCCACCAGCCGCCCGGCCGACGGGATCGGGATCATCGCCACCCCGACGGCGGCGGATTCCCTGTGCAATGACTTCTTGGGCATCCCCAGCGCGTGGCGCAGCACCATGGTCTCGAGTGGGGAGCCGAGGAGGCCGAACCGCAGGGATCGGCCACAGAGCCCCCCAATGGTGCGGGCGGCGACCTCGATGACAATCGGCCTGAACGGTTTGCCCCCGGGTTCTCCAGTTAGTTCGTGGCGCATAGAGTTTCCCCCTACCTGAGGTTCGATCCTGAGCTCGGCGTGGATCGGACCTTCGGTCAGGCCGAGAGCAGAAACGGCCCTAGAGGTGATTCGGTGGACCTCGTCGAGCACTGCGGCGGATAGTCGCGACGGGGTGACAAAGATGGTTTCTTCGAATGCTGGCCCGGCCATGGGCATGGGCTTGTCGAAGACTGCGAGGACCTCCACCTCCCCGGCCCAGACGATCCCCTCCACCGAGACCTCGTCGCCAGGGATGTACCGCTCCACCAGTAACGGGAGCTCGGGGTCGCGCCCGGCCCGGGCCACGATCTCCCGAATCCGGGTCGCCGTCGGGGCGGCATCACCGGGCCGGTCGACTCTGAGGACACCCCGACCTGCCGACAACATGGTGGGCTTGATCACCACGGGGCCGCCAAACCTTGCAACCACCGCTTCCGGGTCGTCTCCCGGGCCGAGCAAATCGAACTCCGGCTGGGGGACCTCGGCGGCGGCCAACAGGTGCCGCGCCGCCGCCTTGTCCAGCGTGGCGGCAGCCGCGGCCGGGGGGTTGGCTTTGAGCCCGAGAGCCTCGGATGCGAGGGCAGCTATCTCCACCCCCGTGTCGTCGGCGGCAATCACCGCATCGATGGGCGTCCTCGTTGCCAGTTCGACCAGGGCACGGGCCGATGCCGCCGGATCGGTGCAATCGATCTTGACGAACCGGTCATCGGGTCTCAAAGGTGGCCGTTCTTCAGAGGCGATCGCCAGTTCTACCGACAGCCCCTCGGCGGCAGCGACGAAGTCGGCAGCCCGGTAGGAGTCGTTGGGGATGATCACCAGCGCCCGGGCCATCCTGAGACGGTAGATGCCGGAGGCACTCTCGAGAGAATTGTCACGTCCGAAGCCCGGGCGCCTGGGCTTCGAGGTAGGGGACTTCCCGGTAATGACGGTTACAGTCAGCCTCATGTCCGAAACCACGGTGATGACCGTGTCCCCGGAGGCCATAGGGATGATCCTCGAGCTGGCCAAACAGGAGCCGGGAGACGAGGAGTTCGGGCTCCTCATCGAAGTCACCGGCATCCGCGATGGCCAGTTCCAATACGAGCTCACCTTCAGCCCGGTGGCCGACGCCGGTGAGGGCGTGGTCCTGGAACGCCACGGTGAGCTCGGAGTGATGTTCCCCGCGGGTGACGGCGAGAAGCTCCAAGGTGCCGTCCTGTCGTTGACCGACGACGGGCTGGCAATGGACAATCCCAACTCTCCCGGCTCACCGGTCGTCGGGGCCACTCCCCCACCTGGGGATCTGACCGGGCCACTCGCCGACCGCGTCCAACAGGTGCTCGAGCATCAGGTGAACCCGGCGATCGCCTCGCATGGGGGTATGGCCGAGTTGGTGTCGGTGGAGGGCAGTGTCGCCTATCTGCGGCTCGGGGGTGGTTGTCAGGGGTGTGGGATGGCCGCGGTCACCCTCCGTCAGGGGATCGAACGAATCCTCAAAGACACCGTCCCGGAGTTGACCGAAGTGGTGGACGTCACCGACCACGCCTCCGGTGCCAACCCGTATTACGAAGCCGCCAAGAAGTGAGCTCTGCCCCGCTCAGGGCTCGATGGGGACCACACCGGCCATGCTCCCCACCTGCATGGTGACCTGGGCGTTGCCCGCGGTGTTGGTGAGACGGGCGTAGAAGCGGCCGTCTGAGGGTCGGTAGACAGCAACCGTGTCCTTGCCGTCACCGTTCCAGTCACCCGCCACCAGCTTGTCGCCCGGGTTTCCGTAGACGAACTGGGAGTCAGCCACTCCCGTCGAATTCGAGTTCCGGAAATAAACCAACCCAGTCCTCTCCCGGTGCAACCCAATCGTGTCCACCCCATCGCCGTCGAAGTCACCGACAAAGGGTTTGTCGCCGGGGTTCCCGAACAGGAACGAATACTCGGCAACCCCCAACCCACCATCATTCGAACCCAACTTGTTGATGATGTAGAACCGGGCCTCCGACGGCCGGTAGATGGACACCGTGTCACACCCGTTCCCGTTGAAATCCCCCGCAATCGGGAAGTCCCCTGGCACCCCGAAGTAGAAACTGACATCGGCGATGCCTTGGGTGTTCGAATTCCGCAAATAGACATAGCCGTCCGACCTCCGATACAACCCCAGAGTCTCGGTCCCATCACAGTTCCAATCCCCCGAGAACGCCACATCGCCCGGATTTCCATAGAAGAAGGTTCTCTTCGGGGATCCCCAGGCCAGGGACTCCCACAGATGGAAACGGCCCCCGGCATCCTGGAATGCAACCGTGGTGCAGAGGGCATCCTCGGGGCAGGGTGCCATTTGTTGTGAGAACGGTTGGGCGTGGACCAGTGACGGATAGGGGCTCACCGCGGTGCCGTGACCGTGACTCCCGTCGGGCTTTCTCAACTCGAAGTGGAGGTGGGGGGCGGTGTGCTCGGCGTTCCCCGAGTTTCCCACCCAGGCGATCAGTTGGCCGGCATGGACCCGGGTGCCATGGGTGATCCCCTCGGCGATGCCCCAGCCCTGTCCGTCGTCGCTGTAGGACCCGTCCGGGTTCTGGGTGTCGTTGTTGAGGTGGATGTAGCGGGTCACCCATCCGTCGTCGTGCCTGATCCCCAGATAGCAGCAATTCGACTGGTCGGTGCTGATCCAGATCACCTGGCCGGCGGCTGCGGCGACCACCGGGACGCCCTTCTTGGCCATGATGTCGACACCCTCATGTAGTCGAGGACAATCGGCGCCACCGCGGCAGGCTCCAAAGTCATCGCGGAATGAGTGCGGACCCTGCACCGGGAAGACCATCGGGTACACCCCGTTGTCGTCCATCTCGGCCCGGGCGGCTGCGGGGAAGGCGAGGGGGACCACCGAGGCCAGGACAACGGAAGCCAAAACGATCGTGAGGATTCGGTGTTTCATCGATTGAGGGGGATCACGCCGGCCGGCACCTCGGCAAACGGTTGGGCCTGGGCGTTGCCTGGGCTGTTGGAATAGCGGGTGGACCATACCGTTTGTGGGTGGGAAGACGCCAACCGTGTCCTTGCCGTCACCGTTCCGGTCACCAGTGACCAACTCGTCGCCCGGGGATTCCGTAGATCGACCGATGCACACCGACAAGGCGACTGTCAGCAGCCGCCGATGCCAGCACCCCGGGGGCCGGGTCCTCGACCGAGATGGTGAAACACTCCAACCCCGAGTACTTCGACCCGCGTTCCCAGCCTCTTTAGGGGTTTGGGGTGGGTGATACCACCCGCCACGGGTGTCCTATCAGGGCCTGATCGAAACCACGCCGGACTGAGGACCGACGAACACCTGGGAATCGGCGTTTCCCGAAGTGTTGGAGTTCCTCGCATAGAACAGGCCGGTTGATGGCCGGTAGACGCCCACGCTGTCGTGCCCGTTTCCGTTCCAGTCCCCAGCCACCAGCCTGTCGCCGGGATTGCCGTAGACGAACTGGGCGTGAGCTATCCCCGTGGTGTTGCTGTTCCGGAAGTAGACCAGGCCCGTCGACTCCCGATGCAACCCAATCGTGTCCACCCCATCGCCGTCGAAGTCACCGACAAAGGGTTTGT
>CAZNDH010000049.1:0-8773 GCA_964571765.1 uncultured Acidimicrobiaceae bacterium
GGCTCGTCCATCTGGCCGAAGACCAGGGCGGCCTTCTCGATGACCCCGGTCGCCTGCATCTCCAGGTAGAGGTCGTTGCCCTCACGGGTGCGCTCGCCCACCCCGGCGAACACCGAGACACCACCGTGCTGGGTGGCCACCCGGTTGATCATCTCCTGGATGAGGACGGTCTTACCCACGCCGGCGCCCCCGAACAGACCGATCTTGCCACCCTGGAGGTACGGACATATCAGGTCGAGGACCTTGATCCCGGTTTCGAAGATGGTCTTCTGCGGCTCGACGTCCTCGAACGCCGGTGGGGTGCGATGGATCGGCCACCGGGGCTCGGAGAAGTCCTGGTCGGGAGCGTCGAGGGAGTCGCCCCACACGTTGAAGATGTGGCCCAAGGTCTGGTCGCCCACCGGGACGGTGATCGGCGAGCCGGTGTCGGTGACCGGGGCCCCCCGCACCACACCGTCGGTTGGGGCCAGGGCGATGGCCCTCACCCGGGAGCCACCAAGATGTTGGGCGACCTCGGCGAGCACCCGGCGCTCCTCACCCCCGAGGGTGAACCGGATCTCGATGGCGTTGAGGATCTCGGGCAGGCTGTCCGGGGGGAACTCGACGTCCACCACCGGGCCGGCCACCTTGACTATCCGACCTTTGGACTCACTCATATCACTGGCTCCATTGTCGATCTCGATGCTCTGCTCACAAACCTCACTTCTTCACCTCCGCCAGGGCCTCGGCGCCACCGACGATCTCGCTTATCGCGGTGGTGATCTCAGCCTGCCGGGCCCGGTTGGCCTGGACCCTGAGCACCTTGATCAGCTCCTCGGCATTATCGGTGGCCGCCTTCATCGCCCGGCGGCGGGCGCTGTGCTCCGAAGCCGAAGCCTCGAGGAGCATGTTGAAGACGATGGCCTCCACATACATGGGCAGCAGCCGGTTGAGGATCTCCTCGGGCGAAGGCTCGAACTCGTAGGACACCCGGGCGGCATGCTCCTCCTCGGCCATCTCGGGGGGGGTGATCGGAAGCACCTCGACACTGGTGGGCACCTGGGTCATCGCCGACTGGAACCGTGTGAAGAACGCCTCCACCGCGTCGATCCGCTGGTCTCCGTAAGCAGCCATCACGGTGCGGGCGACTGCCCGGGCGTCGCCGTATCCCGGAGTGTCGGTGACCCCCAGGTAGGCCTGCTCGATCCGGAAGTTGCGGTAGCGGAAGTAGGACTGGGCCTTCTTCCCCACCGCGTAGATGAGGACATCGCGACCTTCCCTCTGCAGTTGGTGGATCCGGATCTCGGCGAGACGGATGATGTTGGAGGCGTAGGCCCCGGCCAGTCCCCGGTCAGACGACACCACCAGCACCCCAACGGTCCTTGGCTCCCGCCGTTCCAGCAGGCGATGGGAGCTGCCCGCTCCGGCGGCGCCCACGTTCTTGATGACCTCGATCAGCTTCTCGGTGTAGGGCTTGGAGCCCAACACCCTGGCCTGCGCCTTGGGGATGCGGCTGGCGGCGATCAACTCCATGGCGCGGGTGATCTTCTTGGTGGCCTCGACGCTCTTGATCCGGCGTCGGGTGTCGCGGAGCTGGGCGCTGGCCAACCGGGCCTACTCCCGTCCGCCGGTGGGGGTGAAGGTCTCCTTGAAGGCCCCGATCCCCTCGACCAGGGTGTCGCCCTCGGGAAGCTTCCCGGTCTCGTCGATGGTGGCGAGCACGTTGCCGTAGCGGCTCTTGAAGAACTCGCGCAGCTCGTGCTCGAACCGGCGCACATCGCCGACGGGGATGTCGTCCATGTGCCCCTCGGTCACGGCGAACAGGACCAGGACCTGCTCCTCTACCGGCACCGGAGCGAACTGGGGCTGCTTGAGCACCTCGACCACCCGACGGCCCCGCTCCAGCTGAGCCAACGATGAGGCGTCCAGCTCGGAGCCGAACTCGGCGAAGGCAGCCAGCTCCCGATACTGGGCCAGGTTGAGACGCAGCGGGCCGGCGATCTTCTTCATCGCCGCGATCTGGGCGTTGCCGCCGACCCGGGACACCGATTCGCCGGCGTTGAGGGCTGGACGCACCCCCTGGAAGAACAGGTCGGTCTCGAGGAAGCACTGCCCATCGGTGATCGAGATCACGTTGGTGGGGATGTAGGCGGAGATGTCGTTGGCCTTGGTCTCGATGACGGGGAGACCGGTCAGACTGCCCCCGCCTAGCTCGTCGGATAGTTTGGCGCAACGCTCGAGAAGCCGGCTGTGCAGGTAGAAGACGTCTCCCGGGTAGGCCTCACGACCGGGGGGCCGGCGGAGGAGCAGCGAGATCTCACGGTAGGCCACCGCCTGCTTGGAGAGGTCGTCGAACATCACCAAGGCGTGCTCGCCGTTGTACATCCAGTGTTGTCCGATGGCCGACCCGGTGTAGGGGGCGTACATCTGGAGCGCCGGGGCGTCGGAGGCGGCGGCATTGACCACCACGGTGTACTCCATCGCCCCGTGGGCGGTCAGGGTCTCGACCACCTCGGCCACGGTGGATGCCTTCTGCCCGGTGGCCACGTAGATGCACTTGACCGCCTTCTCGGTGCCCCAGAACTGCCTCTGGTTGATGATGGTGTCGACGAGAAGGGCGGTCTTCCCGGTCTGACGGTCGCCGATGATCAGCTGGCGCTGACCCCTCCCGATCGGGGTCATCGAGTCGATCGCCTTGATCCCGGTCTGCAACGGCTCGGTCACCGGCTGTCGCTGAACGACCGAGGGCGCTTGGGTCTCGAGGAGACGACGCTCTGTGGTCTCGATGGGTCCTTTGCCGTCGATGGGGTTGCCCATGGCGTCCACCACCCGACCGAGGAGGGCGTCGCCCACCGGGACGGAGAGGACGGTCCCGGTCTGCTTGACCGGATGACCCTCCTCGATGTGGTTGTAGTCGCCGAGGAACACCACACCGAGATCGTCTTCGTCGATGTTCAGGGCGACACCCATGAGGCCACCGGGGAACTCGAGCAGCTCGGAGGCCATGGCGCCGGGCAGCCCCTCGACCCGGGCGACACCGTCGGCCACCGAGGCCACGTAGCCGACGGTCTCCTTCTCCATGCCCGGCTCCCAACCGGCAAGCTGGGAGCGGATCGCCTCGGTGATCTGGTCTGCGGTGATGGTCAATTCGGACATGGGCTAACTCCTAACGGCTCTTCACGGCCTGTCGCAATGAGTCGAACCGGCGGGCCAGGGAGCCGTCGATCACCATGTCGCCCACCCGGGCCGACACTCCCCCGATCACCGACGGGTCGACGACCACCTTGACCTCGACGCTCTTGCCGGTGGCCTCTCCCAGAGCCGCCGCCAGCCGGGCCACGGTGTCGTCGTCGAGCGGGACCGCAGTGCGCACCTCGGCGACCGCCTTGTTACGAGACGCCGCCGCCGCCTCTGTCAATGCCCGGGCGATGTCGGACAACTCGGACACCCTGCCCTGGCTCACGATCAGGTTGACCATCCCCATGGTGAGCGTCGAGGCCCGGGAACCGATCAGATCCTCGACGATCGCCTGCTTGCGCTCCATGGGGAGCTGGGGGTCGGTGAGCGACGAGCGAAGCTCCGAGGAACTGCTCACCGCCTGGGCGATGGAGAACAGCTCGGATTCGACCCGCTCCAGCTGGCCTTCGGCCGTGGCCAGCTGGAAGAGGGCGTTCCCATAGCCGGAGGTCAGATCGGCCACCTGCTACAGCCTCTCCAGGTCGGCCAGGTAACGGTCGATGAGGGCCTTGTGGGCCGCGGAGTCGAGAGACTCGCCGACGATCTTGCCCGCCAGGTCGACGGAGATCTCCCCCACTTGGTTCTTGGCCTCGGAGAGGGCGCGCGACATCTCGCCTGCGGCCTCCTCCCTGGCTTTGGCCCGGATCTGGTCGGCATCGCCCTGGGCCTTGGCCAGGACATCGGCCTTGATCTGCTCGGCCGAGGCGCGGGCCTCCTCGAGGATCCGGTTGGCCTCGTTCCGGGCCTCGGCTAGCTGTGCCCGATAGTCGGCCAACAGGCTCTCGGCCTCGCCCTTGGCCCGCTCGGCGGCCTCCATCTGACCGACGATCGCCGCTTGACGGCCGTCCATCATCTTGGTCATCGCCGGCCACACCCACAGCCTGACGAAGAAGAAGACCAGGGCGAAGGCGACCACCCCGGCGATCAGCTCCGGCCAGGCGGGGAGGAGGAGATCGGCGGCACTGCCTTCCCCTTCGGTGACGGCGAGAACCAGTGTCGGATATGACATCTCGGTCAGCCGGCGAGGAAGAAGACCACGAACCCGATCAGGGCCAGAGCCTCCGACAGGGCCATACCGATGAACATGTTGGTGCGGAGCATGCCGGCCACCTCGGGCTGGCGGGCCATCGCCTGGACTGCGTTGCCGGCGACGATGCCGACACCGATGCCGGGGCCGATCGCCGCCAAGCCGTATCCGATGGCGGCAAGGCCGCTGCCGATGTTGCCGGTGAGGCCGACGCCCTCCTGCGCCAGGACCCCGGCCATTGCCAGGGTGGCGAGTACTGCTTCCATTTCGGTTCCCTTTCTTCCTTTGGACTTCGATCAGTGGGCCGGGTGCAGCGAGCTCTCGATGTACACGGCTGACAGCAGGGTGAATATGTAGGCCTGGAGGGTGAGGACCAGGATCTCCAGGAGGTAGATGGCCATGCCGAAGACGAACCAGAGCAGGCCGACGATGCCTCCCTTGACGATCCCGATCTCGGGGATGTTGAACAGGAAGTAGATCCCGGACCCGAGGAGGAGGGCGAGCATGGTGTGCCCGGCCACCAGGTTGGCGAAGAGTCGCACTGCCAGCGAGAAGGGACGGACCACAAGCACCGAGACGATCTCGATCACACCGATCAGGGGCTTGAGGGCGGCGGGGACACCCGGTGGCCAGAGAAGGTGGCCGATGTAGGCCGCCCCCTGGTTCTTGAAGCCGAGGAAGACGAAGATCACATAGGTGACCAAGGCGAGGAACATCGGGATCGCCATCCGCGACCCGATGGGAAACATGACGAACGGGGTGATCCCAAAGAAGTTGCCCACCAGGATGAAGAGGAACAGGGAGAGCAGGTAGGGGGCGTACTTCTCACCACCGGGTCCGATGACCCCCACGGCGATGTCGTTGCGCACGAAGTTGACCACACCCTCCATGGCGACCCCGAACCTGCTGGGGACCAGGCGGGCTCTCCGGTAGGTGAAGAAGAGCAGACCGATCACCACGAGGGCGGCGAGGAACATGTAGACCATGGTCCGATTGACCGGGCCGAAGAGGACGGGGAGCTCGAACAGCTCGAGGATCGAATCGGGAATGCACAACGGCTGATTCACCGGGTCGCAGCTGAAACCAAGGATCACGTTGTCCACTCGAGCTCTCTTTCCTTTCCTTTGGCCACCGCCACTGCCTCGGCCCCGATCAGGACCAGGTAGGCGACCACCGCGGTGATCCCGAACGCCAGCCGGTCGATCGGCACCAAGCTGGCCACTACCAGCATGGTGAGGGTCAACAAGCCCAACCGGAGGAAGAAGCCGAGGAGGGCGGCGGCATGATAGGCCGCCAGGCTGATCCTGGCCGAAATCGAGAGGATCGCTCCGGCGAGGAGGAAGTTGAGGACCACCACCGTTACGCCGATCGCGGCGCTCCATGCCCCATCCCAGCCCCGGGTCAGCCAGAACAGTCCGATGAGCACCGGGGCCACGTAGACCGCCCGGGCCACGGTGTTGCGTGCCAGCCTGGCTTCCACTGCCAAGGGAGGGCCGCCCGCCTCGCTCAACCGGGCCCGTCCTGCTCTTTGATCAGGGCCCAAAGCCTGAGGAAGCCGGAATAGGAGCCGAGGACGATGCCGGTGACCACCAGCCAGGGGTCGGTCCCCAACCAGAGGTCGAGGAGGTATCCGAGCAACGCTCCAGCGAGGATGGAGTTGAGGAACGAGCCGGCTTTCATCCAGCCTTCGTTGACCGCAGAAGTGACTTGGGTGGTCGGCGAGTCTTGCTTCACGAGGAGAAGTTTGTGAAAACCTTCACAAAGGGTATGGGCCGATTCCGTCTAGGCCAAATCGAACCTAGCAGGGCAGCCGAACCTGCCGAACCCTGCGGTCTCAGCTCTGCTTGTCCTGGGCCCGCGCCGGTGACACCAGCCAAGCGGCTTCCGACTACCAGCGGAAAGCCCTGGCGCCTCGAGCATCCCGATGATGGAGCCACCATGAAGATCAAGCTTGGATCGAACTGAGCGTGAGCCTGTCACCACACCTGTAGGTGCGACGGTTACCCCTTGACCGCGCCCATGGTGAAGCCGGTGATGAACCTGTCCAGAAAGGCGTTGAAAATCAAGGCAAGTGGGACAGCGATCAGGATCACCGCCCCTTGCAGCGACTGCCAGAAGAACACGTCGCCGCGCACCAGCTCGGTGGGGACGCCGGTGGCGATGGTCTTCACCGCCGATGACTTGTTGAAGGCCAGGGCGTAAATGAACTCGTGGGCGGACAGGGTGAAGGCAAAGACGACGACGGCGATGATGCCGGGGACCATCAGAGGCACCACCACTCGGGTGATGGCCCCGATCCGGCTGTGACCGTCGACCATGGCCTGTTCCTCGATGTCCATTGGTATCCCCTTGAAAAAGCCCATCAGCAGCCACGCGGAGATGGGGATGGTGATCGTGGGATACACCACGATCAGCGACCAAAGCGACTCCTGCAGACCGAGGTAGTTGATCACCCGGCTCATCGGGATGAACAACAGCGTCGGTGGGATCAGATACACCAAGAAGATTGCGATCCCCATTCGCTCACCCCAGAGCAGCCGGAGGCGGGCGAGCGCATAGGCGAGGGGCAGGCCGAGGGCAAGGGTGATGGTGGTGACGGCGAGGCCGACGATCAGCGTGTTCCTGATGAAGGTCAGGTAGTTGGTGCCGGAGAAGAGGAGATCGACATGCCTCAGGGTGGTGGGCTCGTTGAACCAGAACGGGTTGTTGTTCTTGACATACAGGTCGCTGGACTGCTTGAACATGGCGATGAGGGCCCAGGTGAAGGGAAAGGCAGCCAGCAGGGCGAAGATCACCGCGGCGGTGTAGGTGCTGACCCGGCCCAGCCGGCGTCGTCTCTCGGCTCCACGCCGGAGTGCCTGGATGTCGGTGTCCTCCCATTTCAGTGTCACAGCACCTCCCGGCGTCGGGCCAGTCGAAGGATCACGGCGGTGATCCCGACCAGAACGGGAAAGAGGAACAAGGCGACCGCGGCACCCTGCCCCAGGGCACCGCCTTCGATTCCCTTGAAAAAGGCCCAAGTGGACAGGACCTGGGTGGAATGGGTAGGGCCGCCACGGGTGAGGACGAACACCACGCTCATGTCGGAGATGGTGAGGATGACCCCGAACAGCACGGCCACGGCGATGATCGGCGCCATCAACGGGATAGTGATCTGAAACCGCTTCCGCCACGATCCGGCGCCGTCGACGGCGGCGGCGTCGTTGATCTCGCTGGGAATGGCGACGAGACCGGCCATGATGATCACCGCGGCCAAGGGAACGATCCGCCAGGCGTGCACTGCAATCACCGAGGACATGGCCAGCCCGGGACGGCCCAGCCAATACATGTTCTGAGTTATCAAACCCAGCTGACGGAGTACCCAGTCGATGGGGGAGAAGATCGAGTCCAGGGTCCACAGCCAGGTGATGGTGGCCAGCGAGACGGGGGCTACCCATGGCAACAGCACCAGGAATCTCACGAACCACTTCCCTTTGAAGTCTTTGGTCAGCACCTCGGCCAGGGTGGTGGCCAGCACCACCACCAAGATGTTGGCGATGACGGCGAACCAGAGCGTGTTCCAGAGTGCCCGACGAAAGACGGTGTCGGCGAGGACGCGGCGGAAGGTGTCCAGCCCCACGAAATCCAGTTGGGGGTTTCCGGTGGTTATGTCGCTGAAGGCATAGACGATCGCCAGGAGGAATGGGAAGCCGACCAGCGCGATGATGTAGATCACCGCGGGAGACATGAACAACCCGGCGAGGAATTTGGGGTTGTCGGCCAGATATCGGTGGCGTTTGACCGTGGTCGACATCATCGCAGCAGTGATCGCGGCGCGATCCTTTGGCCGCCGTCCTTGTCGAAGTAGCGCATATGTTTTCGCGCCACCGAGAACTTGTGATCCTGGTCCTCGGTGACCGGCAGGGAGACGGTTGCCGGGAGCATGGCGATGATCTTGGTGGCGTCGTATCCCCTGATGTGCCCGTAGAGGTAGCGCTCCGAGCCCAGGTACTCGATGCGGTTGACGTGGTAGGTGAAAGAGATCCGGTCCTCTTCGTTGTCGGCGATGCCTTCGGGCAGGAATTGCTCGGGCCGGAATCCGAAGAGGAAATCGGTGTCTTCGAGCAGGTTCATCGGCGGCGATCCGATGAACTGGGCCACGAAGATATCGGTGGGATGGTGATACACCTCCTCCGGAGTGCCCAGCTGCCGAATCTTTCCATGGTCCATGACCGCGATACGGTCTCCCATCCCCATTGCTTCCACCTGGTCGTGGGTGACGTAGATGGTGGTGATCCCTATCCGACGCTGGAACTCCATCAAGTCGTCACGTGCCGCCGCCCGGAGCTTGGCGTCCAGGTTGGACAACGGCTCGTCGAGTAGGAAGACAGTGGGTTCCCGCACCAGCGCCCGGGCCAGAGCGACCCGCTGACGTTCCCCGCCCGACAGTTGGCGGGGGCGGCGATGGAGCAGATGCTCGATGCCAAACAAACCTGCCGCCCAATGCACCTTTGTCGATCGCTCGCTTGGGTCGACGCCCTGTGCCTTGAG
>CAZNDH010000050.1:0-8555 GCA_964571765.1 uncultured Acidimicrobiaceae bacterium
CACCGTGCACACACTTCGGGCAAAGGCCGTCACAGAATCGCTTGCCTGACCGTCACGGTAGGAAGTAATGCCTGTTCAGTGCCAAGGGATGGCGAGCGGCGACCGGCCGATCGCCGTGGGTCGGGTGGCCCAACCCGGGCGTATCCTGCTCCGGTGCCACCCTCCCCGAGTATCGCCGAGAGCACCGAGCCGATTCGGGGCGAAGTCTTCAGCATCGAGCGATTGGAGCGGTACGGCCGCAGCCTCGCTCACGCCCATGAGACCACTTCCAGGAGGGGACGTCTCCGTCTCATCTCTGGTCGCCTGACCGAGAACGGCAAGGTCCTCCTCGTCTCCTATCAGGAGTTGGCCGAAGCCATGAGGGAGGAAGCGTTGTTGACCCCGGCCGCCGAGTGGCTGGTCGACAACTTCCATGTGGTGGAGAGCCAACTGCATGAGATCCGGGAGAACCTCCCGTCGTCCTACTACCGGCAGCTCCCCAAACTCAAAGAAGGTGGGCTGGCCGGATATCCGCGGGTGTTCGGCATCGCCTGGTCCTATGTGACGCACCACGACAGCCGCTTCGACGCCGAGGCCCTTCGTCGATTCGTCGACGCCTATCAGGAGGTCGAGCCGCTCACCATCGGTGAGCTGTGGGCGATCCCGATCACGCTCCGTGTGATCCTTGTGGAGAACCTGCGACGGATGGCCGAGGAGATCGTCGCGGCCCGGCGACTGAGGCGGGATGCCGATGACCTCGCCGACACCCTTCTCGGCGTAGGGGACCGATCCGCGGTCGATGCGGGACAGGTCGTCGACCGTTTCGCCTTCAGGGAGCTCCCCCAGCCCTTCGTCGTCCAGCTGATTCAGCGGTTGCGTGACCACGATCCCGAAAGCACGCCCGGCTTGCGTTCGTTGCTCGACCGTCTCGAAGCCGACGGAACCACCCCCGACGAAGTGGTGGCCCAGACCCATGACCGTCAGGCTGCGAGCAACGTCACCGTCCGCAACATCGTGACCAGCCTCCGTCACATTTCCGCATTCGAATGGCGCGAGTTCGTGGAAGGGGTGAGCCTCGTCGACCGCGTCCTCGCCGTGGAGAGCTCATTCGAAGAGCTGAGCTTTCCCACCCGCGACCACTACCGGCATGCAATAGAAGACCTCTCCCGCGCCTCGGGATCCTCCGAGCTGGAGGTGGCAGAGGCAGCGCTGCGGTTGGCCAGAGCGGACCTCCCCGATCGCCGCCAGAGCGACCCTGGCTACTACCTGATCGGGGATGGTCGAAGTCGGCTCGAGAAGGAGATCGGCTTCCGTCCCTGGTTTGGCTTGCGTTTGGCCCGGATGGTGCGGAGGCGAGCTGCCATTGCCTATGTCGGCTCTTTGGCACTGGTCACCGCGCTGGCCCTCTCGCTACCGCTCCTCACCATGGAACGTTCATCCCCTTGGGTCTGGCTGATGGCGGCTCTCGCCCTGATCCCCGCCACCGATCTGGCGATGACGCTGGTCAACCGGGCGGTCACGGCACTGGCGCACCCGCAGGTGCTCCCGTCGCTGGACCTGGGCGGTGGCCCCACTCGGGACTTGCGGACCATGGTGGTGATCCCGGCGATGCTCTCGGGGCCTGCCCAGATCGAAGCACTCGTGGAACGACTCGAAGTCCACTACCTCGCCCATTCCGAGGGCGAGTTCTACTTCGCCCTGCTCACCGACTGGCGCGACGCTGACCAACCCCAGGAGGAAGGGGACCTCGAACTCCTCGACCTGGCCAGGAGTCGGATAGAACGCTTGAACGACAGGCACGGGCTTGCTCCCGGGGGAGCCGATCGCTTCATGCACCTCCATCGCGCGCGGCAGTTCAACCCGGGGGAGGATTGCTACATCGGTTGGGAGCGCAAACGCGGCAAGCTCCATGAGCTCAACCGACTGCTTCGTGGCGCCAGCGACACCAGTTACCTCCCATGGCCAGGACGGATGCCCGAAGACGTGCGCTACGTGATCACCCTCGATGAGGACTCCCGTCTGCCTCCAGGTGCCGGAACCCGACTGGTGGCGACCATGGCCCATCCCCTCAACCAGGCCAGGGTCGATGAGCCACTTGGGAGGGTGGTCGAGGGTTATGGCATCCTCCAACCCCGGATCACCGCCTTTCTGGGTGCGGGGGGAACCAGCTTCTTCCAGAGAGTGTTCTTCCCCCCGGCCGGGATCGATCCCTACGCGGCTGCGGTGAGCGACGTGTATCAGGACCTGTTCGGTGAGGGTTCTTACGCCGGCAAGGGAATCTACGAGGTCGACTCGTTCGAGGCGGCCCTCGAGGGCAGGATCCCCGAGAACACCGTCCTCAGCCACGATCTCTTCGAGGGGTCGTTCGCTCGATCGGGTCTGGTCACCAACATCGAGGTCTTCGAGGAGTTCCCCAGCCACTATGAGGTGGCCCTGTCGCGCCAGCACCGCTGGGTACGGGGTGACTGGCAACTACTCCCTTGGATCCTCGGATTTCGGGGCCCGCTGCCTTCCCTGGCGCGGCTCAAGATGCTGGACAACCTGCGCCGGAGTCTGTCGCATCCGGCCGCCCTGATGACCCTCCTGGCGTCTTTCGTCGTGCCCGGCGTCCCGGTGTGGCCCTGGGTCGTCTTGGTCATCGCCAGCATGACGCTTCCCGCTCTCCTGCCTCTCATCGAGAGGATGGTGCCTCGCCGTACCACCACGCCGGGGGCTGTCCGGCTCCGGAGATGGCGCATCGACCTGGGGCGAGCGGTCGGCCGTTTCGTGCTCCAGGGTGCCTTTCTGGCCCATCAGGCCCTGAGGATCACCGAGGCGATCGTGATCACTCTCTGGCGTCTGACCGTGACCCGTAAGGGCCTCCTCGAGTGGGTGACGGCGAGCGAGGACGAGCGTCAATTCACCCTGGATCGGGGCGCCTTTCTCAAGCGCATGGCCCCTTCGACGGTGGTGGCGTTGACAGGGCTCGCCGCTGCTGCCTTCGCCAAGCCGGAGGCATTGGCGGCGGCGCTGGTCTGGTCGGGTCTCTGGCTGGCGGCCCCATTCCTCGCCCATTGGGCCAGCGTTCCCCGCCGGGTGCGCGAGGCGGGGCCCCCCTCGACAGAGGAGAGCGGGACGCTGCGCCTGACCGCCCGAAAGACCTGGCGGTACTTCGAGCGGTTCGTCACCGAGGAGGACCACTGGCTGCCCCCAGACAACTACCAGGAAGACGTGGGGTCGGTCGCCCATCGCACCTCACCCACGAACATCGGTCTCTACCTACTGAGTGTGATCTCGGCCCGGGAGTTCGGTTGGATCGGATTGGGGGAGGCAGTCAGCCGACTGGAGTCGACCATCGGCACCCTCGACCGGATGGAGCGTTTCAGGGGCCACCTCTTCAATTGGTACGACACCACGACGCTCGAGCCGCTGGAACCAAGGTACGTCTCCACCGTCGACAGCGGAAACCTGGCGGGCCACCTGTTGGCGGCGGCCGAAGGCTGCGTCCTGATGCAATCCCTGGTGCCCGGCCCCGAATTTCGGGCCGGTCTGCTGGACATGGTCAGGTTGACGCGGGAGGCGGGGAGGAGGCTCCCTGCCTCCACCGTCGAAGTGGTGTCCCCTCGGGAACTGGACAACGCACTCGATGTGTTCTTCAAGACCCTTCCCCAGCCCAGCGGGCCTGCCCTACCGGGAGGATGGGACGAGATCGAGGCGGCAGCGGAGACCGTCGTCGACATAGCGCGCACCCTGGCCGCCGATCCCGGCGCGGAGGACGTGCTCTTCTGGGCGGAGGGCCTGCTGGCGTCGGTGCGAAGCCACGGCGCTGATCGCCGGATCTTCGATGATCCGGAAGAGAGGGTCTCGCTCGTGGCGCGCCTCGAGCGGCTGGCCTCGAGGATGGCGGCCCTGTTCGAGGAGATGGACTTCTCGTTCCTGCTCGATACCGAGAACAACCTGCTCACGGTGGGATACCGGGTCTTCGAGTCGGCCCTCGATGGAAGCCATTACGACCTGTTGGCCTCGGAGGCGCGCCTCGCTAGTTTCGTCGGGATCGCCAAGGGTGATCTGCCCCCCGGTCATTGGTTCCGTCTGGGACGCTCGATGACACCGCTCGGCACTGAGGCCGCCCTGATCTCCTGGTCGGGGTCGATCTTCGAGTACCTGATGCCGCTCCTGGTGATGAGGTCTCCGCCCGAGAGCGTCCTCAGCACCACCTACCGGGCGGTGGTACAACGACAGATCGATTATGGACGGGAGCGTCAGGTTCCCTGGGGCATCTCCGAGTCCGCCTATGCGCTCCGCGACGTGGCGCTCACCTATCAGTACCGGGCGTTCGGTGTACCCGGGCTGGGATTCGAGAGGGGATTGAGCGACAACTTGGTCGTCGCCCCCTACGCCACCCTGCTGGCGGCCATGATCGACCCCGCCGAGGCGGTGGCCAACCTGGAGCGTCTCGACGACCTGGGCGCCCTGGGGGCCTACGGGTATTACGAGTCGCTCGACTTCACCCCGGCGAGGCGACCCGAGTCGGGTGGGCCGGTGCTGGTTCGGGCCTACATGGCGCACCACCAGGCGATGTCACTGGTCGCGGCGACCAACGTGGTGTTCGACGGTTACTTCCGGGATCTCTTCCATCGTGACCCTTCGGTCCGGGCGGCAGAGTTGCTCCTGCACGAGAGGGTCCCCCGTGATCTGGAGGTGGCGCGGCCCCGTGCCGAGGAAGTGACCGCCTCGGCCCGTCCCGTGGGGCAGGCAGAAGGGGTGGTGAGGAGAGTCCGCTCACCGCACGGGCGGGCACCCATGGCCCATCTCCTCTCCAACGGCCGCCTGAGCACGGTCATCACCGCAGCTGGATCCGGGTACACACGCTGGCACGGACTGGCGATCAGCCGGTGGCGCGAGGACATAACCCGGGACAACTACGGCACCTACCTCTTCATCCGGGACGAGGTGGGTCGGGTCTGGTCCCCCGGGTACCAACCCACCAGGGCGGGGTCCGACACCTACGAGGTGGCATTCAGCGAGGACAAGGCCGAGATATCGCGTGACGACACCGGGATCAACACTCGCCTCACGGTGGTGATCTCCGCCGAGGACGATGCAGAGGTGAGACGACTCACCCTCACCAACATGGGGTCGACCACCCGTGAGCTGGAGGTGACTTCCTACGCCGAACTGGTCCTGGCTCCCCCTCGATCGGACGATGCCCACCCTGCCTTCTCCAACCTGTTCGTGCAGACCGAGGAAGTCCCCGGGCACGACGCTCTCCTGGCCAGTCGCAGGGCGCGCTCGGCGGGGGAGGAGCCGCTCTGGGCGGGGCACGTTCTCGCCGTGACCGGTGAGTCGGTGGGCGGTGCCCAGTATGAGACGGACCGGTCCCGGTTCCTCGGCCGGGGGAATCCGGTCCACCAGGCGGCGGCCATCCACCGGCCATTGTCCAACTCTGTTGGTCGGGTGCTCGACCCGATCTTCAGCCTGCGACGGAAGGTGCGAATAAGGCCGGGTGGCAGTGCCCACCTCGACTTCATCACGCTGGTTGCCGAGACCAGATCGCGGGCTCTCGACCTCATAGACAAGTTCTCCGACCCTGACTCGTTCGAGAGGAGTGCAACCCTGGCCTGGAGCCAGGCGCAGGTACGACTCAACCATCTGCGGGTCGACCCGGCCCAAGCACACGTGTTCCAGATGCTGGCCTCCAGCCTGATATACGCCGATCCGGCGAGGCAGGTGCCGCCACGAAAAGGCGGAACTCCTCTGGGATGGAGCACCCTCTGGCGTCACGGCATTTCCGGCGACCTCCCGATGGTGCTGGTCAGGATCGATCGTCCCGAGGAGCGCGGGCTGATCAGGGACCTACTCAGGGCACAGGAGTACTGGCGGATGAAGGGCTTGTTCGCCGACCTCGTCGTCATCAACGAGAAGCCCAGCTCCTATGCGCACGACCTCGGCGACGTCATCGAGGAGCTGATAAGGGAGCGGGGCCGCCAGGTAGGGCAGGCTTCCGAGGGCGGTGTCTTCGTCATTGGGGGTGCCTCACTCTCCGAAGACGAGCGGGCGACCCTGCACTCCGCCGCCAGGGCGGTCCTGCTCAGCCATCACGGGACTCTGGCCGATCAACTCGCCCGACGACCAGCCTCGGGTCCGAGGCCGGTCGCCGGTGTCCCTCCAGTGAACACCGAGTACCCGGCGGGGGCCCCTCCGCGTGTCGACCTCGAATTCCACAACGGCATCGGTGGATTCACTGCCGATGGGAGTCAGTACATGGTGGTTCTGGGGGAAGGCCAGTGGACTCCTGTCCCGTGGGTCAACGTGGTGGCGAACTCACGATTCGGATTCTGCGTGTCTGCTTCCGGTTCGGGCTTCAGCTGGTCGGGAAACAGCCGTGAGAACCAGTTGACACCATGGTCAAACGACCCGGTGTCCGACCCTCCTGGAGAGGTCATCTTCATCCGTGACGATGAGAGTGGGGAGGTGTGGGGACCCACTGCACTCCCCATCCGAGACCAGGAGACGACCTATGTCGCCCGGCACGGACCGGGGTTCACCGAGTTCGAGAGCCGGTCCCGGGGACTGGCACTTCGCCTCCATCAAACGGTGCCGCTTGATGATCCGGTGAAGATTTCCCGTCTCCGAATCAGAAACGAGAGCGGCCGCAACCGTCGGATTTCGGTCACGTCATATGTCGAGTGGGTGCTCGGGACAACCAGGGCGATTTCCCCGACACGGATCATGACCGCAAGGGACGAGTCGACCGGGGCGATCCTTGCCCGCAACCCGTGGAATCCCGACTTCGGTGACAAGGTTGCCTTCGCCGATCTCGGAGACGGGGAGACCACGATGACCACCGACCGGACCGAGTTCTTGGGGCGACACGGCAGCGTCGACGACCCCGCCGCCCTCCAATCGAATGGGGGACTCTCGGGTCGGGTCGGCACCGGGTTCGACCCTTGTGGGGCGATACGGAGGAGTTTTGCCCTCGCTGCCGGTGAGGAGGTCGAGGTCTTGTTCCTCCTCGGCCAGGCCGACGACGAAGCCGCGGCCAGGAACTTGATCGAGCGATATCGCCAAAGTAGTGCCTCGGAGGTCGATTCCGAGGTGGCCACGCGCTGGAACGACGTATCGAGGACCGTCCAGGTCCGTACCCCCGACCGCTCGTTCGACCTGATGGTCAACCACTGGCTCCTCTACCAGGCCCTGGCTTGCCGGGTCTTGGCCAGATCGGCCTTCTATCAGGCCGGGGGCGCCTACGGATTTCGCGACCAGCTCCAGGACGTCATGGCCCTGGTGGTGCCGATGAGGGCCGTGGCCCGGGAGCACCTACTGAGGGCGGCAGCCCATCAGTTCGAAGAGGGCGACGTGCTGCACTGGTGGCACGAGCCCAGCGGCAAGGGTGTCCGGACCCGGATCTCCGACGATTACCTCTGGCTTCCCTACGCCGTCGCCCATTACGTCGAAGTGACCGGTGATACCGGGATCCTCGATGTGGAAGTGCCCTTTATACGCGGGCCGGCACTCACCGCAGAACAGGACGAGGTCTTCATGACACCGGACGTCTCGCCGGTGGCGGGCACCCTTTTTGAGCACTGCCGGCTCGCCCTGGACCGTGCCCTGGGTTTGCTGGGGAGGCGCGGCCTGCCTCTGATCGGGACCGGGGATTGGAACGACGGGTTCAACCG
Organism: uncultured Acidimicrobiaceae bacterium; assembly: GCA_964571765.1. Lineage (GTDB taxonomy): Bacteria > Actinomycetota > Acidimicrobiia > Spongiisociales > ZC4RG35 > ZC4RG35. The sequence goes on from CAZNDH010000050.1 coordinate 7,638, forward strand.
GGTGGGGAGGGAGGGCATCGGTGAGAGCGTCTGGCTCGGCTGGTTCCTGGAAGCCAACCTGAACCGCTTCTCCGCCGTCGCCGAGCAGATCGGCACCCCGAACCTGGCCGAACGCTGGCGGCGGGCAGCCAGTTTGCTCAGGGGGAGCATCGAGGCCGAGGCCTGGGACGGTGACTGGTATCGGAGGGCCTTCTTCGACGACGGGACCCCTCTGGGCTCCTCTGCCAGCAACGAGTGCCGGATCGACTCGATTGCCCAGTCCTGGGCGGTCATCCACGGCGGCGCCCGGCGGGACCGAGCCGAGCGGGCGATGGCCTCGGTCGAGGAGTATCTGGTCCGAAGCGGAGATGGTCTGGTGCTCCTCTTCACACCTCCGTTCGACACCTGGGATGTGGATCCCGGCTACATCAAGGGATACCTTCCCGGGGTACGGGAGAACGGCGGCCAGTACACCCACGCCGCCATTTGGTCGGTGATCGCCTTCGCCACCCTGGGTGACGGTGATCGCGCCGGTGAACTGTTCGGGTTGCTCAACCCGATAAATCACGCCAGCAGCAGGGCCGGGATACATCGCTATCGGACCGAGCCCTACGTGGCCGCCGCCGACGTCTATTCCGAAGCGCCGCACGTGGGTAGGGGGGGTTGGACCTGGTACACCGGCGCCGCCGGCTGGATGTACCGCGCCGGCGTCGAATGGATCCTCGGGTTCCGGCTGCGCGGCACCCGCCTGTTGATCGATCCCTGTATCCCACGCGACTGGCCGGGTTTCGACATAGTGTTCAGATACCACTCATCGACCTACGAGATCAACGTCACCAACCCCAACGGCGTCACCAAAGGTGTTGCCGAGTTGGCTCTCGACGGGAGGCTCCTCGACCCGGGATCCGAAGTCGACCTGGTCGACGATGGGGCCACCCA
>CAZNDH010000051.1:0-8485 GCA_964571765.1 uncultured Acidimicrobiaceae bacterium
GAGAGTCGGCTCTCGGCGAACGTCACGACGCTCGTCGTGCCTGTAGGTTCGCCACCGGTTGAGTGGTGCAGGTCACCTCCGGAACCGATCAACCCCGCCAGTAGAGCCCAGAAGATCACCAAAGGTTGATAGTCGGGGCTTCTCGTCTGTCCGGACTACAACCATTCTGCAACCCAACTGGCTATAACCCTGTGGTCCTGTGGCCGGTACCGACCCACCCACACCCCCGTCGTTGACGTTCCGGTACTGTCTGATATCCGATGGCACACCCCCTACGGGATTCAGGTTCCTGTGGTCGCAAGATCGTGGGGGTTCAAGTCCCCCTTTGCCCGCGTTGATCTTCGAGTCCCCACCCCGTCGACGACTGGTGACACGGCTGGTCTGGCCGATCCTGATAATCGCCGCAATCATCCTCGGCCTGGTGGTGTCGGCGGCGGGCACCGAGACCAGGGTCCAGATCGAGTACCTGACCAGGCTGCATGACCACGCAACCGAGATGTCGAAGAATGCCGCCGCTCTCACCGACCTGGTGGGCCGTCTTCGCACCATATCCCGGGCGGAATTCCTCACCGTGGTCGAGGCGATCGAGGAGGACCTGGCCACGGCGGGGGCCCTGGTGGACGAGGAGCCGCCGACACCTTCTGTCATGCCGGTGAGGGCGATGTTCCGTCAGGCGGTCGGGTCTTGGGAACGGGGTGTCTCCGGGCTTTCCGAGGCACTGCTCCACGCCGCCGACAATCCAGGCGACAACCGGGCGCTGGACCTCGTGGCCGCAGCCCTCGCCGAGCTGCGCGCCGGTGACGCCATCTATGCCCAGCTCCTGTTAGATACCGAGCGGGAGGACATTCCCTCGCCGCTGACGCCGCTCCCGCCGGTGGTGATGAGCCCTTCCGGCGCCGTCATCCTCACTCTTTCCCTCCTCTATGTGGACGCCGCCCGATCGCCGCAGAACACACTGGGGCTGCTTCCGGGGCTGGCGGTGAGCCAGATCATCGCCGACCCGCCCTGGCAGGTCGACGCCACCGGGCAGGTGGTGGTGACCACCACCGAGGAGATCTTGTTCTCGGTGGTAATGACCAACGCCGGCAACGTCGGGTCCTCGTCACAGGAGCTGACCCTGGTGATGGAGGGAGGCAGCGACCCGGTCGAGCTGAGCCAGCTGGTGGAGCCCCTTCGGCCCGGGCACCAGGTGACGCTGGTCTTCGAACCGATAGCGGTGCTTCCGGGGCTGGTCTATGTGGTGACCGCCTCGATCGAGTCGGTTCCCGAGGACGCCAACCTCGACGACAACGTGCGCCGGGTCCAGTTCCTGGTCGGCGAGGGCTGACCTCTACCATCCTGGCCCCAATGCTCGACCCGCGTCTCCTGCGCGAAGACCCCGACCTCGTCCGCCGCTCGCTTCAGCGGAGGGGGTCGAAAATCGACGTCGACGCCCTGGTGGCACTGGACACCTCCCATCGAGGTGCCCTCCAGGAGGCCGAAGAGCTTCGTGCCCGCCAGAAAGAGGCGGGGAGGGAAATCGCCTCCTTGGAGGGTGAGGCCAGGGAGAGGGCGATCGCCGAGGCGGCCGACCTCGCCGCCGAGGTGAAGAGCCGGGCCGCCGAGGCCGACCGATTGGGCGAGCAGTTCCGTCTCGCCTGGCTCGAGGTCCCCAATCTGGTGGCCGAGGACGCCGCCGACGGGCACAACGAAGCCGATAGCGTCGAGCTCAAGCGTTTCGGCGACCCGATGAGTGAGGGCGTCGGCCATGCCGCTCTGGGAGCGTCACTGGGCATCATCGACACCGAACGGGCAGCGAAGGTGTCGGGGACCCGCTTTGGCTATCTCAGGGGGAAGGGCGCCATGCTCGAGCTCGCCCTGGTTCGCTGGGCGATGGACCATCTCGTCGAGGAGGGCTTCACCCCGATGATTCCACCGGTCTTGGTGAGGGAGTCGGCCCTGGAGGGCACCGGGTTCTTCCCCGAAGCCCGCGAACAGGTCTATGAGGTACCCCGGGATGAGCTCTTCCTGGTGGGCACCGCCGAGGTGCCCTTGGCCGCCTATCACGGGGATGAGATCCTCGATCCCGACGAGCTGCCCCTGCGATACGCAGGGTTCTCCACCTGCTTTCGCCGGGAGGCTGGCACCTATGGGAAGGACACCGCGGGGATATTCCGGGTCCATCAGTTCGACAAGGTCGAGATGTTCGTCTTCACCGCGCCCGACCAATCTGCCGAGGAGCACGACCATCTCCTCGAGGTGGAGGAGAAACTGGTCCAGGAGCTGGAGGTCCCCTATCGGGTGGTCAATGTCGCCGCCGGCGACCTGGGTGGCTCAGCCACCAAGAAATATGACATCGAGGCGTGGTTCCCCGGCGAAGGGGCCTATCGCGAGATCACTTCTTGCTCCAACACCACCGACTTCCAGGCTCGGCGGCTCAAGGTCAGGATCCGGGGCGATTCCCACAACGTGGTGGCACATACCCTCAACGGCACCGCCTGCGCGGTGGGCCGCACCATCCTGGCGATCTTGGAGAACCACCAGCAGCCCGACGGCTCCGTGGTCATCCCCGAGGCCTTGAGGCGCTACACCGGGTTCGATCTCATCGGGCCGTGACCTCACCTGACGCGGTCTTCGCCCGGATAGCCTCGCGGTACGACCTGATCAACCGGATCCTCTCCCTGGGTCGGGAGAGGAAGTGGCGGGCCCGGGGTGTGGGCATGCTTCCCGCGGGTCGGGTGCTCGATCTCGGTGCGGGGACCGGGGACACCGACTTCGGAGGCCGGGAGGTGGTCGGGCTCGACCCGGTGATCGAGATGCTCGCCCTGAGCAACCAGGAGATGCGGGTGGTAGGGGTGGGCGAGCAGTTGCCCTTCACCGACGATGGTTTCGATGGTGTCTTCAGCGCATTCGTGTTCCGCAACCTGACATCGGTGGCGGCAACCTTGGGCGAGATCGAGCGGGTCCTTCGCCCGGGAGGGGTGGCGGTGGTTGTCGACCTGGCCCGACCCACCTCTCGCTGGCAGCGGCTTCTCCATCGCATGGGTACCACCGTGGTCCTCCCCCTGGTGGGGTTGGTCTTCGCCAGGGCTCCCCGGGAGTACTGGTACCTCCATCGCTCCCTCGACTCGCTTCCCTCGCCCGAGGCGATGTTCCAAACCGGAGCCCTCCAGCTGGAGGACGTGTGGCGGATGGGACTCTTCGGCTTCGTCTACGGCGCCAAGCTCCGCAAGGCGCCCCGGGCAGGGCTTCTTCCCTGAGTGCCGCCTCGACCTGTGGCCATGGCGGCCGAGTCGACGAGGCGATCGCTTCTCGCCGGGCTCCGCTGGCCCGAGGCGATAGCCAGGTCACGCGGGAGGCGTACTCTGCCTGTGCTTCGACGGTGAGGGCACTCTCGAGAGTAACCCGTCGGTAGCGGTGTCTCGGGGTCGAATACCCACCAGCGAGGCTCGCCATAGGTGGACAATCCACAACGGCCGGTAACCTGGTACCGATCGTGTAGGCGGGGCGCTAGGGGTGCCCTGAACCCGAAACCCTCTTCACGCGGGGCCAAATTCCCCGCCCGAGGGACACGACACGCCGGGGCCCAGCCCTGACGAGGGACACGCGGTGTTGATGGCCGGGTCCCACGCGGCGGAGCATCACGAACCGGGTCAGGTCCGGAAGGAAGCAGCCCTAAGTGACCTCGCTCCGGGTGCTGTGGGGTCACCTGACCGGAGCAGGCGGCCCGAGTCGACGGCGTCCACCGAGTCTCGACGGCGGGGTCACGATCATGTACGGGGTCCTGCGCGGTGCGAAGTACGGAGTACCCACGACTACCTTCCGCCGGTCATGCTCCGCCAGTTCGGCCCCACCTTTCCCCGGCTGTTCACCGCGGCCCTGCTCCAGGAGCTGTCCTTCATGCTCCTCGTCCATGTTCCCGGGTACCTGAGCGACCTGGGGGCCACCGAGGGCCGGATAGGTCTCCTCTATGCGGCGTCCGCCGTTGCCTCGCTGGCGGTGCGACCCCTTCTCGGGCGGATCCTCGACCTGACCCGCCGGCGCACCGTGATCCTCTTCACCGGGGCGGGCAATGTCCTGGTGGTCCTGGCTCTGGCCACCACCAGCAGATGGGGAGCCTATCTGTGGGGGCTCTTCCTCATCCAGAGGGTGCTCCAACTCGCCCTGTTCACCACGGTCCTCACCTACGGGGCCGACTCGATCCCGGTGGAGAGGCGCACCCAGGGCCTGGCCATCTTCGGGCTTTCCGGGCTGATTCCAATCGCGGTTGGGGGATATGTGGGTGACGTGGTCATCGACATCTCCGGGTTCTCAGGCCTCTTCATCGTCGCCGCGGCGGCGAGCTTCACCGCGTGGAGCATGTTTTGGAGGCTCCCGGTGCTCGCCATCCGCACACCTCTGCCGCGGCGCGGCTTCTGGGCGGCGATGGTGCAGCGAAATCTGCTCCCATTGTGGTTCGCAACCCTGCTCTTCTCGGTGGGATTGGAGGCCCTGTTCACCTTCACCCGGACCTACGTTCAGACCAGGCAGGTGGGAACCGCCGGTATGTTCTTCGCAACCTACGGAGTGGCGGCCGCGGCGACCCGGATCTTGGGGGGGCGGTTCTACGACCGCATCCCCCATCGTCCCCTACTGGTCTCGGCGGTGGCCTTCTACGGTATGGGGCTCGGCGTTATGGCGGTGGCCATGTCCGCCCCGATGTTGGTCGCCGCGGCGGCGATGACCGGCATCGCCCACGGTGCGGCCTTCCCCTTGCTCTCCAGCCAGGTGGTCAACCGGGCCCGCGAGTCGGAGCGCGGCTCGGCGATGGCCATCTTCACCTCGATCTTCGACGTCTCGTTGCTGCTCGGCGCTCCGGTGGTGGGTCTGCTCATCGATGTCTCCGGTTACCTGCTCGCCTTCGCTGCCACCGGGGGAGCTTTGGTTGTCGGGGCTGTCACCTACGCCTGGTGGGACCGCCGCATGGTGGCCGCCTCAGCCGCGGCGGCCCGCGAAGAAGGCCTCTAAGAGACGCGTGCTCTCCTCGGCGAGGACACCGTCGACCAGTTCGACACGATGGTTGAGCCGGCGGTCCTGGGGGATGTTGTACAGCGACCAGGCAGCCCCCGCCTTGAGGTCGGCAGCGCCGTAGACGATCCGTTCCAGACGAGCCCACACCGCTGCACCGCAGCACATAACGCATGGTTCCAAGGTCACCACCAGGGTGTGCCCGGTGAGACGCCAATCGCCGATACCCCTGGCCCGAGCCGAGATCACCAACATCTCGGCATGGGCGACCGGGTCGCGGTGTTGTTCCCTTCGGTTGCGGTCGACGGCGACCACCTCACCCTCCGGGTCGAGGAGCACCGCTCCCACTGGTACGTCGCCGTTGGCAGCGGCTTCCTCGGCCGCTTCAAGGGCACGTCTCATCGCTGTCTCGAACACCATCGCGGATATCGGCTCACTCACTGCCGGGCATTATCCTTGGTGTCACCGACTGGTCGGTCGAGTTCTCGGTACCAAGTACCCAGTACCAGGTACGCCCGGCCGTGGTCGGGCATTCCTGGAGGGATCGCATAGTCCGGTCTAGTGCGCGGCACTGGAAATGCCGTTGGGGGTTTGCGCCCCCTCGAGGGTTCAAATCCCTCTCCCTCCGCCAAGCACGAGCTTCCCTCGTGTACAAGGTACCCGGTACTCGGTACTTGGTACGGTCGGGCATGGCCCGACCCATAAGGAGGGGTCGCATAGTCCGGTCTAGTGCGCGGCACTCGAAATGCCGTAGGGGGTAACACCTCCTCGTGGGTTCGAATCCCACCCCCTCCGCGTCGGTCGCCGAGCTTCGCTCGGCTTGCACTCGGCTCGGTTCTGACATGGACTCCTCTTCAACTATCTGCGTCGGTGGGAGCTATTGAAATGCCTGACCGGGAGGGCCCTGGGGCCTGCGATCTGGTGGCGGGTCGTCAGCGACGGCAACCCCATCGTGATCGCAGTGTGGGCGAGGCAGGACCCAACATTCCGTTTCGCCGACGAAGTTCGGGTTCTAGCCTTTCACCATGACGTTCCGGGAGGGTCGGTTGGTCCGGGTGCTGGTGAGCATGGCGGACACGCTGGTCTCGGACTTCGACGCGGTCGACTTGTTCTATGAGCTGGTGGTGAGCTGCACGGATCTGTTGGATGTGGCGCAGGCGGGGTTGTTGTTGACCGACGGGAACGGTGAGTTGCGGGTGGTGGCTGCGAGCAGTGAAGCCACCGGTGTGGTGGAGCTCTTGGAGTTGGAGAACCAGGGAGGTCCCGGTGCGGAGGCGTTTCGTACCGGTCGGCCCGTCAGGTCCGGAGAACTGGCCGGATCTCAGGCCCACCACAGATGGCCAGAATTCGGAGATGCGGCACTTTCGGCGGGATTCCGCGCGGTCACCGCTGTTCCGATGCGCCTCCGCGGCCAGGTGGTGGGGGCGCTCGACCTGTTCTTGACCGAGGCGGTAGATCTTACCGACGAGGACCTGACCGTCGCCCAAGCCTTGGCGGATCTGGCGACTATCGCCATTCTCCAGAACCGCTCGGCCATCGACGACCGGACGCTGATCTCCCAGCTACAGACGGCTCTCGAGACCCGGGTGTTGTTAGAACAGGCCAAAGGAATCGTCGCACACGTGGCCGGCCTGACTATGGACGAGGCATTCGGGCGAATCCGGAATCATGCTCGAAGCAACAACGAGAGGCTGCGAGACATCTCCGCCGCCATCGTTTCGGGCGACTTGACACCAGCCCACCTCACCTCTGGTGATTAGGGCTGGTTTTCCCGGTCTTCCCCTGGAGCACATACGCCTGTAGAGTGGGGGGCAAGCGCAACCGAACGAGTCTGCTCTAGATCCTGGCGGACCCCTCAACCATCTAAGGAGAGGCCAGGACAATGACAGTCAGCACTTCCGTTTCGAAAGCGGGTCCAACCGGTTACGACCTTCCTCCTCTAGTGGTTTCAGTGAGAGGCGAAGATCCCTCCGCTCTTGTGATCGAGGTGCAAGGCGAACTGGACCTCTTCACCGGCCCGCTGCTGAAGCGGCACCTCGACTCCTACAACGATCCGAGCGGGAGCAATGGTCATCCACGGAGGGTCGTCTACCTACTCCCTGCGCTGGAATTCATGGACGCCAGGGGCCTGCACTACCTGATCACCGCCGTCGATGGGCACGGTCCCGAGACGATCACCATACGAAAACCGTCGTCGTCGGTGTGTCGACTTCTCGAAGTATTCGGTTTGGACTCGATGATCGAGGAGCGAGCCAGCTGATGATCAGCCCCTCAGGCATCAATTCCCTACGGGAATCATTTGAATCATCGGAAGAACCCGGGCTACCAGACTCCCTGGCCACCAACTGCGCTCGGCTGCTGGACGTCAGCGACATCACCATCTCCTTTGTCGGAGCCTCCGATCAACTCATTCTGTGTGCCTCGTCGGACGACTCGCGCACCCTGGACGAGTGGGAGTTCACCCTCCAAGAGGGGCCATGCTTCGACGCTGGAGTGAACAGCACATCGGGAACCGCAGAAACCGCGCCCTCTTTTGCCAATCCATGGCCCAGGCTCTCGGCCAAAGCCCACGCCATCGGCTACCAATCCATCGCTGGGGTTCCGCTGCGATCGGGAGGAACCACCTTCGCCACACTCAACCTCCAAGACCGACACGGCAAGATCACGCCCGAGACTCTCGCCGACGCCGAGCAGATCGCAACAGAGCTCGCCTCACTTGTGGTCGGCTCTCTCAGCCAACAGCCCCTGTACCTCGACCAGCCAGTCGAACACGACACGTTCCATCAAGCCACCGGCATGGTCATGGCGCAGATGGGAATTGACGTCGGGTCCGCCACCGACGTGCTCCGAGCTCACGCCTGGTCTCACGACCGCCTCCTCATGGACACGGCCTCAGAAGTCGTGGCCCGCACACTGACCTTTGCACCTACCTGACCAGTATGAACTTCCTCCGCTTCCCCGGACTTGCAGCGTCTCGGCCTTGGAAGAAGACTCATGCGGGCCGCCAGTCCTCGGTGAGACCAAGACTCACGCCGATGATGTGTCGTTTGGTGCCCGCAGCCGGCGCCGACGTCAAGGAGATCCAGACGTAGCTGGACATCGCTCTCCGATGATTACCCTGAGCATCTGCATCCCACCTGTTCGAGGACGCTTTCGATGATGGACCGTCTCGATACCGACGATCGCGACCTGGTTGGGCCCAAGAGCGGCCCGTACGCTGTCGAGCCTTCATGGAAGTCACGGGAACAATCCTCTGACCAGCGGGTTTAGACACCTGGAGGGGTGTCCGAGCGGTCTAAGGAGACGGTCTTGAAAACCGTTGGGCCCTACCCGGGCCTCGTGGGTTCGAATCCCACCCCCTCCGCGTGCACGAGCTTGGCTCGTGCTGTACCTGGTACTAATCAGTTGGTACCGAGTACGGTCGAGGTTGCGCTCGACCCATGATGGAGAGGTGGCCGAGTGGTCGAAGGCGCTCGCCTGCTAAGCGAGTAAGGGGTGT
>CAZNDH010000052.1:0-8483 GCA_964571765.1 uncultured Acidimicrobiaceae bacterium
TGATGATCATCTTGGAATTGAACCCGAGGCGGGTGAGAAACATCTTCATTTGCTCAGGAGTTGTGTTCTGGGCCTCGTCGAGAATGACACAGGCATCATTGAGCGTCCGTCCTCGCATATAAGCGAGTGGAGCTATCTCGATAGTTCCCCGGTCGATCATCGAAGCGGTCTCCTCGGGTCCCAGCATGTCCCAGAGTGCGTCGTACAGAGGACGGAGATAGGGGTCCACCTTGGCGATCAGGTCACCAGGGAGAAAGCCAAGCCGCTCCCCGGCCTCGATGGCAGGACGGGTGAGCACGATCCGCCGAACCGACCCGCTGACCAGGCCGTCGACTGCGGCCGCCATCGCCAGGTAGGTCTTGCCGGTGCCGGCCGGGCCGATCCCGAAGGTGAGGGTGTTCTCCCGGATGGCCTCCATATACCTCTGCTGGCCGTGGGTCTTGGGCCGGACCATCCGACCTCGCCCCACCGAGATCCCGTCGGCGAGCACCCCGGAGGGGCTGGGCACCTCATCGCTGACCATCTTGACCACCTCGATGACCCGGCCCTCGTCGAGAGGATGGCCTTCCTGGACGAGGATCAGCATCTCATCGAGTGCCTTCCGCGCCCGGTCGACAGACTCTTCGGGCCCGGTGAGCACGATCTCGTCACCGCGCGCGACGAATCGGACCTCGGCGAAGAGCGACTCGACCTGGCGAAGGTGCCTGTCGGACTCCCCGATGAGATCCAACATCAGATGGTGACTGGGAACGCGCAGCCGCGTTTCGATGTGGTCAGGAGACACGGTGTCGACGTCTAGGAAATGACGCCGGGTTCATTCTACCGGTTCGAAGTGGCTGTGAAGCCTGCAATTCAGTCGTTGACCGGGGTGTCAACCACCTGGAGCAGGGCCCCCAGGGCCGCCAGGTCGGAGTGGCGCACCCCAGGCCCTCCGGGATCACGGCGTAACAGCTTGATCGCGCTCAGGTAACGCTCGGCGAGTCGGTCGCCATCGTCGCTGGCCAAGGCGTCGAGATCGATGGTCACCTCGCTCTCGGTGTTGACCGGGAGGAGTTCGCCAGGCGAGAAGCCGTAAACCTCGGCAATCCGGACGAAGCGCTGAACCGAGATGGCGCGTTCGCCGCGTTCATAGGCGCCGACCACGGACGCCTTGAACTCCCCACCTGTGCTTGCCTCTACCTCGCCCAGGGACCAGCCGCGCTGACGTCTGGCGACGCGCAGCCGCTGCCCCAGCGATGCGCTGAACTTATCCATAGCGGACGGTCTCCCTTGAGCCCTGGCGACATGCTAAACGGTCGGGGTCCTGGTTGGAACCCCCAAGTGGCTGGTTCTTGGTCACCGATCGAGAATTCTTCCGGCGGCCACGATGGCCGCGGTCTCGGTGCGGAGCACCGTGGGGCCCAGATCCCAGGTGGCAACCCCCGCCGGTACCTCGCCTGCGGCGAAACCGCCTTCGGGGCCGATGACCACGGTGCGGACCGCGGCGAATCTCTCCCCGCCTCCCGGGTGACACACCAAGACGGGGATCTCGAGATCGTCCCAACCCACGATGTCGGAGCTGGTCTCCATCAGCCAGGCGCCCCGTGACTGCTCCACCGCCGAGAGCACCCACGAGAAGACCTTCGGTCCGGCGGCGACCCGCCCCTTCCCGTGCTCCGTCTTCAACCACCTCAGCCTGGCCACACCCAGTTCGGCGAGCTTCTCCACCAAGAACCGCTGCCGGTCCCTGTTCGCCGGCGGTGCCACCGCCACGGTCAGCTCGTTCGCCCGGGGACAGGCTTCCTCTTCGCCCCGCTCGACGGACTGTCCACTTCCGAGGCTTCCCCGTCCGATGATCCCCAAGCCGTCGGTGTATGTCACCTCGTCACCCCTTCGCAGGCGGAGCACTTTGGTCAGATGCCGCCATTGCACGATGGAGAGGTCGAGGTCGCTTCCTTCCCAGGGGATGCCGAGGACCACGTGGGGGACGTGCTTCACGTCCCAGGAGTGGGTCGCCGGGTGCGTTCGCCTCTCAACTCGGACCAGTGCCTAAGCAGCTCCTCCTCCTCGGCGGTGAGGCTGGTGGGGACGGCCACCGAGACCACCACGAGGAGGTCACCTCGGGCTCGCCTTCCCAACACCGTCATCCCCGCCCCCCGTATCCTGAAGGTCTCCCCGGGTTGAGTGCCTGCCGGGATCTCGAGATCGATGGCGCCACCGTCGATCACCGGCACCTCGATGCGGGTTCCCAGGGCGGCCTCGGCGATGCCCAACTCGACTCGATGCACCAGGTCGCTGTCGTGACGCTCGAATCGGTGGTCGTCGGCGACCACCAGCTCGACGAAGAGGTCGCCGGCATGTCCTGCCCGGCCAGCCACCTCACCCCTCCCGGCGACGCGGAGGCGGCTTCCGGTGCTCACTCCGGGGGGGACCTCGACCTCGATCCGGTCCCGCTCGGCGACCGAGCCTGCCCCGTCACACACCCGGCAGTAGGACTCGATCAGCTTGCCCTCGCCATGGCATCGCCGGCACTCCGAGGCCGACATCATGGTCCCGAAGACGGAACGCTGAGTGACCCTGACCTGGCCGACGCCGCCGCAGTCGGGGCAGGTCAGCTGCTCGGTCCCGGGTTCGGCGCCGGTGCCGGCGCACTCCCCGCAGAAAACCCGGGTGCCGTACTCCACCGACACCTCCCCACCGAAAGCCGCCTGCTCCAGGGTTATCCCCGCGGTGACCAGGATGTCCCGGCCCCGCGGGGGACGTGACTGTCGCCCTCCGAAGAACCCGCCGTCTCCGAACACCGAGCGGAGAAGGTCGTCGAAGCCTCCCAGACCGCTGAGCAGGTCGGAGAGGTCGATGGTGTCGCCCCGGTCGTAACGCCGTCTCCGATCGGGATCGGACAGCACCTCGTAGGCCTCGGCTGCCTCCCGGAAGCGGGCGGCGGACTCCGGATCCCCCGGATTGGCGTCAGGATGGGTCTCTCGGGCTATTCGCCGGAAGGCCTTCTTGATCTGATCGGTGGTGGCGTCCCGGCCGACACCGAGTGTTCCGTAATAATCCCTGGCCATGATCAGTCGCTGCCCGAGCCGATCTGCTCCTCGAGCTCACGCGACACTTCCTCGACCGCAGATATCGCCCTCTTGTAGTTCATCCGCATCGGCCCGATGACCCCTACCGAGCCGACCTCGCCGGAGGCGTCGTAAGCCCGGGAGACCACCGACATGTCGATGGAGGTGTCATCTACCTCGCTTCCAATCTGGATGGAGACCCCCGAAGCGCCGGCGAGAAGCTTCATCACCTCGGCCTCGCGTTGCAGGATGTCGAGTATCCGTTGCAGGCTCTCCGGATCCTCCCAGGCGGAGGCCATCCGTTGAGTGCCCCCGATGAACATCTCCGAGCCCGCGGTGGCGGCGAGATGGATGCAGTCGGTGAGGGTGAGCACCACTTCCCGGGTGGGGTCGTCGAGGTCCTGCATCAGCTCCGGTGGGAGCCCGCCGGCTCGGCCCAGCTCCGACCCGATCAGGGCGGTGGCCATCAGCCGCTGGCCACGATCGATCTCCTGAGGCGTCACCGGCACCCTGACCCGGCCACGTTGCTGAACAACGCGCCCTCCCTCGGTGACCACGATCGTCAGAACCTGGTCGGTGGTCACCTGGACGGTATGGAGCGATCGAATCCGATCGCGGCTCACACCTGGGGCCACCACCACCGCGGGGAGGTCGGTCAACTCGGCGAGGAGGTCCGAGGTGGCCCGGAGCAGTTTGGATAGCTCGAGATGTACGTCGCCGAACAGGGCACCAGTCCTCTCCCTTGGGGGCTGGAAGGGGGAGGCCTCGAGGTGGTCGACGTAGTAGCGGTAGGCGGCCGCCGTGGGGACCCGGCCCGCCGAGGTGTGCGGCTGGACTGCGTATCCCTCTTGCTCCAGGACGGCGAGGTCGTTGCGGATGGTCGCCGCCGACACCCCCAGGTCCGAGCTCTCGGCGATCGACCTCGAGCTGACCGGCTCACCGGTCCTGATGTGCTCCTCGACCAGGAGGCGAAGCACCTCGGATCTTCGATCTTCAAGCATTGGATTCGGTCAACACGTTATCGGCCTGCCTGTCCTGTTCCCACCCTGGCGGAGAGGCCAGCGAGAGGACGGTGCGGGCCACCAGATCGCCGAGAAGGGGCTTTTCCACTGTCAGGCGGTTCCCGGTGTCGGCTATCACTCCAGCATCGAGGAGACGGACCCCATCGGGATCTGCGAGAAGGGCCCGAGTGCCTGGACCGTGGGCGACCCCGACGCTGCGCCGAAGGCCGACGAAGAGCCTGTCCAACTCGGCGTCCCACCCGGTGACCGGCTCCTCCCCTGCTCGTGGGGAGCGGCCACCCTCCACCGCCTCCAGGTAGGAGTCGAGTCTTCGCAGGTTGCGGTAGCGGAACCCTTCACGGAAGCCGTGGGCACCATTGCCGAACGCCAGGTACTCACCTTGGGCCCAGACCGTCATGTTGTAACGGCACTCGGCTCCCTCGGCGGCCCAGTTCGACACCTCGTAGCGGGTGAGACCGGCTCCACCGAGAACGGTATCGGCCTCATGGTGCCGGTCGGCCTGAACATCGGGGTCGGGTGCGTCGGCACCGTCGCGGACAGCTCGGGCCAGGGGTGTCCCCGGCTCTACGGTCAGTGCGTAACAGGAGACATGACCCACACCCGAGGCGGCGACCTGAGCCACCGAACGGGACCAGGACCCGTTGCTCTCGCCCGGGGTGCCATAGATGAGGTCCACGGACACGGCATCGAAGCCGCCTTCCACCGCGGCCGCCAAGGACCGCTGCAAGTCTTCGGGGCGATGGCGCCGGCCCAGCAACGACAGGACCGACGAGTCGAGGCTCTGGGCTCCGAAGGAGACCCGATTGAACCCACCCTCCACCAGTACCCGAGCTTTCTCCGAGGAGAAGTCCTCGGGGTTGGCCTCCAGGGTGACCTCGGCCTCGTCGGTGAGGCCATGGGTTCGGGCGAGGCTCGCCAGGATCTCGGTGAGCAGGGTCGGGTCGACATGGCTGGGGGTCCCTCCACCGAAGTAGACCGCGTCGAGAGGTCCCCAGGGAGGGGTCGCCTCGATCTCGACGATCACGGCACCGGCGTAACGCCGGGCCTGGTCGTCGCGACCGGCGACCACCGCGAAATCGCAATAGGGGCATACCAGGGCACAAAAGGGGATGTGGATGTAGGCGGCTCGGGCATCGACGAGGGCGTCGGCGGACTCGGGGGTCAAGACTCGTCGTCCACCTTGAGGGCGGCGACGAAGGCCTCCTGAGGCACCTCCACCGACCCCACCATCTTCATCCGCTTCTTACCCTCCTTCTGTCGCTGGAGCAGCTTCTTCTTCCTGGTGACGTCACCGCCGTAGCATTTGGCAGTCACGTCCTTGCGCCGCGCCCTGACCGTCTCCCTGCTGATGATCCGCCCCCCGATCGCCGCTTGGATGGGGACATCGAACAGTTGACGGGGAATCAGGTTGCGCAGCCTCCCGGTCATCCTGGTGCCGTACTCGTATGCCTTGTCGCGATGGACGATGGCGGAGAAGGCGTCGACCGGCTGGCCGTTGAGGAGGATGTCAACCTTGACCAGGTCTGCGTCGCGGTATTCCGAGGGCTCATAGTCGAGTGAGGCATATCCCTTGGTCTTCGACTTGAGCAGGTCGAAGAAGTCGAAGACTATCTCCGAGAGCGGGATCTCGAAGTCGAGCTCGACTCGCTCCGGGCTGAGGTAGTTCATATTGCCCACCGCGGCTCGGCGACTGGTGGCCAACTCCATGATCGGCCCGACATAGTCGGACGGGGTGAGGATCATCGCCTTTACATACGGCTCGGCCACTCCACGGCGGTCACCCGCCTCCGGGAGGTCCTGGGGAGACTTGATCACCCTGGTCTCACCGTCGTTGTCGGTCACCCGGTAGGCGACCGAAGGGGCAGTGGCCACCAGGTCGAGGTCATACTCCCTCTCCAGACGCTCCCTGACGATCTCCATGTGGAGGAGACCGAGGAAGCCGACCCGGAAGCCGAACCCGAGGGCACGGGAGGTCTCCGGCTCCCAGCTAAGCGAGGCGTCGTTGAGACGCAGCTTCTCCAGGGCTTCCCTCAGCTTCTCGTAGTCGTCCCCATCGGTGGGAAAGATCCCGGAGAACACCATCGGCTTGGGTTCGGTGTACCCGGGAAGGGCGGTCGCCGCCGGGGCGCGGGCACCGGTGATGGTGTCACCCACCTTGATACGGTCTATCTCCTTGACCCCGGTGATCAGGTAGGCCACCTCTCCGGGCCCCACCCTTCCCACCGGAACCGCCTTCGGGGTGAGGAACCCGATCTCGGTGGCATCGTGGGTCTCGCCGGTGGCCATGAACCGGATGGAGTCGCCGGTGCCCAGCTCACCGTCGAACACCCGGATGTAGCACACCACCCCACGGAAGGCATCGAAGTAGGAGTCGAAGACCAGCGCCCGGAGCGCCCCGTGGGGGTCCCCCGACGGGGCTGGTACCTCTTCGACCAGGGCTTGGATGAGCCGGTCCACCCCCTCGCCGGTCTTGGCCGAGAGCCGGAGCACATCGTCGGGTGATCCACCCAGGATGTTGACCAGCTCCGATGCGACCCGGTCGGGGTCTGCCGCGGGGAGATCGATCTTGTTGACCGCCGGGATCACCTCGAGGCCGGCCTCGACGGCCAGATAGGCGTTGGCCACAGTCTGTGCCTGGACCCCTTGGGCGGCGTCGGCGAGGAGGAGGGCCCCTTCACAGGCGGCAAGGGAGCGGCTCACCTCGTAGGAGAAGTCGACGTGACCCGGAGTGTCGATCAGGTTGAGCACATAGTCCACGCCGTCGCTACCCCGGTGGTCGAGGCGGACCGTCTGGGCCTTGATGGTGATCCCCCGCTCCCGCTCCAGGTCCATGGTGTCGAGAACCTGGTCGCGCATCTCCCGCTCGGATATGGCCCCGGTGCGTTCCAGGAGGCGATCGGCCAGGGTCGACTTGCCATGGTCGATGTGGGCGATGATGGAGAAGTTGCGTAAGCGCGCTTGATCGGTCATTGCGGGGTCCAAGATGGACTCGTCGACGAGTACTCCCTGCTCCGTACTCCTTATCCAAGCCTGGCGCGCACTCGGAGTACGGGGTACAGAGTACGAACACTCTTCGACCAGGCATTGTAGGTACCAGGGGCGCGCTGCTAGCGTCGCCCGGCGAATGGCCAACATCGAGTCACAGAAGAAGCGCAACCGCCAGAACGAGGTTCGACGGGTTCGCAACAAGTCGGCCAAGAGCGATCTGAAGACCGCGGTCAAGAAAGTGGAGACCGCGGCCGCAGCCGGTGAGCCCACCGACGACTTGTATCGCTCGGCCCAGAAGAAGATCGACAAGGCCGCCCAGAAGGGTGTCCTCCACCCTCGTAACGCCGCCCGCAAGAAGGCTCGCCTGGCCAAGTCGGCTTCAGCAAACTGAGTCGCGGACCCTGGTGTTCCGTGCCGCGGCGTGATCCGCAGGTGACGGTCGGGAGGAATTGGCCGTTCGCAGGCGATCAACCCGATGCCGTTAAGCCCTTCGACTCTCGCAGTACGAGATGCGAATCAGGGAGTACCGCTGTCAGACCCGTCAGGGGTTGATCAGCGATACCAGTGGCAGAGAGCCACGGTGAGACGTTCCAGGGTGACCCGGTGTACCTCTTCGGGCTGGGTCTTGACCACCCGGTCGGCCCGTAGCAGCGCTTCCTGGGCCCGGCGTAGCGAGGATTCCCGTACCCGGTTCCGCTGGTTCCACATCATCGACAGCTGACGCTCCGAACCTCCGCCCACCCACTCTTTGAATGTCGCCTCGTTGGGAGCGGCAGCAGCCAGGGCGCGTCGTTTCAGGTCGCTCTCCAGGGTGGCAAGGTAAACCAGGGGGTGGCCGTGGACGAGGAAGTCGGCGAGCCGACGGAGGGCCCCGCCGACGTCGCCTTTCCCTATGGCGTCGGTGATGTGCCAGGCCGGCTCCTCGGGCCGGTTCTTGAAGCGGTCGAGGACAACCTGTTCGGTGATGGCTCCGCTGACCTCGGTGAGCTGGTCGAGTGCGTGGCCCAGGCTGGCGGTGTCGGTGCCGTACCGCTGGACCAGGGCAGCAACCGCCTCCCTGTCGACCTGGAGACCCCGTGACCGAGCCTGCTCGGTGAGCCACTTGGGAATGTCCCGTTCCCACATCCGGGCCACGGTCACCGTGGTGCCCCGTCCCTTGATCACCCCGTTCAGTGACCGGGGCACCGCACCCAGCGTGGTCAGCACGACTTCGGTGGTGGACAGGTCGGCCGACTCCAGAAGTTCTGCCAGGGTCTCCGCCTCGTTCTTCTGCAGGTTCTGGCCATCGACCACCAACAGACCCTGCTGCTCACCGAAGAGGGAACCCGACTGGAGTAGCGGGATCAGCGGCTCGAGCTCAACGCGGAGTGATCCCTCACTCTCCTCGCCGGCGCCTCGGCCGGGCACGTCGACGCGCACCACCTCG
>CAZNDH010000053.1:0-8214 GCA_964571765.1 uncultured Acidimicrobiaceae bacterium
CCGACCACCTCCAGGCCCAGAGCGGAGGCAACCTCCAGAGTCTGGGTGCCTATCGAGCCGGTCGCCCCGAGGACGACGACCGGGCGGCTCACAGCAAGCCGAAGGCGCGGAAGGCGAAGTAGAGGGCGGGGAGGGAGAAGAGGAACCCGTCGATACGGTCGAGCATTCCCCCGTGACCAGGGAGGACCGAGCCCATGTCCTTGACCTCGATCGAACGCTTCACCATCGACTCGGCGAGATCACCGAGCGGGGAGAACACCCCGACCACCATCGCCATGATCAGGCCGTTGGCCAGCCCGATCGGCTCCCAGGCGGGGAAAGTCGCCAGCACCGAGGCCGCCACCGCTCCGACGATGAGCCCCCCGACGACGCCCTCCACGGTCTTCTTGGGAGATAACACCGGAGCAAGCGGCTTCTTGCCGAAGGATCTGCCGACGAAGAAGGCGCCCATGTCGTTGAGGGCGACGACCACCACCACAAAGAGGATCTGGGCCACCGGGCGGGGTCCGGAGACAAACGGGATGGCGAAGGCGAGCATCCCCACCCAGGCCACACCGAGGATGGTGGTGGCCGCGTCTTCGAGAGGGTTGCGCCGCGGGGTGAGCGAGACGAACAGCAGGGTTACCACCGTGATCAGACCGGCCCAGGCAGCGATGGCAAACACCCCACCCTGGTAGGCCCCCACCCCCATCAGGGCCACCCCGATCAAGCCGAACAGAGCGAGGGGTTTGTGACCACGGACCCGGACGGTGGCGTACAGCTCGCCGACCGCCACCACCATCACCAGCACCACGAATGCGGTGAACCACCAGCCCCCGAGGAGCAGGCTCCCCAGGAAGAGGCCGAAGATGACCACCCCCGAGCCGATCCGCATCGCCAGGTCGGAGCTGGCTGCCTGCTCAATGGCCTCATATGACTCCTCCGAGTGGTACCGGGTCCCCGATACATCCTCGAAACCGACCAGCCCACTCTCTACCCCGGGGAGCGTGGCCGCCACCGCCTGCATCTCCCACTCCTCCTCGGCGGCCCGGCTCACCTCCTCGGCGAGTCCCTGGTACTCCTGGGTGGTGGCCCTGATGTACTCCTCCGAGGTGTACTCCTCACCGTCCTCCCGGGACAGTGCCTCCCAATCGATGTCGTCGGAGGACTCACCTTCGTCGACCTCAACCATGGGCTGATCGTCATCGTCGTCCACCCCGGGGAGAGGGACCACCTGTGCGGTCTCCTCGTCGCCCTCCTCCCAGGGGCGGTTGAAGCCTTTGCGATCGGGTGGTCCCTGGTCACTCATCAGACCTCGAGCAACTCCTCTTCCTTGTTGGACACCAAGGTGTCGATCCTCTCGATGAATCGGTCGGTGAGTTTCTGCAGGTCGTCCTCGCCGCGACGGATGTCGTCGTCGGAGATCTCCCCGTGGAGGGCTTCCATGTCCGACTTGGAGTGCCGACGCACGTTGCGCACCGCAACCCGACCCTCCTCGGCCATGTGTCTTACCAGCTTGATCAGCTCGCGGCGCCGCTCCTCGGTGAGTGAGGGGAAGCTGATCCGGATCACGTTGCCGTCACTGCTGGGGTTGAGGCCCAGGTCAGACTGCTGGATTGCCTTCTCGATGTTACCCAGCGACGACTTGTCAAAGGGCTGCACCACCAGGAGCCGGGGCTCGGGGACGGCGATCGTGGCCAGCTGCTGCAGGCTGGTGGGGGTCCCGTAGTAGTCGACCTGGATCCGATGGAGGAGTTGGGGGTTGGCCCTGCCGGTGCGCACCGTCGAGAACTCGTTGCCGACGTGTTCGACGGCCATCTCCATCTTGTGCTCAGCCTCCATCAGGAGATCACCGATCATGGTCCTCCTCCGGTCAGTGGACCACCGTGCCGATTCGGTCTCCTCGCACTGCCCGAACGATGTTTCCCGGCACGGTCATGTCGAATACGTGTATCGGTACCTGGTGCTCTTTACACATGGTAACGGCAGTGGTGTCCATGACCCGGAGTTCGCCGGAGATGAACTCCATGTATGAGAGCTCGTCGAGGCGCCGGGCCTCACTGTTGATCACCGGGTCGGAGTCGTAGACCCCATCCACCTTGGACGCCTTCAGCAGGACGTCGGCGTCGATCTCGATCGCCCTGAGGGCGGCGGTGGTGTCAGTGGTGAAGAACGGGTTGCCGGTGCCGGCGGCGAAGATGACCACCCGGCCCTTCTCCAAATGCCGGATGGCCCGCAGGCGTATGTAGGGCTCGGCGAGCTCCTGCATGGTGATGGCGCTCTGCACCCGGGTCACCACCCCCTGCTTCTCCAGAGCGTCACGCAGGGCCAGTGCGTTGATCACCGTGGCCAGCATCCCCATGTAATCGGCGGTGGCCGGGTCCATCCCTTTGGCCGCCTGGGACACCCCGCGGAAGATGTTCCCCCCGCCGACGACGATGGCTACCTCGATCTCGTCCTTGACCGCCTCGGCGATCTCCTCGGCGACTCGCTGCACGGTCACCGGATCGATCCCATACCCGACCTCGGGGTCGGCGAAGGCCTCACCGGAGAGCTTGAGGAGTGCCCGGCGGTGAGGCTTGGCGGTCAACCTAGGAACCCACCGACAGCCGGGCTATCCGCCGCACCGAGATGTTCTCCCCCATCTTTGAGGCCAGGGCGGCGACCATGTCGGCAACCGTGCCGTCGAAGCGCTCCGGGTTGACGAATCGCTGCTCGTACAAGACGTGGTCGGCGTACCACGACTCGATCCGGCCCTCGACTATGCGGGGCACCACATCGACCGGCTTGCCTTCGGCCTCTGCCTGTCGGGTGATCAGCTCCTTCTCCTTCTCCAGGGCCTCGGCGTCGACCTGGTCCCGGGTCACCCAGGTCGGGTTGGCCCAGCTGATGTGCATCGCCAGGTCCTTGGCGGTCTGGTTGAACTCGTCGCTCTTGGCGACGAAGTCTGTCTCGCATGCCAGTTCGACGAGCACACCGAGCACCGGCCGCTCGTTCTGGTGATGGATGTAGCTGCCGATCACCCCGTCGTTGGCCTCGCGGTCGGAGCGTTTGGCCAGCTGGGCCTGACCCCGCTCCCGGAGCAGCTCGAAAGCCTTCTCCATGTCGCCTGCGGCGTCGGTGAGGGCTTTCTTGGCGTCCATCATCCCGACCCCGGCATCCAGGCGGAGCCTCTGGACCTCCTCGGCGCCGAACCCTGCCATCAGGAGGCTTCCTCCTCTGTCTTGGCCGGTCGCTTCTTCGAGGCGATCTCCTTGCCCTCGAGTATCCCGTCGGCGATGGCGTTGGCGATCAGGTCGGCGGCGCGGATGGCGTCGTCGTTGCCCGGGATCACGTAGTCGATGGCGTCGGGGTCGGAGTTCGAGTCGACCAGGGCGATTATGGGGATGTCGAGACGGTCGGCCTCCCTGATCGCGGTCTCCTCGGTGTTGACGTCGACCACGAAGACGGCGTCGGGGAGCTTCTGCATGGTCACCATCCCCCCAAGGTTGAGCTCCAGCTTGGACAGCTCACGCCGCAAATGAAGCCGCTCCTTCTTGGGGAGGGCATTCATCTCCCCGGAGTCTTCGAGGCGGCGCAACTCGCGCATGTAGAAGACCCGCTTCTGGATCGTCCGAAAGTTCGTCAGCATCCCCCCCAACCAGCGGAAGTTGACGTAGGGCTGGCCGGCACGGGTGGCCGCCGAGGCGATGGCCGCCTGAGCTTGCTTCTTGGTGCCCACGAACAGGACGGTGCCCCCCTCAGTGGCGACGTCCCGGGCGAAGCCGACCGCTTCGGCCACCTGGTTCACCGTCTGACGCAGGTCGAGGATGTGGATCCCGTTGCGCTCGCCGTAGATGAAGGGACGCATCTTGGGATTCCATCTTCGGGTCTGGTGCCCGAAGTGGACTCCTGCCTCCAGGAGTTGCTTCATAGTGATTTCAACCACAAACGGTCCTTTCTGGTTTGACTTCCACCCACCGGGCCTTGGCCCCACTCCCAGAAGGGGTACCCCTCTAACGAGACTCGCTCGACCAGCGAGGGGACATGGGTGTGCTTGATGGCCGGAATTCTATGACCGCCCGGTCTGGTTGGGTAATCCGGCGTTCTGGCACACTCGGAGGGTGGCCGACCTCACCACTGAGCTGATCGACACCGGGCTGCAGCACGGCGCCGCCGCGGTGGGTGCCTGCCGGGCGGGCCCCCTCCCCGACGCACTCGACGGGCTCCGCTTCAACCTGGGCACCGGCCGGTCGGCTCGCCTGAGGTTCACATACCGCGACCCGGAGACCGCCAGCAACGTCACCAGGTCGTTTCCCTGGGCGCGGTCCCTGGTTGTTGTGGCCGCCGACTACCTGGCCCAATCCTGTGGACCGGCGGACACCGGGGCGATGGTGGCCCGCTTCGCCACCTCGGACCACTACCGGCTGCTCCGCCCGGCGCTGGAGGCTATCGGTGACCGGCTCCGCTCCTTGGGCCATCGGGCCGAGACCTTGGTCGATGACGACCGGCTCCTCGACCGGGCGGTGGCGGTTCGTGCCGGTCTCGGATGGCGAGGGCGGAGCAGCATGGTTATCGCTCCGGGCCGGGGCCCCTGGACCCTGTTCGGGTCGGTGGTCACCGATGCCCGGCTGGAGCCGACCTCACCAATGACCCGGGGCTGCGGGACTTGTGTCGCCTGTGTGCCGGCGTGTCCCACCGGGGCGATCGACGAGCACGGCATCGACGCTCGCCGCTGCCTGTCCGCCTGGCTGCAGACCGGAGGGTCGATCCCCGCCTGGGTCCGGCCCCTTCTCGGGAGACGGGTCTACGGATGTGACGACTGCCTCACAGCTTGTCCTCCCGGCCAGATGGCCCTCCGCGACCGGGGCGGTGGCCCCGAGGTGATCGACTTCACCGGGCTGTTGGACCTCGACGACGGTGACCTCCTCGAACGGTTTTCCTGGTGGTACGTGCCCAACCGCCGCCCCCGGATACTGCGTCGCAACCTCCTGGTGGCCGCGGGGAATTCGGCAGAGGCCGAGGCGGTCCCGGCGATCGCCACCCACCTCACCCACCGGTCCGCCCTGGTCCGGGGTCACGCCTGCTGGGCACTGGCCCGCTCGCTGGGCAGCGGAGCGGTGCCCAGCATCGAAAGGGTCCTGGGGGTGGAGACCGAGCCGGCGGTGAGGGAGGAGGCGCTCCTCGCCCTCCTCATGGTGGAGGACCCCCAGGCGTATGCCCGGGCGCTGGAAGAGGAGGAGCGGTCCACCATGGGTGCCGGATACCCTGGCCAGATGTCGAAGAGGGAGCCGGTGACCGCAGCCATCAGGGCTATCAAGGCGGCCGGAATCCACTACCAGCCGTTCCTATTCGACTACGAGAGGCACCCCGGTGCCCTGGGCGCAGCCGAGGCGCTGGGAGTGGACCCCCATCTCACCGTGAAGACCATCATCTTCGAGACCTCGTCGGGCGACGGAGTCATCGTCCTCATGAACGGGGACCGCGAAGTCTCCGCCAAGGCACTGGCCCGTCTCCTCGGAGTCAAGAGCGTTCACCCGGCCACCCCCGCTCGGGGGAGAAGGTGGACCGGTTACCAGTTCGGTGGAACCTCCCCGTTCGGGACCCGGGAGCGGCTTCGGCTGTTCGCCGACACCAAGATCGCTTCGATGGGCACGATCTACGTCAACGCGGGGAGCAGAGGCTTCCTGGTGGCGATGTCCGCCACCGACCTCATCGCAGCCCTCTCCCCCGAGCTGGCCGACCTGGCGGCGTGACCGGATCTGAGTCGAACAGGTCGGGGTTCTCCTCGACGAAAGAGCGTCCCGCTGCCTCCGCGCCGGGCCAAAGCCGGGCGGCTTCCGGGTCGTCCAGACCGAACACCAGGTGCAGCTCGCTGAGAAAGGCATCCCGGTCGGGAATCAACCAGCGTCTCACCCGGTCGGGATGGACCGTGGAGCGCACCGTGTTGCGGAGCACCTCTACCCGATCGTCTCGGTGGATCTGGGCAGTGAAGGTCTGGGTGAACCCCGAGTCGGGGCTGGTCGCAAGGTAGGCACACCGGGTGACAAGCAGGTCGTCCTCGGCAGGCTCCAGGGTGAAGTCGTAGGTGAGGCCCCCGGCGTTTCGGTGGGTGTGGAACCTCCACCATCCATCACCGAGATCCTCGAGTGCCATCTCGAACCCTCGCTGACCGAAGCTCCCCTCGACCATCAGCGTCGGCTCGAAGAGCCCGTCACCGAATCCGACGTCGGCGAGCCACCTCTCTCCGTCGGCTTCCACCAGTAGCGCCAGATGATTGCCCATCGATTGCTCACCCCGGACCCGGCGCTCCACCCCGGCCGCCAGCCGGGTCACCGGGAAGCCGATGGCACCCAGCGCCCAACCCAACAGACCGTTCATCTCGTAGCACCACCCTCCCCGCCGGCCGGTCACCAACTTGTCGAAGATCCTCACCGGGTCGAGGTCGACTCTCCTCCCCAGGAGGACGTCGATGTTCTCAAAGGGGATCGACTGGAGGTGGCGACGGTGGACCGCGCGCAGGGTCTCGACTCCGCGGACCGCCTCACCGCGGTGGCCGATGCGCTCGAGGTAGGCCTCGAGGTTCATCGCCGAGTTCGAGCTGGTCGGCTCAGCCCCATGCCGGGTCGCCGAGCCGATTGCGCAGCGACATCATGGTCTTGGCGTGGATCTGGCAAACCCTCGACTCGGTCACGCCGAGGACGTCGCCGATCTCGGCCAGGGTCATCCCTTCGTAGTAGTACAGGGTGACCACGAGGCGGTCCCGTTGGGGGAGCCGGTTGATGGCATCGACCAGGCCACGCCGCGTCTCCTCGGCCTGGAAGGCCATCTCCGGTGAGATTCCGCCAGGGTCGGCGAGCATCTCACCCATCGAGGTCTGGGAATCACCGGTAACGAACTCGTCGAGCGCCGCCATCCCCGAGCGGCCGATCTCGGCCAAGGCGTCGTGCAGCTCATGGATGTCCATCTCGATGTGAGCCGCCAACTCGTCCTCGGTGGGGTTCCGTTGCAGCTTGTGCTCCAGCTCGGCGATCCCAGTCTCGATACGGCGCGCCCGGGAGCGGACGGAGCGGGGCACCCAATCGAGGGCCCGGAGCTCGTCGAGGATGGCTCCCTTGATCCGGTTGATGGCGTAGGTCTCGAACTTGAAGCCGCGGTCGGGCTCGAACTTGTCGATGGCGTCGATCAACCCGAACAGTCCATAGCTGGCCAGGTCGTTCTGGTCGACCGAACGGGGCAATCCGGCGCCGACACGGCCGGCGACATACTTCACCAGAGGCGAGTAGTGGAGGATGAGACGCTCCCTGACCCCGGGGTCGCCGGATTCCTTGAACCGCACCCACAGAGCCTCGACCTGGGTCTGCTCAGGCTCGTGGATGACTTCGCTCATAGGTGTCCCTCAGGTGACGCCGGGTAACGGCAGTGTAGATCTGAGTGGTAGCCAGATCGCTGTGACCTAGTAGATCCTGGACTGTGCGGAGGTCGGCGCCACCTTCGAGGAGGTGGGTGGCGAAGCTGTGGCGGACGGCATGGGGGAAGGTGGCCAGGTGCCGTTCGACTACTCTACGGGCCCCCCTGGCCCTCAGAGGTCCCCCCCGCACACCGACCCAGAGGTGCCGCGCCGCCTCCGGTCCCGCCAGGACCGGGCGACTGCGCAGGAGATATGCATCAAGGGCGTCTCTGGCCGGTCGGCCCACCGGGACCAGGCGCCTCTTGGCGCCCTTCCCGGTGACGACGATGGTCTCGGATCCCACGTCATCGAGGTTCATGGACACCAGTTCGGAGATACGCATTCCGGTGGCATAGAGCATCTCGATCAGTGCCTTGTCCCTCAGCCCTGGTGGGCTCGAGGTGTCGATGGACTCGATGGCATCGGCCACGGTGCGTGCCGGGAGAGCGTGGGGCAGCGACCGGCTCAGCTTGGGCCGCTTCACCCCGTCCAGAGGGTTCGCCTCCCAGTCTCCCCGCTTGATCCCATCGGCGTAGAAGGCGCCGACCGCGGAGGACTTGCGGGTCAGCGAGCGACGGGCGTAGCCCCGGGTATCGAGGAAGGCGAGGAAGCGGCGGGCCACGGTCCGATCCACACCGGTGACCGAGTCGATCCCGGTGCGGTCGCAGTAGTCGAAGAACTGGGCAAGGTCACGGCGGTAGGCGGCCACGGTGTGCGGAGACAGTCGCCTCTGCTCGGCGAGCCGACCCAAGTAACGCTCGACCGCCGGCCGGGCCCACCCCGGGATCTCGGGGATGGTCACATCG
>CAZNDH010000054.1:0-7294 GCA_964571765.1 uncultured Acidimicrobiaceae bacterium
CGTCGCCTCCCTCGAGGTCACCGATGACGATGATCCCATCGGCGTGTGACTGCTCGAACATCGAGGCGTAGGCGACAGCCATCTCCGGCTCGTAATCGACGTGTCCTAGGAACATGCGATAGCCCTGTTCTCCTGAGACCTCGTTGATGCCTCGGAGAATCTGGATGTGGAAAGGGTCAGTGATGTCCCTTGCGATCACCCCAAGCAGTGAACTGCGACTGCCCCGAAGCCCCCTAGCTAGCAGATTCGGCTTGTAGCCCAAGTCGGCTGCGACGGCGAAGACTCGGTCTCGTGTCTCCTGACGGATGGGGACACCGCTCTCTTTGGCGTTGAGGATACGGGAAACAGTGGTCACGGACACCCCGGCACCTGCCGCCACATCCTTAAGCGTCACCGAGCCCGAGCCGCCTCTCACCATGTCTTCTCGAACCTCATGATCGTCATCCTCGACTGGAAAAGACCTTGAACGAGTCGGTCGGCGCTTGACGTTCCAGCCGCCCGTAGTATATATTCGCTCCGAGGCTTATCGTCAAGCGTAAACGTTAAGCGTTGATGCCTCAACGATAACTGTCCCTGGAGGCAGGGTTTGGCTTCAGAGGTGAGCGACTATCCCAGATTCGATCTCGAAGGCCAGATCGCGCTGGTCACCGGTGCCGCCCGGGGTCTGGGAAGCTCGATTGCGGTCGCGCTCGCCCATTCCGGCGCCGACGTGGCACTCGGCGTGCGGAATCCACAGAGCGGAGCGGACGTCGCCGCCAGCATCGAGGAGTTGGGTCGGCGAGTGCTGGTGGTGCCTATGGACGTGACCGACCTCACTCAGATCCAGTCGGCGACTGAAGCCGTCATTGAGGAGTTCGGTCGCATCGACTTGTTAGTCAACAACGCCGGCCTGGGGCCGGAGAACGCCCCCGAGGATGTGACCGAACCCGACTTCGACCTCACCTTCGACGTGAACGTCAAAGGCCTCTTTTTCACATCGCAGGCGGTGGGCAGGGCGATGATCGGCCAGGGTTCGGGACGGATCGTCAACATGGGCTCGCAGGCGGGTCTCGTCGCCTTGCCCGGAGAAGCCATCTATTGCGCCAGCAAGGCCGCCGTCTCACACCTCACCCGGTGCCTTGCCATCGAATGGGGAGCCCACGGCATCAACGTAAACGCAGTCGCCCCCACCTTCATCCGCACTCCGGGCACCGAGCCGGCGCTGTCCGACCCCATTTTCCATGACGACGTTGTCGAGCGCATCGCCGGCCTGCACCGCATTGGCGAGCCGATGGACGTCGCCGGAGCCGTGATCTTCCTCGCCTCTCCGGCCGCGTCGCTCATCACTGGCGAGACCCTGGTCGTCGACGGCGGCTGGACGGTGCGATGATGCCGACACGGGAAATGACCCGAGCGACGTCGGACACGCCCCGAGAGGAAGAAGGCCGTCTGCATAGGCTGACCGGCTGGTTCTTCTCGCCGCACCGGATCCGCACGTCGGCGATCCTCGGAGTCCTGATCGTCTTCATGATCATCGGTGCAGTCCTCTCACCTCACTTCTTCACCGCGTCCAACCTCCTCAACGTCTCCCGGCGGATGTCCATAGTCGGCATCGCCTCCATGGGCATGACTTTCGTCATCCTCACCGCCGGAATCGACCTGTCAGTGGGGTCGATCCTCGGCTTCTCCGCAGTCGCCGCCGCCTGGATGCTGAGCAGCGGAGTGCCCTGGCCGCTCGCACTCCTCCTGGCGATCGGTGCCGGAGCCGGGGTGGGGCTCATCAACGGGCTGGGAGTAACGAGGGGCAAGATCCAGCCTTTCATCATGACCCTGGCCATGCTGGTCATCGCCAGAGGCGCCACCATGACCCTGTCGAACGGGCAACCCATCCCACTTCGAGATGCCGCCCAATCGGTGGCCTGGGTCGGTTCGGGAAACTTCCTCGGACTACCGGTACCCCTGTGGATCCTCCTCACGCTGTTTCTCATCTCGTCGTACGTGCTGAGGAACACGCCGTTCGGATGGCATGTCTATGCGGTTGGGGGGAATCTGGAAGGGGCGCGCCGATCCGGTCTCAACACAAGACGCACGATCACCTCGGTCTACGTGATCAGCGGAGCATGCGCGGCGATAGCGGCGCTGATAGTCATCACCCGTCTCACCGCCGGAGAGCCCAGCCAGGGAACCCTGCTCGAACTGGACGCCATCGCCGCGGTAGTAATCGGAGGCACAAGCCTCTTCGGTGGAGTCGGTGGGGTTGGAGCAACACTGGTCGGAGCCGCAATCCTGGCGGTCACCGACAACCTGCTCAACCTGCTCGGTGTCTCCCCCTTCTCACAACAGATGGTCAAGGGACTGATCATCCTCGGCGCGGTGCTCCTGGAACGAAGGGTTCCAATGCTCACCGGGCCGAAGACAAGGGCCAACCGGCCCGCCAACGGAAATGGAGAGCAGGCATGAGCCTGCGGAAAGGGCAGGAGGATGAGATGAAACGAAGACATGGGATCTGGATCGCCGTGCTCACGGCGCTCGCCATGATTGTGGCCGCGTGCGGTGGTGGCGGGAGCAGTGACACCACGTCGGCGCCGGACACGACAGCGGACGCGCCAGACGATCAGTTAGTCATTGGGTTCTCACAAGCCAACAACGGAGACGTCTGGCGCATCAACCAGACTAACAACGTCGAAGAGGCCTGTTCGACCCTAATGCCGGATGCCGAGATCATCGTCACCGATGGTCAAGGTGAGGGGTCCAAGCAGAGCGCCGATGTGGACGACCTGATCGCTCGTGGAGTCGACGTCCTGCTACTCACCCCCCTCACGGCCGATGAGTTGACGCCGGCTGCAGAGCGGGCGCTGGAGGCCGGGGTCCCGGTGATCACGCTCGACCGGAGCGTCAATGTCGACGTCACTCAGCACATCGGAGCGGACAACAAGCTGATCGGTGAGAAGGCCGCGGAGTTCGTGTCACAAACGCTCCTCGGTGGTGAAGGTGGAACTGTGATCGAGATCCAGGGCGTCCTGGGAGCATCGGCCACCACCGATCGGCACGACGCGTTCGTGGCCTGGCTCGAGGAGAACGATCCCAATGTGGAGATCATCGAGAGTCAGACCGGCGAATACCGACGCGAGCCTGCGTTCGAGTTCATGAACGACATGCTGCAGCGGTACGGACCCGGTGAGTTCGATGTGGTGTATACCCACAACGACGAGATGGCTCTCGGAGCTGTCCAGTCCATGAATGAGGCTGGGCGTCTCGGTGAGGCGGCCATCGTTGGCATCGATGGTCAGAACGAGGCGATCCAGGCGATCGCAGATGGACAGATCGCAGCAACGTTCACCTACGACAACGCCGGTAAGGAGGCGTGCGAATCCGCCGCCAAGCTCATCGCTGGTGAGTCCATCGACCCTGAGTGGGTGTTGGAGACCACCCAGATCGATGAAACCAACGCCGAGGAGTGGATCGGCAAGGGGTTCTGATCCGCGGAGTCGACGGGGACGTAGAGGCTTCCTCCTCTCCTGCGTCCCCGTCACTCACCCTCAGTTC
This sequence comes from uncultured Acidimicrobiaceae bacterium, assembly GCA_964571765.1. Classification (GTDB taxonomy): domain Bacteria; phylum Actinomycetota; class Acidimicrobiia; order Spongiisociales; family ZC4RG35; genus ZC4RG35. Next base: position 3,526 of record CAZNDH010000054.1, read on the forward strand.
ACCGACCTGGATCCCGCAGACCTTGACTCACATGGCTAACGAAATACGGCAGACCCCTGAGGTCGTCGAGCGCCTTCTGACAGAAGGTGCCCGGGCCATCCGCGATGCGGCTAGAGCGATTTCCCGTGCCAGGCCGAGTTGGGTGGCGATAGCGGCGCGTGGTACTTCTGACCATGCTGCGGTCTACGCCCGGTACCTGATTGAAACCGTGCTCGGCATCCCCGCAGTCCTGGTCGCTCCTTCCATCAACACCGTCTACGAGAGACGGAGCTCATGGTCCGATGGGCTGCTGATCTCGATCTCACAGTCGGGGCAGAGTCCCGACCTGCTGGCCGTTCTTGAAGTCGCCAAATACAGCGGCCGCCCAACCATCGTGATCACCAACAACCTCGGATCGGCGCTGGCGGAAGGATCCGATTTCGTGATCGACTGTCTGGCCGGTGAAGAGAGGGCGGTCGCAGCCACCAAGACGTATGTCTCCTCGCTCGCTGCCATCGCGGCTCTGGTTGAGAGCCTCCGGCCGACTGACGCATTCGATACTGCCGTCCTCCCGGAGGTGACACAGCGCACCATCGAAGTCTCCGACCGCTGGGTTGCGGATAGCGGCGTCGTCGACGCGTTCACCGGGTCGGTTGGGTCACTGACGGTTGGACGTGGATACAACTATGCGACCGCTCTCGAAGTGGCCTTGAAACTCATCGAGACATCACGACGGTTCACCATCGGGTATTCGGCCGCCGACGTGGAACATGGCCCGATGGTGCTCGCCCGGGACAACGCACCCATCCTCTTCTTCGATTCACCGGGACCGATGGGAGTCCGCATCCGCCCGCTACGGCTGCGGCTCATGGCTTCAGGAGGCGACGTCTGGACGGTGGCGACCGGGTACGACGCTTCGTCGCCGAACCAGACACTGGTTCTCCCCATCGACGTTCCCGATGAGCTCTCTCCGATCCCGATGGTGCTGCCTGGTCAACTTCTGGCCGAGTCGGCCGCGGTAAGCCTCGGGTATAACCCTGACGCCCCACAAGGCCTCACCAAGGTGACGAAGACACTGTGAGCGAGTTCCGCACCGTTTTCGGCCGACACTTGGTCGAACGGCTGCCGGAGTTCGTCCACCGCCCCTATCTGGTGGTGACCATGGACGACCTGTGGCCCATATTCCAAGACAGCCTTATCGACGGCTCAGCCGGGGTGCATCTCGTGGACACACTCGAACTCGCCGAGCTGAGCTCGATCGAGCCCTCGATACCCAAAGCGGCCGCCGTAGTCGGCATCGGCGGAGGTCAGGCCGTCGACGTCGCCAAGTACCTGGCGTGGAAGAGACGACTACCGCTGTTCCAGATACCGACCGCGATGACCGTCAATGCACCGTTCGGACACCGTGCTGGCCTTCGCATCGAGGGGATCGTGCGATATCTCGGATATGCCGTGCCCGAGGCCGTCTACGTCGACTTCGACGTGATCCGCAGTGCACCACCCGCGCTCAACCGCAGCGGTGTCGCTGACATCCTCTGCTATCACACCGCCCACCGGGACTGGCAGATCGCCGAGACGCTGGGTCGGACGGAACCGCAGTGGCCTTATGACCCCGATCTCGTCCAACAGGCCCGTCTTCGGCTCGAATCGGTCCTCAGTGACCTCGACGAGATCAGAGAGGTGACCGACCGGGGGATCAGGACGCTCATGAACGCCCACCGTTGGGGCGGGGCCACCTTTCACGATTCTGGGTGGAACCCTCGACACATCGAAGGGATGGAGCACTTCGTCTTCTACAACCTCGAGCGGATCACCAGACGACACTTCATTCACGGACAGCCGGTCGGCCTCGGCATCTACATCGGTGCGCTGCTCCAAGAAAACCAACCTGACGAAATCCTTGGCGCCTTACATCGCGTCGGTGTCGACATCAGACCCGAAGCTATGGGAGTCGGCTGGACCGACGTGGAGGAGGCGGTGGAGACCCTGCCCTCCTTCATCGAAGACTCTGGGCTGTGGTTCACCGCCGCGAGCTCCGGGCCAATCCCCGACGATCTCCTCGATCGAGCCCGGCATGGTATCGCTGAAAAGTACGGAGATTGGAGTTGATGATGGAGGTCGGACTCACTCTGCCCCAGGGCTGCGATAGGGAGTATCTCGGTATCGACCCTGCGACAGCGTGGCAGAGAACTCTCGATGTCGCCCGCCTCGCCGATGACGTTGGATTCGAATCTCTTTGGGTGTACGACCACTTCCAGGTCGATCCACCCCCAGAACCCGCCATCGTCTTCGAGCCGATGACGGAGCTGGCCGCACTTGCCACGGCCACATCCCACGCCCGACTCGGCCACCTCGTCCTCGCCGCCGCATATCGCAACGCCGCCTTGACAGCCAAGACCATCTCGACGATCGACGTAATCAGCGGCGGGCGGGCCATTCTGGGCATTGGCGCCGGATGGAAAGAAGACGAGTGGCTTGCATATGGCTACGGATTCCCCGACGCGAGGGTCCGTCTCGACATCCTGGAAGACCACCTCGAAATCATCACCAGAATGTTCCAACCCGGGCCGGCTTCCTACGAGGGCGAGCACGCTCACGTCATCTCGGCGATCCACGAGCCGAAAGGACTGCAGGAACCGAGAATCCCAATCGTCGTTGGAGGCAACGGACCCAACCGTACCTGGCGGCTCGCCGCCCGCTACGCAGATGAACTCAATCTCGACGCCCTCACCCCAAAAGCCCTAGCCGCGGCGATCCCCGTCATCCGAGACCGTTGCGCAGAGATCGACCGCGACCCAAACAGCCTCAGGCTATCGGTCCACATCTGGGGAGAGGCAGGAGACGTCGCACCGGGCGCACCCCGCCAGCAAAGGTTCGCCGAGTACGCCTCCCTCGGGGTTGATCGGATCATCGTGCAAGGATTCCACGGTGTGTCCCATCCCGATGTGCTCGAAGACCTCATCAAGGACTGTCGAGCTGCCAACCTTCTCCCCTGAACCCCCCAAACCCGTGTCAGCAGGGCCGTTCTCTATTGCGGCGTTCGACGTCGACGGGACACACAACGATCCGTCAGGCGCCACCGACTCCGAAGCCCTCGAATTCATTGGCGGGTCTGAACCGCGAGGGAGTGTCAATCGTGATCGCCACTGGAAGGGGACCATCTGGCGTGGCTGCAATCGCTGTAGCCCTGGGTGGCAGCCTTTGGGCCGGTGAGCTCCCGCTCCGCTTGAGTTTGCCCGTCGGAGGAGAAACCGGCGTGTGCCACAGATGTGCTAACAGAAACGGCACCGGACCTTGGAAAGGATAGGTAGCCGTAGCGAGCGCGGAGATCTAGCGCCTGCGACCTCTTGAGCCCGACAGCGGGATCTTTGGGAGTAAAGACCCCTGCTGACTAGCGGACCGCATGAAATAGTAGAGCCCTGGCCAGCAGTCCGCTGGCCAGGGCTATTGATGGGGGGAGCGGGATTTGAACACCTTTAGGTTATGAGCCCGTCAGTAATTGCCCCTCACACGGTCTGTTCTGGGAGGTGGGGTGAGTGGCCGTCATGTGGCTGGGTTCACCTCGATACGAGCACGAACTGCCGGCGGCACTTCACCCGTTCTGTGAAGTCTGAGCGGGCTGTACCCGGACAGATCTTCACAGAACGATGATGAGGAGGCTCGTCAGGACGGCATCCTGGTGTAGACGATCCCGTCGAGGTAGTCCCCGGTAAGACACGTGTCATCCACGAGCTGGGTCAGGGTCAACTGGTCGCCGACGACAGACCATGTGTACTGGCGGTCGACGGAG
>CAZNDH010000055.1:0-7031 GCA_964571765.1 uncultured Acidimicrobiaceae bacterium
GTGATGAAGCGGCTGGTAGACCTGGACCTGGCCCAGAACATCAAGGCGGCCACGCGGATGGTCGAGCGGCAGCGGCCCCAGGTGTGGGATGTCCTCTCCGAGGTCATCCAGGAGCACCCGGTGCTGCTCAACCGGGCGCCAACCCTGCACCGGTTGGGAATCCAGGCATTCGAGCCGGTCCTGGTCGAAGGCAAGGCAATTCAGATCCACCCGCTGGTCTGTGAGGCCTTCAACGCCGACTTCGACGGTGACCAGATGGCGGTGCACCTCCCCCTGTCCGCCGAGGCACAGGCCGAGGCCCGGGTGTTGATGCTGTCGACCAACAACGTGCTCTCTCCGGCATCCGGTCGGCCCATCGTGACTCCCTCTCAGGACATGGTGATCGGCATCTACTACCTGTCGGAGCGGGTCGAGGACGCCCTGGGTGCGGGCCGCACCTTCTCCGATCTCGACGAGGCCCTCATGGCCCATGAGATCGGCGAGCTCTCCCTGCATGCCCCGATCAGGATCCGTCTCGGAGCCGGCGCCGGTGACCACGATGTTCACCACGAGCTGAAGCCGACGTTGGGTCACCTGCTCAACGACGAGCCCTTCAAGCCCAGGGAGCTCGCCGAGACCACGCTGGGTCGGGTGATCCTCAACGAGGCCTTCCCCGAAGGATTCCCATTCATCGACCAGGTGGTGGTCAAGGCCGACATCCGGCTGCTCATCGAGACCATCATCGAGCGCTATCCCCGCTCGGCGGTGGCCAACACCCTGGACGCCATCAAGGAGCTCGGGTTCCGATACGCCACCAAGGCCGGCCTGACCATCGCCCTCGACGACGTTCGCACCCCCACCGACAAGCCCGCCATCCTCGCCGAGTACGAGGAGCGGGCGGAGAAGGTACAGAACCTGTTCGCCAAGGGTGTGGTCACCGACGACGAACGTCGTCAGGAGCTCATCGAGATCTGGACCGAGGCGACCGAGAGGGTGACCGACTCGATGAAGGCCAGCCTAAAGGCGGAGCGGTTCAACGCCCTCGACATGATGGTCGGCTCCGGGGCCCGAGGGAACATGATGCAGCTGCGGCAGATCGCCGGGATGCGTGGCCTGGTGGCCAATCCCAAAGGCGACATCATCCCCCGGCCGATCATCGCCAACTTCCGCGAGGGCCTCTCGGTGCTGGAGTACTTCATCTCCACCCACGGGGCGAGAAAAGGTCTCGCCGACACCGCCCTGCGCACCGCCGACTCGGGTTATCTGACCCGACGTCTCGTCGACGTCTCCCAGGAGATGATCGTCCTCGACGAAGACTGTGAGACCGACCGGGGGATCGTGATCAGGGTGGTCGACGATCGGGGCGCCAAGATCCGCAACCTGCGCTCTCGGATCTACGGGCGGATGCTGGCAGACGACGTCAAGGAGGGCCGGGCCCTGGTGGCTACCGAGCACGACGAGAAGCTTCGAGCGGGCACCATCATCGGTACCAAGGAGCTGCACGCCATCGACCGGGCCGACATCGAGTCGGTGCGGGTGCGGTCACCGCTGACCTGCGACACCCGTGGTGGTGTCTGCCAGGCCTGCTACGGCCTCTCCCTGGCCACAGGGCGGATAGTGGAGACCGGTGAGGCGGTGGGGATCATGGCCGCCCAGTCGATCGGCGAGCCCGGTACTCAGCTCACCATGCGCACCTTCCACACCGGGGGTGTCGCCGGGGAGGACATCACCCACGGTCTCCCTCGGGTGGTCGAGCTGTTCGAGGCCCGGACCCCCAAGGGCAAGGCGGTGATGACCGAGCTCAGCGGGATCGCCCGGATCCATGACGACGAGGAGGGGCGGCGGATCGTGGTCACCTCGAGTGAGGAGGAGGTGGTCTACCCCATCTCCCGGTTCGCCAAGCTGCGGTTTGTCGACGGGGCCGAGGTTTCCGCTGGCACCCAGCTCACCGAGGGCCCACTCGACCCCAAGGAGGTCCTCGAGATCAGGGGGGTGCGCGCCACCCAGCAGTACCTGGTCGACCAGGTCCAAGAGGTGTACAAGTCGCAGGGTGTGGAGATCCACGACAAACACATCGAGATGATCGTGCGCCAGATGCTGCGCCGGGTGTTGATCGTGGCCCCCAACGACTCCGACTTCCTCCCCGCGGCCCTCATCGACGACCAGACATTCAAGGACACCAACCGCGACCTGGCGGCCGCCGCCAAGAGGCCTGCCGAGGGCCGTCCTCAGCTCATGGGGATCACCAAAGCCTCGCTGGCGACCGACTCCTGGCTTTCGGCGGCCTCCTTCCAGGAGACCACCCGGGTGCTCACCGATGCCGCCATCCAGAGCCGATCGGACTTCATGCGGGGACTCAAGGAGAACGTGATCATCGGCAAGCTGATCCCCGCCGGGACCGGCGCCAACCAATACCAGGTTCTCCAGCCCTCGTTGCCCGGAGCCACCACGGTGGCCAGCCTGGGTGGCTTCCTCGGCGAGGGCGGGCGTAGCTACTCCGACGAGGAGGGCCTCCCCGACGACCCCGCCGAGTGGCTGGCTTCCCTGGGATCCTCGGGGGCAGACGAGGAGGAGTGACACCCTCCGGGGACCGGCCCTTCGGGGTCGGCCTCGGGGGCACCTTCGACGTCGCAGCGAGCGCACCTCGCCGATGACCGGGTATTCCTGCCGGGGCGACTACAGTCGGGCGGAGACGTCCATTCAGGCGTGCGAGCGGGCGGGGCAATAGGGAGGAAACTTCACCCGTTGAGCGATTCTTCAGAGTCTCAGGGCTACCACCTGAACCCTGATGCCTTCTATGTCGAGCTCTCCGAGTACCTGGCGGCCACCCCGCCGAGGAGAGGTCTCCGCAAGAGGCGAGGGGCCGGGGATGCCCTCGGCTATCACTTGGAGCCGGACGCTCTATCCAGGGAGTTGGCCCGGCACTTAGCCTCCACGCCTCCGGGAACTCCGTGGCCAGGCTTGCCCTCCAGATCGGGGGCCGATCCGAGTGGTCGGTGGGCTCGTCGCAGGATCATGGCCGCCGCGGTGGCCGCCTTCCTGGTGGTGGGGGCACTGGCGGTTGGAGCGGTCTCCGGATGGCTCGCTGACTTCTTTGTCGAGGCAGTGGCAGTGGCTGAGCCGGAGGAGCCGCTCCGCCCGGTGGCATCCGGGACGGAATCATCCGGCTACACCCCTCCGACTGTCCGGGCGACCGAGCCGACGACGACGACCACCCTGGCACCAGAGGATGACGAGCCCGAGGTCCTCCCCGAGGTGGTGGAGCAACCGGAAACCACGGCCGCCACCACCCCGTCACCCGGGCCGAGACGACCCACCTCGAACTCCACCGCCCCCAATCCGGCCCCGACCACCACCGACCCGCGGCCCACCACGACCGACCCGGGGCCCACCGCCACTACCACCCCCGCCGACATCACAAATCCCACAGTGACGCTGAGCACCCCGTCGAACAGGGCCGTCTACAACCAGGGTTCGCTGGTCAACGCCTCCTATTCCTGTGCCGACTCGGGCTCCGGGATCACCTCGTGTGTGGGCACCGTCCCCAACGGGCGGCCCATCACCACCTCCATCCTCGGCCAGCGGACTTTCTCCGTCACCGCCACCGACGCCGCAGGCAACACAACCACGGTGACCCACACCTACACCGTGGTAGACATCACCAACCCCACGGTGACCCTGACCCGACCTGCCGACGGCGCCACCTTCACCCAGGGTGCGGTGGTCAACGCCTCCTACTCGTGTGCCGACTCCGGTTCTGGGATCGAGAGCTGTGTGGGCCACGTCCCCAGCGGTTCACCGATCAACACCTCAGCCCTGGGTGAGCGGACCTTCACCGTGACCGCCACCGACCGGGCAGGCAACACCACCACGGTGAGCCACGTCTACACCGTGGTCGACACCACCAGCCCGACGGTGAGCCTGGTGACCCCGGCCGACGGGGCCACCTACCAGCAGAACTCGACGGTCAACGCCCAATACTCCTGCAGCGACCTCGGCTCGGGGATTGCCTCCTGCTCGGGGTCGGTGCCCAACGGGTCGCCGATCAACACTTCCATCTTGGGCTCGAGGACGTTCACGGTGACCGCCCGGGACCACGCCGGGAACACCGCCACCGTGACGCATACCTACACGGTGGTGGACAACACCGACCCGGTGGTGACCATCATCACCCCGGCCGACGGCTCTACTTACGCCCAGGGTGCAGTGGTGAATGCTTCGTTCTCCTGCAGTGATTCGGGGTCCGGGATCGCGTCCTGCTCGGGGTCGGTGCCCAACGGGTCGCCGATAAACACTTCCATCTTGGGCTCGAGGACGTTCACGGTGACCGCCCAGGACAACGCGGGGAACACCGCGACCGTGACCCACACCTACACGGTGGTGGAGAACGCCGACCTGATGGTGACCATCTTCACTCCGGCCAACGGAGCCCAATACCTCCAGGGGTCGGTGATCATCGCTGAGTACACCTGTAGCGCTCCGGGCGGGATCGCAGAGTGCCAGGGCACCGTGGCATCCGGGGACGCCATCGACACCGCCCAGCCCGGTGAACGGACATTCACCGTGACCGCCACCGACCACGCGGGTAACACCGCGGTGGTCACCCACATCTATCGGGTGGCTCCCAACCGGCCCAATTAGTAGCTGTCTACCGTTCAGGTCGACAGTCTTGAGCTACGTTGACACGGGTGACGGTCGTCGCAGCTCTTCCCCGCCACCGGCAGCGGGCACAACACAGAGAAGGAAGCACGGGCCCAAGTGACCGAGCCCTTTGACCCGGAGGGTCGGCGTCTCGACCCCAGCTCCTTCGCCAAGCGAATGGCGGAGCACCTCGCTTCGTCACGCCCCCCCGACCAGCCAGGCCCACGTCGACGCCGCCCCAAGGGGCCCCGCCACGAGCGTCGACGTCGCGAGTCCCTGGGAAGGAGCCTGACCCTGGCGGCGATCGCCGCAATCTGCGTAGGCACCGGGCTGGCATTGGCCACCGTGGTGGTATGGCTGGCCGGAGTGTTCGCCGAACCCGGTGAAGTAGCGGTGCCCGGTGTCTCGTTCCCCGGTCAGGCAGCCCCCGCCAGCCAGCCGGAGGACACCGCGCCCGTCGGTGAGACGACCACCACCACGGTCGTCGCCTCGATCATCACGGTCCCGGGTGTCTCCAGTGGAGGCAGGGGTCCTTTCCCGTTCGCCACCTTCCCCACCTCGACCACCTCGACCACCGCTCCTCCGGTGACAACCGGGCCGCCGGTGCCTACCACCGGCGCCCCGACATCACCAACCACTGCCTCCCCCGGCCCGACTACCACCAGCCCTCCATCCCAGCCGACCACCACCTCGCCACCACCCCAGCCCACCACCACTGGGGCTCCGCCCACGACCGTGGCGACGACGACCACGACCACGACCACGACAACGACCACGACAACGACGTTTCCTGAGGAATCGACCACCACCGAAGAGCCTCCGTGCAGTCCCCCATGTCCTCCGGGGCCCCCTGGGGGCGGCAAAGGAGGAGGAGCCACATCAGGGGGGCTCATCGCCCTCTCCGCCCTGATCGCGCTGGGGGTGACCAGCATGGTTGCCCCCGGCCGGGACTGACCCACGGCGCGGCTAAGGCCAGCGCCACCAGGCGCAGCCCCCTCGCCTCAGCTCGGTTCGCTCTGTCCAGGTACCAAGTACCAGAAGTCAATTTGGTACATCCCTGGGGATTCACATACAATCTGGCGTCGCTTCCCATGCGTCCCCAGGCGCGTCGGGAACGAGTCGGGTGCAGACCTGCACCGGGCACGCAAGGTTTCACACAACAGGAACGGTTGTGGGTGCGCCCATGCCGCTTTCTCGCGTTAGGAGCACAATGCCAACGATCGAGCAACTTGTCCGCGAGGGCAGGAAGCCAAAGAAGAAGAAGGTGAAGACCGCAGGTCTTGCCGGAGCGCCACAACGACGTGGGGTATGCACCCGCGTCTACACCGTGACGCCCAAGAAGCCGAACTCGGCGTTGCGCAAGGTGTGCCGTGTTCGTCTCAACTCAGGAGTGGAGGTGACCGCCTACATTCCCGGTGAAGGGCACAACCTCCAGGAGCACAGCATCGTCCTGGTCCGCGGGGGTCGGGTCCGAGACCTCCCCGGAGTCCGCTACAAGGTGATCAGGGGCACCCTCGACGCCTCCGGTGTGAGCGATCGCAAGAAGGCCCGCAGCCGCTACGGGACCAAGAAGGGCTCCTGATGAGACGTGCTCCCGCTCAGAAGCGAAAGGTCGAGCCGGATCCGGTATTCCGATCGACGCTGGTCAGCCAGGTGATCAACAAGGTCCTCCTCAAGGGGAAGAAAGACCTGGCCCGGACCATCGTCTACGACGCATTGGAGACCGTGGAGCAGAGGACCAGCCAAGACCCGACCGTGGTGCTGAAGCGGGCTGTGGACAACATCAGGCCCCAGGTGGAAGTACGGTCCCGCCGCGTAGGGGGGAGCAACTACCAGGTGCCGGTGGAGGTGTCCCCGCGGAGACAGGGCAGCCTGGCCATCCGCTGGCTGGTCCACTACGCCCGACAGAGGCGTGAGCCGACCATGTCACTGCGTCTGGCCAATGAGATCCTCGACGCCTCCAACAACACCGGGGCGGCGGTGAAGCGTAAGGAAGACGTGCACAAGATGGCCGAGTCCAACAAGGCCTTCGCCCACTACCGCTGGTAGACACCAGAGACAAGTTCACCCGAACGTTCCAGGCAGGCGGGTCTCAAGAAGACTCCGGGACCCGAACCACCGGACGAGGGACGTTCACAACCGAATATCGAGCCGGAGCAACCGAGAGAGAAATGAGCAACGAAAACGCGCTGCATCACCTGCGTCAGGTGCCGCTGAGCCGTACCCGCAACATCGGGATCATGGCTCACATCGACGCGGGCAAGACAACGCTGACCGAGCGGATCCTCTATTACACCGGCCGCAACTACAAGATCGGTGAGGTCCACGAAGGCTCCGCCACCATGGACTGGATGGAGCAGGAGCAGGAGCGGGGGATCACCATCACCTCTGCTGCCACCACCTGTGTGTGG
>CAZNDH010000056.1:0-6315 GCA_964571765.1 uncultured Acidimicrobiaceae bacterium
GAAAGATGTCCTTGGGGAAGCCGGCACGGTGGAGCCCATCAGGGAACGGGGCTGAGCCTCAGCCGGCCGCACGGGTGTAGGCAATCTCAGCTGCCCGTGCAGTCTCGGTCCACGAGAACCGCCGCGCCAGCTCCTCCCTGGCCGGGACAGCCGGTGGCGCCGCCGCCACGCCCCGCATGGCCTCTGCGAGACCTTCATGCTCACCGGGCTCGAAGAAGGTCCCCCATTCGCCGTAGACCTCGCGGTGTACGGGAATGTCGCTGAGGATGATGGAGGTCCCCACCGACAGGGCCTCGAGAGGTGGCATCCCGAATCCCTCCTGGCGGGAGGTCGAGATGAGCGCGGTGGACCCAGCGAGCAGTTCAGCCAAGGCGAAATCGTCAGGCGACTCCCGGAATTCGACCAGGTGGCCCGTTCCAGTGTCGTGGAGCATCTGCACCAGCTGCTCGCTCGGGGGGCCGCCTCCGACCACGACGAGACGTGCGGGGAAGGATTGGAGAGCCCGGAGGCAAGTGGCGAAGTCCTTGTAGGCCCCGCGCTTGCCGACATAGACGAACCGCGGCTCACCTCCTCTCGAGGCGTCGACGGGGGGGAGGGGTGTCATCCCGGGATAAGCCACGCTGGCGCGCTCCTCGACATCGGGGAAACGGTGGACGAGGTCAAGTCGGGTCGTCTCCGATACGCAGAGAATCTGAGCAGCCTCTCGGATGGCCCAGGCGCGGTCGTCCAACTGCTCGGGCGTGGTCACCGAGGGCCAAGCCTCGGGGATCATGTCGTGGATCGTGATCACCAGCGGCTTGTCGGCCCACAGTTCCAGCGATGGCCGGTGATACCACGTTGGATGCACCACATCTGCGGTGTTGCTCACCCGGCGGGCGAGGAGCTTCGCGGCTCTGAGGTTGACCGCACGGAGCAAACGCACCCCTCTGCGAGCAGCAGGCAGCCGGAGTAGAGGTCCGACATGTGCCATCGGGAGGTCGGATGAGCCGATGTGGATGCCGGGCGGCAGGACCGCTTCCCACTCGTGTCTCTGGCGCAGGGCTCGGCCCAGCTCACGAAAGTAACGTGACACGCCTCCATGCCGCTGTTCGGCGAAGACCTGTAGGTCGAACAGAACCCTTCCGCTCAAGGGAGCCCAACACCCTCCCTGGCTGGGAGCCGTGCCTGTGTGGGACGCACCGACGCCAGTGCCGTGAACCCCAGGAGGACCCCGTGAAACACGGAGAGGTGTGTGCTCCCGTATGGCCACGTGCCGATGAGAGTGGCCACGAACTCCGAGGCCAGGAAGATGGCCAATCCAGCCAGAGAGGGTACGACGGCTCCCTGAAGTCCTAGAGTGCCCCAGAGGCGCCGAATCCAGCCGAGGTGGAACCCCAGGTACGCCACCATGCCGAGGAGCCCGTATTTCAGCCAGACATGCAACACCGAGTTGTGGACTTCGAATGAGTCGGTCTTCCACTCTGCGATCAGCTCGGTGGGGTAGGGACGCCCGATCCCGTAGCCGAGCAGAGGCTCAACTGTGATGACATTCCAGGCGTCGATCATGTCGTTGACGTGGTCGTCGTTGGTGGCGGCGAATCGGTTGTCCGCACCAGGAAGAAAGCTCTCCATCCGGGTGGCGACGTTCTCGGTGCCCAGGGACACGAAGGAGACGGTGAGCCCAACCATCATCACGGCCCCCAGGCTGAAGAGGCCCTTTGGGTTGGACCAGCGGGCGCGGAGCATGAAGAAGACCACCCCCACCATGCCCAGCGCCCATGCAAGCCAGAAGGAGCGTCGAAAGGAGAGCAGGACCAAGAGGGTGCTGGCGAGGGCCCCGAAACGGACAGCCATTCCGTAGATGGGCGACACGGGATGCCGGGCCCAGGTCACCCAGGTGAGGACCAAGACGATCGACGAGAACACGGCCATGTAGAGGAGCGGGCCGTAGAACGTCGGTGTGCGGATTCCGAACACGGCGGTGCCGCTACCGAGGAAGAACCCGGCCAGGTGGATAGCCGAGACCAGCCCGTACCCGATGGCGAGGTCGGTCAAGGCGCGGTCGCGCCAGCGCTGTGACGCAAGCCAACGGCCGGCCAGCGCTGCGATGACCCCGGTCAAGACCAGGTTGCGCCAGTCGGCGAAGGGGTTGGGGGCGGCGGTGACGATCGCAACGGCCAGCGAAATGATCAGCGCCAACCATCCGGCGACCAACCAGCGCCACAGTCGCAGCTCGCGCAGCGACGCAACCAGAGACCACCTCGGGGTGGCGAGGAGGTAGGGGGACAACAGGACAAGGGTCCCGGCCAAGTAGAAGTAGTGGGCGGGCATCGACATGATCTCGGTCCCGAACCATCCACGCCAACCTCCCGCGGGGAACTCCTCACCGATTGCGGTCCAGGCGACCACCACCCCCACGAACACCACCCTGTTGATGACGCCTTCGGGTCCGGTTGCCCCACGCTGCCCAGTCATTCGGGTCAGGCTACTTCTGGCCGAGCAAGGTCAATACCCCCCGTTGGCCCTGAGCTAGCCCGCCCAGAACCATCCCGCTCGTCGTGGAATCGACCTCTGCCGGTTCGGGCCCGGACAGACGATCCTGCCAATATCGGGCGGCATCCGCGATGGCTCCCGCTTTATGGTGGCCGAGTTGCCGGCGGACTCGATCGGCAGCAGTCGAGTGAGTCTTGCCCTCGATCAAGACCGTGTTCAGCGCATGCCACAGCTCATCACCCGCGGTGGGCCCGGTGGCGACGTCCTCCCAGTCGAGGACGACTATGTCGCCGCTCGAGTCGAGGCGAACGTTCCAGGGTCCGAAGTCCCCATGGAGGATCACGCTTCCCGGGGATGCAAGCTCTGATAGTGCCGCTTGGATTTCGGCGACGATCGCGCTTCGTTTGGACGGAGACAACCTGGCTGGTCGATGGAGGCCGGGATCGAGTGCACGGTCGATGGTGAAATTCCAATCGGCAAACGATCCGTGCGCCAGGGGCTCCGGCGTCTTGAATGTCACGAATCCCGTCCCGGTGAGAATCTGTCGCACTTCGATGTTCAGCTCGCTGTGTGGGTTCTTGGTGAACTTGGCAAATGCCAAGACGCGGCGGCGCCTGTCGGGGACGAAGAGGTGAAACCGTTGTCGTCTGAGGTCACGCGGCACCCCGATCGTCCACAGCTCGGGGCCGGAGGCGCCGGCCGGCAACCATCGAGAGCCCCATTCGTCCCAGTCGAGGTCGGGTAGGGAGAAGCCTGCCGTCGGGGAAGTCAGACCCAATCCCAATCGAGTGGTGGTGCCCAGGAGCCAGTCGGCGATGAGGCCGGGCGCGGTGCATGACGATCCTGGCCAGATACCTCCCCGTGCCCGGAACCCGGCCGGCATGAACAGCCGACCCCGCCCCGCCAGCGGGACTCGGTAGGAGGTACCCAAACGTGCCACCCCCACATGTTCGCAGCCTCCGGCTCCCACCTACGATCCAGGCGGTGGAGAGATCATCGCGGTGGGTCGGCATAGCGGGCTCGATCGTCGTATTGACCGTCATGTGGGTGGTGTGGGGGGACCGAGGCCCAACGACGCCCACGCAGACCTCTGCCCAGCCGCGAGAGCCCACGACGACATCGGGCCTGACCGCCACTACCCCGGGAGCGACACCGGCGACAACGCTCCCTGTGGACGCAGTTCGGGTTTCCGTCGGAGCTCAGTTCTCCGAGCTGTACGACGCCTCTCCGGAGGGCACCACATACTTGTTCGAGCCCGGCGTACATAGGGGTGTCTCGGTGATCCCCAGAGACGGCGATGTCTTCCTCGGCATGGATGGAGCTGTTCTCAGCGGCGAAAGCGAGCTCGAGTTCGCCATCTTCAGCCATGACGTGGAAGCTCCGGTCTCGGGGGTGGTGGTGCGAGGGCTGGTGATCGAGCGATACGCAACGCCGGCCCAACTCGGGACTCTCGGGGGAGGCGGCACGGTTGACTGGTTGATCGAGGACAACGAGATTCGATACAACGGCGGGGCCGGCGTCGAGCTGGGCGAACGCATGGTGGTGCGTGGTAACCACATCCATCACAACGAGCAACTAGGGATCCATGCAGGGTATGTGGTGAGCGGGGCTCTCATCGAAGCCAACGAGATATCACAAAACAACCACCTCGAACTCTATGACGTAGCCTGGGAGGCCGGCGGCGCCAAACTCCTCCACACCACCGACCTGGTGGTCAGGAACAACCTGGTGCACTCCAACCACGGACCCGGTCTGTGGACCGATGCCGACAACGTGGGGACGATCTATGAGGGGAACACTGTCAGGGACAACTACGGGCCGGGCATCTTTCATGAAATCAGCTATTCGGCCGTGATCCGGGACAACGTGGTCGAGGGCAACGGCCACGGTTTCTATCTCGGGGGCATCCTGGTGGCGGACTCATCGGACGTCGAGGTCTACGGCAACCAGCTATCGGGCAACAATGGAGGGGTGGTGGGGATCTACGACGATCGGGGGATGGGTACCCATGGGCCGTACCAGCTGCGCAACCTGTGGGTCCACGACAACGTGATCTCCTACGAGACCGGCGTGACCGGGATCATCCGCAACGCCGGGTCACGCGACGTGTTCCGTTCCTGGGACAATCGCTTCGACCAGAACACCTATCAAATCCCACATCGCGGCCGTCCTTACCACTGGGGGGGCGGGACACGGACCAGGGACCGCTGGGTGGACTACGGACAGGACGTCAACTCGACCTGGCGGTGAGCGGTCTACTCGAGCGGGAGGTAGACGGCGCTGCCGTTGATCGTCCAGGTGTTGCCGGGGGTGTCTCGCCAGGTGGTGTAGTTGGGTGGGGTTGAGGTGAGTTGGGTGGTGGTGGTGAAGTCGGGGTTGGCGGCGATGGTGCCGGAGGTACCGATTCCTTCGAGGATGAGGGCCCCGTAGAGGTAACCTGCCCAAGAGCTGGTCCCGTCAACTCCCGCACCGAGCATCAGGGCAGAGGTACCTGCTCTGACACTGGTGGCTTGCTTTCCAACCACCTGACCACCGAGTTGGGTCCAGCCGGAGTGAGATGTCAGTGGTTGGCTGGTGTCGGTTCGGTAGTAGAAGGTCACGACGTGTCCTTTGGCACCGTTGTCGACGTCGAGGGTGACCCGAAGCTGGAGACGGTCTCCGCTCTGAACCGGCAAGGCCACTGTGGAGTTGCGGGTGTTGACCCCGCCTCTGGTGGGATACCAGCGGAAGCGAAGCTGACTAGTAGTGCCGTCGAGCATGAACTCATAGGCGTCTCCGAGTTTGGAGATGAACTTGCCCGAGTTGGTCGACCAGTCGTCGAGGGCTACATCGACTCTGATGTCGATGTCACCGGTGATGTCGAGCCGGTCGTGGTCCGGCGTCGAGATGTAGCTGCCCGAGGTCCCGGGCAACCGGAACGACCCAACGCCCTCGCTCGGCGGAGGGGGCGGTTGGGGATCGACGGTGATAGTTGTTGACGTGGTGTGGATGCCACCTCTCCCATCCGACACCCGGAGGGACGGCTGGTAGACGCCGGCGCTGGTGTAGGTCCAGGTGGCGGTGGGTCCGGTGGCGTCGCCGAACTGGCCGTTCCCGTTGAGGTCCCAGGTGTAGGTGAGGGGGTCACCGTCGGGGTCGGAAGAATCCGACCCGTCGAAGTTCACCGTGAGCGGGGCAACCCCCGCGGTCGGAGCCGACGACATCACCGCCGTCGGCGGCTGGTTGGGCGGTGGAGTGGAGTCGGCGATGTAGGTCGCGGTATAGGTGGTGGCCGTCGTCGGGGCGATCACTTCCTGAGCCGCCGGGCCGCCATGGGCCCATGACACGAACTGGTAGGTGGCATCGCCGACGGTCTGTTGTGCCGGGGCCGCGATGCTGTTGGTGGAGCCGATGATCACGGTGCGGGAGAACGGTGCCGGCGCGGCGGTGGAGCCGACCGTGAGCGACAGTCCGGCTGGGTCGGTGTGGAAGGTGAGGGCGACCGTCCTCGGCTGGAGGGTCACACTCGACGAGTCGGCCGCTCCGTTCTGGTCGGTGACGGTGAGAGTCAGCTCCAGGTACGAAGGGTACTCGTGGTCCGGTGCCACGAAACTGCCGGAAGCAACTCCGTTGAACGTCTGTACCGGGTGCTGATGGCATTCGGTTGGGTTGGCGCAGTGGTGTATGACCAAGGACCAACTCATCGCCGACGCATGAAGGGCGCCATCCTCCGGGTCGCTCCCGGAGCCACTGAATGTCACCGTGTCCCCGACGGCCCAGGTGGCGGTGGAGGACGGAGTGCCGATGGTCGCCAGTGGCGGCTGGTTGCCCGGCGGTGGAGATGTGGTCCCTTGCTGGTAGGTG
>CAZNDH010000057.1:0-6104 GCA_964571765.1 uncultured Acidimicrobiaceae bacterium
TAAGCGAGTAAGGGGTGTTAAGCCTCTTCGAGGGTTCAAATCCCTCCCTCTCCGCGGATGACCGGTCCCCCCCTTTTTCAGAGGGGGGACAGGTCATGACGAGGTGATCCACTCCTCGACGGCTTCAGTGAGGAGGGGGAGGGGCATGGCACCGTGGGCCAGCATCACGTCGTGGAAGCCACGGATGTCGAACCTGGCGCCCATTCGGTCCTCGGCGTGACGGCGGAGACGCATGATCTCGAGCTGACCGATCTTGTAGGACACCGCCTGGCCGGGCATCCCTATGTAGCGATCCACCTCCTGTTCGATGGTGAGCAGCCCGATAGGGGTCCACTCCTCGATGAAGTCGATGGCCTGCTGACGGCTCCAACCGAGGGCGTGGAGCCCGGTGTCGGTGACCAACCGCGCCGCCCTCCAGGCGTCGGCGCTGACCATCCCCAGCCGGTCGACGTCCGAGCTGTACAGGCCGATCTCATCGGCGAGCCGTTCGGAGTAGAGGCCCCAACCCTCGGTGTGGGCATACACCTGGGCGTAGCGACGAAAGTCGGGGATGCCCTCCAGCTCCGAGGCCAGCGAGCGGTCGAAGTGATGGCCGGGGACGGCCTCGTGGAAATGGATCGACTCGTACTCGAAGCGGTCCCTTTCCTCGGGTCGGTAGGTGTTGAGGAAGTAGGTGCCAGGGCGCGACCGGTCGATGGGGGGTTGCATGTAATAGGCGGGAGGCATCGCCGGAGCCTGTGCCGCCGGCACCGCCACCACGTCGCAAGGGGTCTCCGGGCGGACTCCGAACCACGGGCCTACTGCCTCCCAGGCCCGCTCCACGGTGGCCCGAGCGTGTTGCAGCATCTCATCCTCGGAGGAGAAGCGGAGGGAAGGGTCGTCGTGGAGCTGCTCGAACACCTCGTCGCGGGTGGAAACTCCCAGGGCGTCCCCACCGATCTCCACCCATTCGGCGTCGTTGATCACCGTGGCCCATTCCCGCCCGATGTCGTGGATCTCCTCGGGGGACACTCCCAACTGGGTGTACTTGTGAAGGCAGGCTGAGTAGATCTCCTCACCATGCGCCATCCAGACCAGCCCGCACCGGTCGTCGGGGCGGGCCAGCGGGGCGATGTGCTCCGCCAGTCCCTTGCGGTACTCGGCTATTGCCGGCCGGATCACTCCGGTGACCAGGGCGGAGGCCTGCTCTCGCCACTCGCCGGAGTCGTCGGGCACCCGTAGCTGGAGGAACGGGTCTCCCTCGATGCCCGAGGCGAGGTACCCGTCGAGCTGGCCGAGCACCCGCTCCACCGAGGCCAGCGCCGGGGTCATCCCCGCCGAGGCGTTGCGACGGTTGAGCTCCAGGGCGCCTATGAGAAACTCGGGGACCCGGGAGTAGCGGCCGAGGAGGGCCCGGGCCTGCTCGATGTCGGTGACGGTGTTCTGGCGGCTGTCGGTGAGCAGCCGGGTGTGGGGCCCGAGGAAAGGGTCGATGGCCGCCACCGCGAACCGCTGTTCGATCTCGGTTGCCCACACCCCGCACTCATGGATGAGCAAGGCAGTCGAGATCTTCTCATGGCTGCTCATAGTCGAGGTGTCGAGCTCTTCGGCTTCACTCACCAGTCCCCGGAACCGCGAGGCGATCTCGTCGAGCCACCCGTCGTCGAAGCGGCGCAGCTGATCGTCGTAGGCGTGCATCCCCCTGGTGGTGGCGATCGTCGGCGAGTAGGCCGAGTAGGTGTCCCAGTAGCGGTCGGCGAGCGTGTCGAGGGTCATCGCACAACCGTAACTGGCGTCGTCGATTCGAGCAGCAGGCGTAGCCTGCAGCCGGAGATGTATCGCCGCGATCTGGAGACACTCGAACCCGACGACCGCCGCGACCTCAAGCTCACCCGGCTCGCCCGCCTCATCGACCGTCTCGGCGGGATAGGCACCCCTTACTGGTCTTCCAAGCTTGGCACCCCGATCGAGGTCCGCTCCCTGGACGACCTGAGAGGGCTTCCCTTCACCGACAAGACCGAGTTCCGCGACAACTACCCCTACGGGATGGTCACCCTGCCGATGGAGCACGTGGTCCGGGTCCACGCCTCCTCGGGAACCTCGGGCAAGCCGACCATCGTCACCTACACCGCCGAGGATGTCCGTATCTTCGCCGAAGTGGTCGCCCGCTCGCTGTCTGCCGCCGGGGCCGATGCCGACGACACCGTGCACAACGCATACGGGTACGGCCTGTTCACCGGCGGCCTCGGTCTCCACTACGGGATCGAGGAGCTGGGGGCGACCGCGGTCCCCGCCTCAGGGGGGAATCCTGGCTTCCAGGTGTCTCTGATGGCCGACACAGGGGTCACCGGGCTGGCGTGCACCCCTTCGTTCGCCCTCCTCCTCGCCGAGCGGGCGAAGGAGATGGGCCACCGGAGTGACATCCGCTTGCGCTGGGGGATCCACGGCGCCGAGCCCTGGTCGGAGAGCCTCCGAGCGAAACTCGAGGAAGCCTGGGGGCCCGGCTACGACGCGGTCGACATCTACGGGCTCTCCGAGGTGATCGGCCCTGGGGTAGCCGCCGAGTGTCGGGAGAACAAGGGAGGGCTCCACATCCTCGAAGACCACTTCCTCCCCGAGATCGTCGACCCCGAGACCGGCGAACCGGTCGACGAGGGTGAGCCCGGCGAGCTGGTGATCACCACCCTCACCCGGCAGGCGCAACCGGTGATCCGCTTTCGAACCCGGGACATCACCCGGCTCCTGCCCGGGCCCTGCCCTTGTGGGCGGACCACGGTGCGGATGGCACGGGTAGAGGGCCGGGCCGACGACATGCTGATCATCCGTGGGGTCAACGTCTACCCGAGGACGATCGAGGAGATCCTGATGGCCGACCCCGAGGTCGGTCCCAACTACGCCATCGTGGTGGACCGTCGTGGTCCGCTGCCCGAGTTGGAGGCCAGGGTGGAGCTGGTCGAGTCGGCCCTGGCCGACCGTCGCCAGCTGATCGCCGACCGTCTCCAGGGACGGCTGGACGACGTCATCCGCCTGCGAGTGGAAGTCAGCGTGGGAATGCCGGGAACCATCCCTCGCATCGAGACAGGGAAGGCGAAGCGTGTCTTCGAGCGAACCACCGACGAGGACCCTCTCGCCGTGGGAGGACGAGGATGATGGGTCGCGCAAGGCCGACGCTTCTGGGGCCTCGTATCTCAAACCGACTGCGGAAGACGACGAATGCCCCCGTGCTCAGGTGCCGCGCGGGGGCCCGCCGCTTCGAGTCTTGGCCCGCCGGCTTCTCACGGTTCCTCTAGCCGTCGGGCACATGCACGTGTTGACGCAACCAGGCACCGAGGAAGAGGGAGATGTCCTGAGGAGCCTCTTCGGCGAGAAGATGCGATCCCACCACGCCGACGACCTTCTGGTTCCATAGACGGCTCGCCTGGACCCGCTGGGCTCCCCCGAGGAGCATGCCCGGCTTTCCCAGGATCATCAGCTTGGGGATGGGGGACATCCTGAGCCACTCCTGGTAAGTCGCCACGAACTCCTGGCTCTCCGGCGGGCGACCACTGATCGGGATGTGGCGGATGCCACTCAGCTGAGCACGACGCTGGTCGCTGCCACGCTCCCAGATCTCCCGGTATGCCTCGACGACCGGCAATGCCAGAGGCGTGACCACCTCCTGGGACATGGCCGAGTCGAGATACTCCATCGAGTCTGGCACGCTCCTCGCAAGTCGCAGGTGGGCCCGAGTCGCTTCGTTCAGGTTGGGCCAGGCCAACTGTCCGAGAACCGCCTCCATGTAGGCGACTGCCCGCACCATGCGCTGATGCGTCGCAGCCCAGCGGAATGCGACCATCGAAGCCCAGCCGTGGGCCACCAGGGTCAGGGGTTCTCTGATGTCGAGGGCGGATACCGCCTCGTCCAGGGCGCTCACATGGAGCCCGGGGGTGTAGGGATCCCCGTTCTCCCCATGGATCAACGCCGATTGCCCGGTTCCCGGGAGGTCGATGGCCACACATCTGAATCCGGCACTCAGGGCAGGGATGATCTCCCGCCAGAAGTCGGAGGCGGCGATACCGCCATGGAGGAACAGCACCGGATGACCGACCCCCTGGTCGACCGCAGCGAGCGCCCCCGCGCTTGTTGTGAGGTGCCGACGATCGAGTGGGGTGAATCCTGCGCCCAGATCGTCTCGTCTTGGCCCGAGGATCCGTCGGAGCATGGTGACATGTTGCCCTGTTCGGCGTCAGAGCGTGATTCTGATTCCCCCTGGGCATTCGCTCCGGCCCCGGATAACATCTCTGGACGGGGCCAGGATGTCATGACCTGGCCGGGTGCGCTCAAGGGGGTCATCCGTTTTGTACGAGCAGCCAGGTCAGGTTCAGCCGAGTGTTCTCGGCGCCGCTTGGGAGCACAAGTGGTTGGTGGCGGCGATCGCTCTCGCGGTAGCACTCGCCGCCGTCGCCTACAGCATCGCCCGCCCACCCCAATACGATGCCGTGGCCACGGTCGTGTTCGAGGATCCCTCGACGGCCAACGTCTTGGGAGCAACAGGACCGGTGTCGAGCAGTCGTACGGTGGCCAATGAGCTCGAGATTTTCCGGTCCGGTGCTGTGACCATCCGTGCCCGGGAGATCCTGGTCGAGCACGGGATCACAGAGGTGTCGATCTCCGACATACGTCGGGGTGCCGCATTCACGAGCCTGATCAACGCCGACGTGATAGCCATCACCTTCTCGGCTTCCGACCCGGCGACCGCCGAGGTGGTCACAGATGCTCTGATCGAGGCGTATCAGGATGTGCGCCGCAGCCAACGCGACCGTGAGGCAGAGCAGAGCTTGGAGAGACTCGATTCGGCCCAGCTCCTCCTCCTCGATGACCTGGAACGTGTGCGAAGCAGCCTCGACGAGGCTCGGGCGGAGCGAGGGTTGGCGGCCAAGATCGACGGGGTGCTGAATCGGCTGGCTCAGGTCGAGGACGCATTGGGTGCCACCGAGTCACCCACGGCCAGGGCCGACCTCTTGGTACGGCAGGACGAGCTTCAGTCTCAGTTGCAAGCCTTGAGGTTGGCCTTCCAGGTCGAATCCGAGCGGCCTGACATAGCTGCCCTGATCCGGCGAGAGAACCAGATCCTGGATCGGCTCGCCGAGTTTGAGTCGCGACGCAGCGCCATCGACATCGAGTTGAACACCCGGACCAGCGGATTGGCATTCGTGTCTCCGCCAACAGTCACCCAGGTCGGGTCCACCTCGGGCCGGATATTCATAGCTTTGGCCGGGCTGGCCCTTGGAGCTTTCATCGCGCTGGGTGTGGCCTATGCCCTGGTCTCGGTTCGTCGACGTTTCACCGACCGGATGCAACCCTCGACAGCTCTGGGGATCCCGTTCCTCGCCGACATCCCTCGTTTCGACCCGAGATCCATGGAGTCCGGCCTGCCCGTGCGGGACAATCCGCGATCTGCTGCCGCAGAGGCGTTCCGATTCGCCGGGTCGGGGATCGAGTTCCGTATGGAGCGGGCCGGCGCCAAGTCGGTGATGGCGGTCTCGGGCCTGGTGGGGGACGGCAAGTCCACGGTGCTAGCCAACACCGCTATCGCAGTGGCACGCATGAGTAAGCGGGTGCTGATTGTCGACGCCGACTTCGGGAACCAATCGATCAGCCGGCTGCTCTTGGGGGACATCCGACTCGGCCCTGGCCTCACCGAGTTGGTCGCAGGCAAGGCCCTTCTCGCCGAGGCAACGGTGGCAGTTCCGATTGGTCAGGGGATGGTTCTCGATGTGATCGGTCGCGGCACAGAGCCGGTTTCGGCTTCGAGCGTGTTCTCCAGCGCCGACACCAGGGCGGTGATGGGTCGAATGATGGATCGCTACGACTTCGTCTTCATCGACGGACCTCCCATGATGCAGGTCGCCTACGGGTCGGCTCTGGCGAGATTGGCCGACGTCACTCTGGTCGTCATCCCGCATACCTCTTCGATTCGGAAAGGCCAGGAGCTGGCCCGCCTGATCGAGAGCTTCGAGAGTCCGACGATCGGATATGTCTACAACAAGGCACCGGTGCGCCCCGAGATGCTGGCATCCGGGGGTTCGATGAAAGATGTCCTTGGGGAAGCCGGCACGGTGGAGCCCATCAGGGAACGGGGCTGA
>CAZNDH010000058.1:0-6082 GCA_964571765.1 uncultured Acidimicrobiaceae bacterium
TTGTCCCCGTCCTTGGAGTCGGGGCCGTCGTCAGGACCGCTCGTCGGGTTGAAAACGTTGGTGGCCACCGTGGTCCCCGAGTGCTTGAAGGTGGTCTCGACGGCGGCGTTGAACTTGAGCTCGAGGTCCACGTCGATCGCGGTCATCAGATGCCCTTGAACCGCCGAGCCGAGCTTCACCGAGATGGCCTGTCCAGGTGTGACCCGGCCGCATGGCTCACCCGCTCCGTCACCGGGGCCCCGGACCCCGAAGCCGTCCTTGACGTGTCCGAGTTGGCCACCGATGGCCGACACCTCGAGGATCTGAGGGCTGGCGGCGAAGGTAGCCACCAGACAATCGTTGTTGCTGGTGGTGATCCCCTGAGACAAGCCTTCCCAGGTCACCCTGTCGCGAGGGCCCATCGTGAGCAGGATCACCGAGCCGTCGTCTCCAGCGGTCACCGACCCTTCATGTGATCCGGCTGCCAGCCCTGCGGGCAGCAATATCGCAACAATCAGCGCGCTCAGGGCGACAGCACGCCCTCTCCTAGTGGTGGTCACGGCCTCCCAGCCCTTCCGCCCCATCTGGTGGGGCACTCTCTAACAAGCCTGTCCAGGAGAAGGTAGCAGCCGGAATCGACAACCAACCGGGCGTTGCGTCGTTCGGTCATCGGCGACGGCGATAGATCTGCTCCTGCAGCTCGTGGTCGACGAGGTCGAGGTAGTCCGGGTGCTCCTCGATGAAGGCAGCGAAGAAGGGGCAGATCGGGACACAGGCCAAACCCCTGGACCTGACGTCGTCCAAGGCGAACCTGACCAACTGGGTCCCGATCCCCTGCCCGGAGAATCTGGCACCGACCTCGGTGTGCACGAATACGAGGGTCTCACCGCGGACGTGGTAGACCGCCTTGCCTGCCCGGTCGGTACCGATTTCGGCCAGGTAGGCGCTTTCCTCGACGTCGTTGCGGAAGGAGGCATTGGCCTCCGCCCCCTGGCCGCCGGCTCGCTCCACTACGCCACCCTCGCATCGTGCCGACCCCCGGCCCACATGTCCCACCCTATTTGGGAGAGGCAGACCATGAACACGGCAAAGACGACCCAAAGGGCGCTCACCGTGGTCGACAACAGGCCGATGGCGACGAGGACGACAAGCCCGGCAAGCCGCGCCCAGGTGGTCAGAGTCACACCCCAGGTTTGCGTCCGATCGCTCGCCGCGTGCTGGATCAATGCGAGGGAGGCCAGAACCCCGCTCAACGAGCCCACCAGGAGCCATTTGCCCGCCGCGGACATCGACCCGTGGCCGGCATCGACTATTGCCACCTCGAGGGCAACCCCGGAGGCGGCGATGGCGGCCGCCAAGGGAAAATGCGAGTACAGCCATACCGTCGGTCGCCAGGCCCGCGCGGTGTCGGCCTCCCGGCGGACCACCGAGCCGTTCACGTTGTCGAAGTAGAGCCACCACAGGGCAGTGGCGACGCCTATGGCCAAGGCTCCGGTCATAGTGGGAAGTGGAGACCAGTCGAAGTGGCCCAGACCGGCAACTACGGCAGCGATCGACTCTCCGAGAACGAGGATGGTGAACAGCCCGAAACGCTCGGGGAGATGTGAGACGTCCAAAGGGACTCTCGCTTGTTCCCTTCTCATCAGCCAGGGTGTGGCCAGGTCGATGGACAGAGCCACCGCCCACAGGACCATCCGTCCCCGATCAGGTGCCAGGATCGACGCCGTCCACAACACCGCGGCCGATCCGAACCCGCGTAGGTAACCAGCCACCAGTGCCCTGGTCTCGGGGACATGGCGATAGGCCCGGAGATACATGAGCAGCAAGAGCCAGCGAGCCCCGGCGTAGCCGAAAGCGAACGCCTTGGTCGAGTCGGCTGCCCCCGAGGTCAACGACGATGCGATCACCACGATGGCCAGCATCTGCCCCGCAGCCAGCAGGCGGTATACCAGGTCGTCGGTGTCGTATCGATCGGCGTAGTAGGTGTGGCTGACCCAAAGCCACCAGAGCAAGCCCAGATAACCGAGGAAGGCGAGGGTCCCGGTGACGGTGAGGTCGTCGTGGAGGCGTCCCGCCACCATGGCCACGGCGACGACGAAGGCGAGGTCGTAGAAGAGCTCGAGCCAGGTGGCGCTGCGATGCTGCTCCTCCGCGACGGTCCTCAGACGGGGCGGCGTGAGGGGGATCATGGTCATTCCGGCGGCGCACGATAAGCGCCCGCACCGACCTGTGCCACGACAGTCGCCACGCTAGAGAGAGCCGACACGGGGGTTCAGCCCTCCGACATGATCCGGGCCAATTCGACCAGGGTGCGCACCGCCACTCCCGAGGCGCCTTTGACTTGTTCCCCCGAGGTCTCCCTGGATAGAGCGGGCCCGGCGATGTCGAGGTGGGCCCAGGGACCGTCACCGGCGTACTCGGCGAGGAACAGGGCGGCGACGATCGCACCCCCGTATCTGCTGTTTGAGATGTTCTTGATGTCAGCAACCGTCGAGTCGAGTGACTTGCGGTAGTCACGGTGCAAGGGCATCTCCCAGAAGACCTCCCCCGCCCGGGAAGCGGCGGTCATCACCTTCCCGGCTGTGTCGGGATCGGAGGCGAACACCCCGGTGATCTTGTCCCCCAGCGCCACCCGTATCGCCCCTGTCAGGGTGGCGACGTCAACGAGTAGGTCGGGCTGGTGACGTCTCACCACCCCCAAGCCATCGGCGAGGATGAGGCGGCCCTCGGCGTCGGTGTTGAGCACCTCGATGGTGGGGCCGTCCACAGGCCTCAGCACGTCGCCGGGTCGGGTGGCGTTCCCCCCGATGGCGTTGTCGGTCAGAGGGGCCACCATGGTCACCTCGACCGGCAGCTCGAGCCGGGCGATCGCCCAAGTGGCCGCAGAGACCGCCGCCGCCCCTGACATGTCGATCTTCATCTCCTCCATGAAGGAGGCCGACTTGATGGAGAGGCCGCCGGAGTCGAAGGTGATCCCCTTGCCCACCAGTCCGAGATGACCACCTGCGTTCTCAGGACGGTAGGTGGCAATCACCAGCCGGGGCGGGCGATCGGATCCGGCGGCCACTCCGAGTAGGGCACCAAGCTTCTCGGAGGTGATCCGCTCCTCGTCCCAGACTTCGACGTCTATACCGGCACCGGATAGCTCCTCGGCGATCTGCGCGGCGAAAACCTCGGGCGGGAGATCCATCGCCGGTGTGCTCACCCATACCCGGGCCCGATTGGTGGCCTGGGCCAGGATCGCCGCTTCGCCGATCTCCGCATTGTCCCCGTCGATCACCTCGACGGACGACACCGTGACCTTGTCGTTGTTCGACTTGTACACCCTGAATTGGAACCCGCCGAGGATGCTGCCTTCGACCACCGCCCTGGTGGCACCGTCGACCCCCACACCGGCGAGACGGGTGACCAGGCGCTCGGTGCGCGCCGCCCGCACCGCCGTGCCCGAGGCGGTCCTCACTCGCTCGAAGGTGACCTCGTCGCCGAGCCCAACGAGTAGCAGAGCCTTGGCGCTCCCATGAGGAACCGTCAGGACCTGGTTCGCCTTCCCCTCGAACCCGGCGGCGTCGAGCAGGGAGGGATCGACTGCTTCGAAGTCATCCTCACCGCCGGGTGCCGGTGTCAGTCCTTCGATGACACCCACCACCAAGGTGGCGTCTGTCAGATCGACGTCGCCGGCAACAGCCTTCACTTCCATGTCCATGCTCCGTTTCAGGTAGAGAAAGGGCCGATGCCGCCTACCAGGGCACGGCCCAGGAAGACCGCGCCCAGTGTGGTCAGTACGGCGAGATAGGACAGCCCGGTGGCTGCCATCACTCCGGAGTAGGCGGGATGACGCAGCGCCCCGATGACTGCCACCATGAGGATCACCGAGGTCCCGAGCAGGGCGGCGAAGGCGATCACCGGCCCGCTGCGCACCAGGTCGCCGGTCACGGCTAGGACCCCACCGTCTGCGACCAACCCCAGGATCCCGGCGATCGCCAGCACCTTCAGCGCGGAACGGGGAAGTCGCGGGTCGACCAGGTACCAGTGGCCCAAGGCCATCTCCCCGGTCACCCCTCCCAAGGCGAGCGCCAAGGTCAGGGCGAGGGCCCAGCCGGTGAGCATCGCTGCGTCGGCCAGATACCCCGCCGATGCTCCGAGGAGGGCGAGACCGGAGAGGGTGTTGTGGCGGGCCCAGACAACCGCCAGGACGACCAGAGCCAGGGCTACCCGCGACCAGACCGCCCCCGGTACCGACCAGGCGCCCAGCCCGACCACCGCGCCGACTCCGGCCACCAGCCAGGTGAACCCAGGACCGACGATCTTCGAAAGCGAAACCGATCCACCCACCAAGGTCAACCCGGCAGCCCAACCGAGGAGGATGAGACGGGGATCGGCAAGGGTCTCCAGGTCAATGGGCACGGATGGAGCATGTTATGGCCGGTTTTTCTGGGGAGGGGTTAGGGTTGTCTCAGCCTTCCTCCCGCCGATGGTCCGGAGGATTGCTCAAGAGGGCCCATTGGCCTGCCGAAGGAAACCCAGCCAGCCCCCAGAGTGCGCCCCCAGATGAATCTCCGAATCCCCGGCCTCGTGCTCACCACTCTCGCCTTGCTCATCGCCATCGCCGCGCCCGCGTTCGCCGATGACGGCGCGGCCGCCAACGCACCGGCCGAGGACTTCCTGGAGCGCGTGACCGCGGGTGAGGAACTGGAGATGGGTGCCGCAGCTCAGGTCCAGTCGTTCCACGACGTGGTGATCACCGGGGGAGGGTGGGGGCATGGCATAGGGATGGCCCAATGGGGGGCCCAGGCGATGGCCCAAACAGGTCACGGTTACGAGGCGATCCTCCAGCACTACTACACCGGCGCCCAGTTTGGGGCGATCTACCCGGTCGGCTCCATCATCCAGCACGCCAATCCCGTCCATGTCGGCGTGGCCCAGAATCAGTCGACCGCCACCTTCACCCCGGTCAACGGCTCCGTCTTGGTGTGTCTCGGACCCAGCTGCCATGTGGCCAATCCCGGGGAAACCTGGTCCCTGGCCAGTACCCCCGAACTCTGTCAACTGTCGAGAGGCGGCGAGACCCTGGCCAACTGGGCCGACTGTTCCGGTGAGATCAAATGGGAAAACCAACCCGACACCAGGGTCAGGTTCACCAGCTTCGGCCCACAGCGCACTTATGCCCGTGGTGAGGTGCGTTTCACCCATGTCTCCCCAGGGCTGTTCCACGTCAGTGTCCTGGTTTCGATGGAGGATTATCTGTACGGGCTCGCCGAGGTGCCCAACTCCTGGCACGAGCAGGCTCTTCGGGCCCAGGCAGTAGCGGCACGCACCTTCGCCCTATATCGAATATGGGCTGTCGCCAGACCTGAGTCGGGTCACCCTGGCGGGCTGATGGCGAATTGCGCCTGCCAGCTCCTCTCCACCACCGCCGACCAGGCCTACCGGGGGTGGGAGGCGAGTACCGCGGCAGGCATGACCGAAGGCGACCCCAACAACGGCCACCGCTGGAAGCAGGCGGTCGACCAGACCTCGGGGAGAGCCCTGTGGCATCCCAGGCACGGCAATCAGCGCGCCCTCGAGGCCTATTACTTCTCCTCGACCGGTCATCGCACCGAGAACAACGAGGACCGCTGGGGCGGTTTTCCCTACGAGTACTTGCGGTCGGTGAGTGATGCCGGGAAGACCTCCTGGAGCAAGAGCTTCAGCTATTCCGAGTTCGCCGTGCGACTCGGGTTCGACCTGGTGACCTGGGTGGAGATCCCCGAGCGCTACGCCTCGGGACGACCCAAGCGAATCGAGGTCCAGGGGGTGATCGGCGGCTCACAACAGATCAGGAACTTCACCTCCGCCCAGTTCCTCCAGGCGATGTCGTTGCAGGCACAGTGGATCCACAGTGTCAGTGGGTTCATCCCGCCTGGAGCCGACAAAGTGGTCCTCCACAACCCGACCACAGGACAGTGGACCTACCGAAACGCCGACGGAACTCACTCCACCATCTTCTACGGTAACCCAGGCGATCGGGCCTTCATGGGTGACTGGAACTGTGACGGCACCTCCACACCCGGGCTCTACCGACAGTCTGATGGTTTCGTCTATCTGAGGAACTCCAACACTCAGG
>CAZNDH010000059.1:0-5215 GCA_964571765.1 uncultured Acidimicrobiaceae bacterium
CCCATGGCACAATCATATGAGAAGTCGCCTCAACAGTGATCGAGGCGCCGGCCGCCGGCGTGTGCGGGAAGTGGCGATCGCCTCACTCGCGCGGGTGGCCTGAGTCTGTGGTATCCATGATGGATGGACATCCAGACTCGACCGGCGACCGACTTCGACGACGTGAAGACGATGCTCGGACCTAAGCGGCGGCCCGACGCCAACGTGTGCTGGTGTCTGAGCTATCGCATCCCGTCCAAGGAGAACCAGGCTTTGACTGGCCCGGCCCGCGGCGAACGGGTCGAGCAGCTGATCGATGAAGGCCCGATCGGTGTGCTGGCGTATGACGGCGACGAAGTGGTGGGCTGGGCCGCCGTGGCTCCGCGAGCCGAGACCACATTCGCACGCAACCGCAAGATCCCACATGTCGATGATCTCGATGTGTGGTCGGTATGGTGCATCAGGGTCCGACCGGGTCACCGGGGCAAGGGCATCTCCCATAACCTCCTGGAAGGGGCCAGCACGTTCGCCCGGGACCAAGGGGCTCCGGCTCTGGAGGGTTACCCGGTCGACAACCGGGGTGAGAAAGTCGACCCGACGATGGCGTACGTGGGCACACGAGGACTCTTCGAGCGGGCAGGGTTCACGAAGGTGGCGGACACCGACTCGGTGCTGGACGGGTTTCCCCGTGTCCTCATGCGCCTCGACTTGCGCTGACGACCAGGAACGCCCGTCCTGGGTCCACCACGGCCAGTCCCCTCCCTGGGGGTGCCGAGGCGAGCAAAGAGCCGCCGCTCCGGTCGACAACAGTCGGAAGGCTGGCCAGACTTGAGTGCACTCCCCGTCTCAGCCTGCTTCCTCATGGAACCCAACAGTCCGGGGGTGGGCAGCCTCGTCGCCTCCCAGGATCGGGGGAGATGACCCCTACACCGACGAATCGTCGGGCGTCCGAATGCCACATCCAGACATTGACAGTGGTCCAGTAACCGCGTAGAGTGGTCATTAACAGCACTCAGTGGCCTAGCCGCCCAGACCCCGCGGTCTTCGTCCTAACGCCGGAGGCGTGCGATGAAACTCGAGAAGCGGCTAGCCGACCTACTCAGCGAATTCGCCCCAACCCTGGCCACCGACTTCCCGGTGGGTATGACCGTCGGGTCTCCAAGCAAGCCAGGCGCGGGCCGGTCCCGCCCGTTGTCTGGGATGCGGAGTGTGGCGATCATCGCGCTGATCTCTCTTTGGGTCCTGTTCGCTCCCGGCCCAGCAGTTCTCGCGCAAGAGGCGGTCGGCTTGGGAACAGCCGATGACTTCGCTGTCCTAGCTGGCGAAACCATCACCAACACCGGCCCCACGACCATCATCGGCGACGTTGGCTTACATCCTGGTGGCTCGGTGGCAGGGTTCGATTCCGTGACATTGAATGGCGCGCTCCATGTGGCCGATGAGGTCGCCCAGCAGGCCAAAGACGATCTGATCACCGCATATGACCAGGCTGCCGGCAGTGGACCGGCGACGACGGTGGCTACGGAACTCGGTGGCCAAACCCTGACAGCCGGCGTCTACAACTCTGCCTCAGGCACCTTCGAGATAACCGGGACCCTCACACTCGATGCTGAGGGTGATCCCAATGCCGTCTTCGTGTTCCAGATGGCGAGCACACTGGTCACGGCCTCGGCCAGTGTCGTGAACGTCATCAATGGCGCCCAAGCCTGCAACGTGTTCTGGCAGGTGGGCAGTTCAGCCACTCTGGGAACGGGCAGCTCCTTCGTGGGGAACATTCTGGCGTTGACCTCGATCACCCTCACCACCGGAGCAACCGTCGAGGGCCGGACGCTGGCACGAAACGGCTCGGTGACATTGGACACCAACACCATCACCCGCGCGACATGCATCAGCCCGAGCACCACCACCACAACCACAACCACGACTACGACTACGACCACGACTACTCCAGGGGCCACGACCACGACTACTCCAGGGGCCACGACCACGACTACTCCAGGAGCCACCACGACCACTGCGACTCCAGGAGCCACCACGATCACCACCCTGGCTCCACCCGTGGGCGGGGTGGACACCGGTGGTGGTTCGACCGGGGGCACTCAGAACCTGATCCTTCTCCTAGGCGGTTTCTCTGTCCTCGCCCTCCCTGTCGCTGCCCACGTGGTTCGCCGGCGATTGCAGCACCGTCGGTCGGCCTAGGTGGGGCGGTGTCCGGATGGCCGCAACCCGCCTTCTCGCCGTGGCGGGGGTGGTTCTCGGGATAAGTGGAGCGACGGTAATCGCATTGGCCGTGACAGCCCGTACCCCAACTCAGCAACCGCCGTCGGCCGTGTCGGGTGGACTCGTGTCGGAGGTGTCCATTGTTGAGCCAAGCCCTGGGTCACAACCACTGCCCGTTGAGGGCAAATCCTTCAGAGCGCTAACCGCGTTCACCCAGGTGCTCGAGGACCCGCACGGTCCTGTCCCCCTCTTGTCGTCGGAGCCCGCCTCCATCAACATCCCTGCGATTGGAGTGCTTTCGGAGGTCCGGCAAGTCGGACTGACCGCCCAGCACACCCTGGAGGTGCCGGCTCCAGGCCCGCACTACAACCAGGCGGCCTGGTACAAGCATTCAGCCACCCCAGGCGCTGTTGGTCCCGCCATAATCGTGGGTCACGTCGACTCAGCCAGCGACGGCCCTTCCGTCTTCTTCCACCTCAGAAAGCTTCGTCCCGGAGACGAGGTCCTAATCACCCGCCGCGACGGCACGGTGGCGATCTTCACGGTGGAAGCGGTAGGCCGGTACTCGAAAGCCGAATTCCCTACCGAACTCGTCTACGGCGACACCGATGGCGCCGCCCTGCGCCTGATCACCTGCGGCGGAACGTTCGACCGCGCCCAGCGCCGGTACCTCGACAACGTCATCGTGTTCGCCACCCTCGTCGGGTCCCGCCCTGCGTCCTCCTACCCCGGCGGGTTCGCCACGGTGAACCCCTGAGGCCACGGACCTACCACTCGATGGAGGTCCGCCACGGCCGCTAGGACCTTGGCGAATTGTGGACTTCTGGCCCTCAACACAGCTCCCGGGAACGGATAGGTTCAACCGGAGGCTGCCAGGAAAGGACAGAACGTGGACTTCGATGGAAAGGTGATTGCGGTCACCGGTGGCGGAAGCGGCATCGGTCGAGCAGTAGTCCTCGAGTTGCTCCGCCGGGGATCACGAGTGGCCGCCATCGATTTACGACCGGAGAGCCTCGAGGAGACCGCCACTGAGGCTGCAGCCGAGGACCGGCTCCTCACCATCCCCGCCGACGTCACCGACCGGGCAAGAGTCGAGTCCCTGGTCGATCAGATCACCTCGACCCTTGGAGCGGTGGACGCGCTGATCCACTGTGCCGGCATAATCCAGCCGTTCGTGGTGCTCAAAGATCTTGGCTACGACGACATGGAGCGGGTAGTCAATGTGAACCTCTGGGGCACGGTCCACGTTGTCAAGGCCTTCCTCCCCCATCTGCTGAAGCGGCCCGAGGCCCACATCGCTCTGGTGTCCAGCATGGGTGGGTTCCTCCCCGTCCCCGGACAGACCATCTACGGGGCGACCAAGGCCGGGGTGAAGCTGATGGGTGAGGGCCTCTACGCCGAACTGCTCGAGACCAACGTCGGCGTGTCCGTGGTCCTGCCCGGAGCGGTGGGGACCAACATCACCGCCAACTCGGGAGTGGACATCCCGGTCACCGACGCCGAGGCGTCGACCCGGAGGGTGACCTCCGCCGACGATGCCGCCAACATCATCCTCGACGGCATCGAGAGAGATCGCCTCCACATATACGTGGGACGCGACTCACGGGTGATGAGTGTGCTGACCAAGGTGGCCCCGAGGAGGGCCACACACCTCATCTACCGACAGATGAAGGACCTGCTCGGCAAGTGAAGCCGCAGCTGACTACCGACCTCACTGATAGACCGGCCGGTGTCCTGTGGCGTCTGGTCGGGTCACACGCCCACGTCCTGGCGAAGAGGGGAAGGGTGGCCCGGCTGGCCGGCTGCCAAGCATGACATTCTGAGCCCTAGGTGAAGGATCGGGACGGCTCCGGACCTGAGCGGCTGCGTAGTCTCGGTCGGCGTCGTCTACCGAGGAGGAACAATGGCGACCTACATCATCCTGGGCAACTACACCGCCCAGGGAATCCGAAACATCAAGGACAGCCCGGCTCGTCTCGATGCCGCCCGCGACCAGTTGGGCGCCATTGGCGTCGAGATCAAGGCTTTCTATCTGACCATGGGCCAGTACGACCTGGTGGCGGTGGTAGAGGCACCCGACACCTCGACCGCGGCCAGGGCCCTGATGACCCTGGGAGTTCAGGGAAACGTGAGCACCACCACCATGGCAGCCCTGACCGAGTCGGAGTTCCGTGCCCTGGTCGGTGAGATGAGTTGAGCAGCCCCTCAGGCGGAGACCGGTTGGCGCACCCGGGGAGCTGGGTCGGAGAGACCTTCCCGCACTGACCAGGCCAATCCCGCCAGAGCGACACCGGCGATCACCCCAACGGCCGCGGTCGAGGCCAAGCCTACCGCCAGCCCGATGATGGTGATCTGGGTGATTACTGCGACCACCCGGCTTCCCGGGCGGAAGCGCTCGATCTCACGGTGCAGCCTGCCCAGGTCAGCGGAGGTCTTCACCCAGGCGGCAGGGAGGATGGCCAGACCCCGTATGAGGCCGAATAGAGCGACGATCCAGAAGGCGAGCATGGGCCGGCCGGTCATCGCCGCCAGGACCACCATCAGATACACGGTGGCGCTCATGACGAAGGTGGCGACACCCACTCCGAGCTGCCAGCCGAAGCCGATGCCGTAGACCCAGGAGCGGTAGCGGTCCAGCCAGTAGCGGTTGACCTGCCGGGGATTGGCGGGGAGATGGAACCCGCCAACGCCCAGGTCGGAGGCCAACGTGATCACCGCAGCCAGCGCGATGGCGGTGGCCACAGCCAGCGACGACAACTCGAGAGCTGCTACCAGCATGGCGCCCAGGGCGGCCATCAAACCGAGGGTCATGCCTCCGATGACGGCTCCCGCGATGAACCAAACGACGGTCACCCCGTATCGGTTGCCCCGGCCACGCTCGGTGAGGGGGGTGATCGAAGAGAGCATCGAAACCCCACAGGGAGACCAGGTGCCTCGAAACGCGGCGACCACGGCGACGGCGACCGCGGCGGATGTCAGGATCTCCATACGGCGCCAATTTAGCCCACCCGACTGC
>CAZNDH010000060.1:0-5114 GCA_964571765.1 uncultured Acidimicrobiaceae bacterium
ATCACCTACCAAATGGGCGGCTCCATCCATCGGGCGGTCGCCGGCAAGTACTGAACCGGCGCCGTCGGTCTCGGTCGTCCTGCCTGCCTTCGACGAGCAGCAAGCCATACCGATGGTCATCGCCGAGATACGACAGGCGATGGGTGATCAGGTGGAAGTGGTGGTGGTCGATGACGGCTCCACCGATGCCACCGCCGAAGTGGCTCGACGGCAGGGGGCGAAGGTGGTGGTCCACCAGGTGAACCGGGGGAAGGGCGCGGCGATGACCTCAGGAGCGGCGGCAGCCAGTGGTGACTACCTGGTGTTCATGGACGCCGACGCCACCTACCCGGCTGCGGCGATCCCCCGACTTGTCGCCATGCTCGCCAACTACGACATCGTCAGGGGAGAGCGGCCCCTCGACTCGGAGGCCATTCCCCTGGTCAATCGTTGGGGAAACCGGGTGTTCAACCGGCTGATCGGTGTCTTCCACCAGATCGACGGATCGGACATCATGAGCGGTCTCTACGGGATGCGTCGTCATGTCTTTGACCAGCTCCAGGTGGAGTCGGCAGGGTTCGACGTTGAGGTGGAGATCGGGATCAAGGCAAGGCAACTTGGCCTCAGCCTCGGTGTGTTCGACATCGAGTACCGCGAGCGGGTCGGTGACAAGAAGCTCCACCCGGTGAGAGACGGCGCCGCCATCCTGATGCGAGCCGCTGGGATCGCCATCCTCTACTCCCCGACTGTCACCTTCGTCGTCCCCGGTCTGGTGATCATGGGACTGGGCCTCGTCGGAGCCATCGCCCTCGCTGGTGGACCGGTTTTCATCGGAGGGATCGGGCTAACCATCAACAGCTTCGTCCTGGCGACGCTGGGCGTCCTCGGTGGGTTCCAGTTGGTGGTGTTCGGGGTGGCCGCCATGCTCTACCGGGTCGAGACGGGCGTTCTCCCCAAAGAGTGGCTCCTCTCCCTCGCCCGGCGGTCGGTCCGGCTCGGCGCGGCCGCCTTGGGGATGATCCTGACCGGCGCGGGGGCAGTGTGGCTGGTGGTGCTGGTGAGTGGATGGCTGGCATCAGGAGCCGGGGAGTTCCTCGCCACCGACCGCCTGGTGCTAGCCGCGTCCATGTTCGTCTTCGGACTCCAACTGATGAGCGCCGGCCTGTTCCTCTCCATGTTCTCCGGGCGTCTCACCGCACGGCGTGGCTGAGTCGGTGGTCACCGCGGTGGTGGTCAACTACCGGAGCGGCAAGCACCTCGAGAGCTGTCTGGATCGACTCCTCTCCGACTCCGACCACCTAGCGGCGGTGATCGTGGTCGACAACAACTCGGAGGACGGTTCGATAGAACCGGCCCGTCGGCGAATGGAGTCCGGGGATCCGGTGACCTTGATCGAATCGACTGTGAATCTGGGGCTGGCCGGTGGGGTCAATCTGGCACTGGACGGCATCGACACTCCCTATCTCGCCATCCTCAACCCCGACGTGGCGGTGCGTCCCGGCTGGTTGGAGCCCCTGATCGCCGTCCTCGATGGCGAGCCCTCTGTAGGGGTGGCCTGCCCGGTGGTGGTGATGGCCGGGACCGAGCTGGTCAACTCGGCAGGCCAGATCATCCATGTCAGCGGTCTCGGGTTCAACCGCCGTCTCGGGCGGGAGATCGGGGAGGTGATGGGGCCTGGCCACGACGTCGGGGGCCTCCACGGGGCGGCCTTCGTCATACGCACCGCCCTGCTCAGGGAAATGGGGGGCTGGGACGAGACCGGGTTCCTCTACCACGAGGACGTGGCTCTCTCCTGGGACGTCCAACTCTCCGGGCACCGGATCCTCTGCGAACCAGCCTCGATGGTCGACCACGATTACCACCTGACCATGTACCCCGAGAAGCTGCACCTCCTCGAGCGCAACCGATGGGCTCTTCTCCTCAGCCACCTGCGAGTTGCTCGTCTGCTTGTGCTGACGCCGGTCCTGTTGATCACCGAAGTTGCCGTCTGGTTGCTGTGCCTGCTGCGCGGACCGCGGTTCGTGATTGCCAAGGCGCGAAGCTACGCCTGGTTGTGGAGGGAGCGGGAAGCCGTCCGAGAGTGGAGACATCGGGTGTTCACCCGACCCCGCTACGAAGCGTCACGTCTTCGTCGCGCTTCGGTGTTCAGGGTCCCGATTTCCCAACTGCTGGCATTGGGTGGCGAGCGGGGCCATTCCACCCGCATACCGCGAGGAGGCCTCCCGACCTGACGGTGGGAGGCCTCCTCAGCCAATGGAACGACCTAATCGTCATCCACCATCGCTCGAAGGCGGCTCCTCGAGGTCGAGTTGGAAGCGCCCGGCGACCGGGAGCGAGCCCGGCCCACCGAGAACGAAGCTCTCGTCGGCCACACCCGTGGAGTTCGAGTTGCGGAGGAAGAAGGTCCGGATGGAGGGTCGGTACAGACCGACGGTATCGATGCCGTCGGCGTTCCAATCCCCGGCGAACACCATGTCACCCGATACCCCGTAGAAGTACGAGTGGTCGGCGATGCCCTGGGTGTTGGTGTTCCTCAGATAGACGAAACCGTCCGAGGACCGACGTAGCCCAGGTGTATCGATCCCGTTACCGTTCCAGTCACCTACAAAGGGGTCGTCACCGGGATTCCCATAGATGAAGGAGAACTCGGCAAAGCCGAGCCCCATGCCGGACTGGCCCAGCTTGTTGATGATGTAGAAGCGGGCCTCGGATGGGCGGTAGATGGAGACGGTGTCGCAGCCGTCGCCGTTGAAGTCCCCGGAGATGGGGACATCGTTCGCATTCCCGAAGAAGAAACTGGTGTCGGCGACACCTGTGGTGTTGGCGTTCCTCAGGTAGACAAACCCGTCCGACTGGCGGTAAAGCCCGGGCGTCGAGATCCCGTCACAG
Source organism: uncultured Acidimicrobiaceae bacterium (assembly GCA_964571765.1). GTDB lineage: Bacteria > Actinomycetota > Acidimicrobiia > Spongiisociales > ZC4RG35 > ZC4RG35. The sequence continues at coordinate 2,869 of CAZNDH010000060.1, forward strand.
TTCCAGTCGCCCATGAAAGGAACATCTCCTGGGTTACCAAACATGAAGGTGGTGGTGGTTCCGTCGTTGTTGCGGATGGTCCACTGGGCCGTGGCCGGGTCGACGGCACCCACCGAGTCCTGCCCCGTGGGTGCGGCCATGGCCGGCAGGGCCAGGCCCAGAACCATTGCGGCAGCGGCCAAGAGGCCAATTGTGCGTCGCATGAGGTGGTCTCCTCCTTGTAGACAACTCCCTGGGAGGGAGAATCCGGAGGGCTGGGTTACACCAGCTGTTCGCTCCGGAATTCGGGTTTGACGCCGGGTGATTACCCCCGTAGGGGTGGTGTCAAACCTGAAACTCATGGAAGGGTGCAAACCCTGGTCAGGGGGAAGCGACGACCTTGCGCACCATGCCCTGAAGCGAGGTCACGTATATCTCGCCATGGCCGTCGACGCCGAACGAGCTCAATTGGGGAACGGTGCCCAGGTCGGTACGGTTGGAGACCTGCCCCACCACGCCGTTCTCGTACTTGAAGCTGCGGATCCAGCCGCCGCAGAAGTCCCCGAAGAAGTAGGTTCCGGAGAGTCCCGGGACGGCGTTCCCCCGGTAGACCATCCCACCAGTGACCGAGCAACCTTCGGCATGTGAGTACTCGACCTGGGGGAAGACAAAGCCACTGGTGGTGCACGGAGCGGTGAAGCACACCGTGCCCTCCCAGACCCGCCATCCGAGGTTGGCTCCCGATTGGATCCCCGGGGGGAGGACGGTTACTTCCTCGCGGGCGGCCTGTCCGACGTCGGCGACGTAGAGGTTCCCCTGGTCGAAGTCGATTCGCCATGGGTTCCGCGCACCGAGCACCCAGACCTCAGGGGCGCCTCCACCATTCCGATATGGATTGTCGGCGGGGATAGCGTATTGCCGCCCACCAGAGGTGTTATCGACATCGATACGGAGGATCTTTCCCAGCAGCTCGTTGGGGTTCTGGGCCCGGTTGCCCGGGTCCCCTGCACTGCCACCGTCGCCCGAGGCTATCAGCAGGTAACCGGAGTCGTCGAAGACCAGCATGCCCCCGTTGTGGTTGGCAAACGGCTGACTGAACTCGAGGAGCACCCTCTCCGAACCGGCGTTGGCCAAATCGGGATTTCCCGATACGGTGAACTCCGAGATCCTCGTCACTGATCCCAGTGTGTAGTTGACGTAGAACCTCCCGTTGCTGGCGAAGTTGCGGTGGAAAGCCAGCCCGAGAAGGCCTTGCTCTCCTCCCGATGTGACCGCGATGCTGAGGAAGGGGGTGGGGCGTTTCACCCCGTTCTCGACGATTTCGATGTCCCCGGTCTGCTCCACCACGAAGAGCCTGCTGTCCCCGGGCGGGGCCGTGACCAAGACCGGTCGATCGAGACCGGTGATCACGGTCTGTAGTGCAAGCGGTGGAGGGCCAAGGTCGAGCCCGAAATTGCCCGCTACCGGGGACGACCCGCTCTCACCCATGACAAAGCTGACGTCGGCCACTCCCGTGGAGGTGGAGTTGCGAAGATAGAAGGTGAGGTTGAAAGGCCGGTAGAGGCCGACGGTGTCCCGACCATTGCCATTCCAGTCTCCGGCGAATGGGACATCCCCCGGATTTCCGTAGAAGTAGGAGATGTCGGCCACTCCCTGAGTGTTGGTGTTGCGCAGGTAGACGAACCCGTCTGAAGGGCGGCGGAGACCCGGGGTGTCGATTCCGTTGCCGTCCCAGTCCCCGACGAAAGGCACGTCGCCCGGGTTGCCGTAGACGAACGAGTACTCGGCAGCCCCCAGTCCTCCTCCGCCCTGGCCCAACTTGTTGATGATGTAGAACCGGGCTTCCACCGGCCGGTAGATCGACACCGTGTCACATCCGTCACCGTTGAAGTCCCCGACGACCGGCATGTCTCCGGGGTTGCCGAAGAAGAATGTGATGTCGGCTATCCCCGTGGAGATCGAGTTGCGGAGGTAGACGTAGCCGTCCGCCGGGCGGAACAGCCCTGGAGTGTCGATCCCGTCACAGTTCCAATCGCCGGCGAAGGGGCGGTCACCCGGGTTTCCGTATCCGATGGTGGTTGTGCTGCCGTCCTGAGCCCGGAGGGTCCATTGGCTCTTGAGGGGATCAACTGCGCCTGGGGTGTCCTGGGCCACTGCGGGAAGGCTCAAGGCCAGTAGCGCGGCAAGAGCCACCAACAATGTGACTGTGCGTCTGATCAGAAGTCTCCTGCCGCGGGGTGGATACCCATGCCTACATGGAACTGAGA
>CAZNDH010000061.1:0-5092 GCA_964571765.1 uncultured Acidimicrobiaceae bacterium
TGAGCCGGGCGGTGTTGTCCAACTGGTTGGTGGCCACCTGGAAGCGCAGGTTGAAACGCTCCTCCTTGGCCTCGGCAAGGGCCTCGACCAGCTCCTCGTGGCTCATCTCGCGGATCTCCGAGGGCTTCATGCGTCCTCCCTGGTGACGAATCGGGTCTTCACCGGCAGCTTGTGACCCGCCTTGCGCATCGCCTCCCGGGCGAGCTCTTCGCTGACTCCAGCCAGCTCGAACATGACCCGACCCGGCTTGACTACGGCCACCCAGAACTCGGGGTTGCCCTTGCCCGAGCCCATTCGGGTCTCCGCCGGCTTCTGGGTCACCGGCTTGTCGGGGAAGATGTTGATCCACACCTTCCCACCACGCTTGACCGCCCTGGTGATGGCGACCCGGCTGGCCTCGATCTGGCGGGCGGTTATCCACCCCGACTCCAGGGCCTGGAGCCCATATTCGCCGAAGTTCACCTGGGTGCCGCCCTTGGCCACCCCGCTGCGCCGACCCCGGTGCACCTTGCGGTGCTTGGTCCGCTTGGGCATCAACACGGTGGACCTCCCTGGAGTCGGCCGACCGTCCCCACGCCGCACTCCGTGCTCTGATTGCGGGCCACCACCCGAGGCGGGTGCACAGCCCCCGTCGCAACTGCTTTGCCCGCGCACGTGGCACGGCGGCGTACCGAGAACGACGTCGAGCGAAGCGACATCACTCTTCCTCCTCGGTGGCCTCGGGAGGCTCAGGGGCATCGCCGACCTCAGCGGTATCGCTGACCTCGGCTGCATCGGAGGCCTCAGCGGCATCGCCGGCCTCAGCGGCATCCGCGACCTCAGGGGCATCGGTGGCCTCGGGTGCCTCGACCTTGTCCACGGCCTCGGGTGCTGCACCCTCGGTGGCCTCCACCGCCGCGCCAGGAGCACCGTCTTCCTCGACGACCTGCTCTTCTTGGGCGCTGCGGTAGGCCACGGTGGCCTCGGCCGCGGTGGGCCGACGACCGCCCCCGGCCTCGATCAGCTTCCGCCCCGGCTTCTCGGTGGTGGCCTCCACCGGACGCTTGCCCCCGCCCGCCTCGATGAGACGTGGCTTGGCCTCTACCCCAGCGGCTTCCTCGGCCCGCGACTTGAGGCTCTTCTGGGTGCGGCGCGCCGGTCCGCCGGTGGCCAGGTCGGCCTCGGCGGCGATGCGGTCTCCGGAAACCGGCCCGGAGTCGACCACCTCACCCCGGTAGACCCACACCTTGACCCCGATGGCGCCAACCGTGGTCCTCGCCGTGGCTGTCCCGAAGTCGATGTCGGCACGCAAGGTGTGTAGCGGGACCCTCCCCTCGCGGTACCACTCCCGACGCCCCATCTCAGCGCCTCCGAGACGACCCTTGCACTCCACCCGGACACCTTCGGCCCCGGCCTTGAGCGCTGCGGCCACCGCCCGCTTCATGGCGCGGCGGAAGGCGATCCGGTTCTCGATCTGGTCGGCTACCCCCCGGGCAAGGAGGGCGGCGTCGAGGTCGGGGTCCTTGACCTCGTTGATGTTGAGCTTGATCCGGCGCTCTGTCATCTTCTCCAGGCCATCGCGAAGACGTTCCGCCTCGGCCCCCTTGCGACCGATGACCACCCCGGGTCGAGCAGTGTGGATGTCGACGATGAGCCGGTCGCGGGTCCGCTCGATGTCGATTCGGGAGAGGGCGCCACGACTCAGCTCCTTGCTCAGGTAGTCGCGGATCCTCCAGTCCTCGTTGACGAAATCGGCGTACTCTCGTTGGGTGAACCACTTCGACTTCCAGTCGGTGGCGACACCGATCCGGAACGAGTACGGGTTGACCTTCTGACCCATGTCAGATCACCTCCTGGTTCTTCTCGGACACCACGATCGTGATGTGACAGGTTCTCTTGTTTATCCGGCTCGCCCGTCCACGGGCGCGCGCCTTGTAGCGCTTCAGGGTGGGGCCCTCGTCGGCGAAGGCTTCAGCGACCACCAGGTCCCCGGCGTCGAGGGCGTGGTTGTGCTCCGCATTCGCCACCGCCGAGGCCAGAGTCTTGGCGATGGGGCCGGCGGCGGCGCGTTGGGTGAGCCGGAGGACGTCGACGGCCTCCTCGACGGGAAGCCCCCGTACCAGGTCGAGAACCCGACGCACCTTGTAGGGCGACTGACGGATGTAGCGGGAGTGGGCCTTGACCTTCATCGTCTCGAGCTCTTGTCGGCATGTCCCCGGAATGTTCGGGTGGGGGCGAACTCGCCCAGCTTGTGGCCCACCATCGACTCGGTGATGTAGACCGGGACGTGCTTTCGCCCATCGTGGACCGCGATGGTGTGCCCGATCATCTCGGGGATGATCGTGGAGCGCCGCGACCAGGTCCTGATGACCCGCTTCTGGCCGCTTCGGTTGAGCTCGTCGACCTTGTTGGCCAGATGGTCGTCGACGAAGGGGCCCTTCTTCAGTGAGCGCGCCATCTACCTTCGTCCCTTCTTCGTGCGGCGACGCACGATGTACTTGTTGGAAGCCTTCTTCTTGCTCCGGGTGCGCCCCTCGGGCTTGCCCCACGGGCTCACCGGGTGACGCCCCCCCGACGACTTGCCTTCGCCACCACCCAACGGGTGGTCGATGGGGTTCATGGCGACTCCCCTGGTCTGAGGGCGGACACCCTTCCACCGCGCCCGGCCCGCCTTGCCCAGCTTGATCAGCTCGGCCTCGGGGTTGCCCACCTGACCGACTGTCGCCCGACAGTCGAGGGGCACCTCCCGCATCTCCCCTGAGGGGAGACGGAGTAGGGCCAGATTGCCCTCCTTGGACATCAGCTGCACGCTGGTGCCCGCGGAGCGGGCGAGCTTGGCACCACCCCCGGGACGCATCTCGATGGCATGGACCATGGTGCCCGCCGGGATGTTGCGCAAAGGCAGTGCGTTTCCCGGCCTGATGTCGGCGCCGGGACCAGAGCTGAGCCGGTCGTCCACCTTGACCCCGACGGGGGCCAGGATGTAGCGCTTTTCCCCATCGGCATAGTTGAGCAGGGCGATCCGGGCGTTCCGGTTGGGGTCGTATTCGATGGTGGCCACCCGTGCCGGAATGCCGTCCTTGTCCCGCTTGAAGTCGATGATCCGGTAGCGCTGCTTGTGGCCACCCCCGCGATGACGCGAGGTCACCCGGCCGTAGGTGTTACGGCCCCCACTCTTCGACTTGTTGTCGATCAGCGACTTCTCCGGGGCGTCGGTGGTGATCTCGGAGAAATCCGAGACAGTCTGGAACCGCCTCCCCGGCGACGTCGGCTTCCGCTTCTTAACAACCATGACTCGCTCCGCTCGCCGTACTGGGTACTGAGAAGTCCATAGACCAAGTGCCAGGTACCAGATACCGCTCTCTTCCAATTTGCTCAAGCCTCACGTCAAACTCCGAACAGGTCTATCGAGTGGCCTTCGGCCAGGGTGACCAGGGCGCGCTTGGTGTCCTTGCGCTTGCCCATCCGGTACCCATACCGCTTGCGCTTCCCCTGGCGGTTCATGGTGTTCACCCGGACCACCTTGACCTCGAAGATGTTCTCCACCGCATCGCGGATCTCGCCCTTCCTCGCCCGGGGATCCACTTCGAAGGTGTAGGTGTTTGCCTTTTCGATGAGGTCGTAGGTCTTCTCCGACACGATCGGCGCCACCACCACGTCATAGGCGTTCCTCATCAGGGCTCACCCCCGTCGTCCTTGACGAAGTCGCTGTCGCTGACCTCGTAACTGCTGCTGCGTCCGGCTGCCACCACGGTGTGCGAGGTGAACACCACCCGGTCGGACCAGAGGACGTCATATGGGGTCAGGTGGCCCGGCTCGACCACCCGCACGTCGAAGAGGTTGCGGAACGACTTCCCTGCCACGGCGTCGAGCTGGCTGATGACGAGCAGGGTCTTGCCGGAGACACCCATCGCCCCGAAGAGAGCCACGGCCTGCTTGGTCTTGGGTGTTGCCCAGTCGAAGTCCTCGACAACCAGCACCGCACCTTCGGAGGCACGAGCGGAGAGAGCGCTGCGCAAGGCGAGACGCTTCATCTTCTTCGGGGTGCGCTGGGTGTAGTCGCGGGGCTTGGGGCCGTGCGCCACACCCCCGCCAGTCCACTGGGGCGAGCGGATCGATCCGTGACGGGCCCGGCCCAGGCCCTTCTGGCGCCACGGCTTGCGCCCACCACCACGAACCTCACCGCGGCTCTTGGTGCTGGCAGTGCCGGCCCGAGCCGCCGCCTGCTGGGCGGTGACCACCTGGTGAAGGACGTCGAGGTTGGGCTCGATGCCGAACACCTCCGGATCGAGGGTGATCTGCCCGGCGGAGCTCCCATCGGACTTGAACAGGGGGGCGGTGACCTCAGCCACGGGACTTCACCGCCTCACGGACCAACACCAATGAGCCCTTGGGCCCGGGAACCGCGCCCCCAAGCAGGAGGAGGCCACGGTCGGCATCGACACCGACTACCTCGAGGTTGAGCGTGGTCACCTTCTCGCCACCCATCCGACCTGCCATGCGCATCCCCTTGAACACCCGGGCCGGGGTGGCACACGCCCCGATCGACCCGGGAGCACGGTGTTTCTTGTGGTTCCCGTGGGAAGCTCCCTGACCGGCGAAGTTGTGACGCTTCATCACCCCGGAGAAGCCCTTACCCTTGGAGACGCCCGAGACGTCCGCTTTGACCCCCGCCTCGAAGACCTCGGTGACCCCGATTTCCTGGCCCACGGTGTACTCCGAAGGATCATCGACCCTGAGCTCGAGGAGGTGGCGCCCCGGCTCCACACCTGCCTTGGCGTAGTGGCCTGCGGTGGGCTGGTTGACCCGACCCGGCTTGACCTCACCGTAGGAGATCTGGATGGCGTCGTACCCGTCGGTCTCCTTGGTCTTGATCTGGACCACCTTGACCGGCCCAGCCTTGACCACGGTCACCGGGATCGCCCGCGCCTGGTCGTCGAAGATCTGGGTCATGCCCAATTTCTGCCCCAAGATGGCGCGGGGGAAGCTCATCTCCCCACCTCCCTGGCACCCGGTACCGGGCACCGAGTGCTGAGAAGTCCATGTACCAGGTACCAAGCACCAAGCACCGCGGGCGCATCGAGGCTGTTCACAGCTTTATCTCCACCTCGAC
>CAZNDH010000062.1:0-4619 GCA_964571765.1 uncultured Acidimicrobiaceae bacterium
CAGATTTACAGTCTGCTTCCTTTGACCGCTCGGACATCCCGGCGCGCACCTGCGAGGACGCACAACCGGTACACCGCAGGGTCGTCGAATTCTAGACGTGCCGCTATCTACTGACTACTTCTGACTACTTCCGAGCAGGAGCTCCGCCGTGCCCACATTGTGCTCAGTGCTTGGGACTTCGACAGGCTCAGCTTATGCCCGACGCCATGTCGTAGAGCCGTTGGATGCGATCTTCCGTGGGGGGATGGGTGCTGAGCATCTTCATTATGCTCCCGCCCCGCACCGCCTTCAGAGGGTTGTCGATGAACAACTGGCTGTGGGCCGGGTCGACCCTCATGGGGATGCGGGCGGTCCCCGCCGCGATCTTCTCCAATGCAGAGGCGAGCAGGAGGGGCCTGCCGGTGATCTCGGCACCACTGCGATCCGCCTGGAACTCCCGGGTGCGAGAGATGGCGAACCGGATCAGCATGGCGACGAGCGGGGCCACGATCAGAGCGATGAGGAGGCCGATCGCACCCAGGGGGTTGTTGCGGTTGTCGCCTCGGCCGAACCAGAAGGCAAAGCGGAGGATGATGGAGATGGCCGCGCCGATCATGGCAGCGATGCTGCTGATCAGGATGTCGCGGTTCCTCACGTGGGCAAGTTCGTGAGCGAGAACCGCCTCCAGCTCATCGGGGGTCAGAGCCTGCATGATTCCGGTGGTCACCGCCACCGCCGCCTTACGCGGGCTGCGCCCGGTGGCAAAGGCGTTGGGCTGGGGTGAGTCGATGACGTGGATCGAAGGCATCGGCATCCCGGTCTGCATGGTGAGGCGACGCATCATTGCGTACACCTGGGGCAGCTCCTCCTCGGAGACCGGCCGGGCCCGGGTCGCCGCCAGGGCCAGCTTGTCAGAGAAGAAGTAGGCGAGGAAGTTGAAGCCGACGGCGACCGCGATGGCCAACCCCACCCCCAGATCCAGGGCGTAGACCAGCCAGAACAGCAGAGCTGTCATCAGGGCGAGCAGACCCACCGTCTTGACGTTGTTCATGCCAGGGATGGTACCCAAACCCGGGGGTTCTTACCCCGGCCTACCGGGAGGCCACCAGGACCCTGAAGTCGCCGAGACCGCGGGGATGAAGCAGGGTCTCGGCCTCGGTCTTGAGGGCGCGCAACCGGAGCCGTTGGGCATCATCACCGGACCTGGCCGCCTCCAGCTCGTCGCGGCGAAGGGCGGAGAGCCGATCCCTCAGCCCCAGCCCGGCGAGAAAGTCGTCCTGACGGTGGAGGGACACCGCGACACCGACGTCCTCGGCCACCGCGACCAGGGCCGAGAAGTTGACGTCGGCGGTTATGTCGGTGGCACCCGGCTCGTCGAGGGGATGGGGGCCGAGGTGATGGGCACGGTAGGTGCGCAGGGTGCCGTCTGCCCGTCGGGGCAGCAGGTTCTCCGCGGTGTCTCCATAGTCGATGACCACCACCGACCCTGCCTCCAACCGCGCCAGCACCTCGCCCAGCCAACTCGAGGCGGCGAGCTGTACCTCGACCCAGCCCCCATCGCCTACCGGCCCGGCATGGCGGTCGAGCCACTTCACCACCTCCGGGCGGGGTGGAGTGTCGATGAACACCAGGCGGCCGCCATCGGCTCCGACCCAGCGCTCCCTCCACCCGCCGCCCACCCGCTGAGCAAGGGCCATGGGGAGGTTGTCGAGAAGCTCGTTGGCCAGGATCACGCCACGGACCTGTGCCGGGATCTCGTCGGCGACCTCCACTGAGGGCAGTCGTGACTCCAGCGAGGCACGGGCGGCAGGCGACACCTCGACCGCGGTGGCTGCCACCGGATAGACCGTGAGGAGCGGGCCCAGCAGTGAGCCCGAGCCCGCTCCCACCTCGACAACCGAAAAAGGGGCGCCGATCCGCCGATGCTCGGCCTCGACGTGGCGGGCCAGGGTCTCGCCAAACAGCCTGCTCACCTCGGGGGAGGTGAGGAAATCGCCGGCGCGCTCCGAGCGGAGCTGATGGCCACCGAAGAAGCCGGCCGAATGGTACAGGGCGAGGTCCATGAACCTCTCGAAGGGGATAGGTCCCCGGGAGGCAACCTCGGCAAGCACCAGGTCCTTCACCGCTTAACCTTCGACAATGAAGTTCGGCATATCCATCTTTCTCACTGACACCTCGATCCGGCCCGATGTCATCGCCAGGGAGGTGGAGGCGAGGGGATTCGAGTCGATCTGGCTCCCGGAGCATTCTCACATCCCCACCTCACGGCGCACCCCCTGGGGAGGAGTTGCTGGTGCCCCGCCCCTCCCCGATATGTACTGGCGGACCCTTGACACCTTCGTCGCCCTCTCCTATGCGGCAACCGCTACCAGCACCCTCCGTCTCGGCACCGGGATCACCCTGGTCGCCCAACGGGACCCGATCTGGACGGCCAAGGAGGTGGCCACCCTCGACCATCTCTCCGGTGGCCGAGTCGAGTTCGGAATCGGGTACGGCTGGAACAGGGAGGAGATGGCCCATCACGGTGTCGCCTACCGCGACCGGCGGGCCGTTCTTCGCGAGAAGCTGTTGGTGATGAAGGCATTGTGGACCGAGGAGGAGGCCTCGTTCGACGGTGCTCACCTTCGCCTGGAGCCGTCCTGGGCGTGGCCCAAGCCGGTCCAAACCCCTCACCCGCCGATAACCATCGGTGCGGCGGCGGGGCCACGGACCCTACCCGACATCGTCGAACTGTGCGACGGGTGGATGCCACTGGCCACCCGGCACGACATCGTGGGGAACGTCGAGCGGGTGCGTCAGGCGGTGGCCGCGGCCGGCAGGGATCCGGCCACTTTCGTGATAACCGCTTCGGCGGCTAAGCCCGACTCCCTCGAGACTCTGGAACAAGCAGGTGTGGACCGGGTGGTCTTCGGTCTTCCTTCCAAGGGGACCGACGAGGTCATGTCCCGGCTCGACGGCCTGGCCGGGATGCTGGTTGGCGAATAGGTCCGGATCCCAGCCGGATGCCAGGAGCGGGGTCCGTTCTGGGATTGGTGGAGGAATCGAACAGAGACCCTCGAAACGAGGGAGACGGGGCCTGAAAGGCCCCGTCTCCGATGGATTCGTCTTCCTCTAGAAGTCCATGTCGCCGCCGTGGCCGTGGCCACCGCCGCCTACGGGCGTCGGGGGCTCGGGCTGCTCGGCGACCAGGGCCTCGGTAGTCAGCAGCAGGGCGGCGATCGAAGCCGAGTTCTGCAGTGTCGACCGGGTCACCTTGGCCGGGTCGATTACACCTGCGGCAACCAGGTCCTCGTAGACCCCGGTGGCGGCGTTGAAGCCGTGCCCACCGGTGCCAGAGCGAACCTGCTCGACGACGACCCCGCCTTCGAAGCCGGCGTTGACGGCGATCTGGCGGATCGGCTCCTCCATCGCCTTGCGGACGATGTTGCGACCGGTCTTCTCGTCGTCTGTGCCGCCGCGCATCTTCTCCACGGCCGACTGTGCTCGGAGCAGGGCGACGCCCCCACCGGGGACCACGCCTTCCTCCACCGCGGCCCGGGCTGCCTGGACGGCATCCTCGATGCGGTGCTTCTTCTCCTTGAGCTCGACCTCGGTGGCGGCGCCCGCCTTGATCACGACCACACCGCCCGACAACTTGGCCAAACGCTCCTGGAGCTTCTCGCGGTCCCAGTCGGAGTCGGTGTTCTCGATCTCGCGCTCGATCTGCTTGATGCGAGCTGCGACATCGCTCTCCGACCCGCCACCGTCGACGATGGTGGTCTCGTCCTTGGAGATGACGACCTTGCGGGCCCGGCCCAGCATGTCGGTGGTCACGCTCTCGAGCTTCAGGCCGACCTCCTCGGAGATCACCGTGCCACCGGTGAGGATGGCGATGTCCTGGAGCATGGCCTTGCGGCGCTCACCGAACCCGGGGGCCTTGACCGCGATCGACTGGAAGGTGCCGCGGATCTTGTTGACCACCAGGGTGGCCAGGGCCTCACCTTCGACGTCCTCGGCGATGACCAGCACGCCCTTGCCTGACTGCATCACCTTCTCCAGCACCGGGACCAGGTCGTTCACCGAGGTGACCTTCTGGTTGGCGATCAGGATGTAGGGGTCCTCGATGACTGCCTCTTGGCGGTCCGGATCGGTGATGAAGTACGGGGAGATGTATCCCTTGTCGAACTGCATGCCCTCGGTGAACTCGAGCTCGAGACCGAAGGTCTGGCCCTCCTCCACCGTGATCACGCCGTCCTTGCCGACCCGGTCCATGGCGTCGGCGATCACCTGGCCGATCGAGTTGTCGTTGTTGGCCGAGATCGACGCCACGTGGGCGATCTCATCGGTGGTCTCGATGTCGCGGGCCATGTCACCGATCGCCTTGACTGCGACCTCGACCGCCTGCTCGATCCCACGCTTCAGCTCCATGGGGTTGGCACCGGCGGCAACCTGGCGGAGACCCTCCCGCACCATCGCCTGGGCGAGAACGGTGGCGGTGGTGGTGCCGTCACCGGCGACGTTGTCGGTCTTGTTGGCCACCTCATAGGCCAGCTTGGCCCCCATGTTCTCGTAGGGGTCCTCGAGCTCGATCTCCTTGGCGATGGTGACGCCGTCGTTGGTGATGGTGGGAGCGCCCCACTTCTTCTCCAGGACGACGTTGC
>CAZNDH010000063.1:0-4272 GCA_964571765.1 uncultured Acidimicrobiaceae bacterium
CTACCCGGCGGTCGACCCGCTCGACTCGACCAGCCGGGCCCTCGACCCGCAGATCGTCGGTGACGAGCACTACTTCGTGGCCACCGAGGTGCAGCGGATCCTGCAGCGTTACAAGGACCTACAGGACATCATCGCCATCCTCGGCATCGACGAGCTCTCCGAGGAGGACAAGCTGGTGGTGGGTCGGGCCCGCCGCATCCAGCGGTTCCTCGCCCAGCCGATGTTCGTTGCCGAGCAGTTCACCGGCCAGCCGGGCATCTACACCCCGCTCGAGGAGGCGGTCGCCTCATTCCGGGCGGTGATCGACGGTGAGATGGACCAGTATCCCGAGCAGGCGTTCTATATGGTCGGTGGTCGTGAGGACGTGGAGAAGAAGGCGGCTTCGATGAAGGGTGAGGCCGCGTAGTGGCCAAACCGTTTCAGGTCGATGTGGTCTCACCGGAGGCGACCGCGTGGAGCGGGGAGGCCACGATCGTGATCGCCCGCACCCCCGAGGGTGAGCTGGGGATCATGGCCGACCACGAGCCCCTGATGGGCGCCCTCTCCACGGGGGCGGTGGAGATCGAGGCCGTGGACGGCACCAGGGTGACCATCGGGGTCCACGGCGGGTTCATCCAGGTCCTCGACAACCAGGTGACCCTGATCACCGACCGCGCCCAGGTCACCGCCGATCAGGCTCAGGCCAAACAGGTCGCCCAGGAGCTCGCCGAGGCCGCCGGCGAACCGGCGGAGTAGCCGGGTCACTCCGGCGGGTCGCCCTCTGGACGTGGAGTGTCCGGATGTGGTGGTATCTGACCGGTGGGGGAGAAGTCTATTGACCGGACAGGCCCTGGCGGCTCCGAGGCTTGGCCTGGTAGGAGGCGAGTACTCGGTCCCAGCCGGGCTCGTACCGGCCGCGCATCTCGTGGGCTCGTTCGCCGAACTCCTCCCAGCCGCGGTGCTCCAGATACAGGGCGCTTCCGCCCTCGGTGGGGGAGAAGCGGACCTCGAGGATGGAGGCGGCGGTCGGGTCGATGGCCGGGTGCCAGGCGAGGAGGAAGCGCTCCGGCGGGTTCCAGGCGAGCACCGCCGCCCAGACGTACTCGGTGCCGTCGGCCATCACCTCGACGACACGCCCTCCGACCCGGCCTTCGAATCTGACCGCCACCGGAGCCTCAGCCCTCTCGTCGGCGCCGATGGAGAACGAGTCGAGTGGCCACCAGGTGTCGAGTCCCTCGGTGAAGAGCCTGAAGGCCTCCTCCACCGGGAGAGGTACCTCCATGGTCTTGATCACCGGTGCAATGGTCATGTCGTCTCCTTCCTGGCGACCGCCTCGAAACGGTCGAGCACGTGGTCCCACATGCCCTCCACCCAGCCGCGCAACGCCTCCAACCCAGCCGGGTCGGCCGAGTAGATGCGTCGGGTTCCCTCGACCCGGGCCTTGACCAGCCCTGCGGTGGACAGGACCTTGAGGTGCTGGGACACAGCCGGCCGGCTGACCGGGTGGTGATCGGCCAGGGCGCCCACCGACATCGGCTGCCCCAGCAGGCTCTCGAAGATCGCCCGTCGCGTCGGGTCGGCCAGTGCGCTCAGCTGGGCGGCTGCATCCATGGACTCCTAAGGTAAGCCTTCACTAACGGTAAGTCAAGACGAACCGGTCCCTTGGAGGTCAGCGCGGGAGCTCGTCGGTAGGTGGGTCTCGACACTCTACGGTGTTGGGGTGGAGCTGACCGAGTGCCGGTTGTGTCCCCGTCTCGTCGAGTGGCGAGAACGGGTGGCCCTTGAGAAGCGTGCCGCCTTCCGGGACCAGGACTACTGGGGCCGACCGGTGCCGGCCTTCGGGGACCCGGAGGGCCCGGTGGTGATAGTCGGTCTGGCTCCGGCAGCACACGGTGCCAACCGCACCGGGCGGATGTTCACCGGCGACCGCTCCGGGGAATTCCTCTACGCCTCACTGCATCGGACCGGGTTCGCCAACCAGCCTCGGTCGACCGAGGTCGGCGATGGTCTGAAACTGACCGGGTGCCTGATCACCGCGGTGGTCCGATGTGCCCCACCGGCCAACCGGCCCAGCCCAGATGAGGTGGCCAATTGCACCCGTTGGCTGCTACCGGACCTCGCCCGACCGGAGATCGAGGTGGTGGTGGCCCTTGGCGGCTTGGCATTCACCCAGGTGCTACGGCTGGCATCCGGTCTCGGGTGGGATGTGCCCCGGCCCCGCCCCCGGTTCGCCCACGGCCTCGAGACCGCCCTCGGAGACGGCCCGGTACTGATCGGGTGCTACCACCCCTCCCAGCAGAACACCTTCACTGGAAGACTCACCCCGGAGATGATCGACGGGGTCTTCGACCGGGCCGGGGAGCTGATCACCTGATCCGCTACAAGGGTGGATCAACTTCTATGGCTGGTCACCGAGGCCTCGGGCGAATTCCTCCACGGCATGAGGGAGGCCGTTGCGGATGGCGTTGGCGATCATCGGGAAGAAGAGAGTGGACATCATCCCGACGCTCTCCACCTCGAGGGTGACCCCGACCAGGGTTCCATCCCCATCGGTGGTCAGGCCCACCGCTGTCACCCCCCTTATCTCGCCTCCATCGATGTCCCAGGTGATCGCCGAGCCTTCCACCCGCTCCCTCGGAATAGCGGTGCCCCGATAGCCTACGCTCCCGATCCTGGTCTCGAAGGAGAACCCGGCCAGACGCCCCTGCTCGTCGACGATGGGGTCGAGCACCCGGTCGATTCCGGTGATGCCCTCCCAGGTGGCAGGGGCGTCGAGCGCCGGCCACAGGTCTTCGGGTGGCACGGGCACCCGGGCGGTATGGCTGAAGGTCTCCCGGGGCACTGCGGCCAAGATAGCGACCCGCTGCCCACTCGGCGCACCAGCCTCACACAGAAGTCGGGGCGACGTCCCCGCCGCCGGATGACGACCGGGGCGGCGGAGCTGGGGTGGGGACAGAAGTCGGGGCGACGTCTCCGCCGCCCCGATGCCCCTGGGAGGAGGATGTCGCCGATTTGCCTCGGCGACTTCTCTGAGATGATTTGTACCTACCCTGGTTGTACGGCGGGTTAAACCCCGGTGACCTCGCACTGAACTTTGGTGGATCGACGCCGCACTCGTCCGTGCTGCAGGGTAGGAGCGAAGCGAACCACCGTAAATCGTCCTCGCACCGAACCCGAGCAACCGTATTCTGTCCTGCTGATCCTTCCGCCTCATGCTGATCGCACGCGACCTCCGTATCGAAGCCGGCACCCGGACCCTGCTCCGGGAGGCCTCGTTCAGCGTGCAGTCGGGGGACCGGATCGGCCTGGTCGGCCGTAACGGGGCCGGTAAGACCACCCTGATCCGGGTCCTCAACGGGGATGTCTCACCCGCCGAGGGGACCGTGCTCCGCTCCGGGCGAGTCGGCTACTTCTCCCAGGAGGCGGCCCTACCCGACCTGGAGCACCCCGACGCCACTGCCCTGGAGAGGATCCTGATGGCCCGGGAGATCGGGGTGATGCAACGTCGCATCGAGGAGGCCCGGGCCCGGCTCCATCATCTCGACGGGGAGGAGCGCGACCGGGGCATTGCCCGGTTCAGCCGTCTCCTCGAGGAGTTCGAGGCCAAGGGCGGGGTGGTCGCCGAGGCCGAGGCCAAGCGGATCGCCTCCAACGTCGGGATCGGCAACGACGAGCTGGCCCAGCAGGTGAGAACCTTGTCCGGTGGCCAGCGACGCCGGGTCGAGCTGGCCCGGATCCTCTTCGCCGAGACCGACGTCCTCCTCCTCGACGAGCCCACCAACCACCTCGACCTCGACGCCAAGGCCTGGCTGATCGAGTATCTGAGCACCTACCGGGGCGGGATGCTTGTGGTCTCCCACGACCTGCCCCTCCTCGACGAGGCGATCACCTCGGTGCTCGCCCTGGAGCACGGCGAGATCGAGGCCTTTCGGGGCAACTACAGCCACTACCTGGTGGAGCGGGACCGCCGCCGCGAGCAGAAGGAGAAGACCCGGCGCCACCAGGACGATGCGATCGCCCGGCTCGAGGAGAACATCAGGCGGTTCAAGGGGACCACCGAGAAGATGGCCAAGGTGGCCCGGGCCATGGAGAGCCGTGTCGACCGGATGAAGCGGGAGCTGGTCGAGGTTCAGAAGTCGGGGAAGAAGGTCAAGGTTTCCTTCCCCCAACCCGAGCCGTCGGGTCGGGTCCCCCTGGCCGCCACCGGGCTGGCCAAGTCGTTCGGGGACAACCTGGTCTTCGTCGACATCGAGTTCGCCGTGGAGCGGGGGGAGCGGATGCTCCTCGTCGGCC
>CAZNDH010000064.1:0-2255 GCA_964571765.1 uncultured Acidimicrobiaceae bacterium
TACAACATCCCTGCATTCACGGTGAACGGCAAGGCCGTTGCTGGGTACGCATAATTCAACGACCACTACAGCTCTTTCCATCACTCGGGGACTGGCTACCCGAACTGGCAGTTGAGCTCGCTCATGACACGTGCGCCAGGGACACACTGCAGGTTTCGTGTCGACGAGCCGATGCCGGAGTCCCTGGTGCGTCTACTCGTCGAGGTGAGGCTGACAAGGCTTGGATTCTGAGCCCAGGTCCGACGCGTCCACCCACCCGAAGGCCCCGACCGTGGCAAACTCGCCCTGTGCCGGCGGCAACCCCTGAGCAGCAGAGATCATTGGAAGTTGAACGCCCCTTCCTCCTGTCGAAGTCGGTGATCCCTGCGGTACGGGAGAACCTGGTGACTCGTGCGCGGCTCACCGCGATGCTGGATCGCGACGATCATCGGGTGACCGCAGTAGTGGCGCCGGCCGGGTGGGGAAAGACGACCTTGTTGTCGCAATGGGCATGGAAGGTTGCCGAACGCCAGGTTGTGGGATGGCTCACAATCGACGGCACCGATGATGACCCGATCCGGTTCTGGCGTCATCTCATCATGGCCTTGCGTAGAGCCGGAGCCGAGGTCGGGGAGTCAGCCCTGTCGGCCATGGGTGTCCCGGGTCTCGATCCGCTCGAAGCCGCTGTTCCCCGGCTGATCAACGACCTGGTTGAAAGTCCCAACAGCCTCAGCATGGTCCTCGACGATTTTCACCTTCTCCGAGATCGGCGTATCGGAGAGGCCGTGGAGTACTTCGTCTCCTATCTACCCTCACATGTCCGCCTCGTCATCGGCTCGCGGGTCGATCCACCTCTGCCCATGGCGCTGTGGCGCGTTCGCGGGATCCTGAACGAGATCCGCGCCGAACACCTGAGCTTCGACTCCACCGAAGCGGTGGAGCTGGTGAGTCGGGTTGCCTCGATGGATCTCGACAGCAATCGCACCCGCCACCTGGTCGAGCAGACTGAGGGGTGGGCTGCGGGCCTGCAAATGACTGCCCTAGCCCTACGCGAGGCGGATGACCCGGTCCGCCAACTCGAGACGATGAGTAGATACCGGCTTCATCTCAACGACTACGTCTTGACCGAAGTGATGGTGTCGCTGACCCAAGACCAGAGAGAATTCATCCTGCGCTCGTCGGTGCTCGATCGACTCTCCGCACCTCTCTGCGATACCGCTCTCGGCATCGACAATTCGGCAGAAATTCTCGATCAGCTCGACGAGACGGACCCGTTCTTGTCCCGTCTCGGAGCCGACGGCGTCTGGTTCCAATACCACTCGCTGGTTCGCGATTCGCTTCGTCGTGAGCAAACGCGGCATGGAACACAGGAGAAGGCGCGCGTTCTCAGGAGGGCGGCGTCGTGGTTCCTCGAAAATGGCGACCCCGAGCAGGCCATTCGCCATCTGCTCGACGCCGGAGACACCGGACGAGCAAAGGAGCTACTGCTGCGTTACGAGGACGAGTTCCTCGACCAAGGCCAGATCGGAACCTTTTTGGCGCTGGCCGACTCCCTGGGCGCAGCGGAGATCGAGGCTGATCCCGGCCTTGCGGTATCGATGGCATGGGCAGACGGGAGCGGTGGGAGCGGCGAACGAGTGGTCGACTTGCTGACCCGAGCTGAGTCGGCGATGACCGGTGCCGAGAGTCCCCCGACCGGATTTGCGACATTGGCCGGATCGGCAGCTTCGCTGAGGGCAATCTTCGGCCACGATGCCACCGGTGAGATCGGCTACGAGAATGCCCGCCGAGCCACCGAGCTCGAGGATGACCGTACCCTGCCGGGGTATTCGGTGGCCAGGATGGCTCTCGGCCTGGCCCTGACAGGGAGAGGGCGATTCGAGGAGGCGATCCCCCATCTGCAGGAGGCTTGGGAGCACTCGGATCTACCCGAGATGCCCGTTTTCGCTCGTTTGCCGATGGCTGGTCTCCTCGCCGGGGCGCTGGTGTCGGCAGGTCGTCTTGATGATGCTCGCAGCGTGATCGCATCCAGCCAGACCATCGCGCAGAGGGTGGAGCAGGCCTTGGGAGACGCAGCCGGACCTGCCGTCAGTTCCCTTCGGGTCGCTGAAGGCGCCCTCTGTCTGGCGGAAGGCAACGCCAAGAGGGCTCGTCAGCGGCTATCGAGAGCCGTGGGCCTGGCCGAAGTGGCTGGCAATCCCTCCTTGCTCGTCCGTGCCCTCACCGTGCTCGCCGAGTCAGAAATCGCAGCAGGAGATGAGCAAGCAGCCCGGAGG
>CAZNDH010000064.1:2355-3929 GCA_964571765.1 uncultured Acidimicrobiaceae bacterium
CAGAAGAACCACCAAATCCCATTGGCGAGCAGTGTCGATCTTCTTCATGCTCGCTTTTCTGATCACCTGGGCGGTATGGCTCCCTCGAGCGTTGGGAGCGGAATGGGCCAAGGAGCTCGGTCGTGCTTGGACCTATGGCCCGGCCCTAGCTGCCGTCGTCGCCGCGTTGGTCACCGGAGGACGTCCAGGGTTGCGCGAGCTGGGGGCGCGCATCGTCAGGTGGCGGATCGGGATCGGTTGGTACGCGGTCATAATCCTCGGGCCGATGGTGATGGCGCTATTCGAAAGCGGGATCAACCTGGTTCTGATCGGTGGGTCGTGGGGGGAACGGCTCCCTACCGTGTTCACCGATCCGATTGGGACGTCGTTTCTCCTCCTCCTCATCCTCACTCTCACCGACGGGCTCGGTGAAGAGGTGGGTTGGCGTGGATTCGCTCTCCCCCGCATGCTGGCGAATGACAACGCGATGGTGGCGAGTGTTGTCCTCGGGCTGCTCTGGGCCGCTTGGCATCTCCCTCTGTTCTGGACGGAAGGCTCGGCCCTGGCCGATTCGTCGGTGTGGGTCCTGTTTGCCCGTCTCCCCGCCGCGGCCGTTATCTACACCTGGCTGTTTCGTCACACCCGGGGAAGTGTGCTCGCCGTTGCGCTCTTCCATGGCGCCCTCAGCCTCTTCGCCTTCGCACCGCCCCCGTCGGGGGGGTCGATGGTTCCGGTGTTGACATCGCTTGGCGTGAACTGGTTCGTCGCCTTGACCCTCATCACCTTGGCTGGCTGGAAACGACTGGACCGCTGGCCCGGGATGTCGCGGATCTCACAGACCACGCCTGACACCCGGGTGGTTTAGCGGGGTGGGTGGTGCCGAACCACCCGGACATCCGACTGAATGCCTCTCATGAGCACAGTATCCAACCCCCTTCGACGCACGGTCGCCCGGTATTCACTGACGACCTTCTTCATCCTGACATACCTATTGAGCTGGTTCTCGGCTCCGTTCACCGAGGGGCAGCTACTGCCCTATGGACCGGCACTGGCGGCGGTGTTGGTCCTGGCGATCGGTCAGGGCCGCCCAGGCCTGGCGGGGTTGTGGAGCCAGATGAAACATTGGCGGGTGGGGTGGCGGTGGTATGTGATTGCTCCGGGGATCGTCGTGGCCTACCTGCTGCTGGCGCTGGTGATCAGTGTGGCCCTCGGCGCGACGATCGACGGCAGCGAAGCCCTGACGGTGACAGCCATCGTCTCGATGGTCATCGAACTCGTCTTCTTGGGTGGGATGTGGGAGGAGCCCGGCTGGTCCGGATACTCGCTGCCCGCCCTGCAAGCTCGTTTCGCCAGCCGACCGTATGGCCTACTGAAGGCCAGCCTGGCGATGGCCGGGTTCCGCGCCCTCTGGCACCTGCCCTTGGTGGCCTATGGGATCATCACCTGGTACGACGCTTTGTTCGTCGCGCTGGCGCTGCAGCTCGTCCTCACTTGGCTTTACAACAAGACCCGGGGCAGCCTCCCGGTGGTGATGCTTGCTCATCTCGCCTCCAACGTCGTCGGCGGCGGGATCATGGTCCGACTGTTCACCGGAA
>CAZNDH010000065.1:0-1953 GCA_964571765.1 uncultured Acidimicrobiaceae bacterium
ACCGGTGAACGGTAAGCCTGGCCCCGAGTTGGAACAGGCCTCCTGAGAGTGACACGGGGGGGCGGAGAGGTGTCCGAAGAGAGTGCTCCCCGGCCGGACCTGGTCATCCTGGAGCGTCAGGTCTACCTCGGTCCCAACTACTGGTCCTACCGTCCCTGCGTCAGGCTCCTCGTCGACCTCCGCTCGCTCGAGGACTTCCCCTCGAACAAGCTCGACGGATTCACCGACCGACTGCTGGAGCTACTCCCCGGCCTCAAAGACCACACCTGTTCCCGCGAGACGCCCGGAGGATTCGTGGAGCGTCTCCGTGACGGCACCTGGGCCGGCCATATCGCCGAGCACATCGCTCTGGAGCTGCAGCGCTACACCGGTGCCGCCGTATACCGGGGGAAGACCCGGGGGGCGGGGGTCCGTGGCCGGTACAACGTGATCTACGGCTATCGCGACGAGGAAGTTGCCCTCCAGGCCGGCGACCTCTCGGTGAACATCGTCAACCATCTGGTGGCCCCCGACGAGGTCGCCTTGCACTTCGGCGAAGGTGTCAAGGAGCTGATCAACACAGCGGACAGAGTGGCCTTCGGACCCTCCACTCAAGCGATCCTCGACGAGGCAGCCTCCAGGGACATCCCCTATCTGCGTCTCGACAAGCATTCCCTGGTCCAGCTGGGCCAGGGGGTCCATCAGAAGCGGATTCGCGCCGCCATCACCTCCCAGACCTCCTGGTTGGCTGTCGACATAGCCAGCGACAAGAGGCTCACTTCCGAACTTCTGGCCAACGCCGGTCTCCCCGTGCCCCGCGGTCACGAGGTGCATTCCGAGGAGGAGGCGGTCCGGGCGGCGGACCGGCTCGGTTATCCGGTGGCGGTGAAGCCTGCCGACGGCAACCACGGAAGGGGGGTGAGCTTGGGGATCGGGTCCCCTGCTGCGGTCGGCAAGGCTTTCGCCCTCGCCCGGGCAGAAGCCAGGAGCGGCGGCGTCATCGTGGAGAACTTCGTCACGGGCAAGGACTACCGGGTTCTGGTCATCGGGGGAACCATGGCGGCCCTCGCCGAACGGGTCCCCGCTCAAGTCGTCGGCGATGGCTCGCACACCGTCGAAGAGCTGGTGACGGAGACCAACCGGGATCCCCGACGGGGGATAGGTCACGAGAACGTGCTCACCCGCCTCGAGCTCGACGAGCCCGCGGTGGAGTTGATCGCCGAACAGGGATATCAGCTCGACGAAGTGCCTCCGGAGGGCGAGGTGGTGAAGATTCGGCTGACGGCCAACTTATCTACCGGTGGCACCTCGATCGATCGCACCGCCGAGGCACATCCGGAGAACGTGGAGATTGCCGAGGCGGCTGCCCGGGTGGTGGGCCTGGATGTAGCCGGCGTGGATTTCGTGGCACCCGACATCACGCTTCCGGTTCGGGAGAAGGGTGGGGCCATCGTCGAGGTGAATGCTGGGCCCGGTTTCCGGATGCACACCCATCCCACCGAGGGTGACCTTCAGTACGTGGCGAAGCCGCTGGTCGACTTGCTGTTTCCCCCGGGGTCGCCGAGCCGCATCCCCATAGTCGCGGTGACCGGGACCAATGGGAAGACCACAACCGTGCGGATGGTCTCCCACATCCTGAAAGGGACCGGCCGGAAAGTGGGGATGACCTCCACGGACGGGATCATGGTCGACGAGCGTCTCATCATCAGGGGCGACGCCTCAGGCCCGCGGTCGGCCCGCATGGTGCTGCAGAACCCGGACGTGGACTTCGCGGTCTTCGAGGTGGCCCGGGGTGGGTTGCTCCGGGAAGGCTTGGGTTACGAGCGTCACGATGTGGGGGTGGTCCTCAACGTCTCATCGGACCATCTCGGGAGTCATGGCATCGACACCCTGAATGATCTCGCCTACCTGAAGCAGGTCGTCGTGGAGGCGGTGCCGAGGGGCGGGTATTCGGTGCTCAACGCCGACGACCCG
>CAZNDH010000065.1:2053-3882 GCA_964571765.1 uncultured Acidimicrobiaceae bacterium
CTCAACGTGGTGGAGGTGGCTGGGGTGACCGTGGTCGTCGACTATGCCCACAATCCCGCCGGTCTGCGGTCGCTGGGTGAGTTCGTGGACAACCTGGCCAGCCCCAGCGCTCCCGGAGCCATCGTGGTTCGGCGACGGATCGGGGTCATCGCAATCCCTGGTGACCGCCGGGACCAGGACATGATCGAGATGGGCGAGATCGCAGCGGATCACTTCGATTTGGTCATCGTCCGCGAGGACCTCAACCTGCGGGGTCGTGACCCGGGCGAGACGGCGAGTCTGGTGAAGTCGGGTGTTGAGGCCCGGATGAAAGCCGGGAAGGGTCGGGCCCGGGTCGTCGAGGTGGTCCAGGACGAGATCGAGGCGGCGCAGCGGGCGTTGAGCCGAGCCCACGATGGTGACGTCGTCGTCCTCTGCGTCGACCGTCTCGACGAGGTCTGGGAGTTGCTCGAGCCAGGGGTGAGTGAAGGCTGATCGTCACGACCGCTCGGGTTGCCGTCGGTCGACGTCCACGTCGGAGTATCCAAACCGACCGGCTGCACCGGTCGAATAGCAGTCGATTGGGAGTGGGATGGTTGGCTTGGTCAGCTGGTCAGTGTCCGCAGCCGTTGGTTGTCGACCGGGACTGCGTTATGTCGAGCCAGCCAGGCGAAGATCTCCTCACGTTGGGCGTGGGCGCAGACTGCGACCACGTCGCCCGGCGCCGCCTCGGCGTGGAAGGTCTCCAACCCGGTGAGCTCGTCGGGGAACACCGGAACGTCCCGGGACCCGCCCCGGGCCGCACCCCTCTGTAGGACCGCGTTCATGTTCTCGTTCGTCCGGCCCCTGAGGAACTCCTTCTTTTCGGTGATCCCGAGCCGATCCGCACCGCGGGCACCGATCTCGGCGAAATGCTCCAGCAGGTCGTCGGTGCGGTCGCCGGCAGTTCCCACCAGCAGCCACACCAGGCGATTGCCCGCGGCCAGGGCCCGGACAACGTCGACCAGCGCTTGCAGGCTCTGGGCGTTGTGGGCGTAGTCGACTACCACGATCCTGTCGTCGAGTTCCCAGATGTTCATCCGCCCCGGGTTCTGGCTGGGGTCGGGGTGGAAGCTGCGCAGCCCCTCAGCCACCGCGGTGGGCGGAAGCCCCAGCCCGATGGCGGCGGCAGCAGCGGCCAGCGCGTTGGAGATATTGACCCTGGATAGCCCGGCCAGAGAGACCGGGACCTCGGCGATCTTCACGACCCGGGCGACCCCGCCGGCTGTGTTGACGATCACCCAACCGTCCTCGACGGTCGCCACCCAGCCCCCGGAGTCGAGCACCTCGCGCAGCTCTGCAGTGCCCGGGTCGGTGGAGAAGGCAAACACCCGCCCGGGCGACCGGCCTCGTCTGGCGAACACCCGGTCGTCTTCGGCGTTGACCACGGCCCAGCCGTCGGGACGCACGGCGGCAAGGATCGAAGTCTTCACCTCGGCCAACCGATCGAGATCGGTGACGTGATATTCCCCGAGGTGGTCGGCTGACACGTTGGTCACCACGGCGACGTCGACCCGGGTGACACCCATGCCGCGGCGGAGGAGACCGCCCCGGGCGACCTCGAGGATTGCGAGTTGTGCCCCTTCGGCGGTGACGGCGCCGCGGGCTCCACCGGGCCCGGACCAGTCGCCCTCGTCGAGGGTCACGCCGTCGAGGAATATCCCGTCGGTGTTGCACCAGGACACCCTCCGCCCCGCAACCCGCCCGATGTGAGCGAGCAGCCTGGTCACGGTGGTCTTCCCGTTGGTCCCGGTCACCGCCACGACCGGTATCGGGGGATCGATGGCCTCCGGCCCGTCGCCAGGATCTAC
>CAZNDH010000066.1:0-3643 GCA_964571765.1 uncultured Acidimicrobiaceae bacterium
CCCCCGGCTACCCTCGCCCGAACCTCCACAGGTCCTTTGGGAGAGTGAGTGCTGGAACTGCGCAACGTCGAGGTGGTCTACAGCGATGTCATCCTGGTGCTCCGCGGGGTGTCGCTCCGGGTTCCCGACGGGAAGATCGTCGCTCTCCTCGGAGCCAATGGCGCCGGGAAGACCACCACCCTCCGCGCAATCGGAGGGCTTCTCGACGTGCACAACGGCGAGGTGACCAAGGGCGAGATCCGGATAGATGACGAGCGCATCGACCACCACTCGCCGCAGAAGGTCGTCCGCCTCGGGGTGGGACAGGTGCTCGAAGGCCGACGCATCCTCGGTGAGCTGACCATCGAAGAGAACCTCCGGCTCGGAGCCCACAGCGCCAGGTCCGGGATGGAGGCCAGCCTGGAGAGGGTCTACGGGCTGTTCCCCCAGCTCGCCGAGCGGCCCAAGTTCACCGCCGGATATCTCAGCGGGGGCCAGCAGCAGATGCTGGCCATCGGCAGAGCGCTGATGTCGAGCCCCAGATTTCTCCTGCTCGACGAGCCCAGCCTCGGCCTGGCGCCGCTCCTGGTCCAGCAGATCCGGGACATCATCGTCGAGATCAACCAGCAGGGGACCGGGGTCCTGCTCGTCGAGCAGAATGCCATGATGGCCCTCTCTATCGCCGACCACGGTTACATCATGGAGACCGGCAAGATGGTGATGGATCGTCCCGCCGCCGAGCTCCTCCAGGACGACGACGTCCGTGAGTTCTACCTGGGTCTCCACGGCGAAGAGGTGGCCTCCTTCGCCGAGGTCAAGCACTACCGGCGCCGCAAGAGGTGGCTGTCGTGAGGGCGCGGCTCCTCGGCGAGGTCCTGACCAGTGCCGAAGGCAACCAGCCGATCCTGGAGATCGACGACCTCCACCTCTCCTTCCAGGCGGTGAAGGCGATCGCCGGAGTCTCGATGACCGTGCGATCCGGGGAGATCTTCGCCATCATCGGGCCCAATGGCGCCGGTAAGACCTCGGTGTTCAACTGCATCTCCGGCCTATACCGCCCCGACTCCGGGTCGATCCTCTTCGCGGGCAACGAGCTGGTAGGGAAGAAGCCGTACCGCATCGCCAACATGGGAGTGGCCCGGACCTTCCAGAACATCGAGCTGTTCCCCCAGATGACCGTGCTCGACAACCTGATGCTGGGCCGGCATCGCCATCTCGAATACGGGACCGCGGCTGCCATGCTCCGCTGGGGGCGGGCGACCAAGGAGGAATCCCGCAACCGCGAGGTGGTCGAGGTGGTAGTCGAGTTCCTCGGGCTGGAGCCGTACCGCAAGTCCTACGTGGCCATGCTGCCCTACGGGGTGCAGAAGCAGATCGAATTGGGCCGTGCCCTGGCTGCCGAGCCTCGCCTCCTCCTCCTCGACGAGCCGGCAGCGGGGATGAACCTGGAAGAGACCGAGGACATGGCCCGCTTCATCACCGACATCCGCCGCGAGCTGGGCATCGGCATCGTCCTCGTCGACCACGACATGCGTCTGGTCATGGACCTGGCCGACACCGTCCTTGCCCTTGACTTCGGCCGCCCCATCGCGGTCGGAACCCCCGCCGAGATCCAGAGCAACCCCGACGTGATCCGCGCCTACCTGGGCCAGGAGCACGCCGTGGCCAAACCGGGAGAAATGCAATGACAACAACCGCCGAACCGACCACCACCCTCACCACCCCGGCGAGCATCCTCGCCCGCCGTGCCGTCGAAACCCCCGATCGGGTGGCCCTCCGGGAGAAGGACCGCGGCCTGTGGCGGGAGATCACCTGGGCGGAGTACTGGGAGCAGGTGGAGATCTTCGCCCATGCCCTGATCGCCGCCGGAGTCTCTCGAGGCGACCGGGTGGCCATCCACTCCGAGAACCGGGTCGAGTGGCTCTACACCGACCTGGGGTGCATCGCTGCCGGAGCCATCTGCGTCGGGTTGTACCCCACCAACCCCACAGCGGAGGTCCGCTACCTGCTCGCCGACTCGGGGTCGTCGATCCTGATCGTCGAGGATCAGGAGCAGGCCGACAAGGTGCTCGCCATCCCCCCCGAGGAACTGCCTGCGCTGGAGAAGATCGTCTATCTGGAGCGGCGCGGGGTGGACACCATCGACGACCCCCGCCTGGTCTCCTGGGACGATTTCATGGAGTCGGGCCGCCTTCACCGGGAGATCGACCCCGAGGCAGTGCCGAGACGCATGGCGATGACCCAGCCCGACGACATCCTGTACCTGGTCTACACCTCCGGCACCACAGGGCCCCCGAAGGGATCGATGCTCACCGTGGAGAACATCGAGTTCGTCCTGGGCCTGATCACCGCAGCCGAAGACGGGCTGATCCAGCCAGGCCCCGGCCCTCGCGACCTCTTGGTCTCCTACCTGCCGCTTTGTCACATCTACGAGAAGGCCTTCTCGGTTGTCATCGGGGTCGGAGGCGGGATCACCGTCCACTTCGGCGAGTCGCTCGACACCCTGATGACCGACATGAGAGAGGTGCAGCCCACCATCGTCCAGGGTGTGCCCCGGATCTGGGAGCGGATCCACGCCGCGGTCATGGTCCGCCTCGCCTCGGCCAGCTTCCTCAAGAAGGCCAACACCATGGTGTGGCTGGCCGCAGCCCGCTGGATCGGGCGGACTCTGGTCAAGCGGGAAGGCCGCCACACCGTGGCCACCCGGGTGGTCCTCTTCTTGGGCAACCTCTTCCTCTACCGCTCCCTGCGCGAGCGGGTCGGGCTGAGGAGGGTCCGTCACGGGGTGTCAGCCGCGGCCCCGATCGCTCCCGAGATCCTCGAGTTCTTCCTGGGGATCGGGGTACCCCTCTATGAGGCCTACGGGATGACCGAGAACGCGGCCATCGCCACCGCCAACCCCCCCGATGCAATGAAGCTGGGAACGGTGGGGATCCCCTATCCCGACACCGAGCTCTCACTGGACCCGGAGACAGGGGAGATCCTGGTCAGACATCCCGGGGTGTTCGCCGGCTACTGGAACAACCCGGAGGCCACCGCCAGCACCATCGACCAGGAAGGATGGCTGCACACCGGTGATGTCGGCGAGTGGGTGGACGGGACCCACATCCGGATCGTCGACCGGATCAAGGACATCATCATCACCAGCGGTGGCAAGAACATCTCGCCGTCGGAGATCGAGAACTCGTTGAAGGCCTCGCCCTTCATCAAGGAGGCGATCATCATCGGTGAGCGCCGCAAGTACCTCACCGCACTGATCGGGATCGACTTCGAGGTGACCAGCGAGTGGGCCCAGCGCAAGAAGATCCCCCACACCACCTATCGCGACCTCTCCGAGAAACCCGAGGTGATCGCCCTGGTCGACAAGGCGGTCAAGCAGACCAACGAGAAGTTCGCCCGCGTCGAGCAGATCAAGGCGTTCCGGATGATCACCAAGGAGCTCGACCACGAGGACGGTGAGCTCACCGCCACCCAGAAAGTGAAGCGGTCGATCATCGAAGACCGCTTCGGTGACCTGATCGAGTCGATGTACTGATGGTCCTCGACTTCGCCTCGCTCCGACTTTCCGGTTCCGCCGACCGGTGTGAGGCGGGATGACCCAGTTCCTCCAGGCGCTGATCAACGGGGTGTCGCTGGCAGCGGTATACGCGCTGGTCGCCCTGGG
>CAZNDH010000067.1:0-3583 GCA_964571765.1 uncultured Acidimicrobiaceae bacterium
GAACCCTCGCCGCCAGCTTGGAAGGCTGGAGCTCTACCGTTGAGCTACACCCGCGTTGTCACGACATTGTAAATCCCCGGGGATACTGGTCGGACCCGGCTGGTCGGGCTGGTCGGACTTGAACCGACGACCTCTTGCTCCCAAAGCAAGCGCGCTACCAAGCTGCGCCACAGCCCGTGGCGGCCCTCAGGGTACCTGCCGCCCGATTCCTGTCCCAGGCAGACCTTACGTTTCAACCATGGAACTCGAGACGACAATCCTCGAGCGGGTGAGGGATTGGTCAGAACTGTCGAGATGGGAGCGATGCGAACTGGGCCGCGACCTCCGCCGTGTCGGGCTCTCCTATGGCGAGATCATGGAGATGATTCCGGTGAAGAAGTCGACTCTGGCCACCTGGTGTCGGGAAGTCGAGCTCACCGCCGAGCAGATCGAGGCCCTAAAGCAAAGGCGCTCACCGGTGCCGGGGATTCCGCGGAACACTCAGCGGAAGCGGCTTCGCGAGATCGAAGTGATCCGGGCCCAAGCAGCGCTCGAAGCGATTCATCTCCAGGACGACCCATTCTGGGCGATGGGTGTGGCCCTCTATTGGGCCGAGGGGTGCAAGACCAACAGGCGACTCGAACTCGCACACTCCGAGCCCGAAGCACTACGGATGTTCATGCGTTGGATCCACAAGTACCACCGACCCGACGCCACCTTCGCTGCAGTCCTCAACCTCCATCACAACAACAATGAGCCTCGCGCCAGAGGCTTCTGGTCGAACGAACTGTCCATTCCAGTGGAGAACTTCACCAAGACCTTCATCAAACCCGAGGGAACCGGCCACCGGAAGAACCACCTCGCTCATGGTGTTTGCCGGGTCTCGATGCGAAGGAGCACCGACGCCTTCGTCACCACCGTTGCGTGGATCGACTTCGTGAAAGAAGGCCTCAAAAAGTAAAGTTCGAACGGGCCGCTGGCGCAATTGGCAGCGCAGTTGACTCTTAATCAAACGGTTCCGGGTTCGAGTCCCGGGCGGCCCACCACTCAGCGGATCAGGATGGTTTGTGGAGGCACCGGGAAATCCACATGTCGCCCAAACTCGGGTCGGACGTGGAGAACTCCCTGCCCGGTTGCCACCAGCCTGTCGGCGATCCACTGTGCCTTCGCCGTGTTCTGGCCGGCACCACCCGAATACTCGGCAGTGGCCCGGGGGGAGAAGAAGACACCTTCCATCTGCAGGTTGGCCTGGCCGGCCCAGCTGTGGCTTAGAGGCGAATCGGACCACAGGGCCAGATCGTCGAACTTATAGCCTTCGAGGTCGGGGGCCACCCACACCAGGGAGCCAGATCCACCGACCAGCTTGACCGACGAAGTCCTGGACGCATAGACCATGGTGTAGAGGAAGGTGAGCGATCCCTGCCCGGCCTTGCT
This sequence comes from uncultured Acidimicrobiaceae bacterium, assembly GCA_964571765.1. Taxonomy (GTDB): domain Bacteria; phylum Actinomycetota; class Acidimicrobiia; order Spongiisociales; family ZC4RG35; genus ZC4RG35. Next base: position 1,414 of record CAZNDH010000067.1, read on the forward strand.
CAACTCCCCATTACGGAGAAAGGCATAACCGGGGTTGGCCAGGGTGTTCTGGACGCTGAGATGTCCTCCGGCACCGACCGACACCTTGCCGTCGAACACCACATTGCCTCTGATGGTCACCTGGCTGGAGACCGAGAACCCACCACCGCCGGAGCAGTTGATCCACCAGTTGCCGGAAACGTCGATCGGGTCCGCTGAGCTGGGAAGGTTGCACGAGTAGGTGGGGCTCCAAGGCTGGAAGCCTGAGGGCATTCCGCTCTGGCCGACGGATGAGATCAACTCGTGGATGTAGGGAGCGGGTGGCTCGGTGCATCCGGGAATGTCCTGCCCGTTGGCCGCGGTCAGGGGGGTCGTTGCCCAGGAAAGAGACGAGTTGAGGGTCGTGTAGTCCGGCTGGCAGTTGTAGCGATAGTCGACCGGGGCCCGGGTTAGACGGCCCGGAAGTGCCGTCGGCAGCGGGTTGGGCGCATTACCGCCGCCACCAACGGTGCAGGCCGGGGCGTTACAGCCAGGGGTGCCTGGGGCCAGGGTCATCACCAGACCACACCCGAGGCCCTTGAGCAGCGACGGTCCGACCACTTGTGTGCTGGTCTGGTTGGGGCATCCTGCCGGGCCGTCCGCCCTCAGCACCGAGTTGCCACCACTGATGTCGATGACGCCACTGTTGGTGCAACCCGCGCTTCCGTCGGAATCGGAGGCGACTATGCCCTGCAACAGACCGGGAACACCGGGGCCGCCCCCGTCGGGGTCGATGATGGCGTCGACGATGACACCACCATTACCCGAGACCACGATGGTCTGACAGGAGGTGCGGTTGAGGACCAAGAGGTTGATGGGGACACCACCTCGGCTGGGGAGGGTTACCGTTGCCACGGTGTGGACGTTTGTCGACGACTGATTGAAGCCGAGCAGCTGAGCGAAGAAGCTGTCGTGGGTAGACTCCATATGGACTCCGACCCGCTCACACGGAATGCCATCGGAGGTGACCAGGGCCTGACCGGATGCTCCCAGAAGACCAGAGGTCATCAGCTCGTGGGTGTCCGGAACCGGGTAGGTGATGGTGATGGTGTGCCGACCCAGCACAACCGTGTGGGTCTCGGGTCTGTTGGGGATGCAAGTTGCTGAGAAAGAGATGGCACAGCCGGAGTCATCGACCGGGCCGATCGCCGGGGTATTGATCGCTATGTAGGCAAGTGCCCCCTCGCAGGCTTCGCGACCGGCCCCCTCCAACGCAGCCAACGCCCCCGAAGCTGCCGCGCTGTCGGTCACCTTCTGATCGGTGCTCCGATCAGCCCGGACCGCCGACAAGTCGACGGCGATGGCGGAAACACCGAGAAGCACCATCAGCGTGAACGCGACCATGAACATGGTCGCCCCGCGGTCATTCCCCTTCAGTGACGGCTGGCTCATTCTTGTCTCTCGTATCGGGCTGCAGCCTCCGACCTGAGGGTGATCGTCCATCCGAAGAAGACCGCCTCGATACGTACCTGACGGGAAGTCACCACCTGGACGCGAGATTCCCCGGCGGGTCGACCGTCGTTGAAGCATGGGGCGCCACTCGTGGCCTCGACACCACCGGTGTCGGTGAGCCGGCTGTTGCCACTGGCACCAATATGAGCCACACAGATGAACTGTCCCGGGACACTCGAGGTCAGATCCCCGATCGCCGCCGATCGGGCGACATCCCTCACCGTCCCCAACCACGCGTTGTCCACCGGCCCGGGCAGAGTCGCCGCGAACCGACTCGCCTCGCGAGCTGCATTCTGAATCGAGTTGTTCCGCCCGTACGCGATCCCGGCGGTGATGGTCCCCACCAGGAGTACGATCAACAGTGGAAGCACGATCGCCATCTCGATCATCGCGGCGCCGCGGTCCTTGTGGGAGCGGGAGGTACTTCGGTTGATCAAGGCACTGCCCGGCAAGTGGCTCACGCCCGTGCTATCGACCCCGCCGGGCGGGAGCTTGAGACATTTCTCTTGATTTATATGGGTTTTATTGCGGTATAGGGAAGGAAGGGGATGACGAGATCGACCGATGTGGACATCCCTGGCAAGAGGTCGTGATCCAAGGTCGGTCGGGCTCATGCGAACGAGGGGACTCACACCCCCGTAATCGCCGTTAGCGGCCAGAGGGTAACGGCAAATTCTCACTTAGGGTGAGATTCAGCCGT
>CAZNDH010000068.1:0-1835 GCA_964571765.1 uncultured Acidimicrobiaceae bacterium
ACAGCCAGTCCTTGGCCGAGAGGCCGATTGGAGACGTCCCAAACCCGGAGCGTGTGGTCCCCCCACCCGCTGCCGACGAGAAGCCCACTGCTGGACATGGAGATGGTGGAGACACCGGCAGGAGCACCGGTGAGCCTCATCAGGATTGCTCCGCTGTGCATGTCCCAGACCCGCGCGCCGTCCTGGGTGCCGGCGATCAACCAGCCTTCCTCGGTGAACATGATGTCACCGGTCTCGGCTCCGTGGCCGAACAAATGCCGCGAGGTGACGCCAGTCTCGGCATCAGCCAGCTCGATCGACTGCTGTGCCGCCCCACCTCCGGCTAAAGCCACCACCGATCCGTCCGGGCTCAAGAAGCCCTCTCGGGCTGGTTTCGTCCACAACACTTCCTTGGTGTGGAGGTCGAGCATCCGGACCTGATGCATTTCGAGATCCGGGTCGGCATCGGTGATCAGCATCCGACCGCGGGCGAGGTCTATCGACGAGGGCATCCACACCGGGGAACCCTCGACTCGAAAAGCTGTCGCCGGGAACCAGTAGGCCACCTCACCGGTGGACAACTCGACCACCTCCATCCGGACATCGACGAACCCGGGGCGTCCATCGCCGAAACAGGTTCCTGATGGACCATCCTCCAGATGCTGGACCATCCGGATGAGTTGGCTGCTGTCCCGGGTGAACACCTCCCGCACGGGGAGGGCTGCCCAGTCGCAGCCGGTGGGGTGGAGGACCTCGATCTGGTTCCCGCTCCCGGGGTCGAATAGGTAGACCCCGGTCTCCCGACCGCCTTCCACACGCCGCTCCTCACTCCAGAAGCGGACGTACTCGGCGGCCAGCAGCGAGCCATCCGGGCTGAAGTGAGGCGGGCCCCACCAACCGCCGGCGGTGGGATCGGTCGCTTCCCAGATGACGTCGCCCGACCCGGCGCTCGACACCTGAAGGGTCTCGCCGCCACCTGACGCCGCGATCAAGGTGCCGTCGGGGCTGATCGCCCCACTGAATACCGGGCCGAAGGTCTCCCCGCTCCAAGGTCTGGAGGACACCAGTCGGTTGGACCGCACGGCTTGGTGCAGGGCGGAGATCGTTTCCAGGGGCGGATTGTCCCCTTCCGGAGCGGCGTCGATCGCGGCCAACGCCAGAAGCAGACTCAGCTCTGCGTCCCGATCAAGCACATTGATCGCCGATGCGGCCCACTCACGCGCCGACGCCAACTGGGCGGCTCGACTTGCCTGACGCTGACCGTCCAAGGCGAGCAGGGCCAATGTGGCGCTGAGCAGTGCGGCAATTCCCAACCCGGCGGTGACTCTGGCTCGGGTTTTCCGTCGACGGGTCTCTCTGACGTCCTGGGAGATACGGCTCTCTCCGATAAACCGCCTCTCGTCCTCGGTGAGAGCCAGGTCGGTGTCGAGAGCCCATGACTCGAGAAGGCCGAGCCGTCCACCTTCGAGAAGGAATCGCGGGTCCTCATCTGCCTCCTGCCACTCGCCGACTGCATCAGCCAGTCGATCGTGGAGCAGGAGGTCCTCCCGACGCTCGTCGATCCAGACCCGAAGGCGGTCCCAACGTGAGATCAATGCCTCGTGAGCCACTTCGACAGTGGGGCTGCGTGTCGCCGGGTCCCGATCGAAAGTGAGTAGGCGATGCTCGCCGTAACGGTCGAGAACCTCGTTCACCGCACCCGGGTCCCTGTCGAGTGTTTGCAGCTCGCGGCGTCGGGCTCTCCTCCGAGCATCTCTCCCTGACTCTTCGACCGCCACCAAACGCAGGAAGACGTCGGGTGCTGCCCGCCGAGCCGACCCCCCCAATTCCGCGTAGATTGCCTCGGCGCGCCGCCC
>CAZNDH010000068.1:1935-3489 GCA_964571765.1 uncultured Acidimicrobiaceae bacterium
GGCGACGCGGGAGAGTGCCACAGTCATGCTCTCGAAGGGGAAGGAACCTGGTGTGACATAGGTGATCAACCCTCGCTCCGACCCGGGAAGACCGCCCCGACGGAGTGCGGGGAGGAGGCCGGCTCGCACAACCGACGACTTGCCGATACCGGACGGGCCGACCACCGCCACCAGACTGTGCCCGGCGACCGCGGCCACCAGTTCGGAAATCAGCCGATCCCGCCCGTGGAAGTCCTCGTGGTCGCTCTCGTCGAAGGCGCGCAAGCCTTTGTACGGGTTGGCAGTCGGGGTGAAACGCTGGGACTGGACAACCTCGCCCCTGACCATCTCGAGTTCGGCGAGGAACTCATCTACCGACTCGAAGAGATGGGTAGAGACACTCGAGCCGACCTGATGGAGGAGCTCCCCAACACCACCGCCCTCCTGACCGACTGCCAGCCGCAGCCGCGAGATGAGTCTGGCGAGGTCGCCAATGTCGCCGGCGATTCCTGTGGCGATCGATTGATCGCCGTCGTCACCGGCCACTTCGAACCCAGCGAGGTAGACGTTGTCATCGTCGTCTATCAGCACCGTCTCCGCTCCGACCGCTCCATGAACAACGCCATGGCGGTGGGCAAACGACAGGGCGCTTCCAACCTGGTCCACGACCTGCCAGAGGATCTCGGTCCCAATATCGCCGCGTCCCAACGCCTCGGTGAGAGTTCCCCCGCTCAGCCATTGGCTGACCAGGTAGGCACCGGTGGGATCACGCCAGTAGTCATGGAGCTTGATGATGTGGGGGTGATCGAGGTGAGCGACCAGGTGGGCTTCAGCCTCGAATCGGGCGATGAAACCGGTCTCATTGACCAGGTCCGACCGCACAACCCGGATCGCCACCTCGCGACCCATTGAAGGCTGGTAACCGTGATAGACGACCACGCCGTCGGTGGAGGCCACCATCTCGCGAATCTCATAGCCCCGCACCATTCGTCCGAAGCCGGTGCCCGCTAGGGCCGGCGGACGATCGAGCCTCAGGGGAGGGAACGTTGCGGGAGAACCCGCAACATGCAGTTGGAATACGGGCTGTGGGCGACCCAAGCCGCGGAACTCGTGTTCACCGAGCGCGGTTGCGTGCCACCCACCTGACTCCTTCGACAGCCGGGCATGAGCATCCGCCGACAACAGCACCTGCCCCCCATGAGCAGCGGCCACCAAACGGGCACACCGGTTCAATGGCGGGCCGAGATACTCGCCGGCGCGTACTTCGACCTCACCGACGTCGACGGCCATCCGGATCGCCTCTCCGGAAATCTCGACGCTTGCGTCACTGAAGCGGCGATGGCCCGCCTCGACGGCGCAAACCGCCCCGGCGACATCGTCGAATACCGCCTGTAACCCATGGCGCGAACGCCGGGAGATTCGGCCTCCCGCCTCCGCAACCACCCGACCCAGGATCTCAGTGGCCATCTCGGCTGCGCGTCGACTGAACCCCGGTCGGTCGTCCCAGCCGACCAACAGGAAGGACCTCGTCTCCACGCGGGGATGGGCTTCGATGAGGAGCGTCGGGTCCTGTTC
>CAZNDH010000069.1:0-3431 GCA_964571765.1 uncultured Acidimicrobiaceae bacterium
AGGACCTCGTCTCCACGCGGGGATGGGCTTCGATGAGGAGCGTCGGGTCCTGTTCCAGGATGCGCTGCTCCAGCTCTTTGAGCTCGAGCGAAGGCTCGATCCCCAACTCCTCGCCGAGATAGCGGCTGGTCTTGGCAAAGGCGCGAAGCGCCTCGGCCTGACGGCTCGCCCGGTATAGGGCGAGCATGTGCTGGGCGCGAAAGCGTTCCCGGAACGGATACTCGGCACAGAGGACCTCGAGCTCCGGTACCAGTTCGGCGTCGTAGCCGAGCCCCAGCTCGGCGTCGATGGCGTCCTCCAATGCGCTAACGCGCCGTTCGTTGAGCCGGCGGGCATCCTCCTCGAGGCGGAGAGAAGGAGATGCATCCGAGTAGGGATAGCCCCGCCACAAGGCGAGAGAGTCACGGATCCGCTGTGAGGCTTCCAGCGGCTGGATATCGACGAGCTGGCGTGCCCCATCCACCGACTCCTCAAAAAGCCAGGAGTCGATCTGATCCGGCTCCAGGTTGAGCCGATAACCCCCGCCCTCCCATTCCAATGTGGGACCCACCGCAGCCCTCAGGTTGGAAACGTAGGTCTGGAGCGTCCCCCGAGCTCCCGGGGTGGGCTCATCGCCCCAGATTCCGTCGATGAGGGCGTCTGCAGGCACAACGCGACCGCGTTCGGCCGCCAGCAGCGCCAGCACCGTGCGCTGCTTCGGTCCTCCCAGAGGAACCGATCGCCCCTCGACGACCGCCTCCACAGGTCCGAGGAGCCGCACCTGCATGATCGAACCATACGTATCCGCCCCGCGGCCTGATCGACCAGAAGACAGATACGAGCCCGGACCGGGAACGGTAGCCATTACCAGCAACCATGACCGGGCACCCTCCAGAGATGCTCCAAGCCCACCGGATAGGGAGAGTCGACCTGCCCCAGGTGGATGTGGTTTGAGGGTGTCGAGAGCCGATCTCGGCCTGACCTAGCGACCGACTCCTCCCAGACCCCGGCCAACGCCGACGGTCGCAAACTTCGCCCGGGCCAGGGCCCCGGGGTGATCCGCTGCCACGGGAACCGGCCTGGTGGTGAAAGCACCGGTGTTACTGTGACCTCGAGTGGGAGCGCGGTTCGATTCGCTGTTGGAAGCGGTCGCGGCTGCCGGTCGGTCCATCCAGCTGGCGCCGGGGACATTGCTGATCGAGGAGGGCGAGTCGGGCGACGCGGTCTACGTCCTGGTTTCCGGATCCCTACTGGTGTCGCGTTCGATGGATGGAAGCCCGGTGACCCTCGCTTCTCTCGAGGCGCCCGGGACGGTGGTCGGGGAGATGTCGGCCATGGGCGGAGGCATCAGGGGAGCCACGGTGACGGCTTCCGGACCGACCGAAGTCTTGGAAGTTCGGCAAGCCGACTTCGAGCGATTGCTCGGCGAGTATCCGCATTTGGCCAGCGAAGTCGCAGAGGAGGCGAAGCGACGCGCAGAACGAGGGGAGTTGGCGGAGCTGCTGGCACGCCACTTCGGTGTCAGCGATGACTCCGTGATCCTGGAGGCGTGCGACCGGGCCCGCTGGCGGCGACTGGAGCCCGGTGAGGTCCTGTTCCGGGAAGGCGACCCGGCCGATGCGGCCTATTTCGTGCTGCGGGGACGGCTCGTTGCCTCACACTGGGACAGTCTCGACGAGACCGATGTGGTACTCGGGGAGATCGAGCGAGGTGAAGTCGCCGGCGAAATGGCCCTCCTCGACAAGTCCACCAGGAATGCAACGGTCACTGCCCTGCGCCGCTCCGTGTTGGCGGTGCTGGATGAGTCAGCCTTTCTCGATCTGGTCGACCGGCATCCCCGTCTGATGATCTATATGGGGCGGCAGATGATGAGCCGGGCTCGATCGCCTGTTGGGTCTTCTCGGGCCAGCCTCACCCTTGCCATGTTGGTCAGTGGACGATGGGACTCGAAGGGGATCAGTCGTGACCTGGAGCAAGCGCTCGGAACCATGGGAAACGTCCTGCTCCTGTCCGCCGATCGGGTCGACTCCCTTCTCTCCACTGAAGGAGCCGCCAGAGCGCAGCCAGGAACGGTCTCTGATACTCGGGTGGCCAAGCTGCTCCACGAGGCCGAGCTGGACGTCGACTTCCTCTTGCTCGAGATAGGTCCGGATCCCGACCCCTGGCTGCAGCGCTGCCTCGACATGGCCGATCGCCTGGTGATCGTCATACCTGATGACCCGACCGAGCTGGAGCGCCACCCGGTTGAGCGCTTGCTGGTGCATTGTCCTCCGGAGCTGCGTCGGATCTTGGTCCTGGTCCATCGGGCGGACGCAGAACGGCCAGAAGGTACTGCGGCCCATATGGACCAAATGGATGCATCCGGTGTCGTCCACATCCGTAGCAATTCGCCCGAGGACCTTGCGCGTCTGGCGCGGGTGATCACCGGACGTGGCACCGGGCTGGTACTCGGGGGTGGGGGAGCTCGGGGTTTCGCCCATATCGGTGTCTTCAGGGCACTTACCGAATTGGGGTTCCCGGTCGATGTGGTCGGGGGCACGTCGATTGGAAGCTCCCTAGGGATAGCGATCGCCGACGGCATGTCACCGGAGGAAATGGTCGAAGGCATGGTGGAGAGGTTCGCCAATGTCCTCGACTACACGATCCCGCTCGTGGCCCTGGTCAAAGGAGGACGGATCGCCCGGTCCATCCTCAAGGCTTTCGGGGATCGTGACATCGAGGACCTCTGGCGCACTTTCTTCTGTATCTCCACCGACATAACCACCTCGAGGATCCGCGTCCACACCAGGGGCAACCTCGTCCACGCCGTTCGGGCCAGCACTTCTATCCCTGGGGTCATGCCTCCGGTCCCCTCCGGCGAAAGCCTGCTGGTGGATGGCGGGGTGCTGAACAACCTCCCCGTGGACATCATCCGAGAGATGGCTCCGCGGGGAAGTGTCATAGCGGTAGACGTGGCACCGGTTCGCGGGCCGGGTGCCAAACACAACTACGGGTTGTCGGTTTCGGGTTGGAGTGCGCTCCGTTCCAGGCTGGCGCGGCGGCGGTCGTACCCGAGGATCACCGCCGTCCTGATGAGGTCGATGATCGTGGCGTCCCAGAGAGAACGCGACCTGCAGGTGGCCAGAGGCCTCGCCGACTTGTACCTCGATCTCGACCTGCGCGGGGTTTCGATGTTTGACTTCGATCAGGTCGCCACAGTGGCCCAGCGGGGATACGAGGCGGCGATGCCTGCCCTCGAAGCATGGTTGGGTGCCAGAGATCAAATCCCTTGACCCACGGGCAATCCCACTTTGGGGAGCCGAGGGGGCATGCGTTAGGGATTGTCCTCCGAGGCCAGCCCATGGTTTCCCGAAGCGTCAGGTGCCCTTGTAGAATCGCCGTCCTTGACTACCAGTCGGGGGCCCATAGCTCAGCCCGGTTAGAGCGCATCCCTGATAAGGATGAGGTCCGTG
>CAZNDH010000070.1:0-3215 GCA_964571765.1 uncultured Acidimicrobiaceae bacterium
CCGCCCGGCCGCGCGGCGATGCTTGCTCCGATAATTCCGGCGTCACCACGGAACTGGGCTGGCACGACAGGCACCTGAGCTTCAACGAAGTGCGCTAGATCTGACCATCGAGCGGTGATGCTGCCGGAGACGATGATCAGGTCAGGATGGAGCAGTAGCTCGAGCAGCGCGATGACTTCGTTGAACCGTTCCGCCCATTCTCGCTCGGCGATGCCGTCTCGTGTCATGACGCTTGGTGCGGCGTAGTGCTCGATGTTGTCGCCGCCTCGAAACGGTGTCATTCCAAGTTCGGTGTTGGGGATCAGATGGCGGTCGAGGAGGAGGGCGCTTCCGATCCCGGTGCCGAGGGTGAGCAGTAGAACGAGCCCGTCGATGCCCCTTGCCGCACCCATCTCGGCTTCGGCCAGGCCGGCGGCGTCGGCGTCGTTGATGAGAGACACCGGGCAACCGAGCACTCCCTCGAGGAAGTTCTCGCCATCCATTCCGATCCATTCGGCGTCGATGTTCGCCGGGCTCAGGACGATCGAGTTGACGATCGGCGCCGGGAGCGCGATGCCAACTCTTTCGTCAACCCCGAAGTCGCCGACGACGGTACGCAAAACCCGGCCGACCGCTCGTGGTGTCGCTGGGTGCGGGGTGGGCATCTCCAACCGCTTCGAGATGAGGACACCGTCTTCACCGACAACCGCGGCCTTGATCGAAGTGCCGCCGACGTCCACTCCCAGATTCGCTGACTGGCTCAGGGGTGTCCTCGATCAGGTTTCAGAGTGGCGGGCGATGTCGCGGTCACCGAGCGACACTCCGGTGATCAGATCGACGAGATCCCTTGTGGTGACGCCGTTGAGATCGTCCAGTTGGGCGACCTTGAGTCCGTGTCGGAGGATCACTGCACGATCGCACACGTCGAGTACGTCATGCATGTTGTGACTGATAAACAACACGCCCACTCCCTCGCTTCGGAGGGCCTTGATCAACTGGAGCACCAGCTCTGTCTGTTCCACTCCGAGCGCGGCGGCAGGCTCGTCGAGCAGAACTATGTGATGTCCCCAAGCAACGGCGCGGCCAACCGCAACCGACTGGCGCTGGCCCCCGGATAGTTGACTCATGAGCTGTCTGACCGAATCGATCCGGATATGGAGTCTGTCCAGGATGTCTCGTGTCTCCTGGTGCATCTGCTTGCGGTCCATCCACCGAAGCCAGCGCGCCGCACCGGAGCGGATCACCTCTCGATTGAGGAACATGTTGGTGGTGACGTCAAGGCTGTCCACGAGAGCCAAGTCTTGGAATACGGTTTCGATCCCGACCTTTCTCGCCGCCTGGGGACTGTCGATGATCGCCTCCCGCCCATCGACTACGACGACACCCGAGTCCGGAAGGAGGCTTCCGGCGATGCAGCTGACAATGGTGGACTTGCCGGCTCCGTTGTCTCCCAGAAGACCGAGCACCTCGCCGGGGTAGAGCTCGAAGCTGACTCCCCTGGCCGCTTTGACCGCATCGAAGCTTTTGGTGAGGTCTCGGACTTCGAGCACGGGTCGCCGTTTCGGATCGCCGGCGGGCGACTGGGCTCGGACCTGGCCGATCTGTGGATCATCCATCGACCATCGGCCTCACTTCACCGATTAGCCGCTCCAGCGTTTCAGAGTCGTATGGCGCGGCCATCTCGGAGATGATGGTGTCGAAACCTATCTCTTTGAAGGCTGCGATCTTCTCGGCCAGCTGCGTAGGCGTGCCCACCCAGAACGATGGATCACCGGCCACGTCACTCATCGGGGTCCGGTTGGTATCCATCTGGGCTTGCCAGAGGGCTTTGGCCTCGGCTTCGGTGTCTCTTATCAACGGCTTGCAGCCGACGGTGAACTCGATGTCACCGGGATTCCGGCCTACCTCCTCGCAGTGTCGTCTCAGGACGTCGGCTTTGCGCTTGAGAGCGTTGACGTCACCGAACGCGTTCCAGATGTCGGCTAGTCGGGCAACGGTGCGCAGCGTCTTCTTCTCTCCTGAGCCGCCTATAGCGATGGGGAGGTGGCTTTGGATGGGCCTGGGTTCGTGGTGCAATTTCTCGAACTTGTAATGGGGGCCGTCGTGATCCACGGTCTCTCCGTCGAGGAGACGGCGGGCTACCCCGACTGCCTCGTCGAGCCAGTCCAGTCGTTGGCCTGCGCTTCGCCCGAAGTCGATGCCATGTGCATGGTGTTCGAGCTGGTGCCATGCGCCTCCGAGACCGAGGATGGCCCGCCCCCCGCTGATGTGGTCAAGGGTGGCGGCGCTTTTGGTGACGATGGCGGGGTTCCGGAACGTATTGGCGCCGACCATGAGCCCGAGCCGCACCCGGGAGGTCACTTGCGCGCATCCGGTGATGGCGGTCCAGCCTTCGAAGATCGGCTGATACGGATCGCCGAATATCGCGTAGAGGTGGTCCCAGGTCCACAGATGGTCGTATCCGAGCCGATCGACACGCCGTGCGGCCTGTTCGAATTGGGGCCAGTTGGCGGCCTGACTCCACAGCAGGATGCCGAGACGCGTCCTGCTCAATTCTCTACCACCTGGGCGGTGCTCTCGCGGACGACGAGCTCGGGGACGAGGACGACATCGGGCACCTCGCTGCTCGTCGTTTCTTCGGTGAGCATGCGGAACAACAGAAGGGCTGCAGATCTGCCCATCTCGACACCGGTTTGGCTGATTGTGGTCAGAGGCGGGATGGTGTATGCGGCCATGTCGATGTCGTCGTAGCCGACCATCGAAATGTCGCCGGGTATCGACACCTCCATACCATGAGCCGCTCGCATGAGGCCTATCGCCGTCGTGTCCGAGGTGGCGTAGATTGCGGTCACATCTCGGCCGAGTCCCATGGATGGGAGGATCCTGGTGCCGAGGTCGAATGCCTTGTCAGGCTCCTGATCGGTGATGTGTATCTGGACGAGATCGCCGACCCCGTGGGCGTGCATGAATCTCTCGTACCGGTCGGCGCGGAGTCGGCCGTCGTAAGTCCTCGAATCGGAGACACAGATGATCGACCGATGTCCGAGGGACCAGAGGTGCTCCATGGCTAGCTCCGTTCCAAGGCTGCTGTCCGAGTAGACGCCTGGTACCTGTCGCCGCTCGGTCCGGTCGGTGACGCCGACGACGTACCGGTGTTGTGAGGCGAGAGCCTCGAGTGACTCGTCGCCTCCCTCGAGGTCACCGATGACGATGATCCCATCGGCGTGTGACTGCTC
>CAZNDH010000071.1:0-3089 GCA_964571765.1 uncultured Acidimicrobiaceae bacterium
GGGATGGCTCGATTGAACCCAATCGTGGAACGGGACCCACATCGCGGCATGGAATACGATGAAGTCGAAGCCCATGTTCGATGACACGACCTGGCCATCCTCGATCGCCAGCCGGAAGACACTTCCGCCGAATGGCCCCAATCCGATCTGGTCAGAACCAAGACCATGGGCGTCGTATCCACAGTTGACCCTGACCCCGCCAGGGAGCTGTGGCAGTTGCTCCCTGCACTCCTGGAAGATCAGCTGGAAGCCGGCGGCTTCGAGGTACCTGAGATCGCTCTGCCAGTCGTTGCGACCCTCCCAGGTCAGTACGTCGGCGGCCGGGGCCAGCATGGAACCCACCGTCTCGGCGTCGAAAGCGCCATACGCCTCCACATAGGCGGTGGCGACCTCCAAGGGTGTCGGCCCGGAGGCGACCTCGGAGTCATCGGTCAGCTGGAACAGCGCCAGCCCACCAATGATCACCGCCAACCCCGCGGCGACCCCGATCAAGACGCCACGGCTTCGCTTCTCCTCCACATGCTCGACTTCGACCTGCGTCGGCATCTCTTCTCTCCCTTCTTCAAGGAGGGAAGACACCTCGACGGGTTCGAGCATCCTCGGATCCGGCACCGGGTTCGCCGGTCGGACCAGACGATCAATGATGTCGTAGGTCATGTCCCTCCTTCCGGGGCAATCGGAGGGGTCGACATTGAGCTGTTTCCGAGCTCCGGCTTAAGAATTCGAGCGAGTCTCTTGTTGGCCCGATGCATCCTCTGATCGACGGCAGCCCGGGTCATGCCGACCAGGTCGGCAATAGTCTCCCTGGGCAGGTCCTCCCAGGCATAGAGCATGACGATCTCACGGTCCTTGGGCTTGAGCCTCCGAACTGCCGCGACCACTTCCTCGTCGTGAGCGTTTTGCAGGACGAGGACGGCGGGGTCCGGGGCGACGGAAATGCCCAAGGCGCCCAGCTTTGCATCGAGCCGGCTGCGCCGTCTCATGGAGCGGAAATGGTTGGACACCACGTTGCTGGCGATGCCGTACAGATAGGGGAGGGTCTTCGGGGGTGGCGGGAGGTCGTCGAGACGGCGCCAGGCCACCAGGAAGGTCTCAGAACAGGCGTCGACAGCGTCGGATCGCCCCAGCCGACGGGTGCAGTAGGCCAACACCTCGAGCTTGTGCTTCTCGTAGAGTTCCTCGAAACGTCTTTCCCTCAGCGAGGAGGCCGTGCTCATCGCTAACCCATGTCCGGGCGAGGCCAATCCATGACGGGATTCTCGTCGAAAGAATCCGTCAATACCGGCGGGCCCCCGGACATGAAGAGGTGGGTCGGTGACACCGGCCCGGCATATCGGAGGGAAATGCGCGTGGGGTCGGGGTATCACCCGACCCCACCGTATACGGCACCGGTGCGAACGCCCTCTCGGCGCCGGGGGTCCCTTACAAAAGCGGACACCAGTGCCACACCGAGCACGCCGATTTACCGCGATAGATCTTCCCCGAAGTGCGGTCTGGTGTAGGCCTGGCTGACCAGGCCGATACCGATCAACAGCATCGGCAAGAAATGCAGGATCGGGTAGTAGAGATCATCAGGCACCGCGGCAACCAACACCGCCAGCCAGCCCAGGTTCCAGACCAGAACGACCCAACCGACCCAGGGAGATGCCACGCCACTTCCGATCAGTGACCAGCCGAGGATCGCCTCGGCGAGTAATAGCGCGATCACCATTACGACTACTAGAGCGGTCTGACCAGCGGTCCCGCTGAGAAATGAGGCTTCGGCGATGATGGCCAACACCGCGGCCATCAGGAAACCTGCGGCGGCGAGTCGCCCGAGGACGGCTCGAACCGTCTGATGTAGGGCAGATTCCAATACGGCGACGCCCAATGCTGCCGCACCGTATGCGGCAATGAGGAGGCCTCGTTCCCAGGCGAACAATGTCGGAGTTCCGTCGAACCAGTTGAGAAATTCTCGTCCGTTGAAGAGAACGACACCTCCGAGATGAAGCACGAAGGCGGCAATCAGCAGTGCACCACTCACCCGCCGCTCATTGAGGAGCCTCATTGCGGCGACGCGATTAGTCGAGAGCAGACGAGGACTCCAGTGGTGCCCAGGCGGCCTCTCTCGCAGAAGGGTCCCCCACGTCAGGGACTCTGCGGACCACGTCGACATGGACCGCTGACCTGACCCGCGTCTTGTGAGACGAAGAGGAGTTCGTCATGAGATCACCAGGGCGACACCCACGACGATGGGGACAAGCAGAGGTAGCTGCGGGAAGCCGAAACGGGCGGGAGCGATCATCACACCCACCACCGACAGCCCGCCGATTGCAATGCTTGCCCACCCGGCCCACGCCGAGGGAAAGGCGCTGTTCACCATGCCCAGTCCCCATACCACGTAGGCAAGGCTGGCCAGGATGATGTACGTGGTCTCCGCCCAGCCCGAGGCCGTCCACATCGGCTCGAGCCATCCCGGTGTAGCACCGGTATCGCGTCGAACCCGAGCGGCCAGTTCCACGGGGCCGAACTGGAGAAAGATGGCGGCCACGAAACCGAAAGCTCCGAGGAGGAAGAAGCCGAGAGCGATGGCGGCGAGAGTTTCCTCCCCCGCTTGACCGAGGAGGACGCTGAAGGCGCTCAGACCAGCGGTGGCTGCTGCCAGCAGCAGGATCATCCCGATGCCGACCCAGACCCAGTGACGCGCGTACCCGGGGATGTGGTCCAGCTTGCGGTCGAGGTCCGATGTCCAAAAGGCACTGTTGTATCGGCCACGCATCTCGATCACACCATCGGCGACAAGGAGTGGTACCAGCAAGAGCAGAATGAACCCGACCAGCCGGGTCTCAGCGGGGTCGATCTGAATCACTGGTCAACCCTACGGTGTCGGCCGCTGTGCCGTCGCCCGCCTCCCCAAGGGAACGGTTGCTTCCTGACTTTGGCGGGGGTCGAGCCTTGGAGCGCACATCATCTCAGACCTTCCGTTCCGCGGACTCGCGCCATGTAGCGGTCGTAGCGGCGTCGGCCCACAAACCGCCACATCAGCTTGATCGGGAGCGGGAGCTCGCCGACGAACCAGTCGACCTCCTCAGGCGTTGCGACATCCTCTA
>CAZNDH010000072.1:0-3049 GCA_964571765.1 uncultured Acidimicrobiaceae bacterium
TAGCTGCCCATTTCGCCGAGGGTGGCTTCGTCTCGGCGCACCTGGCCGAGCATTCCGGCCAGGGCGTGTCTCCACACCTTGAGCGACCCGGATTGGTCCTGCATTACTGCTTGGAACCACTTCACCGCCTCGGTAAGGGTCAGCTTGCCGTCCTTGACAGCCAGGGATACCCCCCGGATCACTCCGTTCACCGGTTGGGGATGGAGGCCGCCCATGACCCGGACCGAACGCACCCCGGAGAAAAACCGTGGGAGCGTCACCGCTTCTGGATGGCCAGTCAAATAGAGCCGATAGTCACCAAGGTCTCCGCCCATGGGGAATACCTCATTCTCAACGAAGGTGGGCACAGCTACCTCTCTGCCTTCCCTCCAAATCAATGTGTGTCCGGCGCTGATGTGGATGGCATGCTCAAGTACCGCCGCACCGAAGGGGTATGGGCCTTCGTCGCCTGACACCCAGCAGACGTCGATGGTTTCGACCCGATCGAGCTGCTTGGCGGCGTCCACCGCCATCACATTCGACAAGCCGGGGGAGGCTCCACACCCGAGAAACAGGCCAACTCCAGCGGCCCTGGCCTGGTTGTCAAGCTCAAAGCCATCGAGGGTGCTTTCCACGTCGTCGTCAAAGTCGATGTAGTCCACTCCAGCCTCGATACAAGCCCTCATCACAGGTGGTGCGGTCTTCAGGTAGGGCCCTGCTCCAAGCAAGACCAGGGACGCTCCATCTAGGGCTCGCCGCAATTCGGGCGGATCGAAGAGGTCGACCCGTCCGGTGGTGACTCGATCGCGGGGCAGGGTGGCTGCCACGTCTTCCAGTCGGTCCATGTCGAGGTCGTAGAGCTCGAAGATGAGGTCGTCCCGAATCGAGCTGAGACGCTGCAAGCCCACCCTGGCCATGCCCCCGGCGGCTCCGATCACCACGATCCTGTGGGTGTCCATCTCTGCCTCCTTCTCCATCCCGAAAGGAACCGCTATCGGAGAGTTGTACAGTATAGTCGTACATATGTCAAGTAATTCGACCACACGTATCCGGCCGGTCCGTGGCGAGGCTCGGGAGGCCATCCTGGGCGCAACCCTGGAGGTGATCGCCCGACATGGGCTCGACGCGGTCACCCACCGGAGGGTGGCGGAGCTGGCCGGGGTCTCTCCAGGTTCGACCACCCATCACTTCGCCTCACGAGAGGAGTTGATCCGAGCATCCTTTCGCCGCTACATGGACATCGCCGACGGACTCCTCAACCGGATCGATGAGGAACTTCGCGCCACCGTCGCCGACCCGGCCGAGCGGGTCAGGGAACTGCTCGCCAGCCTCGTCGAGGAGGAGTTCGCCGACGCACGCTTGGTTAGAGCCGAGTATGAAATGATTCTGTTTGCCTCCACCGATGATGAATTGGCGTCGTTCATCCGCGGCTGGGAGGCCCGCGGGATCGGCTTCCTGGCCGGCTACCTGGAGGCAGCAGGCGCTCCGCGGGCAGTGGAGGCGGCCCGGATCCTGGTCAACCTGACCCGGGGCTTCGAGCTGGAGCGCCTCATCAACCGGGCCCTCGACACAGAGGACTTTCGGCGACGAATCGATCGCGTGCTCAACGCCCTGGTCTCATGAGCGTCAGGCTCAGAACCCGGTCAATCGAACGAGGGACTGCTTGCTCGACGGGGATCACCGGAAGGATGCGGGTGTGAGTACGCTCCTCGAGGACGTGAGCGTCCGACGAAATGGGACCGGGACTCCTTCGTCTCGGCGATGGAAGACGCCCCGAGATCGGGCCAGGTCGCGGACGCTTACCGGTTCTTTGTCAATGCTGCGGAGGAGTGGGCCCATGCGGCGGCAGAGGACGGAGGCGACATCGTCCCCTATTTCGCTGCACTCCAGGTCGTGATTCGAAGTCTGCTCAAGATCGTGGTGATCGACCTCGAAGCCAACGACAATGCCCAGGCCATCTTCGAGGTGCTGAACACTCGCGGCACCGAGCTCCTCGCGGTTGACCTCATAAGAACCTGGCCGTCAGGCTGCTGGTGGTGATATGGGCAATGACCTGGACCGGATACTTCTGGCCAGGCTGGGTGATGCTGGGGTGGGGGATCGGCCTCACAGCCCATGCCTCGGCCGTTTTCATTGCCTGGCGACCGATAAGCGAAGAACGCATCCAGCGCGAGCTAAGGAGCCCACATGACACCTGAGTCCCTCCGCACGGCAGGAATCATCCTGGTGGTATATCCCACCGTCGTCTTCGGCGGAGTCAGCATCCTCTGGCTGTGGATCACCCGACGCGCCCCCTACTACCGAAACAACCCACTTCGCCAGCGGCTGTGGACCGCGGGTCACGCCCACGCCGGAGTGCTGTTAATCCTCTCGCTCGCCGTCCTGCTCATCGTCGATCAGGCCAACCTGGCCGCGGGATGGAAGGAGTTCGTCCGGTGGGCCTTTCCAGCTGCTGCGATCCTCCTTCCCGCCGCCTACTTCCTCTCCGTGCTCGAACCGGACGCTGAGCGACCAAACCGGCTGATCAACCTCGCCTACCTGGGTGCCCTGACGCTGACGGCGGGGATGATCACCCTCGGGATCGGCTTGCTCCGCGCCCTGTAGCAGGATCGACATGATGAAGGAACGAATGTCCCAGCAACAGCCCCAACTCACCGACCTCCCCGTCGGGTTCGACAGGTTCCATCCCCAAAAGTTCATCAACTACCAGCTCAACCGCGCCCACGCCCTCGGCTACGCGATAGAGAGCGGCTCCTCGAGGCGGCAGGCATGATCAGGGACTTCGAAGACTGTGTGAACGTCTATAAGGTCTCCTTCCTTGGATTCCGACCTTCGAAACCCGGTAGAAGGATCGGTAGAAGCTGGTCGGCGTGGGGTCGTGCGACTCAGGGCTGGAATGGTCGACTGGCGAATGTCCTGGTCAGAAGGCTCGAGCACTCATGTTGACGGCTCGACTTCACGGGAGAGGCCTCGACCCGCTGAACCTGTCCGGCCAGCACTGCCATCTGACACAGAAACGGGGGGGTCTGTGCGCTCCCTACTGGTAGGAGATCGCTCGCAGGATGTCGAG
>CAZNDH010000073.1:0-3023 GCA_964571765.1 uncultured Acidimicrobiaceae bacterium
CACCTTCGAGTACTCGGTCCTGGAGGAGGAGTAGGTCGCTCCCTGCGCTCGCTCCATACCCGTACTCGGCTCTGGTGCTCGGTATGCGCCACGAAGCTCTGACGCGAGAAGCGTTCCCCCTCGGAACGAGCTACCGCGGGCACGGATTCAGCGCTTCCACAGATCCCTGGTGAACAACACCAGTACCGGAAAGATCTCGAGGCGGCCGACGATCATCAATCCGGCGAGGAGCATCTTTGCTGGGCCTGGGAGGAACCCGTAGTTGAAGGCAGGGCCCAGGTCGCCGAGTGCTGGGCCAACGTTCCCCATTGCTGAGGCTACGGCTGATGCCGAGGTGATCAGGTCCAGTCCCTCGGCGAGGTTGGCGTCGATGAAAGCGAGGAGGAACGTCGAGGTCATGAGGAGGAACATGTAGAAGAGGAAGAACGATTGCACCGCCTCAACCACGGGATCCTTGACCCGATGCTTCCCGAAGTTCACCGTGAATACCCCGTGCGGGTGGACCAGACGGCGAAGGTCCGCATAGGCAGCCTTGGCCAGGACCCCAATCCGGAAGGTCTTCATCGCGCCGGCGGTCGACCCGGCCATGCCTCCAAGGAACATCAGGCCGATTACCACCACCTGAAGCGCGGGACGCCACATCCCGAAGTCGGTTGAGGCGTACCCAGTCGTGGTGATGATGGACACCGCGGTGAACGCTGCGTCGAGGATGGCAGTCGGGGTGTCGAAATCGCGGAGAAGTCCGCCGGCGACGATGATGACCGCGGCCACGATTATCCACAGGTAGAGGCGGAACTCGGAGCTTCGCCAGTATTCGACGGGGCGGCTCATGGCGCGGAAGTGGAGGGCGAAGGAGACCCCGCCGAGAAACATGAAGCCGGTTATCACCCACTTGGTGTAGTTGCTGAACCCGGCGATCGAGTCGGCCTCCGTTCCGAAGCCACCGGTGGACATGGTGGTCAGCGAGTGAATGACTGCCTCGAATCCGGTCATGTCGCCGGCATATAAAAACCCCATTTCTACGAGGGTGATCGCCGCATAGACCAGCCAGAGCCGCTTGGCTGTCTCTTGGAATCGGGGGGTGAGGCGGTCCGGGGTGTGGCCCGAGGCTTCGGCCCGGGCGAGCTGCATGCCGCCGGTGCCAAGGAGGGGAAGGACTGCTACTCCGAGGACGATCACCCCCATGCCGCCTAGCCACTGGCTGGTGGCTCGCCAGAAGGCCACCCCTCTGGGGAGCAGCCCCGGGTCGGCGAGAATGGAGGCCCCTGTGGTGGTGAATCCCGAGGCACTCTCGAACACGGCGTCCCAGACATCAGGGATCGCCCCAGTGAATAGGTAGGGGAGGGTGCCGAACAGCGAAAAGACGAACCACGCCAAGCCAACGGTGGCGAAACCCTGTTTGACGGTGATCGTTTCCGGCTTTCTGACGATCCGTCGGGTCAAGAGCCCCGAGCCACCGGTGATCCCGGCGGCGATCGTGATCCAAGCCGCCTCGTTGGCTTCTCGGTGCAGCAGCGAGACAATTGCGGCCACGGCCATGGCTACTCCGACAAAAAGGAGCACCGAGCCGAGGACATACGCAACCGTCTTGAGCAGCGAGGCAACGGGGCCCTCAGGGGCCGGGGCGGGGGGGCTCATCCGCTGAACAAGGCGGAGGCGGCCTCGATGTCCCCTGGGAGGGCGAAGAAGATGATGTGATCTCCGGACCGGACCACCGACGAGCCGTCGGGAACGAACGTGGTTTCATTGCGGGATACACCGCCGATCACAACACCGAGAGGCAGCCCGAGCTCGACCAGGGTCTTGTCCACTGCCTTCGAGTCAGGGGCGACCTCGATTTCGATGGCTTCGGCGTCGGTGTCGGAGAAGGCGGCCACCTGCTCCACTTGGCCCTGACGCACGTAACGGAGGATGGTGCTTGCCGCCAACAGCCTGGAGGAGATGGCGGCATCGATGCCCACTCCTCCGAGCAGCTTGACATAGGGGATGCGGTTGAAGCGTGAGACGACCATCCCGGCGCCCATTGCCTTGGCCACCAGGCACGAGAGCACATTCACCTCGTCCCACCCGGTGAGGGCCAGGACCACATCATTGAGGCCCGGGCCTACCTCGCGCAGTACCTCAGGATCGGTGGGGTCGCCGGCGATGATCAACGCACGGGTATGGGAGGCCGCCAGTTTCCGGCACCTCTCCTCATCCGCCTCGACGATGACCACGTCGAACCCGGCATGGTGCAGGGTGTCGGCGGTGAGCTCGGCCAGCCGGGTCCCTCCCATGATCAATACCCGATCGAACCGGAAACGCTTCAAGCCGATCAGCCGTCCCGCATCCTCCACCCGATCCTTGGTGGTCATGAGGAGGGCGTGATCCCCTGGATGGACGACTGTGTCCCCGTGGGCGACGGTGGTCTGCCCATCTCGGACGATGGCGGCCACCACCCATCCCCACTCTGCAGTACGGGGTCGAAGCTCGTGCAGAGGCCCCCGGGTGAGCGGGGCGCCCGCGGCCACAAGCCCTCCGACCATGACCAACCTCCCGTTGGCGAAGGGAATCAGTTCCGATGCCCCTCCGGCGCCGACGATGTCGGCCAGGCCTTCGGCTGCGGTTGCAGAAGGGTCGATGACGAAGTCGACACCCAGACGATTGGCCCCCTCCTTGATCCCGGGGTCCTCGATTCTGGCGATGGTGGTGGTCGTGCCCAGCTCGGTGGCCGTGTAGCAGGCGAGCACGTTGGCGCCATCGGAGTCGGAGACCGCGATGAGCAGGTCGGCTTCCCTGGCGCCGGCTTCTTCCAGTGCCTTCATGGTGGCACCGTTGCCGGTTATCACCAGGGCGTCGATGGACTCCTGGAGCTGGGCGGCCCGCTTCTCGTTGTCCTCGATGACAACCACGTCGAGACCCTCGCCGGAGAGCCGCTCCGCCAGGTAGGAGCCGACCGCCCCCGCCCCCACAATGATTATCCGCATCACCTACCGGGCCTGGTCACAACCCGCCCAGGCTAGTGAACAACACCTGCGAACCTC
>CAZNDH010000074.1:0-2988 GCA_964571765.1 uncultured Acidimicrobiaceae bacterium
GCCGATGTGGTTTCGGGCTCCCTCACCCGGGGGTTCACCAAGGCCGAGTGCGAACGTTACGGCTTTGGCACCAACTGCCCGACGTTGGAGGAATTGGCCGGCACTTAGGTGCGAGCTGACCCACCACTGCTCATTTGCACCGTCGCCATTACTCAATCGTCCCGCAGGTGGGGTTCCGGGGCGTTCGCTCGTGGCAGGATCACCGACGGCTGCGACTGCGGGCTTGACTTCTGAACTTTGACGCATGTGACCAGCTAGGCACTCGGTGGAGTGATCCCTTCCCGGTCAACTACCTTGTTGCAGTGCCTGAGTTGCCGACCGGAACGGTCACGTTCATGTTCACCGACATCGAGGGATCGACTCGGCTTCTCCACGAGTTGGGAATTGACCGTTATCGGGCAGTGCAGGATGAACATGCGGTGATACTCCGACGGGCCATCGCCACTGGAGATGGCAGTGAAGTCCGGACGGAGGGCGATTCGTTTTTCGCGGCCTTTCCCAGTGCCGCTGGGGCCATTCGAGCTGTGGTGTCGGCGCAGAGATGGTTGGCTGAGCATGAATGGTCGGAGGCCCCGGTGAGAGTGCGCATGGGTCTTCACACCGGCGAGGGCGTGTTGGGTGGCGACAACTACGTGGGGATGGACGTGAACAGGGCGGCTCGAATCGCCGCGGCGGGCCACGGCGGTCAAGTTCTTCTCTCCGATGCCACTCGGGCTCTTGTGGACCACTCTCTGCCTGATGACGTGGCGTTGCGAGATCTGGGAGAACATCGCCTCAAAGACATCAGTCACCCGGAACATCTACACGACCTGGTCATCGCTGGACTTCTCGCCCAGTTCCCTCCGCTATCAACCCTCGATCTCAGGCCCAACAACCTGCCGCTTCAGATGACCTCGTTCGTCGGGAGGGAACGAGAGATCGAGGACGTCACTGCCTTGCTGTCCGCGACGCGTCTGGTGACGGTGACCGGCCCTGGCGGGGCGGGCAAAACAAGACTGGCCCTTCAAGTGGGGGCCGAGGTTCTGAGCGACTTTCGCGATGGAGTGTTCTTCGTGGACCTCTCGGTGGTTGCCGACCCGGTGCTCGTCCCTTCGGCGATTGCTGTCGCCATGCAGCTCAGGGAATCGAGTGGTCGGTCTTTCCTCCAGGCCATCGAGGACTATGTCCGTGAGAAGGAGATGTTACTGATCGTCGACAACTTCGAGCACCTGGTGGAGGCAGCGCCACCTCTGGAGACGCTTCTATCCACCGGACCGGGACTCAGGGTGTTGGTCACTTCCCGAGTCAGCCTTTCCCTTCGTGGCGAGCAGGAGTACGCCATCCCGCCCTTACAGATCCCGCTCGACGAGCAGCATGCTGATCTTCCTCGGCTCCGCCAATTGGAAGCAGTGCGGCTCTTCACCGAACGAGCTAACGCCGTCCGGCCTGGGTTCCAATTGACCGAGGCGAACGCCCGAGCCGTAGCCGAGATCACCGCAAGGCTTGACGGTCTTCCCTTGGCCATAGAGCTGGCGGCATCGAGGACCAAGCTCTTCAGCCCTGAACAGATGCTCGGTCGTCTCCACGACGGGATCTCGATCCTGTCGTCCAATGTTTCGACTGTTCCGGAACGACAGCGGACGCTCCGGGGAGCCATCGGCTGGAGCTACGACTTGCTCAACGACGCGGAGCGGAGGTTGTTCGCCCGCATGTCGGTTTTCACCGGGGGTTGCACGTTCGAGTCCGCAGAGGCGGTGTGTGATCCCAATGAGCTCGGGCTCGATCCTATCGATGGAGTCACCGACCTGATCGACCAATCCCTGCTGGTGCGCTCCGAAACCCGCGACGGGGAGCCGCGACTGTCCATGTTGGTCACGATCCAGGATTTCGCCCGCGAGCAACTAGCGACCTCCGGCGAGCTGGACATGATGCTCGCACGCCACAGTCGGCACTACCTCACGATGGCAGAAGAAGTAGAGGCCCATCTGACCGGTCCTCAAGGACGTTCATCGCTCGACCGCTGCGAGCGTGAACACCCGAACCTCCGCTCCGCCCTTCGGTGGGCGATCGATGCGGCTGAGGCGGAGACTGCTCAGCTGGCGGCGGGGGCCCTTTGGCGTTTCTGGCAGCTGCGGAGCCATATCGAAGAGGCTCGAGCGTGGTTCGAGGAGGTACTGGCCATGCCAGAAGGCCGGCAACGCAACGCTGCCCGGGCTAAAGCACTCGCTGGTGCTGGTGGGATCGCATGGTGGAGAAACGACATCGAGAGCGCGGAGATCTACTACACCGAGGCGCTGGATATCGAGCGAGAGCGGGGAGATCAAGTCGGTGTCGCCGAAGCCCTATACAACTATGCCCACGTCAAATTGGGCGGCGGAGATTTCGAGTTCGCCATGTCACTGTTCGAGGAATGCCGGGAGCTCTTCAGGGAGGCAGGGGACGAGGCGGGAGAGGCCCGAGCAATCTCGGCGATGGCGGGGCGAAGTGCGTGGGAGGGAGATTGGGTCTCCTTCGTTTCCCAAATGGAGGAAAGCGTTGGGATATGGCGCCGTCTGGGTGACCGCTTCCAACTCGATAACAACGTGTCCATGTTGGGGATGGCCTATGCCCTAGCCGGCCGGCCGAAGGATGCTTGGTCGGCCGGCTTGGAGTGTCTTGTATTTGCAATCGAGGATGAGATTCCTCCTGGAGTAGCGATGGGTCTGTTAATTCTTGGCTACCTGGCAGCCTGGAATGGCTGGGATGAGGATGCTCTGCGGCTCGCCGGCGCTTCTGAGACCCTCCGCGATGAGATTGGCGGCGGTCCCCCGCTCGGTTTCCTGGAGCCGCTGATCGGCGACCCACTGGGTGACGCCCGAAGCCGGCTATCTACCAAAGCCGCAGATCGCGCTTGGGACCAAGGGAGAGAGATGAGCGCTGAGGATGCCGTTACCCTCGCCCGACGACTTGGTGAACAACGCCGATTCGAGGATTGAGGATGGGGGCGTGTGACCAAGTTTGGGATTTGGG
>CAZNDH010000075.1:0-2538 GCA_964571765.1 uncultured Acidimicrobiaceae bacterium
TCGCCAGCATTCCCATGGCCCGGTTCACCGATTGGGTGACCCGTCGTGACCAGGAGCGTCGTCTCCAGAGGACCCGGTGATGCGTCGCATCGAGGTCGAGGATCTGACCAAGTACTACGGGGAGAAGCTGGTTCTCCATGGGATCGACCTCGGGGTGGACGATCACGAGGTGGTGGTGCTCATCGGACCCTCCGGTTCGGGCAAGTCGACCCTGCTCCGCTGTATCAACCGACTGGTCCCCTTCGACCATGGCCGGGTACTCCTCGACGGAGTCCCCATCGACCACGAGACCCTGAAGGGGACGGTGATCCCCAGACGGATCGGGATCGTGTTCCAGTCCTACAACCTGTTCCCCCACATGACGGTGCTCGACAACGTCACCCTGGCCCCTCGAAGGGTCCACGGCGTCTCCCGGCAGGAGGCCGAGGATCGGGCCCGCCGGCTGCTCGACCGCTTGGGGATGGGCGAGTTCGCCGGCTCATACCCGGACAAACTCTCTGCCGGCCAACAGCAGCGGGTAGCCATCGTTCGGGCGATGGCCACAGACCCCGACGTTCTCCTCCTCGACGAGATAACCGCCGCCCTCGACCCGGAGCTGGTGGGCGGGGTGCTCTCGGTGATCCGCGACCTCAAGGCCTCGGGGATGACCATGCTCATCGTCACCCACGAGATGGGATTCGCCCGTGAGGTGGCCGACCGGGTCTACTTCCTCGACCAGGCCCGGGTCCTCGAGTCGGGACCACCCTCCCAGGTGTTCGAGGAGCCCACCCACTCGAGGACCCGTCAGTTCCTCCAGCGGATCATCGACGCGGGGAGGCTGTGAACCTGGCGTAGGGTGGGTTTGTGCTCCACGTCATCCTCAACCTGCTCTGGCTGATCCTCGCCGGCTTCCCTCTGGCGATGACCTACGCCGGCATCGGCTTGGTCCTCTGCATCACCATCATCGGCATCCCCTTCGGTATTCAAGCCTTCAAGCTGGCGGTGTTTGCGGTGTGGCCCTTCGGCCGGGTGGTGGTCCCTGCCCCGGGATCGTCTCCGGTGGTCTCCGGGCTGGCCAACCTGGTCTGGGTGGTGCTGGTCGGCTGGTGGCTCGCCCTGCTTCACGTGGTGTTCGGGCTGCTGTTGTGTCTCACCATCATCGGGATCCCTCTGGGACTGGCATTGTTCAAGATGACCGGCCTTGCCCTATGGCCGTTCGGGCGGACCATCGTCGACCAGGCCACTCTGCACCAGGTTCCTCCGGGGTCTTATGTGGTGTCTACCGGGCCTCCAGCATCTCCGTCAGCTTGAACAAAGTTCGCTAGTTGCGGGTGGTGGCCACCATCCCGTCAATTGAATTGCCGCTCTGCAGTCAGGTGGCCACCTGGTGGAGGCCGATCCCTGCGGCGACGGGGCCGGTTCGGGCATCGACATCTGCCGCTTCCCGATGTTGACTCCGCGGAGGAGGGCCAGCGGGAGGGACTCCGTTCACCCCGCCCCTAGCCTCCCGGTGACCTCGGAGGTGGTCACCACCTCGACGAACTCGTCGTTGAGGTTGGCCAGGGTCATGGCATGGACCTGCTCGGCGGGGTAGACCTCGCCATCGACCCCGAGCCGGTCGTAGGTCCAGGTGGCGTCGCGCACCAGGAGGGTGTTGAAACCGAGGTTCCCCGCCATCCGGGCGGTTGTCTCCACGCAGTGGTTGGTGGTGGCCCCCACCACCACCACGTTGTCGATTCCCATGCGACGCAGCTCCACCTCGAGGTCGGTGCCGATGAAAGACGAGTTGACGTGTTTCACCATTACCGTCTCCCCCGGCACTTCGCGGGCGGCGTCGATCACCTGATGTCCGGGGCGCTCGGCGCCGAAGGCGGAGTCGGGGTTGAGCGAAGCGTGCCTTACGTGGATCACCGGAGCGCCCTTGCCTCTGAAATCTGTGAGGAGATTGGCGATCCGCTCAACGGCATCAGGGTTGTTGCGTCGCTGGCCTGCGGCATCCCACTCCTCGAACGCCTTCTGCACATCGACCACCACCAGGGCGGTGTCATCGACTCCCAAGGACTCCAATCTCGACCTCGCTTCTGACTTACGATTCGGGGGGATCCCTCTCTACCGTTCGAATCATGACACAGCGTGAGCAGGTCCACGACTCGCCATCCGGATGGGTCGCCGACCACATCAAGGAATACGTGCAGACTGACGGTGACAAGGGCCACATCTGGAACGGCGTCCCCACCCTCCTCCTCACAACCCGGGGTCGGCGGAGTGGGAAGCTGCGCCGCTCGGCGTTGATCTACGGAAGGCTCGACGACGCCTATGTGGTGGTCGCCTCAAAGGGCGGGAATCCCAACCATCCCCTGTGGTATCTGAACCTCAGGGCCAACCCCGAGGTGGAGATCCAGGTCGGGTCGGAGGTCTTCAGCGCAGTGGCCCGGGATGCCACCGCCGAGGAGCGCCCCGCCCTCTGGGAGCAGATGACCGGTCTCTGGCCGGCCTACGACGACTACCAGACCCGGACCGACCGTCGCATCCCGGTGGTGGTCATCGACCCGGTTTGAG
>CAZNDH010000076.1:0-2287 GCA_964571765.1 uncultured Acidimicrobiaceae bacterium
GCACACTCTCATCTGCCGACGACAGCCGACGGTTGCGGTCGGTCGCCCCGCGAACGGGGCGGACATCGCCGGAAGGGGGTTAGTGTCGCTGGTGATGCAGGAGGAGAAGGTGACACCTCAGGTGGTCGAGGCGACCGAGATCGACGAGACCCCCGAGGTCAGCGAGCCGTCCAAGCTGATCCGGATAGCCTCGATGACCCGGGCGATGCTGGAAGAGGCCCGACAGGCACCTTTGGATGAAGGAGGCCGGAAGCGGATGGCCGAGGTCCATGCCCGGTCGGTGGCCGAGCTCGAGGAGGCGCTGTCCTCGGAGCTCCAGGAGGAATTCAACGAGATCATGATCCCACTCAACAATGAGGGGGCCACCGAATCGGAGTTGAGGGTGGCCCAAGCCCAGCTGATCGGGTGGCTGGAAGGCCTTTTCCACGGGATCCAGGCCAGCTTGTGGAGTCAGCAGATGGCCGCCCAGACCCAGCTGGCGGAGATGCAGCGGCGTGCCCTTGGCCCCCCCGGGCGCAAGGAGCGTGACAACTCCTCTGGGCTCTACCTATAGAACTTCAGCTGACCTTGCGCTCCCGCACGGCCCGCTCCCGACGCACCCGCCTCCGCTCCCGCTCGCTGAGACCACCCCATATCCCGAATTTCTCGCCCATCTCGATGGCGTAGTCGAGGCACTGGGCCTTGACCTCACATTCGGCACAGATGGCCTTCGCCTTCCGGGTAGAGGCCCCCCGTTCCGGAAAGAACAGGTCGGCGTCGGCGCCACGGCAGTTGGCGTAGTCCTGCCAGGAAAGCTCACCTATCGCCAGGGCTTCGACGAGCTTGCTCTGCATCAGGTCTCCTCACAACCGTGTAATTACACCAGTGACATTATGGCGTCTTACGCGCGCCGTCAACCCCGAAGTTGCCGGGAGACCGCCGCCCCCTCGCCCCCGCTTGCTGCGGCGGTCCCCCCACCATTCGCAGGGGACAGCCTGTACAGCACCAACCACCAAGCCCGATGACGGAGTGAGCAGGCGGTAATGCCATAATCAGGACCCCGTGACCACCAAGACCGAACAGACCAAGCGGGCGCCTTTCCCCATCGAGTTCTACCGCTCGGCTATCGGCAAGAAGTGGGTGATGGCGGTCACCGGGTTGCTCATCATCGGGTTCTCCCTGGCCCACATGGTGGGAAACCTCAAGATGTTCCTGCCCGACATCGATGGGATCCCCGACATCGACGTCTACGCCCACGCCCTCCGTGAGCTGTTCTCTCCGATCGTCCCCGAGCACGTCTTCCTCTGGATCCTGCGCACCGGGCTGATCGTCGCCTTCCTCCTCCACATCCATGCCGCCTACTCGTTGACCATGATGAACCGGGGCGCCAGACCCGACGACTACCAGAGCCCCCGCCACTACGTCGCCGCCAACTACGCCAGCCGCACCATGCGTTGGAGTGGCACCATCTTCCTCGCCTTCCTCGCCTTCCATCTGGCCGACTTCACCTGGGGGATCCAGCCGATGGCACCTGAGACCTGGGAGCACGGCGAGGTCTATGCCAACTTCGTCGCCACCTTCAGTCGGCCCCCGGTGACCGCCCTCTACGTGATCGCCTCGGTGCTCCTCGGAATCCACCTCTACCACGGGGCATGGTCTATGTTCCAGAGCCTGGGTATCAATCACCCCCGGTTCAACACTGCCCGGCGCTACCTCGCCGTCGGGCTCTCCGCGGTCATCACGCTCGGTTTCATCGTCCCGCCCCTGGCCATCGCCTTCGGGATGCTGTCATGACTCTCCAGCTCGATGCCCGGATCCCCGAAGGTCCCATTGCCGACAAGTGGAACAACCACAAGTTCGACCTCCGCCTGGTCAACCCGGCCAACAAGAGGAAGTTCAAGGTCATCGTGGTCGGCACCGGTCTGGCCGGGGCCTCGGCTGCGGCCAGCCTCGCCGAGTTGGGCTACCAGGTGGAGGCATTCACCTTCCACGACAGCCCTCGACGGGCCCACTCCATCGCCGCCCAGGGCGGGATCAATGCCGCCAAGAACTATCACAACGACGGTGACTCCGTCCACCGCCTCTTCTACGACACGGTGAAGGGGGGTGACTACCGCAGCCGCGAGGCCAACGTCCATCGCCTCGCCGAGCTGTCGCTCAACATCATCGACCAGGCCACCGCCCAGGGGGTGCCTTTCGCCCGGGAGTACGGTGGGCTGCTCGACAACCGCTCGTTCGGCGGTGCCCAGGTGGCCCGCACCTTCTACGCCCGAGGCCAGACCGGCCAGCAACTCCTCCTCGGCGCCTA
>CAZNDH010000077.1:0-1862 GCA_964571765.1 uncultured Acidimicrobiaceae bacterium
TCAGTCGTCGTCACCGCTACTTGCATCGCCGTCGGATCGGCCCCTGATCACCCGGGCCAGCCTGATCCCGAAGTCGGCCGCCCAGGTTGATGACAGCACCACCGACGCCAGGTCGAAACCGGCCCCCAGGGAGAGCCCGGCTGCATTGAGTGCGATCAGCGGTAACCATGGCCTTTCCTCCATGATGTCTCTATTGGTCACGAAGGGCGAGCCTTTGAGGACGGGCACCAGATAGGCGAGCGAGCCCACCAGCACCTGACCGACTCCGGCGAGCACAGCCGCTGATGTCCACCCACTGAAGTGGGCGATGGTCTCACCACTGATCACCCGTACCCCGTCGATGAAAGCCCACCCGATGAGCCACATCGTCCCGAGGGTGATCTGGAGGAACGTGAGTTTGTGTCTCCCACGGTCCCAGATGCGCCCCAGGATCCCCCCCAGAATCAGCATGCCGGCAGTGGCGATGTAGATGGTGCCAACTCCAACCAGCTCGGGTACCCAAAGGCCACCGAGGATGGCAACCGTGCCGGCTAACCCTGCCCACCAAGCGACCGTCGCCTCCCGACCTGACACAGCGCGGCTGTGGGCGGTGGTGGGCAGCAAAGTAGGGATGGTGCCGATGATGGTGAGGCCGACCAGGCCAACCAGGTTGAGGTGCGTGTGGACCAGCCGGATCGTCGACAGTGAACTGCCGGCCATATTGGCTCCCATCATCGTTCCGAGGGTGATGCCGACGGTGCCCGCAGCGAAAGCAGTGAGGTAGAAGCGCGCCGACAGGTCGAATCTGCGTAGCAAGCTCCTCCGCACGGAGGCGAAGATCATCCAGCCAAGGAGGACCACCCCGGCAATGGCGGCCAGACCTCCGACCAAGACGAGGGGTGGGAGATCGAAGGTGACTCCGACCATCGCTGCTCCGACTCCAGCGATGAGCAGCCACCTCTGCGTGGCGACCTGCGTACGGGAAGGCGGGATCGTCGCCGACCAGGTGATGGTGAACATCTGGCTCGCCCCAGAGATGGCCAGCAGGACAGTGCCCGCGAGAAAAGAGTGCAGAGGCCCCCACCACGACCCACCGAACGCCAGGACGTAGGCACTCCAGCCGGCGGCGATCACGGCGAACCCGAGGGCCGATATGAATGCGGAGCGGGCGATGCGATGGGAGTCGACCACACGCCCCCTTCCAGGTAGTCGCTTGCTCATGTGGCCGGCATCATCGCTGGCAGCACGATAAGCAGTGACATGGCCGTCCTCGCCATCCCCACCATCCGAATCACCGACCAAGACGACCTCAGGGCGACGATCCGCATGGGTCCTCGCAAGCCAGACGATGACGGCGGCAGGATGATCGTGATTGTGGGGTGGGCGGCGTCACGACGGCCTGAACCCCACCGAATTCGTCAGCCCCGACGGCAACCTCGCCGAGCCCTGACACCTACTTCATCTCTGCGCCGCCTCCACCTCGGCGGCGATTGCGTCGAGGTCGCCGGGCACGGGGGCATGGTTCCACACCTTGACCCCTTTGAGCAGACTGGCGTATTGCTCCATCTGTTCGGGCGAAACCACCACCCGGATGGGGATGTCTGCCGGCACCTTCTCCTTGTATCGACGGAGGATCGCCCGGTGTTGCGGCCGATCCAGGTCGAACTCGAACACGATGGCACCGGCCGACTCGGCCAGGGCACAGCCCTCACCGGCAAGAATCGGACACAGCGTGCCATGGGCCGGCCCCGGGCAGACCATGACCCGGTGGCCGAGTTGCTCGAGGAAGGCCCGGTCGCGGGCCTTCACGCCGTCCTGGGTGTCGAAGAGTATGTAATCCACCTCGTCTCCCTTTCCCATGAGCGTCGGACGACGGGAGCCGG
>CAZNDH010000078.1:0-1549 GCA_964571765.1 uncultured Acidimicrobiaceae bacterium
CGGGTGGTGATAGAGCAGGCCAAAGGAGTCGTCGCACATGGGGCCGAGGTGACCATGGACGAGGCTTTCAGGCGGATCCGGAATCATGCCCGCAGCAACAACGAGCGGCTGCGAGACATCTCCGCTGCCATCGTCTCAGGCGACTTGGCACCCCACCTCAGCTCTGCCGATTAGCGCTGATTTTCCCGTCCTAGACGTAGCGCGGATGCGCCTGTAGAGTAGGGGAGAAGCGCAACCGAACCATCTGCTCTAGATCCTGGCGGACCTCAATCCAATGAGAGGCCAGGACATGACCGTCACAACTTCCGAATCGAGAGCAGGCTCATCCGGTTACCACCCTCCTCCTTTCGACGTAGCAGTGAGAAGCGAAGAATCATCCGCTTGGGTGTTCGAGGTCAGAGGCGAACTGGATCTTGCCACCGGCCCGATGCTGAAACAGCACCTTGAGCCCTATAACGATCTAAGCCGGAACAATGGTCATCCCCGCAAGGTCGTCTACCTGCTCCCCGAGCTGGGGTTCATGGACGCAAGCGGCTTGCACGCGCTCTTGACCGCCGTCGATGGGTACGACCCCGAGACGATCACCATACGAGAACCCTCGTCCCCGGTACGCCGACTCCTCGAACTGGCCGGTTTGGACTCGATGATCGAGGAACGAGCGAACCAATGATCAGCTCCTCCGACCTCGACACTCTGCGGGAATCAGTCACATCATGGGACGAACCCGGCCTACCGGGATCGTTGGCCACTGACTGCGCCCGACTGCTCGAAGTCAGCGACATCACCATCTCCTTTGTCGGAGCCTCCGATCAGCTGATCCTCTGTTCCTCCTCGGACGACTCTCGTGCCCTGGCCGAGTGGGAATTCACTTTCCAAGAGGGACCATGCTTCGACGCCGGAGTGAACAGCACATCGAAAACCGCAGAAACCGCGCCCTCCAACATCAACCCATGGCCCCAGCTCTCGGCCAAGGCCCACGCCATCGGCTACCCATCCATCGGCGGCGTTCCCCTACGAACGGGAGGAACCACCTTCGCAACAATCAACCTCCAAGACCGACACGGCACGATCACTCCAGAAACTCTCGCCGACGCCGAGCAGATCGCAAAAGAGCTCGCCTCACTCGTGGTCGGCTCTCTCAGCCAACAGCCCCCCTCACCAGACCAGCCAGCCGAACACGACACGTTCCATCAAGCCACCGGCATGGTCATGTCGCAGATGGGAATCGACGCCAAGTCCGCCACCGACATGCTCCGAGCCCACGCCTGGGCTCACGACCGCCTCCTCACGGACATCGCCTCAGAAGTAGTGGCCTGCACACTGACATTCTCGCCAACCTAACCAAGGTAGGGAGCCAGGGAGCGTTCCCTTCGCCTCACGGCGAAGAGGAGTAGCGGAGCCCTTGGCGAGCTATTGATCCCCAGGGGATCGAGTCGGTCAGCTATCGCCGAGATCTAAGTCGTTTGTCCCTCGTTTGACGCCCGCCGGCGCAATCCCCCGAATCTCCAACAACCACGGGCCTCCCCGCGGTTACCGCACCTGGTTCGAC
>CAZNDH010000079.1:0-1545 GCA_964571765.1 uncultured Acidimicrobiaceae bacterium
CGCGCTGTCCCCCTCGAGAAAGCGGTCGACGATCTCCACGACCCTGTCCTCATCGCCCGGCAGCGGGTAGTGAGAGATCCCATCCAGCATCACGAATTGAGCGTTCGGGATCCCTCGGGCCAGTTGCTCGCCTCCTTTTGTTGGTATCCCCTTGTCCCCTCGGTAGTGGATCACCAGACAGGGGACCGTCACCCGGTCGAGCATCCGGGAGACATCTGCGGCGTAGATCTGATCGAGGAGCTGCGCTGCCAGCTCTGGGGAGGCGGTCTTCTTCTGGAACCGGGCCCATGCGTCACGTTGCTCCGCAGACCCACC
The DNA here is from genome assembly GCA_964571765.1 of uncultured Acidimicrobiaceae bacterium. Taxonomy (GTDB): domain Bacteria; phylum Actinomycetota; class Acidimicrobiia; order Spongiisociales; family ZC4RG35; genus ZC4RG35. The sequence continues at coordinate 316 of CAZNDH010000079.1, forward strand.
CGGGAAAAGCATTTGGGCCAGCACGTCCGAGCCAACACCCCAGCTCGCTCTCACCAATGAGCTTATGGATTCGGCTGCCGCCCTGGAAAAGGTCTCGGGCCCCGAAGCGTAGGTCCCGTACAGGATGAGGTGGCTGATCAGCTCGGGCGCCTCGACCGCGACCTGAACCCCGATGGGGCCCGCTGCACTCGCCGCCCACACGGGTACCGGCGCATCGGTCGTCTTGCGAAGAAGCGTCTTCAGCTCCTCGACACTCGCCCGAAATGAGGTGTCATCCGGGCTTCCCTTGCTCAATCCGGTGCCGAAGCGGTCGAAGATGACCAGCTCATGGGTTCGGGAGAGGGCGGCCCAGAACGGGGTACGCATGTCGAGTCCGGCAGAGACCAGGTCCAACGCAGATAGCCAACCGGGATGGATGAAAAGCTGAGAGCCATTGCCGGTCCGGCCCACGGCGACATTCGTCCCATCACCGCGATCGACGTAGGACACCGAAATGTCCATGGTGATCGTTGGACGCGACTCCCGCTCGGGTAAGTCGAGCTCGTCGACGAGGATCGACAACTCGAGCTCACGGATGGCCACAGAGGGCTCCAGCCCTGTCTCCTCGGCGAGCCTCGACTCGTAGTCACGAAAAGCGTGGAGCGCCTCCGGCTTACGGCCGGATGCATTGAGAGCGCGCATGTACAGCCCGAGGGGGCCTTCGTCGAGGGGGTGGGCCGCGACGGCGAGCTTCAGCTTCTCCGCCGCCTCGTCGGCCCGACCGTGCTCTAGCAACAAGGCGTGCCACTTCTGGCTAGCCCGACGATGGCTCTGCTCGAGACGTTCGATTTCCAAGGCAACCGCGGGATGGTCCTCGTACCCGCGGAACGGATCACCGGTCCACAGGCGAATGGCCGACTCGTAGTCTTCGAGCCGGCCCGATCTCCGTGCCGCTTCGACAGCCTGGTCGAATCGCTCGAAGTCGAGGATCGTCGGGTTGAGGGCGTATCCGGTTGGAGTGGTAACCAGGTCGGCTCCGACCAAGTGGCGCAGTCGGGACACCGCGTTGTGGAGGGCGGAGTCGGGATCCTTTGGGGGTGACTCACCCCAGACCTCGTCGATGAGCCGCCCTGAAGTCACCGAGTCAGGGTGGACGGCGAGGAGGACGGCGAGGATCTGGGCTTGTCGGCCAGCCGGGTGGTGCTCGTTGCCGTCCTCGTCGGTGACCACCAGGTCGCCGAAGACCCGGAA